>NZ_DASVNN010000055.1:0-34528 GCF_036383835.1 Ramlibacter sp.
TGCCCATCTCGGCCACCGCGTGGTGCAGCAGCTTGGTGACGCGCGTGATGTCGTTGTGGGCGCCGTTGGTGGTGCCCTCCTCGCCGAAGAACAGTTCCTCGTTGGCCATGCCGCCCAGCAGCACGCGCACGTCGTGTTCGATGTCGGACTTGGTCTTCAGCAGGTTGTTGCCCTGCTTGTGGAACACGAATCCCAGCGCGTTGTTGCGCGGATTCGCCTTCAGCGAGATCTTGATGGTCTTCATCTCGCCCAGCAGCTTGTCCCAGTCGCCGCCGGCCTTCTTGCGCTCCAGCTCGAAGTCGACCAGGAAGTGGCCCCACTCGTGGATCGCGATGATGCGGCGATCGCGCTCGCGTTCCTTGGTGGTGTTGGCGTTGACGTTGCCCACCATCACGCGCTCGGCCGCCTGCATCAGCGTGTCGGCGTCGATCAGTTCGCCGCCCTGCACGGCGGTGATGCCGGCCTGGTTGACGATGGTCTCCAGGTCCGCCGGGCTGCGGCCTTCCGTGATCTCCACGATGTGGCGCATGTCGATGTCGCCGGCCACCTTGTCGGCGCGCTGGTCGAGGTAGTGCCCGATGATGGCCCGGCGCTCTTCCTTGTTCGGCATGCGGAAGTCCACCTTCATCTGGAAGCGGCGCAGCATGGCCTCGTCCATGGCCATGGACTCGCTGTTGAAGTTGGAGGCCACGATCCAGATGATCTCGGCGTCGCTCTTGGTGCGCACGCCGTCGAGGATCGCCAGCAGCATGTTCTGCGTGTCGTCGTCGAACTTGCGGTGGCCGCCGCGCTTCATGAAGAGGTCCTGCGCCTCGTCGAGGAAGACGATGCAGCGCTTGCGGCGCTTGGCGATCGACAGGATGCGCGCCAGCGTGTTGGAGCCGCCGGCGACGTAGCCGGTCTCCAGGTTGGCCGCCGAGTGGAACAGGATCGGCAGGCCCAGTTCCTTGGCCAGGTAGCTCGCGAGCTTGGTCTTGCCGGTGCCCGCGGGGCCGCTGAACATCACGTTGAACGGCTTGTTGATGCCGTACTCCGCGTACTCGGCGCGCCGCTCGTACTGGTCCTTGATCTGGCGCACCTCGGTCTTGATGTCGTCCATGCCGACGAGGTCGTCGATCGAGCCATGCACCTGGTGCGGCTCGATGAAGCGCAGCGACTTGAACTGGCCCTTGAGGTGGAGGGCGAGGAAGCCGAGCAGGCCGATGGTCAGCGCCGCCGACAGCACGCCGCTCACGCCGGCCTTCCAGCCGTCCTTCTCGGACTGCGGGCGGGCCCCGGCGAAGCGCTCGTCGAGGCGCTCGAGCATCCGCAGGCCGCTGCCGGACAGCTCGCCGCGCGGGATGAACACCAGCTTGCCGCCCCAGGACGCGTTGACCGCCTTGTCCGCGAAGATCTTGGTCTCCATGTCGCTCGGGTACCAGGCGTACTGCTTGCCGGCCGACTCGATCAGCACGATGCGCTCGGAGACGTTCCACATCAGCGGCTTGTAGATCACCGTGACGTGCTCGATCGGGTTGGACTCGAGGAAGCCGAGGATCGAGCCGGTGCCGAAGACGACCGGCAGCTTCTCGTCGATCGTCCACAGCGCGTCGGCGCCGGACTGGCCGGCCATGGCCTTCACCTGCTCGGCGACGACGGCCTGGCGCTTCCAGACCACGAAGGAATACGTGGCGGTGAGGGGGATGAGGATCGCGACCGTGATGACCATCAGCTTGACGGCCATGGACTGGATCGCGAACCAGTCGGACAGCCGGGACCCCGCTTTCCTCAGGCTGAGCCAGAGGCTCGTCGCGGCGGGAGCGCTTTCGGGCGCGTCCACGGGGTCTTTGTCGGCGGACAGGTCGGACATGCTGTTCCTGGTCGGGGGCTGCCGCGGCGCGCGCCAGCCCGAGTTCGTTCAAAAAGGACCGGAGGATGCGGCCCTGTTTGTCAGAGTCATCCTACAGAAAGGGTTCCCGGGAGGCGAGTCGAAAAAATCGCTTGCAACGGGCTGCGCAGTGCGACGTGACAAATTCACGAACAGTGCTGTTGCCGTTTCGCAGCACCGGCCCCCGCACAGGAACCCGGGCACGCGATGTGCAATCACAGTCAGTGAGCCGGGTTCTTTTTCAAGTTTCTTTCCCGGCTACTTATCCCTCGGAGCCCTGCGGCCCCGGGGGATTTTTTATTGTGCCGAAGAAGGGCACCAGCGTCGCGCGCGCTCCCTGTCGTCCCTACGCCATGGGCGGGCATGGTGCGCGGCGCGCGGTTCACAATACGGCGCCATGGCCAAACTCGAGCACCTCCGCAGCCAGCGCTGGCTGGCCCGTGACGAATTCCGCAGCTTCAACCACCGCTCTCGGGTGATGCAGATGGGGTACGACCCCAAGGACTGGGAGGGCAAGCCGGTCATCGCGATCCTGAACAACTGGAACGACTTCAATCCCTGCCACCAGCACTTCAAGCACCGGTCGGAAGAGGTGAAGCGCGGCGTGCTGCAGGCGGGCGGCTTCCCGCTGGAACTGCCGACGGTGTCGCTCGGCGAAGTGCTGATCAAGCCATCCGCCCTGCTCTATCGCAACATGCTGGCGATGGAGGTGGAGGAGATGATCCGCGCCTACCCGGTCGACGGCGTGGTGCTGATGGGCGGCTGCGACAAGACCACTCCCGCGATGCTGCTGGGGGCCACCAGCGCCGACGTGCCCGCGATCTTCCTGCCGGCGGGACCCATGCTGCGCGGCAACTCGCGCGGCCAGACGCTCGGCTCCGGCTCGGACGCCTTCAAGTACTGGGACGAGCGCCGCGCCGGCACCATCAGCGAGCCGCAGTGGATGTCGATCGTGGGCGGCATCGCGCGCAGCGCGGGCACGTGCATGACCATGGGCACGGCGAGCACGATGACCTCCATCGCCGAGGCCATCGGCATGGCCCTGCCCGGCGCGGCGGCGATCCCCGCCGTCGACGCGAGCCACCAGCGCATGGCCACGCAATGCGGCCGGCGCATCGTCGACATGGTGCTGGAGGACCTGCGGCCTTCGAAGATCCAGACGCGCGAGGCCTACCTCAACGGCATCACGGTGGCGATGGCGCTCGGCTGCTCCACCAACGCCATCATCCACCTGATCGCGCAGGCGCGCCGCGCGGGCCAGGACATCTCGCTGGCCGACTTCGACCGCATCAGCCGCGAAGTCCCCGTGCTGGCCAACATCCGGCCCAACGGCAGCAGCCAGTACCTGATGGAGGACTTCTATTACGCCGGCGGCGTGCCGGCGCTGATGCAGCGGATCAAGTCCCACCTGAAGCTGGACCAGAAGACGGTGACCGGCAGGACCGTGGGCGAGAACCTCGAAGGCGCCGAGTGCTTCAACGACGACGTGATCCGGCCGCTGTCGAACCCGGTCTACAAGGAAGGCGCGCTCGCGGTGCTGCGCGGCAACCTGGCGCCGGACGGCTGCGTGATCAAGCCTTCGGCCATGAGCGAAAAGTTCATGAAGCACAGCGGCCCGGCGATCGTGTTCGACGACTACGCCAGCATGAAGAAGATGCTCGACGACCCGAACGCGGACGTCACCGAGGACCACGTCATCGTGCTGCGCAACGCCGGGCCCAAGGGCGGTCCCGGCATGCCCGAGTGGGGCATGATCCCGCTGCCGGTGAAGCTGCTGAAGGAGGGCAAGCGCGACATGCTGCGCATCAGCGATGCGCGCATGAGCGGCACCAGCTACGGCGCCTGCGTGCTGCACGTGGCGCCCGAGGCCTTCGTCGGCGGCAACCTGGCGCTGGTGAAGACCGGCGACCGCATCAGCGTGGACATCCCCAATCGCACGATCCACGTGGACGTGTCCGACGAGGAACTGGCGAAGCGCCGCGCCGGATGGAAGGCGCCGCCGCCGCGCTTCTCGCGCGGCTACGGGTGGATGTTCACCGAGCACATCCTGCAGGCCAACGACGGCTGCGACATGGATTTCCTGCGCACGGAGTTCGGGGAGTCGGCGGGCGAGCCGGATATTTATTGAGGAGCGTTCGGCGGGGTTCGGCTTCGCGCTCACCCCCGCCCTACAAGCAGCCGGGCATTCGTAGGTCGGGGTGAGCGGCGAAGCCCGAACCCCGACGCTCAGGCCGCCGCAGCCTGCCAGAACGCCTCCGCATACGCCCCCAGCGGCCCCGGATCGCGATACAGGCGGATTTCCACCGCGATCTGCCAGTGCCCCGGCCCGGCGATGCGCAGCCTCCCTTTCTCCAGCTCCTCGCGCACCAGCGAGTGCGGCAGCCAGGCCAGTCCCCTCGCTTCCAGCGCCATGCTTTTCAGCACCGACGCGAGATGCGCGGTGAACACCGGCAGCAATCCCGCGGCCGCGAGCTCCGGCCCGAGCGTCTGCCGCACGATGCGCCCCAGCCCCGATTCGTCGCTGAACCCGAGCAGCGCCCGCTCCGGCGCACCCGGCGCATGCACCGGCAGCAGCATGTCGGCGCCGATCGCCACCGAAGGAACGCCCTGCGCATCGAGCTCGCCGCGGCCGGCGGCGGGGGCGTGCGCGACCACGAACTGCACCTGCCGCTGCGCCAGCAGCGCCTCGCAGCGCTCCAGCACGTCCGACACCAGCCGGATCGGCCCGCGCGCGGTATGCGCCTCCAGCGACTGCAGCCAGCCCGGCACGAAGCTGAAGGACAGCGCGTGGGTGGCCGCCAGCCGCAGCGTGGCGGCATTCGCCTCCGACACGGCGCGGGCCTCGCCGGGCAGGCGCGCCACGCGCGCCAGCAGCTCCTCGGCCTGGGGCCGGAACCAGTCGCCGGCCGGCGTGAGGCGCGCGGGCTGGCTGCTGCGATCGAACAGGTCGACGCCCAGCCATTCCTCCAGCGCGCGGATGCGGCGGCTGAAGGCGGGCTGCGTCATGTTCCGCTCCTCGGCGGCGCGGGAGAAGTTGCCGCTGGCGGCGAGCGCGAGGAAGTCCTCCAGCCAGGACAGGTTCATGGGCGGTGCCTCGGCGGCATGGAAGTCAAGAAAAAGGGCATTGGCCTCGCGCGGCAGGTTTGGCGATGATCGCACCCGTTCCACAGGAGTGACCCCATGAAGATCGTCGAGATCCGCGAAAAGACCGTTCCGATTTCCTCGCCCATCCGCAACGCGTACATCGACTTTAGCAAGATGACGCTGAGCCTCGTCGCCGTGATCACCGACGTGGTCCGCGACGGCAAGCCGGTGGTGGGCTACGGCTTCAATTCCAACGGCCGCTACGGCCAGGGCCAGCTGATGCGCGAGCGCTTCCTGCCGCGCGTGACGGAGGCCAAGCCGGAGTCGCTGCTCGATGCGCGCGGCATCCTCGACCCGCACAAGGTGTGGGACACCATGTTCAGGAACGAGAAGCCCGGCGGCCACGGCGAGCGCTCGGTGGCGATCGGCACGATCGACATGGCGGTGTGGGACGCAGTGGCCAAGATCGAGAACAAGCCGCTGTTCCAGCTGCTGGCCGACCGCTACGGCAACGGCGAGGTGAACCGCAAGGTGTTCGTCTATGCCGCCGGCGGCTACTACTACCCCGGCAAGGACGACGCCCAACTGAAGGACGAGATGCGCTCGTACCTCGATCGCGGCTACTCGGTGGTGAAGATGAAGATCGGCGGCGCCTCGCTGGCCGAAGACCAGCGCCGCATCGAGTCCGTGCTGTCCATCCTGAAGGACGGCCAGCGCCTGTGCGTCGATGCCAACGGCCGCTTCGACATGGACACCGCCATCGCCTATGCGAAGGCGCTGCAGCAGTACGACCTGTTCTGGTACGAGGAAGCCGGCGACCCGCTGGACTACGAGCTGCAGTCCATCCTGCGCAGCTACTACACCAACCCGATGGCGACCGGCGAGAACCTGTTCTCGATGCAGGACGCGCGCAACCTCGTTCGCTACGGCGGCATGCGCCCCGACCGCGACTGGCTGCAGTTCGACTGCGCGCTGTCGTACGGCCTGGTCGAATACCTGCGCACGCTGGAGATGCTGAAGCAGCACGGCTGGTCGCCCAGCCGCTGCGTCCCGCACGGCGGCCACCAGATGTCGCTGAACATCGCGGCGGGCCTGGGCCTGGGCGGCAACGAGTCCTACCCCGACCTGTTCCAGCCTTACGGCGGCTTCCCGGACGGCGTGAAGGTGGAGAACAGCCACGTGACGATGCCCGACCTCCCCGGCATCGGTTTCGAGGGCAAGAGCGACCTGATCCGGCAGATGCGCGCGTTGTCGGCGTGACGCTCCCTAAGGCGGGTGAGGAAAATTTCCTCGCCCGCCTGCCGCGGCCGTGCGTTAGTTGCGGCCGCAACCGTCCGTCCCGGTGCGCGCACCGGCTGCTGCACGCAAGCCGCTGCGCACTGTCAGCACGTGTGCCGCCTCGTGAAGAGTTGTCACCGGATCGCGAAGGTTTGTGACAGCGCGCCGTCGCGCCGATGCGATGGCGAATTGCCCACTTTCATGTCTTCTCCCTACAGTCCGCACCAAACGCAACAAAGGGAGAAGCGATGGCAAGGACGTCGAAGGATGGTGGGAGGGCCGTGGGCAGGCGGGAGTTCCTGGGCCTGTGCGGCGGCGGAGGTCTCGCGCTGGCGCTCGACGCGCACGCCGAGTCGCCGCGCAAGGTGGCCGCGGACAAGCCCTGGCGGCTGCTGGTCAACGAGGCGGTGACCGGCGAGTCCAACCTCTTCATCCTCACCGCTCGCTACCAGCCATTCGCCGAATACGTGGGCGCGCAATTGCGCGGCAAACCCACCATCGGCGTCGAACCGGTGGTCGACATCCGCCGTTTCCTCGTGCTGGCGCAATCGCCGACCAAGCCGCAGCTCGTGTTCGGCAAATCGGTCAACCAGCTGGCGAAGCTGGTGCGCGACGAAGGCTACCAGCCCCTGGTGCGCCGTGCCGACCCGTACAAGGCGGCTTTCATCGTGGCGAAGGACTCGCCGATCCGCACGCTCGCGGACGCGTCCCGTGCGCGCGCCAAGATCATCATGCCGGACGAGTCCGCGGCGACCACCGCGGTGGCGCGCGCCGAGTTGCGCGTGCAGAACGCCGGCGCGGTGCAGATCGTGCACACGCGCTACCAGGAAGCGGTCGCCCAGCAGATCGCCAACGGCTTCGCGCAGGTGGGCGTGGTCAATCCCACCATCGCGCGCAAGTGGACGCAGGAAGGCGGCCGCGTGCTCGCCGAGACCCAGCCGGTCGTGAACTGGTCCGTCCTTGCAGCGCCGGCCGTCGGCGAGCAGGACGTGGCGCTGCTTCGCAACGCCTTGCTGGCGATGAACACGCAAGCCCAGCCGCTGCTGACCGGCCTCGGCATCAAGCAGTGGGCGCCGGCGGAGCGCCAGGACTACCTCGCCTTGCTGGATTACACGAAGGAGTGAGAAGCATGAAGCAGTTCCGTCCCCTGTCCCTTCGCCTGGCCGCGGTGCTCGGCGCCGCCCTTCTCGCTGCCGGCGCGGCGCGAGCGCAGGAGGCGGCCGTCCCGCCGGCCGTCCAGACCATGGCCGCCGCGATCGCGGCCGAACTCGCCCGCCATTGCCCGCTCGCCGAAGCCAACGATGCCGCCGCCTTCGAAAGCTGCCGCGCCGCGCTCTTCGGCGACAGCACGCTGCGCGCGCACCTGCCGCCCGTGCTGCTGTGGGGCCGCCAGAGCACCAACCCGAACGCGACGCTGCGCCAGACCAACCTCACCCAGTTCGCGCCCGACACCTGGACCCACCTGTACGCGCCGCTGTTCATGTTCAACGGCAAGCACACGGTGGAGTGGGTGCCCGAAGAGCGCCAGTACCTGGTGCGGCTGGAAGCTGCGTTCCGCAACCGCCTGGCCCCGGGCCAGTTCCCCTACCCCTTCTGGCACGAAGAGGCGAAGTGGGGCACCTACCAGAACGCCAACAGCTTCCTGCTGTGGGTGCATCCGAAGACGGCGAAGATCCAGGTGGCGCAGTTCACCAACCGGGGGCCGACGCCGATGCTGCAGGCCGTGCAGCCGGTGAAACACAAGTTCGAGGGCACCTGGCTGTGGACCGACGCCGGCGGCCGCACGCAGCCGGCCGTGACGCTGTTCGACGGCCTCTACCGTCCCGAGAACCCCTACCTACGCACGCTGGACCGCCAGTACCGCGACCTCGCGCTGCAGATGCGCGAGTCGCAGTGCACGCAGTGCCACGTACCGAACAACCCCGACAAGATGAGCCGCCTGGTGCTGCTGTCC
The DNA here is from genome assembly GCF_036383835.1 of Ramlibacter sp. GTDB lineage: Bacteria > Pseudomonadota > Gammaproteobacteria > Burkholderiales > Burkholderiaceae_C > Ramlibacter. The sequence goes on from NZ_DASVNN010000055.1 coordinate 8,184, forward strand.
ACGCCGGCGCACGCGGCGGGCGAGATCGATCGCCTGATCAAGTCGGTGCGCGAGGACAAGATGCCCATGGACGAATTCCGCAACAGCTACGCGCTGAAGCCGGACGACAAGACGTGGTTGCTGGAAAGCGCCGAGGCCTTCAAGGCCACGGTGCAGGCGGCCAGGGCCTGGGAACAACGCGCCGCGAAGCAGGCCGCGCCGGTGGCGTGGCAGCCCGTGCGCAACGGCCACGAGGTGCCGCAATGACGACGTCGATCCCCGCTCCGCGCCTGCACCGGCGCGACCTGCTGCGCGCTGCCGGCGCGGCCGCCCTGTGCGCCGTGCCCGTCGGGTGGGCGCAGCAGGCGCCCGGCAACAGCCGCTTCCTGATCAACGAGGCCGTCACCGCGGACCTGAGCATCTCGATGCTCGCCGTGCGCTACAAGTCCTGGGCCGACTACCTGGCGCCGCAGCTGAAGGCGCGCCAGGTGCTGATCGACCCGATCATCGACATCCGCCGCTTCGTGCAGCAGGCCCTGGCCGACGAGAAGCCACTGGTGCTGTTCGGCAAGTCGGTCAACCAGCTCTCGAAGCTGGTGCGCGACCACGGCTACCAGCCGCTGGTGGCGCGCTCGGATCCGTACCGCTCCGCCTTCATCGTCGCCAAGGACTCGCCGATCCGCGACCTCACTCAGCTGGGCGGACGCAAGTTGCTCATGCCCGACGAGTCCTCCGCCACCGCCGCCGTGGCCAAGGCCGAACTGAGGCACCGCGGCGTGCGCGATCCCTACATCTCGCACACGCGCTTCCAGGACAGCGTGGCCTCGCAGGTGGCCAGCGGCATGGCGGAGGCCGGCGTGGTGAATCCCACCATCGCGCGCAAGTGGAAGGAAGCCGGCGGCACCGTGATCGGCGAGACGCAGCCGGTGGTGAACTGGTCGGTGCTGGCCTCGCCCAAGGCGCCGCCCGACCTCGCCGCGCGCCTGACCGAAACGTTGCTCGCCATGAACGGCCAGCCGGCGCTGCTGGCCGACATCGGCGTCAAGCAATGGCAGAAGGCCGATCGCCGCGACTACCTCGCGCTGCTGGAGTACACGGGCGAATGAACACCACCGCATTGCGCCACGCGCTGCTGTTCGGCGCGCTGTGCGCCACGTTGCCGGCACCGGCCTCCGCGCAGTTCGCGCGCGCCGAGGAAGCGGTGAAATACCGGCAGGGCGCCTGGTTCGTCCTGAACCAGCACTTCACCCGCATCGGCAACATGGCGCGCGGCCGGCTGCCCTTCGACGCCCGCGTCGCGCTTCAGGATGCCGAGGTGGTGGCGACGCTCGCGCGCCTGCCCGCAACGGCATTCGGCCACGGCACCGACCTGCCGACCGACCACGCCCGCCCGGAGATCTGGACCGAGTCGGCGCGTTTCCGCGAACAGAACGAACGCCTGGTCGCCGAGACCGGCCGGCTGCTGGCCGCCGCGAAGACCCAGGACCTGGCGCAGATCAAGGCCGCCTTCGGGCCGGCGGCGAACACCTGCAAGGAGTGCCACGATGCCTACCGTAGCCAATAACTTCGGCGTCCTCGTTCCCCACGCGCCGCCGCAGTCGCCGCCGCTGGCCCCCGCGCGCGAGCGCGCGCAGGAGGCGGGACTGTTCCGCGTGCGCGTGTGGGACCTGCCCACCCGCGTGTTCCACTGGTCGCTCGCGGCCTCGCTGGCGGGCCTCGCGGCCACCGGCTACGCGGGCGGAGCGTGGATGGAGTGGCACGCGCGCCTGGGCAGCGCCGTCCTCGCGCTGCTGGCGTTCCGCATCGTGTGGGGCTGCATCGGCGGGCGCTGGTCGCGCTTCGCGAGCTTCCTGCCCACGCCGGCGGCCGTGAAGGCCTACCTGCGCGGCCAGGCGAAGCCGGAACAGGAAGCGGGCCACAGTCCGCTGGGTGCCTTGTCCGTGCTCGCGATGCTGCTGGTGCTGTTCGCGCAGGTGGCCACCGGGCTGCTGAGCGACGACGGCGGCGGCTTCACCGGGGCGCTCAACGACAAGGTCTCCAGTGCACTGGCGAGCGCCGCCACGCTGCTGCACAAGCAGGTGGGCCAGTGGCTGCTGCTCGGTCTCGTGTTGCTGCACGTGGTCGCCATCGCCTTCTACCGCATCGTGCGCCGTCGCAAGCTGGTGCGCGCCATGATCGGCGGCGACAAGCTGCTGCCCTATCGTGCGAGTCCGGCGCGCGACGATGGCGCGAGCCGCGCGCTGGCGGCGCTGGTGCTGTGCGTGTGCGCCGCGGCGGTCGGCTGGTCCGTCGGGTACTAGAGAGGCTGCACAAGCGGATCCGGCCGCCTCGTGCGGCCGTTTTTTTTCATGCCCCGAAGTTTGTAGGACCGCGCCGCGACCTGCGATGCATGGCGTCACGGCAGAGCAACCTCTCCAGCAAACTCGCGCCCTCGAAAGCAGTACCGTGGGAGCGCACATGGAAAGGATCTGGGGGCCGGTCAACGGTTTCTACTTCGCCGCCTACGCCGCACCGGTGGGCGACGGCGACCGCTACGCCAGCTACGCGAAGGTCTGCTGGACATCGCCCGACAGCTACTGGGACGCCGACTGCGCGTTCAAGATCTTCGGCGGCGAAAAGCACCGCAGCCTCGACGCCGCTCTCACCTCCGTCGCGCTCTACGCCCGCAACGAGGTCTCGTGCCTGCCGCGGCATGCGCGCACCCTGGCCGAACAGCGCCAGCGCTTCCACATCCCCATCCCCCGCCTGTTCGTCGCGTCCTTCCTCCGGCACCGCGCCGCCTGAGCCTCTTGCTGTTGTTTTTGTAGCAGGCGGACTACATTCCTCCGCCTTCATGAAAGCTTTCGCTGGACGCCCGCCGGACGAAGCTATGAAAATCGTAGCGATGGCCGAGCGGATGCCCACCTATTACGACCTGCTGCAGGTCGAGCGCGATGCCACGCCCGAGCGCGTGCGCGCCGCCTACCGCAAGCTCGCGCAGAAGTACCACCCCGACAAGATGCCTGGCAACGCGAACGCCTCGCGGGCGATGGCTGCCATCAACGCGGCCTACGAGGTGCTCTCCGATGCGCATCGGCGGGCCGAACACGACCTGTGGATCCGCCGGGCCGAACGCCCTGCCTGCCCCGCGCCGGCGTCGGCGCTGCCGCAAACCCTCTGGACCTTCCTGCACCCGTCCACGAGCTGGCCGTGGTACCTCCTGTTCGGCACCACGGTGTTCGCGATCGGCACCGTGGGCGCCGCGCTGTACCTCACGGTGATGCCCGCCCGCGCGGCGACGGCCCCGGTGCTGGCCTGCGCACAGCTGGCCCAGCAGCAGGCCGCGCCGGCCTGCGCACGCCGCAACTGATCCACGCACGAGCCGCTTGCGTCTAGCCAGACGGCGCCGACGGGCAGAGCCGCCCCGGTCCGATCCCGCTCGTGCCAACGCGGCCGTACCTTGTCCGTATTCGAAAAGACAAGGAGTTCCCATGATCCGGAAGACCGTTCTCGCTGCCGCACTGGGCAGCGCCGCCCTGCTGGGCCTGAGCACCGGTGCGCAGGCCGTCCCCGCCGTCGTCGCGACGACGCCGGGCAACGTGACCATCGTCCAGGCCGCGCCGCCGGCGCCGATCTTCGAAACGGTCCCCGCGCCGCGCGAAGGCTTCGTGTGGGCGCCCGGCCATTACGAGTGGCGCGATGGCCGCTACACGTGGGCGTCGGGCCGCTGGATCGAATCGCGCACGGGCTGGGACTGGCAGGAGGCACGCTGGGTGCAGCACCAGGACGGCTCCTGGCACCTGGTGGGCGGCCAGTGGGTGCGCGGCGACCGCTACTCCTACGACGACGACGACCGCTACGAGCGGCGCCAGGCGCGCAGGCAGCTGTACGGCCCCAACGGCGACCTCGATGGCGACGGCATCCGCAACGCCGATGACCGCGACCGCGACGGCGACGGCGTCGCCAACCGCTTCGACGACTTCCCGAGCGATCCGCGGCGGAGTTGATGATTCGTAGGGTGGGCAAGGTCCCCTTGCCCACCATGGGCTGTCGGTGGGCAAGCAAGCTTGCCCACCCTACCCTCGAAGCCAGTCCTCCAGTTTCACGAGCGTGGCCGTCCAGCCGCGCTCGTGGCCGTCGCGGGCCTGCTGGTCGAAGAAGCACTCGTGGCGGAAATCCATTTCCGTGCCGCCGTCGACGGCGCGAAACGCCAGCTTCACTTGCGACACCCGCTCGGGCGTGCTGCGCCAGGCCCAGCTGAAGGCGAGCCGCCGGTTCGCTTCCACCCCTTCGTAGGTGCCCGAGACCTCGTGCTCCTCGCCATCCGGCGTGTGGAAGCGGATGCGGTAGCGGCCGCCCTCGCGCACGTCCATTTCCGCCAGCGTCACCGAGTTCGCCTCGCCCGGGCCGAACCACGCGCTCAGCGCCTGCGGGTCCGTCCAGGCCCGCCAGACTTTTTCCGGGGCGACGGGGTAGCGGCGGACGAGCCGGAGCGAGGGCCTGTCGTCGAGCGAGCCGGTTTCCATGCTTGCACTTCCTCCTGGTGGTACAGGTAGCGGCCGAGCGCGTCGAGCTGCGCGGTCCAGAACTTCTCGTAATGCGCGAGCCACATGGCGGCGTCCTCCAGCGCGCGCGGCGCGAGCTCGCAGCGCACGCTGCGGCCCTCCTTGGCGCGCACCAGCAGTCCCGCGTCCTCCAGCACCTTCAGGTGCTTCATGAATCCGGGCAGCGACATCGCATGCGGCTGCGCGAGGTCGCTCACGGTCGCCGGCCCCCGCGTCAGGTGCTCGATCACGCTGCGGCGCGTGGAGTCCGACAGCGCCCAGAACACCTGGTCGAGGACCGCGTCGCCGGTCATCCCTTCACTGCGACCGCGGCAGCGGCTGCAGCATGCTCAACCGGTTCCCCTCGGTATCGTGGAAGGCCACGTACTGGCCGACGCCGGGGATCTCCATCGGCGCACCCAGCACCTCGCCGCCGGCCTGCTTCACCGCCTTCATGGACTGCTGGATGTCCTGCACGCCGATCACCACCGAGGGATGCTGGCCCGGCATCTTGGGATCGCGCGGGAAGAAACCGCCGTTGATGCCGCCGCGCGGCGCATCCGGCCGCGTGTCCCCTTCCAGGGTGGTGGCCAGCACGTAGTTGCCCATCTCCGCGCCCAGCATCTCCAGCTTCCAGCCGAAGGCCTCGCGGTAGAAACGCGCGATGCGCTCGCGGTCGTCGTAGGGCATCTCGAAATGCACGACAGGGTTCATGACTTGCTCCTCTCGGTGACTAGGCCGACTTGCCGTCGTAGTGCTTCACGGGCACCGAGGACAGGTCGAAGTCCTCCAGCGTCCGCAGGTTGATGGCCGCCATCCGCACGCCACCGGGCCCCGCGCCCTCGCCGTACGGGTGGATGCCGCAGGTGGGACAGAACCGGTGCCTGATCACGTGCTTGTTGAACAGGTACGTGGACGCGGCGTCCTCGCTGGTCAGCAGGCGCAAATTCTCGCGCGGCACGAACCACAGCAGCGATCCCTTGCGCGAGCACATCGAGCAGTTGCAGGCCATGCCGCTGTCGACCTCGCCTTCCACTTCGAACCGGATCCGCCCGCAATGGCAGCTGCCACGGTAGAGCATGCGTCTCTCCTTTGCTTAACCATACGGTTTAGTTTAGCCGCGAGGCCCTCCGTGTCAAGCGCGAGCTTGCGGGTGCGACGAACGGGTCAGGGTGCGCCGGAGCCGGCGGCCTGGCGGGCGTGCAGCTTTGCCGCGATGTACTCGCCGTGGGTCACGTGCAGCAGGCCTGCGACCTTGGAGATCAGGTGGTTCTCGTGGGCGTCGATGTCGCCGTCGGCATAGGCGACCTGCCACATGAATTCGACGATGCGCACTTTCTGCTCGTGGTCGAAGCGCTCGTTGAGCGTGGAGGTGAAGGCGAAGAAATCGTTGGCGCCGCGCGCCTTCTCGTCGGCCAGTTCGACCAGGCGATCCAGTTCGTCCGGCGCCAGGGCGAACTTGCGGCGCAGCGCCCCGACGACGGCGGCGCGCTCTTCCGGTTTCACTTCGGGTTCCGCGCGCATCACCTCCACCAGCAGCACGGCGCAGGCGAGCTGCAGCGCATGCGCTTCCTGCGCAGGCGTGGGCGCGGGCCGCGGCGTGAATGCATCGAACAGGTCCTTGAGCGTACGGAGCATCGCCTTATTTTGCGCCGAGACCCATCGAGCGTGTGATGACCTCCTTCATGATCTCGTTGGTACCGCCGTAGATGCGCTGCACCCGCGCGTCGGCGTAGGCACGGGTGATGGGCACCTCCCACATGTAGCCGTAGCCGCCGTGCAGCTGCACGCATTCGTCCATCACCTTGCACTGCAGGTCGGTGGTCCAGTACTTCGCCATGCTCGCGGTGGCGGTGTCGAGCTTGTCCTGCAGCACCAGTTCCAGGCACTTGTCGACGAACACGCGCGCGACCTGCACCTCGGTCTGCAGCTCCGCGAGCTTGTAGCGGGTGTTCTGGAACGCCGCCACCGGCTGGCCGAACACGCGGCGGTCCTTCACGTACTGCACCGTCCAGTCGATCGCGGCCTGCGCGGCCTCCACCGCGGTGACGGCGATCTGGATCCGTTCCCACGGCAGCTGCTCCATGAGGCACACGAAGCCGCGGTTCTCCAGCGCCGCGCCTCCCAGCAGGTTGTCCGCCGGCACGCGCACGTTGTCGAAGAACAGTTCCGAGGTGTCCTGCGCCTTCAGGCCCAGTTTCTTCAGCCGCTTGCCCCTCTCGAAGCCCTGCATGCCGCGCTCCACCAGCAGCAGGCTGGTGCCCTTGGCGCCGGCCGCCGGATCGGTCTTCGCCACCACGATCACCAGGTCGGCGTGCCAGCCGTTGGTGATGAAGGTCTTGCTGCCGTTCAGGAGGAAGCTGCCGTCGGCCTGCCGGGCCGCGGTGCTCTGGATGCCCTGCAGGTCGCTGCCCGCCGCCGGCTCGCTCATCGCGATCGCGCCGACCATGTCGCCGCTCGCGAGCCGCGGCAGGTAGCGCTGCTTCTGCTCCTCGCTGCCGTAATGCAGGAGGTACGGCGCGACGATCTCGCTGTGCAGCCCGAAGCCCACGCCGCTGAAGCCGCCGCGCGCGAGTTCCTCCATCTGCACCACCGAATAGAGCTTGTCCGCACCGGCGCCGCCGTAGCCTTCCGGCATGGTGGCGCACAGGTAACCGTTGGCGCCCGCCTTGCGCCACAGCTCGCGATCGACATGACCGTCCTCTTCCCACTGCGCGTGGAACGGGGCCACCTCCTTCTCCACGAAGCGGCGGAAGGCATCGCGAAAGGCGTCGTGGTCGGGCGTGAAGAGCGTGCGTTCGATCATGGGCGTCCTCGGAAAAAAAATCCCGCCGCCGTCAGCCGGCGGCGGGTGTGTCACGGCGACTCTACTTCTTCGTCGACATCGGCGCGGGCGGCAGCGGCTGCCCGCCCGCGCCGGCCTGGAAGGTCAGCGGGCTCACGGCGAGTTGCTGGCCGACGCCCGGCTTGCTCCAGTCGCAGACGCCGGTGGCGAACACCGCCTGCAGGCGGCTCCATTGCGTCGCGCTGAAACCCACTGCACCATAGTCCGCGCCATCGAGCGGCTTCAGCTGGCACTTCAGGATGTCCTCCGCGCGCGGGCCGCCGGCCACCTGGCGCGGCGACAGCGAGGGCTTGAGGTACTTGTTGGCGTCGCAGGCCGCCATGTCGGTCACCCGGTTGGCCAGCGATTGCGTCGCGTCCTCGGGCAGCAGGCAGAAGTCCGCGGTGTCGGCCGGGCGTGCCGCGCGCACCTTCTGTTCGATGGCGGCCCCGGACGTGTCGGTGACCAGCTTGGTCAGCCAGGTGTCCATGGAGTTGAAGGCGAACAGCGACGTCGCCGGCGTGGGCGCGAGTCCGGTTCGGGCGAAGCGCCACAGCGCCTGGTTGCCGAAGTCGCCGTACTCGCGCTGGATGCGATCGCGGACGGCCCAGCTGAACCACTGGTGGTGGATCGGGATGGTCTGCAGCGGATTCGGGTTCGCCGTCTGGCCCGGCGGAACGTCGACGTTCGAATCGTCCCAGCCGCGCAGGTCGATGATGGGAGTCTTGGCCAGCTGCTTGCCGGAAGCCACGATGCCGGAGCGGTACGCGGTCTCCAGCGCTTCGACGTCGGCCTGGCTGCGCTGCGCGCGCGGCGTGGAATCGCGGTCGATGCCGCCGACCGCCTCGTTCAGCGCGACGAATTCCTCGGGCGTGATCGCGCCGTCCCTGAGCGCCTTGAGGCCGTACTGCACGCCTTCGTTGTCGCGCGTGTCGCGCGCCGCGAAGCTGCCCGGCACCCTGCCCCAGATCGACTCGGCCCACGACCAGGCGTTGCAGCGCGGCAGCTGCTCCGTCGCCGCCCTGGTCTCCGGCGTGCGCGGGTCGTACACCGCCGTATTGGGCAGCTCGCAGTTGTTGACCGGTCCCGCCGGCGAGTCGATCACCAGGCCTTGCGGCGTGGCGACGAGGCGCTGCGTGTACACGCCCGCCTTGCCGTTGCTGCCGAAGGCGTTGAACCACGCATGGCATACCGAGGGATCCACGTGGCCGTTGATCGCCGCCTTCTTGCCGTCCACGGCTGCCTGCGTCAGGCCGCTCCACAAGGGCGAGGCGCGCATCCTCTGGTAGGCCTCCACCAGCAGCGTGCAGTCCCCGACTTCCATCGAGGTGGTCTCGGAATCCGGATAGGTGCAGGACGTGATGATGCCGTCCAGCAGTCCGGGGCCGATCGAGGCGTTCATGTTCGAATTGATCGAACCGCCCGAGCAGCCGTTGCCCAGCGTGTACTTGATGGGACCGTAGGTGTCGGCGATGTGCTCCTTCATCATCATCACCGTCTCGGACATCAGCACGCGGTTGGAGTTGCGCGCCGAGTCGCTCATGCTGTTGCCCAGCACCAGGAAGCCGCGCTTGAGCTGCTCGTCCAGCGCGCTCCATGCGGTGGACGTCGTGCGCGACTGCCGGCGCGGCTGGCCGGTGCTGGCGCCGAAGCTGTAGTACACCTTGCCGTTCCACTGCGGCTGCGGCCGCAGCGCGGTCCAGGGCGCGGCCGGATCGAACAGCACGGCCAGGTCGTAGATGCCGCGGTTCATCGTGCCGCGTTCCAGGCGCACGACATAGGGCACGGTGACGCCGTGGTCGGTGGTCGCCGATGCGATGTCCGCCGCTGGCGTCGCCTGCGTCCACAGGCCCCAGCAGGACGTCGCGGAGGGCACCGGGTTCGGCAGGCTCGTGGTGCAGTTGGAAGGGGCGGAGGCCTTGCGGTAATACAGCGTGGTCTCGGTCGCGATGTTGCAGTTCGCGTCCGGCTGGCCGCTCAGGCCGCTGGCGTTGGTCGTCGGCCGCGTCGCGTCGCCGGGGACGGGCACCGGCGTGGCGCAATGGAAGGGCTTGACGTGCGCGCCGGACAGCACGGGGCCGTGCCGCGGCGCGTTGGTCACTTCCAGCTGGGCGCCGGAGCCGCCCCGGATGGTGGCCTCGATGAGGTTGCTGCCTTCGACGAGGCCCGTGACGACGCCGCGCAGGCGGTTGTCGCCGGCCGGCGTGAAGTCGCCGGTGACGTCCACGCCGTTGCGCTTGATGGTGAGCACGCCGGAGCGGATCGTGCCGGCGGGCGCGGTGATTTCGAACAGCGCATCGCCGCCGCTGACGAGGTCGGCGCGGTTGTTGACGGTGCGGATCGCGAACGGGATGTTCGCGTCGGCGACGTTGGCGGAGCGGACGCTGCCGATGTTCGCGCCGCCGTCGCTGCCGCCGCCGCCACCGCAAGCGGCCAGCAGCGCGGCCGCCGCGGCGCAGGGTGCCAGCCGGCAGGCGCGGGCCCGGGCTGTGGAAAGGTTGGTCTGCAAGGTGTCTCTCCTGAGGGGTGGGTGCCCGCTCGTTGCGACGGGCTGCCGAAAATCTAGGAGCGATCCGCCCGGCAGCGCATGCGAGAAACCCCGAAGGCGTCACCTCTGCGACACCGCGCGCGCTTAGGAATTTCACCGAGCGTGCGCTCAGTCGGATGCATATACTGCCGCGATCCAGGAGACCCGCATGAGCGAAGCATTTGTTTACGACGCGATCCGCACCCCGCGCGGCAAGGGCAAGAAGGACGGCAGCCTGCATGAGGTGAAGCCGGTGAACCTGCTGGCCGGCGTGCTGGCCGAACTCCAGCGCCGCAACGACTTCGACACCGCCGCGGTCGACGACGTCGTGATGGGCGTGGTCTCGCCGATCGGCGAACAGGGCTCGGTGATCGCCAAGGTCGCCGCGCTGAAGGCCGGCTGGGACTGGCGCTGCGCCGGCGTGCAGCTCAACCGTTTCTGCGCTTCCGGGCTGGAAGCGGTGAACATGGCCGCGCAGAAGGTGCGCTCCGGCTGGGAGGACCTCGTGGTGGCCGGCGGCGTGGAAAGCATGAGCCGCGTGCCGATCGGCTCCGACGGCGGCGCCTGGGCGCAGGACCCCGAGACCAACGCGGCGACGGCCTTCGTGCCGCAAGGCATCGGCGCCGACCTGATCGCCACGCTGGAGGGTTTCTCGCGCGACGACGTGGATGCGTTCGCGCTCGAATCGCAAAAGCGCGCGGCGCGCGCCCGCGAGGGCGGTTTCTTCGCCGGCTCGGTGGTGCCGGTGAAGGACTTCCTCGGGCAGACCATCCTCGACCAGGACGAATTCATCAAGCCGCACACCACGATGGAAGGCCTGGCCTCGCTGAAGCCGGCCTTCGAGCAACTGGGGGCGATGGGCTTCGACCAGGTCGCGATCGGCCGCTATCCGCAGGTGGAGCGCATCGCCCACGTGCACCACGCGGGCAACTCCTCCGGCATCGTCGACGGCGCGGCCGCCGTGCTGGTCGGCAGCGAAGCGGCGGGCCGGGCGCACGGCCTGAAGCCTCGCGCGCGCATCGTCGCCGCGGCGCTGTCGGGCGCGGACCCGACCATCATGCTCACCGGCCCGATGCCGGCGGCGCGCAAGGCGCTGGCGAAAGCCGGCATGACGATGGACCAGATCGACCTGTTCGAGGTGAACGAAGCCTTCGCCGCGGTGCCGATGAAGTTCATGCGCGAGATGGGCGTGCCGCACGAGAGGGTGAACGTCAACGGCGGCGCGATCGCGATGGGGCATCCTCTCGGCGCCACCGGCGCCATGATCCTCAATACGCTGGTGGACGAGCTGCATCGCCGCAACTTGCGCTACGGCCTCGCCACGCTGTGCGTCGGCGGCGGCATGGGCATCGCCACCATCGTGGAACGAACCTAGAAATTGTCATCCCGGGCTTGACCCGGGAACCATGGATTGCGGGTCGAGCCCGCAATGACAAAGGCAACCATGCGCACGATCCAATACGAGCTCCAGGACGGCATCGCCACCCTCACCTTCGACGAGCCCGGCTCGCCGGTGAACACCATGTGCCGGCAATGGCAGGAGGACCTCACCGAGGCGGTGCAGCAGGTCGTGAAGGATCGCGACGCGATCCGCGGCGTCGTGCTCGCCTCCGCCAAGAGCACCTTCTTCGCCGGCGCGGACCTGAAGGGCACCATGCGCCTGCAGCCGGACGACGCGCCGCAGGTGTTCCGCGAGATCGAACAGGTCAAGAAGAACTTCCGCACGCTGGAGACGCTGGGCAAGCCGGTGGTGGCCTGCCTCAACGGCGCCGCACTCGGCGGCGGTTGGGAAGTCGCGCTGGCGGCGCACCGCCGCATCGCGGTCGACCATCCGAAGATCCAGTTCGGCCTGCCGGAGATCACGCTGGGGCTGATCCCCGGCGCGTCGGGCATCACCAAGATGACGCGCCTGCTGGGCCTGATGGGCGCGCAGCCCTACATCCTCGAGAGCAGGCTGTTCCCGCCGCGCGAGGGCCTGGAGCTGGGGCTGGTGCACGAGCTCGTTCCCGATGCGGCCGCATTGCGTCCGGCGGCCCTCGCCTGGATCGCGGCCAACCCGCAGGCGCAGCAGCCCTGGGACGCGAAGGATTACCGGATGCCCGGCGGCACGCCGGCGAATCCGAAGATCGCGGGCATGCTGGCCGTCGCGCCCGCGGCGCTGCGGCAGAAGACGCGCGGCCTCTATCCGGCGCCGGAAGCGGCGCTCGCGGCGATGGTGGAAGGCGCGCTGGTCGACTTCGACACCGCGCTGCGCATCGAGACGCGCTACCTGGCGCGGTTGATCGTGTCGCCGGTGGCGAAGAACATGATCAACACGTTCTTCTTCCAAATGAACGCGATCAAGGGCGGCCAGTCGCGCCCGAAATGGGAGGGACGCTACCAGCCGAAGAAGGTGGGCATCCTCGGCGCCGGCATGATGGGCGCCGGCATCGCGCATGCGCAGGCGAGCCGCGGCATCGCCACCGTGCTGAAGGACGTCACCATCGACAAGGCGGAAGCCGGCAAGGCCTGCAGCCTCAAGATCACGCAGGCGCGCGTGGACAAGGGCCGCATGAGCGCGCAGGAGCAGGCGGCGCTGCTGGCGCGCATCACGCCCACCGAATCGGCGAAGGACCTCGCGGGCTGCGATCTCATCATCGAAGCGGTGTTCGAGAACCGCGAACTCAAGGCGAAGGTGACGAAGGAAGCGGAAGGCCTGCTCGCGCCGGACGGCTTCTTCGCGAGCAACACCTCCACGCTGCCGATCACCGGCCTCGCGAAAGCGAGCGCGCAGCCGCGGAAATTCGTCGGCATCCACTTCTTCAGCCCGGTCGACAAGATGAAGCTGGTGGAGATCATCCGCGGCCAGGCCACCGACGACGAGACGGTAGCGCGCGCCTTCGACTACGTGCAGGCGATCGGCAAGATCCCGATCGTGGTCAACGATGCGCGCGGCTTCTTCACCAGCCGGGTGTTCGGCACCTTCGTGATGGAAGGCGCGGCGATGGTCGGCGAAGGCCTCCCCGCCGCGGTGGTGGAGCAGGCGGGCCTGCAGGCCGGCATGCCGGTGGGACCGCTCGCCGTGCTGGACGAAACGGCGCTGTCCCTGTCGGTGCACGTGCTCGACCAGACCCGCGCGGACTTCCGCGCCGAGGGCCAGACCTACATCGCGACACCCGGCGAATTGCTCGTCGAGCGCATGGTCAAGGAATTCGACCGCAACGGCCGCGCGGCCGGAGGCGGCTTCTACGAGTACCCGGCGGAAAAAGGCGCGAAGAAGTTCCTGTGGCCGGAATTGAAGACGCTGTTCGGCAAGCCGGACGCGGCCTGGGACATGCGGGACCTGAAGGACCGGCTGCTCTATCGCCAGTCCATCGAGACGGCGCGCTGCCTGGCCGAAGGCGTCCTCACCAGCGCGCACGACGCCAACATCGGCTCGATCTTCGGCATCGGCTTTCCGGGCTGGACCGGCGGGGCGATGCAGTTCATCTACGGCACCGGCATCGATGCGTTCCTGCATCGCGCGGAAGTGCTGGCGAGCCGGTACGGACCGGGGTTCGTGGTGGCGCCGCAGGTGAAGGATGCTGTCCGGCGGTTCGCGCCGAGGTATTGAACGTCATCCCCGCGCAGGCGGGGACCCAGGGCGTTTGTATTGAAGCGTCGCGCCAGGCGGCGCGGCCTCGTACCCTCGTAGGTGGGCAAGCAAGCTTGCCCACCCTACGCCAGGCCCCATGGCGGTGATGATGCCAACGCACCAATGCGTCACCGCCCTATCCTGCTGCCAGCCCCCGTGCGGGCGGGGCCGGGGTCGCGCATCAAGGCATGGCGCCTGCGAGGACCGGGCAGGCGGCCCAGCGCGGCTACGAGAGCGCTTTAGCGCGTATCGAGCCGCGCGTACGTTTCTGACTCGCGGTACCGGTGTTTGAGCGGAGTGTTTTCCCGTGCGCGGGCAAACACGCAGCGAGTTCGGTCGCGGGGGCCGCCTGCCCGGGCCTCGCAGGTTTGCCGAAGCGCCGCAGGCGCGAAGGACGCCATGCCAGCGCGACCCCGGCCCCGCCCGCACGGGGGCTGGCAGCCGGCGCGATGCGAAAAAGCGAAAAAAAGCGGCGCGAAAGCGCCACTTCAAAAAAGCCCTGGGTCCCCGCCTGCGCGGGGATGACGTTACTGCAAAGGACCCTTCAAGCCCTTCGGAATCGGCAACGGCAACACCCCGATGCCCTCCTCCAGCAGCGACTCGGTCTCTTCACGCGAAGCCTGCCCGCGGATGCCGCGTTCCTCGCTCTCGCCGTAGTGGATCTTGCGGGCTTCCTCGGCGAAGCGCTGCCCGACGTCCTCGGTGTTGGCCATCACCTGCTTGACCAGCTCCATCCAGGCGGCCTGCATCTGCGCGTTCGGCGCGGATGCGACTTCCTGCTTCTTCGCGGGCTCGGATGCGCCGAGGTTCAGGCGCGGGGCGCTCGGCATCTTGGAGACCTGCGCGTCGCCGCACATGGGGCACTCCACCAGCCCGCGGGCGAGCTGGCCCTGGAAATCGTCTTCGGAGGCGAACCAGCCCTCGAAAGCGTGGGCGTGGCTGCACTGGAGGTTGAGGACCTTCATGGCTGGTCAGGTGGGGCCTGCCAGTCGAGTTTCCAGGTCCCCGCCAGAACGTTCTGGATCCACAGCGCCGAAGCGAGCGTCTTGGCGTCGTTCACCTTGCCTTCGCGCACCCAGCCGAGGAACTCCTCGGGCGTGGCCGCGATGACGTCCAGGAACTCGCCCTCGTCCAGCCGCGCGCCGCGATGCTCCAGCCCGCGCGCGAACCAGATCTCGATGGCTTCGTCGGAATAGGCGACGGTGGGGTACATGGTGAAAGCGTACGCCCATTCGCGGGCAACGTAACCCGTCTCTTCCAGCAGCTCGCGCTGGCCGCAGGCGAGCGCGCCTTCGCCGGCGTCGAGCTTGCCCGCGGGGATTTCGACATGCACCTGGCGGGTGGGATGGCGGTACTGGCGTTCCAGCACGATGCGGCCGTCGTCCAGCAGCGGCACGATCGCCACCGCACCCGGGTGCAGCACATATTCGCGGGTCGCGGAGGCGCCGTCGGGCAGCCGCACGGTGTCTCGGACGACGTGCAGGACGTGGCCCTTCAGCAGCTCCTCGCGGGCGGTGGTGTGCTCGGTCAGGTGCTGGTCGGTCGCCATCGGGTGTTCAGTGCCTCGGTTTGTACAGGTAGCGCCACACGAAGCCCGGGAAGGCGAACGTGAGGAACAGCGCGCCGGTGACGGCGTAGAACTCCCAGCCCTGCGGCGCGACCTGGCCCAGCCGATTTTCCAGCAGGCGCCCGATGCCGCCCACCACCAGGTACATCAACACCAGTTCGGCGAGACGGACGGCGAGGTTCTTGCCGTGCCGCAGCGACACCACGCCCAGCAGGCGCTGCGTGAGGAAAGGCAGGTTGGCGGCGCAGAAGGCCAGCACCAGGACCAGCCAGATGGAGGCCGACTGCGACACGGGAAGCCCAGCCCCTTACGAGGCCAGCATCTTGGTGATGGCGTCGGCGCAGAGCGTCATCAGCCCGCCCGGCAGGATGCCCAGCACCAGCACCAGCGCGCCGTTGATGGTGAGCACCACGCGCACGTCGGCCGGGGCGGCCACGGTGGTGGCCGTGATCGGCGCGTCGAAGTACATCACCTTCACGACACGGATGTAGTAGTAGGCCGCCACCAGCGACATCAGCACCGCGAACACCGCCAGGCCGATGTAGAACGCGCTGCCGGAAACCACCAGCGCCTGCAGCACCGCCAGCTTGGCGTAGAAGCCGACCATCGGCGGCACGCCGGCCAGCGAGAACAGGCAGATCGACATGATCGCGGCGTACAGCGGGCTGCGCTGGTTCAGGCCGGCCAGGTCGGCGATCTCCTCGCTCTCGAAACCTTCGCGCGACAGCAGCAGGATCACGCCGAAGCTCGCCAGCGTGGTCAGCACGTAGGTCACGATGTAGAACATCGCGGAGCTGTACGCGTTGCTGGCGAAGCTGACGTCCCGGTTCACCACGCCCGCCGCCAGGCCCAGCAGCACGAAGCCCATCTGGCCGATCGTGGAATACGCCAGCATGCGCTTGAGGTTGGTCTGCGCGATGGCGGCCAGGTTGCCGATGAACAGCGAAGCCACGGCCAGCACCACCAGCATCTGCTGCCAGTCGATCGCCAGCGGCAGCAGGCCTTCCACCAGCAGGCGGATCGCGATGCCGAAGGCGGCGAGTTCCGGGGCGGAGCCGATCATCAGCGTCACCGCGGTCGGCGCGCCCTGGTAGACGTCCGGGATCCACATGTGGAACGGAGCGGCGCCCAGCTTGAAGGCCAGGCCGGCGACGATGAACACCAGGCCGAACACCAGCACCTGGTGCTTCACCTGGGCGCCGTTGATCACCTTGAACACCGTGGCGACGTCCAGCGAACCGGTGGCGCCGTAGACCATCGACAGGCCGTACAGCAGGAAGCCGGAAGCCATCGCGCCCAGCACGAAGTACTTCATGGCGGCCTCGGTCGCCACCGTGTGGTCGCGGCGCAGCGCCACCAGCGCGTAGCTGGAAAGCGTGAGCAGCTCGAGGCCGAGGTACAGCACCAGGAAGTTGTGGCCGCCGATCATCACGAAGATGCCCAGCAGCGCGAACAGCGCCAGCGTGAACAGCTCGCCGCCCCGCAGCATGCCGCGGTCGCCCGAGTACGGACGGCCGTACACCAGGCACACCATCATGGCCAGCGCGGAGAAGCACTTCAGCCAGTTGCCCATCGGGTCGCTGACCACCATGCGGTTGAAGCCGTAGAGGGTGGTGCCGCCGGACGCGAGGTCGCCGCAGTACCAGGCCGTCACGGCCAGGGTCAGCATCGTCAGCCAGTAGGTGGCGTTGCGCAGGCGGCTCTTCACGCCCAGGTCGACCAGGGCGATCACGCACGCCATCGTCAGCAGGATGATTTCCGGCGCGACGACGAGGAAGCTCAGTTTGTCCATGTTGTGTCTGTCAGAGCTTGGAGGCCGAGACGTGCTTCAGGAAGGCGTCCACCGAGGGATTCATCACGTCGGTGAAGGGTTTCGGGTAGATGCCCATGGCCAGCACCGCGGCAGCCAGCAGGCCCAGCACCAGGAACTCGCGGGCATTGATGTCCGTCAGTGCCTTCACGTGCTCGTTGCCGACCGGGCCGAAGTAGACCCGCTTGACCATCCAGAGGTTGTAGGCGGCGCCCAGGATCAGCGAGCTGGCGGCCAGCAGCGCGAGCCAGAAGTTCGCCTTCACGGCGGCCAGGATCACCATCCATTCGCCGATGAAGCCGGCAGTGGCGGGCAGGCCGCTGTTGGCCATCGCGAACAGCACGGCGAAGGCGGCGAAGGTCGGCATCGTGTTCACCACGCCGCCGTAGTCCGCGATCTCGCGCGAGTGCACGCGGTCGTACAGCACGCCGATGCAGAGGAACAGGGCGGCCGACACGAAGCCGTGGGCGATCATCATCACCAGGCCGCCGGTGACGCCCAGGTCGTTGAAGATGAAGAAGCCGAGCGTGACGAAGCCCATGTGCGCCACGGACGAATAGGCGATCAGCTTCTTCATGTCCTGCTGCACCAGCGCCACCAGGCCGACGTAGATCACGGCGATCAGCGACAGCGCGATGATCAGCCAGGCCCATTCGCGCGAGGCGTCCGGCGCGATCGGCATGGAAAAGCGCAGGAAGCCGTAGGCGCCCAGCTTCAGCATGATGGCGGCCAGCACGGCGGAGCCGCCGGTAGGCGCTTCCACGTGCACGTCGGGCAGCCAGGTGTGCACCGGGAACATCGGCACCTTCACCGCGAAGGCGGCGAAGAAACCGAAGAACAGAAGCGTCTGCGCCAGCGACGACAGCGGCAGCTTGTGCCAGGTGAGGATGTCGAAGCTGCCGCCCGACTTGGTGTAGAGGAACACCAGCGCCACCAGCATCAGCAGCGAGCCGAGCAGCGTGTACAGGAAGAACTTGAAGGCCGCATAGATCTTGTTGGGGCCGCCCCAGATGCCGATGATCAGGTACATCGGGATCAGCGTGGCCTCGAAGAACACGTAGAACAGCACGGCGTCGAGCGCGCAGAACACGCCGATCATCAGGCCCGAGAGGATCAGGAACGCGCCCATGTACTGGTTCACGCGCTCGGTGATCACCTCCCAGCCGGCGATCACCACCACGACGGTGATGAAGGCGGTCAGCAGCACGAACCAGAACGAGATGCCGTCCAGGCCCAGGTGGTAGCTGACGTTGAAGCGCGCGATCCACGGCGCCTTCTCGACGAACTGCATCGCGGCGCTCGTCGTGTCGAACTGGCCGTACAGGGGCAGCGTCACCAGGAAGCTGACGACCGCGCCGATCAGCGCGATCCAGCGCACGGTGCGCGCCTGGTCGTCGCGGCCCAGCGCCAGCAGCACGGCGCCGAAGACGATCGGCGTCCAGATCGCGAGGCTCAAGAGTCCCATCTTCATTCTTGTTCTTCCCTTACTTGAGCCACTCGCGGATCATCGGCCAGCTCACGAAGTACGTCATGAGCACCACCACGCCCATCAGCATCGCGAAGGCGTAGTGGTAGATGTAGCCGGACTGCACCCAGCGGATCACGCCGGCGAACTTCGAGACGAGGCGCGCGCTGCCGTTGACGAACACGCCCTCGATCACGCCCTGGTCGCCGCCCTTCCACAGGCCGCGGCCGAGGCCGCGCGCGGCACGGGCGATGATGTTCTCGTTGATCCAGTCCATGTAGTACTTGTTGTCCAGCAGCTTGTACAGCGGCATCGCGCGCTTCTGGATCGCCGCCGGCAGCGCCGGGTTCTTCATGTACATGTACCAGGACAGCACCACGCCGGCCAGCGCCAGCCAGAACACGGGCGTCGTGAGGCCATGCAGCGCCATCGCCACCGGGCCGTGGAATTCCCTGGCCATGTGCTCCATCACCGGGTGCTTCTCCAGGTTCACGAAAATCGAATCCTTGAAGAAGTCGCCGTACAGCATCGGGCCGATGGTCAGGAAGCCGATCACCACCGAGGGGAAGGCCAGCAGGATCAGCGGCACCGTCACCACCCACGGCGACTCGTGCGGCGCGTGGTGCTCGTCCTGGTGGTGGTGCGGATCGGGTTCCTCGGCCGGATCGTGCTCGTGCGCCGGGATCTGGTCGAAGCGCTCCTTGCCGTGGAACACCAGGAAATACATGCGGAAGGAATAGAAGGCGGTGACGAACACGCCCGCCATCACGGCGAAGTAGGCGAAGCCGGAACCGGGCAGCTTGGACAGGTGCACCGCCTCGATGATCGAGTCCTTCGAATAGAAGCCGGCGAACAGCGGCGTGCCGATCAGGGCCAGCGAGCCGAGCAGCGAGGTGATCCAGGTGATCGGCATGTACTTGCGCACGCCGCCCATCCAGCGGATGTCCTGGTTGTGGTGCATGCCGATGATCACCGAGCCCGCCGCGAGGAACAGCAGCGCCTTGAAGAAGGCGTGCGTCATCAGGTGGAACACGGCGACCGAATAGGCGGAAGCACCGAGTGCCACCGTCATGTACCCGAGCTGCGACAGCGTGGAGTACGCGACGACGCGCTTGATGTCGTTCTGGATGATGCCCAGGAAGCCCATGAACAGCGCCGTGATCGCGCCGATCACGAGGATGACCGACAGCGCCGTGTCCGACAGCTCGAAGAGCGGCGACATGCGCGCGACCATGAAGATGCCGGCCGTCACCATGGTGGCGGCGTGGATCAGCGCGGAGATCGGGGTCGGGCCTTCCATCGAGTCGGGCAGCCAGACGTGCAGCGGGACCTGCGCGCTCTTGCCCATCGCGCCGATGAACAGGCAGATGCAGATCACGGTGATCATCATCCAGCTGGTGCCGTGGCCGAAGGCCAGGCCGCCGAGCTCGCCGGCCTTGGCGAAGGTCTCGCCGTAGTTCAGCGTGCCGGCATGGGCGGCGATCAGGCCGATGCCGAGGATGAAGCCGAAGTCGCCCACGCGGTTGACGAGGAACGCCTTCATGTTGGCGAAGATCGCCGTCGGCTTGGTGAACCAGAAGCCGATCAGCAGGTACGACACCAGGCCCACCGCTTCCCAGCCGAAGAACAGCTGCAGGAAGTTGTTGCTCATGACCAGCATGAGCATCGAGAAGGTGAACAGCGAGATGTAGGCGAAGAAGCGGTTGTAGCCTTCGTCTTCCTCCATGTAGCCCATGGTGTAGATGTGCACCATCAGCGACACGAAGGTCACCACGACCATCATCATGGCGGTGAGGCCGTCGACCAGGAAGCCGACTTCCATCTTGAGGCCGCCCACGACCATCCATTCGTAAATGGTCTGGTTGAAGCGCGCGCCGTCGAGGGCGACGCTCTTGAGCGTCATCGCGGAGAGGATGAAGGCGATCAGCACGCCGAGGATCGTGGCGGTGTGCGACACGCGCCGGCCGACCACGTTGCCGCCGAAGGTGGTGCCCAGGATGCCCGCCACCAGGCAGCCGGCGAGCGGCGCCAGGGGAACGGCGAGCAGCGTTGCTGCGTTGAGGGTTGTTGCCATCGTTTCTTCTCGCTCCCGGATCAGCCCTTGAGCGCGTTCAGTTCTTCGACGTTGATGTTCTCTTTGTTGCGGAACAGCAGCACCAGGATCGCCAGGCCGATCGCGGATTCCGCCGCGGCAACCGTGAGGATGAAGAACACGAAGACCTGGCCGTGCATGTCGCCCAGGTAGTAGGAGAACGCCACGAAGTTCATGTTGACCGCCAGCAGCATCAGCTCGATGGCCATCAGCAGCACGATCAGGTTGCGGCGGTTCAGGAAGATGCCGACCACCGACAGCGCGAACAGGATCGCGCCCAGCGTCAGGAAGTGTCCGAGGGTGAGGATCATGCCTTGGTCTCCACGGTAGCGGCGACGGGCGCGGGTTCCGGCTCGGCCGGGCGCGACGGCGGCAGCTTCACCACTTGCAGGCGGTCGCGTGCCTTCACGCGCACCTGCAGGGCAGGGTCGACGTGCTTGGTGTCCTTGCGCGTGCGCAGCGTGAGCGCGATGGCGGCGACGATGGCCACCAGCAGCACCACGGCCGCGATCTCCAGCGGGAACAGGTACTCGGTGTAGAGCAGCTTGCCCAGCTCGCGGGTGTTGGAGTACTGGATGCCGGCCTGCGCGGCGGCGGCGGCCCCTGGCAAGGCCCGCGGCTCCTCGGTCGGGCGGAAGCCGCCCATCAGCACCGCCGCCATCTCGAGGGCGATCAGCGCGCCGATGGTGGCGGCCAGCGGGAAGTGCTTCCAGAAGCCGGCCCGCAGCGCGTCGACATTGATGTCCAGCATCATCACGACGAACAGGAACAGCACCATCACCGCGCCGACGTACACCAGCACGAGCGAGATGGCCAGGAACTCGGCCTTCAGCAGCATCCACACGCCGGCGGCCTGGAAGAAGGTGAGCACCAGGAACAGCGCGGCATACACGGGGTTGCGCGCGGTGATCACCCGGAAGGCCGCGAACAGCAGCACCACCGAGAACAGATAGAAAAGAGCAGTCCGGACGTCCATGGTTTCTTCTTCAGCGGTACTTGGCGTCCGCCGCCCTGTTGGCCGCGATCTCGGCTTCGTAGCGGTCGCCCACGGCCAGCAGCATGTCCTTGGTGAAGTACAGGTCGCCGCGCTTCTCGCCGTGGTATTCGAGGACGTGGGTCTCGACGATCGAGTCGACCGGGCAGCTCTCCTCGCAGAAGCCGCAGAAGATGCACTTGGTCAGGTCGATGTCGTAGCGCGTGGTGCGGCGGGTGCCGTCGGCGCGCTGCTCGCTCTCGATGGTGATCGCGAGCGCGGGGCACACGGCCTCGCACAGCTTGCAGGCGATGCAGCGCTCTTCGCCGTTCGGATAGCGACGCAGCGCGTGCAGGCCGCGGAAGCGCGGAGACAGCGGCGTCTTCTCGTCCGGGAACTGCACGGTGATCTTGCGGGCGAAGAAGTACTTGCCCGTGATGCGCAGGCCCTTGAACAGCTCCAGCAGCATGAAGCTGCGGAGGAAGTCGCCCAGGTTGAAGGCGGGGCGTGCCAGGGTGTCGGTGGCCATGGCGTGCTTATTTGAAGATGTTGTAGGGGGTCTGCATCCACGCGCCGACCACGACCAGCCACACCAGCGTCACCGGAATGAAGATCTTCCAGCCGAGACGCATGATCTGGTCGTAGCGGTAGCGCGGGAACGTCGAACGGATCCACAGGAACATCGTGACCATGAAGAAGGTCTTCATGCCCAGCCAGATCCAGCCCGGGATCCAGTTCAGCAGCGGCGCGTCGATCGGGGGCAGCCAGCCGCCGAGGAACATGACGACCGCGAGGATCGACACGAGCCACATGTTGGCGTACTCCGCCAGGAAGAACATGGCGAAGGACATGCCCGAGTACTCGATCATGTGGCCGGCCACGATCTCGGATTCGCCTTCCACCACGTCGAAGGGGTGGCGGTTCGTCTCGGCGAGGCCCGAGATGAAGTAGACGAAGAAGATCGGCAGCAGCGGCAGCCAGTTCCAGGACAGGAAGTTGATGTTGCGGTCGGCGAAGTAGCCGCGGCCCTGCTGCAGGACGATCTCGGTCATGTTCAGCGAACCCGACACCATCAGCACCACCACCAGGCAGAAGCCCATGGCGATCTCGTAGCTCACCATCTGGGCGGAAGCGCGCAGCGCGCCCAGGAAGGCGTACTTCGAGTTCGAGGCCCAGCCGGCGATGATCACGCCGTACACCTCGAGCGAGGTGATCGCCATCAGGAACAGCAGGCCGGCGTTGATGTTGGCCAGCGCCACGTCGGGGCCGAAGGGGATCACCGCCCAGGCGGCGAGCGCCGGCATGATGGTCATGATCGGGCCGAGCAGGAACAGGCCCTTGTTGGCGACCGTGGGGAGGATGATCTCCTTGGTCAGCAGCTTCAGGGCGTCGGCGATCGGCGTCAGCAGGCCGAAGGGGCCCACGCGGTTGGGGCCCGGGCGGATCTGCGTGAAGCCGATCGCCTTGCGCTCCCACAGCGTCAGGTAGGCCACCGCGCCCATCAGGGGCAGCACCACCGCGACGATCTTGATCAGCGTCCAGAGGACGGGCCAGCCCGCGCCGGTCCACCACGGGGCGGCGATCAGGCCGTTGCCCAAGCCGTAGATCGTGTCGATCATGCGCTCACCTCCTGGGCCGGCGCCACGCGGGCGTCGGCGGTCAGCTGCAGCGAAGGCGCGCGGCGCACGATGCCATCCAGCTGGTAGATCGCGGCAGCTACCGGATGGGCGCTGGTGTCGCCCAGCCACACGGCCTTCTTGGTCCGGTTCGAGAGCAGCTCGCCCTGCACCATCGCCTGCTGCGCATCGCCGGCGCCGCGGGCGTCGGCCAGCACTTCCTGCGAGGACTCGTACTCGAAGCCCTGCAGGCCCAGCATGTTGCCCAGCACGCGCAGCACCTTCCAGGCGGGACGCGCCTCGCCCAGCGGCTTGACCACGGCGTGGAAGCCCTGCACGCGGCCTTCGGCGTTGACGAAGGTGCCGGGCGTCTCGGTCCACGGCGCGATCGGCAGCAGCACGTCGCTGATGTCGAGGTTGGCCTTGAACGGGCTCAGCGTGATCACCATGCCCTTGCCCTGCCCCAGTGCCGCGGCGCGCTCGCCGGCGGCGGAGTCGTGGCGCGGCTCGTTGTTCAGGAGGACCAGCGCCTGCAGGCCGCCGGCCAGCATCTGGCCCGCGTTCAGGCCGCCCTCGCCGGGATAGGCCTTCACCAGCTGCGCGCCGACCGTGTTGGCGGCCTCGGTGAGGAAGCCGACGCTGGCGCCGGTCTGCTCGCCGATCCACTGCGCCAGCGCGAGCAGCGAGGTCGCGCTCGGATGGTGCGCGGCGGCGTTGCCCAGGAAGATCGCCTTGCGCTCGCCGGACAGCAGCGAAGCTGCGGCGGCCCTGGCCGCGTCCGTCGCATGGCCCTGCAGCGGCGACTTCTCGCCCTTCTGCTCGCCGATCGCGGTGGCGAGGTCGGCCAGCTGCTGCACCCACTGCCCCGCCGGCGCGATGGCCTTCGAGACGACGGACATCGCCCAGTCGTCGTCGCGGTCGTGGATCACGGAGACCTGCGCGCCGGTGCGCACCGCGCCGCGCACGCGCAGCGCGAACAGCGGGTGTTCCTTGCGCAGGTTGGTGCCGACGAACAGCGCGCGCTGCAGCGTCGACAGCGACGCGATGCTGGTGCCCAGCCAGCGGACGCCTTCGAAGTCGGCGAACTCCGCATTGCGCAGGCGATAGTCGATGTTCTCGCTGCCCAGGGAACGCACCAGCTTCTGGGCGAGGAACAGCTCCTCCACCGTGCTGTGCGGGCTCACCAGCGCGCCGATCGCCTTGGCGCCGTGTTCGCGCTTGACGTCGTTGAGGCCGCGCGCCACGTATTCGAGCGCGGTCTGCCAGTCGACCGTCTTCCACTCGCCGCCCTGCTTGAGCATGGGCGCGGTCAGGCGCTCGGGGCCGTTGAGCGCTTCGTAGGAGAAGCGGTCGCGGTCGGCCAGCCAGCACTCGTTGACGT
This sequence comes from Ramlibacter sp., assembly GCF_036383835.1. GTDB lineage: Bacteria > Pseudomonadota > Gammaproteobacteria > Burkholderiales > Burkholderiaceae_C > Ramlibacter. The sequence continues at coordinate 32,554 of NZ_DASVNN010000055.1, forward strand.
CGTTGTTCTCCAGCGGCAGGACGCGCAGGACCTTGTTGTTCTTCACCTGCACCAGCAGGTTCGCGCCTTCGGAGTCGTGCGGCGACACCGACTTGCGGCGCGACAGCTCCCAGTTGCGGGCGCTGTAGCGGAACGGCTTGCTGGTGAGCGCGCCGACCGGGCAGAGGTCGATCATGTTGCCGGAGACTTCGGAGTCGACCGTGTCGCCCAGCACCGTGGTGATCTCGCTGTGCTCGCCGCGGTGGATCATGCCCAGCTCCATCACGCCGGCGATTTCCTGGCCGAAGCGCACGCAGCGGGTGCAGTGGATGCAGCGGCTCATCTCCTCCATGGAGATCAGCGGGCCGACGTCCTTGTGCAGCACCACGCGCTTCTCTTCCTCGTAGCGCGAGGCGGAGCCGCCGTAGCCCACCGCGAGGTCCTGCAGCTGGCACTCGCCGCCCTGGTCGCAGATCGGGCAGTCCAGCGGGTGGTTGATCAGCAGGAACTCCATCACCGACTGCTGCGCCTTGATCGCCTTGTCGCTCTTGGTGCGCACGATCATGCCGTTGGTGACGGGCGTGGCGCAGGCCGGCATCGGCTTGGGCGCCTTCTCCACGTCCACCAGGCACATGCGGCAGTTGGCGGCGATGGAGAGCTTCTTGTGGTAGCAGAAGTGCGGGATGTAGGTGCCGGCCTTGTCCGCGGCATGCATGATCATGCTGCCTTCGGGCACCTGCACCTGTTGTCCGTCGAGATTGATTTCGATCATGTCTTGTCCGCTCCGCGGTCAGGCGCCTGCGCCGCGAAGCTGCTGGTCAATGTAAACGGCAAGGTGGGACGCATACTGCTTCCAGACGGGTTCCAGCGGCACGCGCGCAATGCCTTGGGCTGCCTTGAAGCGGGTCTCCTGGACCAACTGCATTCCGCTTCCCGCCACTGGGGCGCCACGCTTGAAGATGGCCATCCGCCATTGGATTTCGGTGACGGCTCCGCGCGGGTCGGTGCCGGTCCTGGTGACCACAGCATTCAGCGGCTGCAGCAGGACGACATGGCCGGCGCGGCTTGGATCGAGCGGCACCGACGCGAACACCACGGTGGACGCCACGCTGACGCCTCGTTCCTGCTGCAGGCGGCGCACCTCGGCCCCGACATGCTGATAGTAGGCCTCCAGCGCGGCTCGATCGTGGTTCTGCAGCATGAGCCCAGCATCGATGACGAGCTCGACCTCACGCAATGTCCCGATGTCGGCACCCCGGCGTTGCCACAAGGTTTCGGGCGGGGCCGCGCAGCCTGCCAACACCATGACGGCCGCCGCGAGGAGCAGCGCCGAGCGACGATGGAGCAGTTGTACCGAGCGCATCTTCAAGCCCTTGCCCCAGCCGGAACCGGATCCCGGACTTCCGGCAGCGGCAGATCGGAGCGCGCGATCTTCGCCTCGAACTCGTGCCGGAAGTGCTTGATCATCGCGCGCACCGGCATCGCCGCGGCGTCGCCCAACGCGCAGATCGTGCGGCCCTGGATGTTGTCGGCCACCGAGTTCAGCAGGTTCAAGTCGTCCTGCCGGCCGTGGCCGTTCTGGATGCGGTCGATCACGCGCCACATCCAGCCCGTGCCTTCGCGGCAGGGCGTGCACTGGCCGCAGGACTCGTGCATGTAGAAGTACGAGAGGCGCAGCAGCGACTCCACCATGTCGCGGGTCTCGTCCATCACGATGACGGCGCCCGAGCCCAGCATCGAGCCGGCCTTGGCGATGGAGTCGTAGTCCATCGTGCAGTTCATCATGATGTCGGCCGGCAGCACCGGGCGGAGGAACCGCCGGGGATCACCGCTTTCAGCTTGCGGCCGCCACGCACGCCGCCGCACAGTTCCAGCAGCTTGCTGAAGGGCGTGCCGAGCGGGATCTCGTAGTTGCCGGGACGTTCGACGTCGCCCGAGACCGAGAAGATCTTGGTGCCGCCGTTGTTCGGCTTGCCGCAATCGAGGTAGGCCTGGC
>NZ_DASVNN010000056.1:0-5211 GCF_036383835.1 Ramlibacter sp.
ATCCACCACAGGAGCGCCAGGGCGACGAGGCCGGCGGCCGCCGCGACGAGCGCCTGCTCCCGCGGGGCGAGCGCGGCCCAGCGCGCTTGCAGTTCTTCCCGCCTCATCGCACATCCTCCGCGACCACCGCCAGCACGTCGCCGGTCGCCGTGCCGACGTAGCCGAGCGGGCGCAGCTGGGCGGCCACGGTCCGCGCTTCGTCCGGCGACAAGCCGAGCCCGCGCGCCCGCAGTTCGCCGCCGCCGTATTCCAGCGCCGCCGGCGTGCGCCCCGGCGGCAGCGCGGAGGCGAGGCCCACCAGCAGCGCGTCGAGGTCGCGCGCCGAGGGCACGCCGGTCTGCTGCCGCAGCGCCGCCACCTCGCGCTCCATCTGCACCGGCGCATCGACGACCACCTTCACCGTCGGGAAGGTTTCCTGCAGGGTCTGGCGCACGGCATCGCGCTTGTCGGCCAGGTTGGCGCGCTCCCTCCAGGCCCAGGCATTGAGTCCGGCGAGATTCACCAGGACCACCAGCAGCGCGGCCCAGCGCGCCGGGCGCCAGGCGGGCGCCTTGAGGATCTCGGCCCAGCCGCCGGCGAGCTTCTTCAGTGCGCGGGCGCGCGGCGAGCTGGCGAATTCGAACTGGGCGAGGTCCCAGCGCGTGCGCGAGGATTGCAGCCAGCGTTGCGGCGCCTGCTGCAGCGAAGCCTGGCGCTGCAGCACCTGTTCGGCGGCGGCCGCGGCAGCCGGCTCGGCGAACACCGGTGCATCGTCCGGCAAGGCGGGCAGCAGCGGCAGGGTCGCGGGGGTCAGCGGCAGCGCGAGCACCCCGTCGGCGCTGCTCGCCACGGCCAGCGGCTGTTCGGGATCGCCCAGGACGGTCAGGGTGGGCGCGCCTTCGGGGGCGAACTCCGGAACGATGCGGTTGGCGCCGCGGCCCGCGCCTTCGAGCAGCTGCAGCGCGTTGCGCAGCCAGTCGCGGTCGCAGATGGCCACCCACGCGCGGTCGCCGCCGCGCGCACCGGGTTCCACGGCGAGGTGCACGGCTTCGGTATCGTCCAGCAGGTGGTCTTCCAGCAGCCCCTCGAGCGCGGCGCGCAGGCGGGGGGTGCCGGGTGCGATGCCCTTGGGCAGTTCGATGCGATGCCAGGCCAGGGCCTGCACGGGGACCACGGCGACGATCTCGGCGCCGGGTCCGCGCGGCAGCGGCAGCAGCGCCGCCGGCGTGCGGCCCTGCTCGGCGGGCGTGCGGCCGTCCGCGGACAGCGCATAGGCCCACTCCGTCGCGCTGGTGGCCGGTTCGATGGGCAGCGATACGAAGAGGGAGCTCATGGGCTGCGGCGAATTGTAGGTGGGCGCCAGGCTTCAGCGGCGTCCGTCGGCGGGAACGAAGGCCTCGAAGGCACCGCGTTCGCGGGACAGCGTGCGCACCTCGCGGCCGGTGCGCATCACGACGGAACGCTCCTCGATCACCACGTTGTCGATGCGCAGCCGGCCCCGCACTTCGAAGAACTGCGAGTTGACGGACACGCCGTTCGGCTCGAACTTTCCTTCCTCGGGCAGGAACTTCCTTTCGTCGCCGACCGCGCGGAAGTGCTGGCGCTCGCGCTCCGTCACCAGGCGCTGCGCGTCGGCCAGGCTGATGCCGCGTCCCACCGCATAGATCACCTCCGCCTTCGCGGTGTTCAGGTTCACCCTGGGCTCGTTCGAAGGCAGCACCGTCACGTAGGGCTCCAGCGCGGCGATCGTCTGCGGCGACACGCCCAGCCACGCCAGCTGCTCCACGCGTTGCGGCGGCAGCGATGCGCGGGCGGCATTCTGGTTGTCGACGTTGATGTCTTCGGCGAAGCGCAGGTTCTCCGCCAGCCGCGCGAGTTCCGCCGCGGGCAGGCCGAGCAGTTCGAACAGGCGCCGGAAGCTCTCGACGCGTTCGTCGTTCTTCACGCCGGCTCCGGCCAGGCTCGCCACGTTCAGGCGCGATTGCAGGTCGGTGATCTCGCCGGAGAGGAAGGTGTTGTCGGCGTCGCCCGCGGCCATGTTGCTGTTCGGGTCGGCGGCGAGGAAGGTGCCGAGCCGCGCCTCCTGCAGCGGCACGGCCCAGGGTTCTCCGAGGTGGTCGACGTTGCTGGTGTCCTCGCGCAGGATCAGGCGTGCCCAGTCGAGCGCGCCGGTGAGGATCCAGCCGGATTGCACCCGCGTGCGCTCCGCGCTTTCGATCTCGACGCTGCGCCACTGCTGCCACAGCGCCGCGGCCGCGAGCGTCGCGACGACGGTGACCGTCAGCATGGCCACCAGCAGGGCGGCGCCGCGCCGGCGCCTCACGACCGGCCTCCGCCGACGGTGGGCCGCACCCAGTCGCGCTGCAGCCGGCCGCCGATCGCGCGTCCCGGGGGCAGCTGCAGGATCAGGCGCACGCCTTCGGGCAGGGCGCTGGTGCGCGTGCCGGCCGGGCCCGTGCGGCCCTGGATGCCCGCGGCGAGCGGCGCGCCGTCGCTCGACAGCGGATTGGTCCAGCTGTCGTTGCGCCAGAAGAAGATCTGCCACTGCTCCAGCGGCGCGATCACCACTTCCTGCCGCCGCATCGCGTCGCTCGGATTGCGGGACCACAGGTCGGCCTGCAGCCAGGCCGTATCGAGGTCGCCGCGGGTGGTGACGGGGGGCGATTCCCAGCGCAGCCAGCGGCCCTCGCGCTGGGTCCAGCCGACCACCCGCACGCCGTCGGCCGGGGACAGGCTGCTGCGGCGGGTGAGGCGCAGGACGCGGCCGTTCCAGTCGAGCGCGCCGAGCGGCGCCAGCTCCACGATCGCTTCCAGGTCCGCGCTCCACTGGGCCAGGCCCGTTTGCAGCGCAAGGACCTCGTCGGCATGGGCTTCGGTCTGCTCCCGCGCGCGGATCATGCCGTCGATGCCGCGCCATCCGAGCGCGGCCAGCAGCGCGAGCACGAACAGCGCCACCAGCAGTTCGACCAGGGTGAATCCTCGGCTGCCGCGCATGTCAGTAGCGTCCCAGCACGGTGGAGAGGCGCAGCAGCGCCGATTCGCCGGAGAACACCTGCGCATCGACGCGGCGGAAGTTCGGGTTGGGCGTGGGCGAGACCTTCAGCCGCACGACGAAGGCCTGCCGGCCCTGTTCGCAGGGCAGCTCGCTGTCGCCGACGCCGGGCATCTGCTTGACCAGCCGCAGCCGCGCAAGTTCGTTCTCGGCGCAGATCTGCCCGAGCAGCAGGTCCGACTGGCGCTGCGCATTGTTGGTGAGGGCGGCCGTGGCCTGCAGGCCGGCCACCAGCGCGATCGCCACGATCGCGAGCGCGACGAGCACCTCCACCAGCGTGAAGCCGTGCCGCCGCCTCATGGCTGCTCCGGGGCCACCTGGAAGGGGCGCACCCCGTCCGTGGCGACGCGCAGGTGGCGGTCGGGCCGCTGGGCGCTGGCCAGTGCGACGGCTTGCGGGCCGATCACCGGCTCCGGTCCCAGCACCAGCACGCCGCGGCCGACCACGCGCGTGTCGGCGGAAAGCCACTGCTGCGGCAGCGCGTCCTTCGGCAGGCCTTCGAACCGGAAGCCTCCCTCGGCCGCGACCCAGCGCACCGGCTGGCCCGTCAGCCGCGAGCGGGCACGGGCCGATTCGAGCAGGGCGGCAAGGCGCTGTGCCTCGCGTTCCAGCGTGTTGCCGGCGGAATCGCGCAGGGCGAACGAGACGCCCGCCGCGGCGATCGCGATGATCGCCACCACCACCAGCAATTCCAGCAGGGTGAAGCCGGCGGCGCGCCGGCGGGGGGTGGGGATGCTCCTACTGCCAGGAGCCGATGTCGGCATTGCGGCCCTCACCGCCCTGCTGGCCGTCGGCGCCGAAGGACATCACGTCGACCTCGCCCTTGATGCCGGGGTTGAGGTACTGGTACGGACGGCCCCAGGGGTCGTTGGGCAGCTTGTCCAGGTAGGTCTTCCAGTTCGGCGGGATCGGGCCCGCGGTGGGCTTGGCCACCAGCGCCTGCAGGCCCTGTTCCGTCGTGGGATAGCGCTGGTTGTCCAGCCGGTACAGCTTCAGCTGCTGCATCAGCATGTTGACGTCGGCCCGTGCCGCGCCCACGCGCGCGTCGTCCGCGCGTTCCAGCACGTTGGGGACGATCAGCGCAGCGAGCACGCCGATGATCACCAGCACCACCATCAGCTCGATCAGGGTGAAACCGGAGGCGGCCAGCTTCCTGGCGCGGTGGAAGGCAGATGTCGACTGCATCCGGTCAATCATAATCGCCGCATGTTGCCCTCCACCTCCGCCACTTGGACCGTGCGCGGCGCGAGCTTCGCGTTGTGGGCCCTCGCGGCGGGCAGCGTGGTGTTCTGGGGCCTGAAGCTGGGCGGAAGTTCGCGCGCGGCGAACGCGCCGCCCCTGCCCGCGCGTGCCGTGGCCGCCGCCGACCCGGCGGCGATCGAGCGCCTGCTCGGTGGCTCGCCGGCGGCCCTCGTCGCGGCGGCGCCGGTGCCGACACTGGCGAGCCGGTTCCACCTGGTGGGCGTCGCGGCCGGCGCGCGCTCCGGCCTGGGCGCGGCCATCATCGCGGTGGACGGCAAGCCGGGGCGGCCCTATCGCGTGGGCAGCGTCGTGGACGAAGGGCTGGTTCTGCAATCGGTGCAGGGCCGGCAGGCGACCCTCGGGCCGGTGAACGGCCCGGCCGCCGTGACGCTGGAACTGCCGTCCGCGGCAGCCAACCCGGGTCAGGCCGCCAGCGCGGCGCCCAGGTAGAAGGCCGCTTCGCAGACCTGCTGCACGACGCCCGGGCGGTCGGCCGCGGTCTCCGGCCGTTGCCGGCAGAAGCGGAGGACGGCGAAACCCGCCAGCGCCGCCGTGATCACGGGCACCACGAGGAAGGCCACGCCTCCGGCGGGCACCAGCAGCGCGAGCGGCACGAGACACCAGAGGGCGCCGACGCGCAGGCTGCGCGTGTCGGCCGCCGGGCTGCCGGCCCACTGCGTGACCACCAGGCCGAAGCGCGAGACCACGTGGCCCGCGAACAGGGCGGCGACCACGGCGCGCTCCGAAGTGAGGGCCAGCCCCGCCAGCAGCGCGAGCTTGGCCAGCAGCACCAGCACGAGGGCGAGCACGCCGTGCCCGTTGCCGGGTTGCGCCACGCCTTCGGCGAACCGGAACAGGGCGCTTTCGTGCAGCGCGCCCGTGAGCAGCACGGTGGCGATCGTGCAGGCGATCGCGGCAACGAAGGGATCCAGGGGGTT
>NZ_DASVNN010000057.1:0-29019 GCF_036383835.1 Ramlibacter sp.
CGCGCTGAAGCGCTCTCGTAGCCGTGCTGCGGCGCCGGGATCCGACTTTCAGGCGCTCGCCCCTTGATGCGGGCCCACACCGCGCACCGCCTGCCGCGACGTCGAGCGCCCTGCTTGATCGACGTCCCACCCGTCGTTGCCCTGTAGGGTGGGCAAGCTTTGCTTGCCCACCATGACGGTTCAGGGGAAACGGTGGGCAAGCAAGCTTGCCCACCCTACGCCAGGCCCCATGGCGGTGGTGATGGCAACGGATCGATGCGCAAAAGCGGGAAGCGGCGCAATCGCGCCGCTTCAAATGAAGGAAGCCCTGGGTCCCCGCCTGCGCGGGGATGACGAGACGCTATTCGATCGCCTGCGCCGCATCCGCCAGCGCAGGCCTTCCCAACCGTCCCGACGTCAACCGCAAGGCGCGCCCGCAGCGTGCCGCCAGCTGCTCGTCGTGCGTCACCATCACGAAGGCCGTCCCGCGTTCGCGCGCGAGCCGCAGCATCAGCGCGAACACGCCGTCGGCGGTGCCGCGATCGAGGTTGCCGGTGGGTTCGTCCGCCAGCACGCAGGCCGGGTGCGACACCAACGCCCGCGCGATCGCCACGCGTTGGCGTTCGCCGCCGGACAGCTCCGCCGGCCGGTGCCGCATCCGATCCTTCAGGCCCACCGCCTCCAGCATCTCCGCGGCCTGGCGGTGCATCTGCTCGATGGGCATGCGCCGGATCCGCAGCGGCATGCCGACGTTGTCCAGCGCGCTGAATTCCGGCAGCAGGTGGTGGAACTGGTAGACGAAACCGAGGTGCGCGTTGCGCAGACGGCCCTGCTCCGCGGCGTCGAGCTTCGACAGCTCGCGGCCCATCAGCTGCACGGAACCCGAGGTCGGCGCATCGAGGCCGCCCAGCAGGTGCAGCAGCGTGCTCTTGCCCGAGCCCGAAGCGCCGACGATCGCCAGCGTCTCCCCGGCATGCACCTCGATGTCGACGCCGTGCAGAACCTCCACGTCCAGCCCGCCCTCCGAAAAGCGCTTGGTCAGGCCCTGGCAGGCCAGCACGACGCCGGTATGCGGCGTGACTGAGCCGCCGCCGGGCCGCCCCAAGGCGGCGAACGCCCCCTCGGGGGGCAGCGACGAAGCGGATGCGGCGAGCGTGGGGGCTCCCATGACTTCATTCATAGCGCAGTGCCTCTGCAGGGTTGACGCGGCTGGCGCGCCAGCTCGGATACAGCGTCGCCACGAAGGACAGAACCAGCGAGATCAGCGCGATCGGCAAGATGTCGGAGGACTGCGGGTCGCTGGGCATGCGGCTGATCAGGTAGATGTCCTTGGGCAGGAAGCTCGCGTTGAGCGCGCGCTCCAGGGCCGGCACGATCACGTCGATGTTGGCCGCGATGCCGAGCCCCAGGAGCAGTCCCGCCAGCGTGCCGATCACGCCGACGGCGGCGCCCTGCACCACGAAGATCCCCATGATGCTGCCCGGGCTCGCGCCCAGCGTGCGCAGGATGGCGATGTCGGCGCGCTTGTCGGTCACGGTCATCACCAGCGTGCTCACCAGGTTGAAGGCGGCCACGGCGACGATCAGCGTGAGGATGATGAACATCATGCGTTTTTCGAGCTGCACGGCCGCGAACCAGGTGCGGTTCTGGCGGGTCCAGTCGCGCACCAGGAAGTCCCCGGTCAGGGTGGTCGTGAGTTCCGCGGCGACATCGCGCGCCCGGTGCAGGTCGCGCAGCTTCAGCCGCACGCCGGTCGGGCCTTCCAGCCGGAACAGCCGCTGCGCATCCTCCACGTGCATCAGCACGAGGCCGCTGTCGTATTCGAAGTGGCCGGAGTCGAAGGTGCCCACCACCGTCATCTGCTTCAGCCGCGGCACCACGCCGGCCGGCGTGACCTGGCCGCCGGGCGCGATCATCGTGACCGGGTCGCCCTCGCGCACGCCCAGGTTGCGCGCCAGCTCCGCGCCCAGCACGATGTTGAACTGGCCGGGCACCAGCTTGTCCAGGACACCGGGGGAAGTGGCTGCGAGGTCGGTCACCTGCGGCTCCAGCTTCGGGTCGATGCCGCGCACGATGCTGCCCCGCATGTCCTCCCCGCGCGCCAGCAGCGACTGCGCCGCCACGAAGGGCGCCGCGCCGACCACCTCCGGATTGCGGCGCACTTCGGCCAGCGTGCGGTTCACGTCCTGCAGCACGCCGCCGCCGGGCCCGTACACCTCGATGTGCGAGACGACGCTCAGCATGCGGTCGCGCACCTCCTTCTGGAAGCCGTTCATGACCGACAGCACGATGATCAGCGCCGCCACGCCCAGCGAGATCCCGAGCATCGAGACGCCGGAAATGAAGGAGATGAAGCCGTTGCGCCGGGTGGCCCGGCCGGCGCGGGTGTAGCGCCAGCCCAGCACGAGCTCGTAAGGAAGGGCCATGGTGCCCCTTCAGTGGGTGGTATCCATCGGCCGGCATTGTGGCATCCCCGACAATACGGATGTGTCAGACGGAGTCCACTTGCTCGTTCCCTTCGCCAGCTGCGCTCCGCCCGAGTGCGCGCAGGCCTTCCGTGGCCTGCAGCTGCCCCACCTGCAGCGGCTGATGCGCCGCCTGGGCGTGGAGAGCGAGGAGCGGGGGGACCCGCACAGCCTGTCGACCCCGCACGAGCGCATCCTGGCCCGTTCCCGCGGCCTGGGGGCCGCCGACGGCCTGATCCCCTTCGCCGCCCTGCAGGTGCAGCAGGCCGGCCAGGATCCCGCCGGCGACGGCTGGGCCTGGATCACCCCCGCGCACTGGCGGGTCGGCCGCGACCACGTCGCCATGGCACATCCGCAGGACCTGCAACTCGACGCCGGCGATTCCCGGGCGCTGCTGGAGGCCATGCGGCCGTACTTCGAGGAGGACGGCATCACCCTGGCGTACGATGCGCCCCTTCGCTGGCTGGCGCGCGGCGAGCTGTTCCGCGCGCTGCCCACCGCCTCGCTGGACCGCGTGATGGGTCGCACGATCGATCCCTGGATGCCTTCCGGCGAGGCCGGCCGGCCGCTGCGCCGGCTGCAACAGGAAATGCAGATGCTCCTCTACACCCTGCCGCTCAACGACGAGCGCCAGCGCGGCGGGCTGCTGCCCGTCAACTCCTTCTGGGCGAGCGGCAGCGGCGCGCTGCCGGCGGCGCGGCCGCCCCTGCCCAATTCCCTGCAACTCACGCCTGACCTGCGCGACACAGCCCTGCTCCACGACTGGCGCGGCTGGGCCGCGGCCTGGCAGCAACTGGACACGCGCGAGTGCGCCCGGCTGAACACGGAACTCGATCGCGGCCGCGAGGTGCGCATCACGCTGTGCGGCGAAGCCGGCGCGCGCACCTGGTCGTCGACCGCGGCGAGCGCCTGGAAACGCCTCGCCGGCCTGTTCAGCGCGCCCTCGCTGCCGGCGCTCGTGGAAGGCCTGTCGTGAAGATCCTCACCCGTGACGTCCCGCCGCGCGCCGCCTGGGCGCTGGAACAGGCCGGCATCCATCCGCTGCTGGCCCGCCTCTACGCCGCGCGCGGCGTGGCCACCCGCGAGGAGCTGGACAACGGACTGGCGCGCCTGCTGTCCCCCGCCTCGCTGAAGGGCGCGACCGAAGCCGCGAAACTGCTCGCCGACGCGATCGCCGCCGGCCGCAAGCTGTGCATCGTGGCCGACTACGACTGCGACGGCGCCACGGCCTGCGCCGTCGGCGTGCGCGGCCTGCGTTTGCTGGGCGCGCAGAACGTGAGCTACCTGGTGCCGGATCGCGTCGTCGACGGCTACGGCCTCACGCGCCCGATCGCGCAGCGCGTGAAGGCGCAGGGCGCCGACGTGCTGATCACGGTGGACAACGGCATCGCCAGCATCGACGGCGTGGCCGCCGCGCGCGAGCTGGGCCTCGACGTGCTGGTGACCGACCACCACCTGCCGGGTGCCGTCCTGCCCGAAGGCGCGCTGATCGTGAACCCCAACCAGCCCGGTTGCGGCTTCGAGAGCAAGTCGGTCGCCGGTGTCGGCGTGATGTTCTACGTGCTGCTCGCCCTGCGCGCCGAACTGCGCGCGCGCGGCGTCTTCGACGAACGCAGCCAGCCGAAGCTGGATGCGCTGCTGCCGCTGGTGGCGCTCGGCACCGTGGCCGACGTCGTCAAGCTCGATGCCAACAACCGCCGCCTGGTGGCGCAAGGCCTCAAGCGCATCCGCGCCGGCGCGCTGCCCTGCGGCATGACGAGCCTCTTCTCCATCTGCGGCCGCAAGGCGCAGGCGGCGACCACCTTCGATTTCGGCTTCGCGCTGGGCCCGCGCATCAACGCCGCCGGCCGCCTTTCGGACATGACGCTGGGCATCGAATGCCTGCTCACCGACGACGCCGCGCGCGCCGACGAACTCGCGCGCACGCTGGACGGCATCAACCGCGACCGCCGCGAGATCGAGGGCGACATGCGCGACCAGGCGCTCGAAATGGTGGAAGCGATGTTCGAGGAAGGCGACGAGCCGCCGCCGGCGATCTGCGTGTTCGATCCCGACTTCCACGAAGGCGTGGTGGGCATCGTCGCTTCGCGCATCAAGGACAAGCTGCACCGGCCCACCTTCGTGTTCGCCGCGAGCCAGGCGCCGGGCAAGGAAAACGAGCTGAAGGGATCGGGCCGCGCGATCCCCGGCTTCCACCTGCGCGACGCGCTGGACCTCGTGGCCAAGCGCCATCCCGGCGTGCTGCTTCGCTTCGGCGGCCACGCCATGGCGGCGGGCTGCACCATCGCGGAGGAGCACTTCGAGGTGTTCGAGCAGGCGCTCGCGCAGGTCGCGCAGGAGTGGCTCGATGCGGCGACGCTGCTGCGCAGCCTGCACACCGACGGCCCGCTCGCGCCGGAATACCGCCGGCCCGATCTCGTCGACACCCTGCACCAGGAAGTGTGGGGCCAGGGCTTCGCGCCGCCCCTCTTCAGCGAGGAAGTGGAAGTCGTCTCGCAGAAGCTGGTGGGCGAGAAGCACCTGTCGCTGAAGCTGCGCCACCAGGGCCAGGCGGTGGACGGCATCTGGTTCGGCCACACGCAGCCGCTGCCGGCGAAGGTGAAGATCGCTTTCCGCCTCGAGGCGGACGAATGGCAGGGGACGCGGAGGGTGCGCTTCCTGGTGGAAGGCGCGGAGCTGTAGGGTGGGCAAGCTTTGCTTGCCCACCGTTTCAACGTGAGCCGCGATGGTGACGGTCAGGCCGTTCCCAGCACCGGCATCGCCGAATGCTGCGGATCGTCGAAATACGCGAACAGGCGGCTCACCACCGTTTCCAGTTCCCCGTCGTCCATCGCGCGCGCGCAGGCGAGTTGCCACATCGCGTACTCGCAGTCGCCGAGCATCATGTCGGTGTTGACGCAGCGGCCGTGGCCCGCCATCAGCAGCGCGAAGCTCGCGAGCAGGCGCGTGGGACAGTAACGCGGCGAGCCTGGCAGGTCCGGGAAGTCGTCGGCGGGTTCCAGCGAGGAGGCATCCGCGCCGGCAAGCGGGACGATCTGGGAGACGGGGGCGTGCAAGGTGTTCATGGCGGGCCTCAGCGATAGCTGAAACTGACGGGAAGCGCCCCGGCCACCGAAGGCTTGGCGCCCGCGCGCTGCGGCACGTGGCTGGCGTTGTCCACCCGCACGCTGCAGCTTGCGATGGTGGACCCCGGCATGTATTGCAGGCAATCCGCCAGCGCCATCTGGTTCACCGTGAGCTCGTTGTGCCGCGCTTCGGCCTTGCGCATCTGGTGGCTGCACAGGAGCCACAAGGCGAACAGCTGCCCCGCGACGATCGCACCGAGGACCACCCAGAACATGCGGCTGCGCGGATGCTGCGTGCGCGGGTCGATGGCGTTGACGAGGAGGGACATGTGTGGACTTCCGTGACTTGGAAAGATCGTAGGCTTCGTCTCGTTACGCTGCCACCCTCGCCGGCGCGACATGCTGTAGGACAAATTCCTGGCGGGACAATTGGCGTGCGAGCAGCGCGCGACCCCGGTCGCGGACGATCGCGGCACGTCACCGCGCGACGCGCGACGGCGCGTTCGCGCTGCTCTTGCGCGCCATGCACGAAGTTGTTGCGCGCGAGCCACCGGGAGATCGGTGGAAACACGGAGCTGCAGCCACCCGGGCGATGCATCGAACCCAGCGTGCCGATCCACGGGTTCGCGCACCAGACCCGGCGAATCGCGCAGCTTGCAGAGAGATGCGATGAGGTTGGCCGCGAAAAGCGTTTTGCGTCGTCTCGCGCCCTCGAACGTGGAGCGCTCGCGCATCGCCAGGCGCAGTGGCTCGCAGCCAACACCGGCTCACGCTCCGACAGGACGCGGCGCGCACGGCTCCTGAAGGCTTTCGCACTAGCTCTGGGATGGGGCGGTACTCATCCATCCGCCCGAGTGAAGCGAGCGCACACGTGGGGGCATCCTGCACAGGGGCTTCCGGACTACACGGCGCGTGCAATTCCCATCGGTTCGTGCGAGGCGCCGCGGCCTCGCCGGTTCACGCCTTGGGCAGCGTCACCCCGTGCTGGCCCTGGTACTTGCCGCCGCGGTCCTTGTAGCTCACGTCGCACGCCTCGTCGCTCTCGAAGAACAGCACCTGCGCGCAGCCTTCGCCCGCATAGATCTTCGCGGGCAGCGGCGTGGTGTTGGAGAACTCCAGCGTCACGTAGCCTTCCCATTCCGGCTCGAAGGGCGTGACGTTGACGATGATCCCGCAGCGCGCGTACGTGCTCTTGCCCAGGCAGATGGTCAGCACGTTGCGCGGGATGCGGAAGTACTCCAGCGTGCGCGCGAGCGCGAAGCTGTTGGGCGGGATGATGCAGACGTCGTCGTGGAAGTCGACGAAGCTCTTCTCGTCGAAGTTCTTCGGGTCCACCACCGTGCTGTGGATGTTGGTGAAGACCTTGAACTCCGGCGCGCAGCGGATGTCGTAGCCGTAGCTGGAGGTGCCGTAGCTGATGACACGGCGGCCGTCCACCTGGCGCACCTGGTTCGGCTCGAAGGGCTCGATCAGCCCGTGCTGTTCCGCCATGCGGCGGATCCACTTGTCGCTCTTGATGGTCATCGGCGGGGAACTCCTGGCCCGGATTGTAGGTGCCCGGCCATGCCGTCCGGCACGTTGCGATGCCCCGTGCCTTGGCGTACAAAGCAGCGGCCACCGGAGAATTGCCATGTCCAGCGTGCTCCCTTTCAGCAGGGAAGCCGGCCGCGGTCCGACCGTCCTCTGCCTGCACTCCAATGCCAGCCACAGCGGCCAGTGGCGCGGCCTGATGGACCGCCTCGCCGACCGCTTCCGCGTGGTGGCGGTGGATTCCTGGGGCGCGGGGCGCACCGCCGACTGGCCGTCGGACCGAACCATCCAGCTCGCCGACGAGGTGGACCTGCTGGAGCCGCTCCTGCAGCAGGCGTCGGACCCTGCATATCTCGTCGGCCACTCCTACGGCGGGGCCGTGGCGTTGAAAGCCGCACTGCTGCATCCGCACCGCTTCGGCGGACTGGCGCTCTACGAACCGACGCTGTTCGCCCTCGTCGACCGCATCGCCCCGCACGAAGTCGACGGGATCCGCCACGCGGTGGCCGCGGGCTCCGCCCTCCTGGACCGGGGCGATGCCGACGGCGCCGCCGGCGCCTTCATCGACTTCTGGATGGGCCCGGGGAGCTGGGCCGCCACGCCGGCGGACCGCAAGCCGGCGGTGGTCCAGTCCGGCACCAACCTGCGGCGCTGGCGGCATGCGCTGTTCACCGAACCCGCCACGCTGGCCGACCTGCGCAAGCTCGCGATGCCGGTGCTGGTCATGACGGGATCGCGTTCGCAACGCTCCTCGCTGAGCGTGGCCGAACTGCTGCTGCGCACCCTCCCCAATGCCCGCGGCGTCGAGTTCACGTCGCTGGGGCACATGGCGCCGGTGACCGACCCCGACCCGATCAACGCGGAGATCGCCCGCTTCCTCGACGAAGTCGCGCGCTAGGCGCGCGCGTGCACCCGCGCGCCGTCGGCATACACCTCTTGCACCACGCGATCGTCGCCCAGCACGATCAGCGAGAACAGCAGTTCGTCGAGGTCGCGCGCGTGCTGCACCTTGCGCGCGAGCAGCGGCGTCGCCTTCGGATCGAGCACCAGGAAGTCGGCCTCGCAGCCCGCCACCAGGTTGCCGACCACGCCTTCCAGTCCGAGCGCCTGCGCGGCACCCGCCGTGTGCTGCCACCACAGGTGCTGCGGGCGCAGGCTCAGGCCCGGCTTGGTCTGGCCTTCGCGGCCGACGCAGTACGCCGCCAGCATGGTGTGGAAGGGCGAGAAGCTGGTGCCGCCGCCGACGTCGCTCGCCAGCCCGAACTTGAACCCCACGCGCAGCGCGCCCTCGTAATCGAAGAAGCCGCTGCCCAGGAACAGGTTGCTGGTGGGACTCACCGCCGCCGCCGAGCCGGTGTCGCGCATCAGCGCGCGGTCCTCGTCGTCGAAATGGATGCAGTGCGCGTAGATCGCGCGTTCGCGCATCAGCCCGAAGTCCCGGTACACGGACAGGTAGCTGCGGGACGCGGGGAACAGCTCGCGCGCCCAGCGGATCTCGTCCTTGTT
The DNA here is from genome assembly GCF_036383835.1 of Ramlibacter sp. Classification (GTDB taxonomy): domain Bacteria; phylum Pseudomonadota; class Gammaproteobacteria; order Burkholderiales; family Burkholderiaceae_C; genus Ramlibacter. Next base: position 8,546 of record NZ_DASVNN010000057.1, read on the forward strand.
CTCCGCCACGTGCGACTGGATCCAGGTGTCGCCGTACCGCGCCGCGAGTTCGCCGGCGCCCCGCAGCTGCGCCTCGCTGCAGCTCGGGGCGAAGCGCGGCGTGATCGCGTAGCCGAGGCGGTCCCGGCCATGCCAGCGGCGGATCAGCGCCTCGGTATCGACCAGCGACTGCTCGGTCTCGTCGCGCACGCCGTCGGGGGAATGGCGGTCCTGCAGCACCTTGCCCGCGATCATGCGCAGGCCGCGCCGTTCGCTCGCCTCCATCAGCGCGTCGACCGACTGCGGATGCGAGGTGCAGAAAGTCAGCGCCGTCGTCACGCCGTTGCGCGCGAGCTCGTCGAGGAAGACTTGCGCCACGCCCTGGGCATAGGCGTGGTCTGCAAACCGCGCCTCGTGCGGGAAGGTGTAGTTCTCCAGCCAGGGCAGCAGGCCTTCCGCCGGCGAACCGATCACGTCGGTCTGCGGGAAGTGCACGTGCAGGTCGATGAAGCCCGGCGCAAGGATGCGCCCGGGCAGGTGCGTCACGCTCACACCAGGAAAGCGATCGGCCAGCGCGCCGTAGGCGCCCGCCGCCCGCACCACCTTGCGCCCGGAGGGATCGGGCCCCACGACCAGCAGGCCGTCTTCCTCGTAGCGGGCGGAGCCGTCGTCGGCGAAGGACAGCAGTGCGGCGCGGAAGGCTTGCATGAAGATCCAGGCTTGATCGGCGGGATCCCGGGTCGAGCCCGGGATGACGGCTATGCCGTCATTGTCTGGCTTTCCCCTGCACGCCCGATACGAGATAGTTCATAGAGAGTATCTGTTCGTCCGTCAGGGCCTGGCCCTTGGCGGCCACCGCCTTGCCTTCGTTGTCGGCGATCGGGCCGGCGAAGGGCTTCAGCTTGCCGGCGGCGATGTCCTTCTGCCGCGCCAGCACCTCGTCCTGCACCGCCTGGGGCACCTTGCTGCCGAAGTAGCCGACGCGGATCATCCCCTCTTTCACGCCGCCCCAGACGTTGCCCGGCTTCCAGCCGCCCTCCAGCACCCGCTGCGTCCGGCGACTGTAGTACTCGCCCCACTGGTGCGTCACGGCGACGATCTGCGCGTCGGGCGCCACCTTGCGCATGTCGGAGTGGTAGGCCACGGCCAGCTTGCCGCGCTCCTGCGCCGCCGCCATCACCGCCGTCGAAGCGGTGTGGAAGGACAGCACGTCGGCGCCCTGGTCCATCAGCGTCATCGCCGCATCGCGTTCCTTGCCCGGATCGAACCACGCATTGAGCCACACGACCTTGACTTGTGCCTTCGGGTTCACCGAGCGCATGCCGAGGGTGAACGCGTTGATGCCCTGCAGCACCTCCGGGATCGGAAAGCCCGCGACATAGCCGGCCACGTGGCTCTTCGTCATGCGTCCGGCCGCGATGCCGGCGAGGTAGCGGCCTTCGTAGTAGCGCGCGTTGGCCGCCGCGACGTTGGCCGACGTCTTGTAGCCCGTGATCGATTCGAACTTCACGTCCGGGAAGTCCCTGGCCACCTTCAGCGTCGGTTCCATGTAGCCGAAGCTGGGCGTGAAGATCAGCTTGTGCCCGGTCGCCGCGAGGTCGCGGATCACGCGCTCCGCATCGGGGCCCTCGGCGACGTTCTCCACGAAGGACGTCTTCACGCGGCCGCCGAACGCGGCCTGCACCGCCTGGCGGCCTTCCTCGTGCTGGCGCACCCAGCCGGCCTCGGTGACCGGCGCGACATACACGAAGCCCACCTTGAGCGGCTCGCTCTTCTGCGCGTGCGAAGGGAAGATGAAAAGTGCGGCCGACGCAAGGCCGGCTGCGAGGTTTTTATACATGGTGTTCCTCTACATGGCCCCGGATGCGAACAAGAAAAAAGGCCGCCGGGGCGCGACCTCATGCAGGCGATTGTAGGCGTGCTTCCCCCTAGCCCTTGTCGTCGTCGCCGTAGGCCCGGATCCAGCGCTTGACGGTCTCCGCGTCGCGCAGGCGGGTGACCTTGGTCGCCGAATCCAGGAACACCATGATCAGGTTGCGGCCGTCCACCCTGGTCTGCACCAACAGGCATTGGCCGGCTTCCGAGATGTAGCCGGTCTTCTGCAGGCCGATGTTCCACTGGCCGGCGCGCACCAGGCCGTTGCTGTTCACGTAGCGCAGCGAGCCGCCGTCCACCGCGAGCTGGTAGCCGGGCGACGTCGAATACTTGCGCAGCAGCGGACGCTTGTAGGCCGCGGCGGCGAGGATCGCGAGGTCGCGCGCGCTGGAGCGGTTGCGGCTGGAAAGCCCGGTCGGGTCCACGTACTGCGTCTGGTCCATGCCCAGTTGCCGCGCCTTGATGTTCATGGCGCTCACGAAGGCGGGGACGCCGCCGGGGTAGGTGCGCGCCAGCGCATGGGCGGCCCGGTTCTCGCTGGACATCAGGGCGAGGTGCAGCGCCTGCCGGCGCGTCAGCTCGGTGCCGACCTTCAGCCGCGAACTGCTGTGCTTGAGCGTGTCGACGTCGTCGCCCGTGATGCTGAGCTGCTGGTCCAGCGGCAATCCCGCATCGTTGACGATCAGGCCCGTCATCAGCTTGGTGAGCGAGGCGATCGGCCGAACCTCGTCGTCGTTGCGGCTGAACAGCACCTCGCGGGTCTGCTGGTCGATCACGTAGGCCACGCTGGCCTCGAGCGGCAGCTTGTCCGGCGAGGCGGGCAGCGGCGCCGGCTTGCGCGCGAGCACCACCTTCTTCGGGGCGGCGGCCACGGTGCGCTTCTTCGCCTGCGCCACCTTGTGAGTCTTGGCCTTCGCGACCTTCTTCGCCTTGGCCTTCGCGCTCGCCTGCGCCTTCGCCGGCGCCGCGAACGTGTCCATCGGAGCCAGCGCCAGCATCAGCGACAGCAGCGCCGTTCCCCATCCCAGGCCGAGCCTGCGGAGCGCCGGGCGGCCGCGTCCTTCATGCGGATGTGTCATTCCCTCTGAGGGAGGCATCCGTCGGACTAAGTTCCCCTGCTTACGCGGCGTTCACCTACAAACTTCCGGATGCAGGGCAAAGACGCACATCAGGCCTTGGCGAATGCGGCATCCAGCTGGGCCATGTAGTCGCGCTTGCGCGAGGGCGGCGCGAAGCTGCCCTCGAAGCTGTTGCGTGCGAGCCGGTAGGCGTGCTGCGCGTCCAGGCCGGTCGCGGCGAAGGTCTGCAGGAAGTTGTCGTTGAGGTAGCCGCCGAAGTAGGCGGGGTCGTCCGAGTTCACCGTCGCGGCGAGGCCCGCGTCGAGCAGTTCGCGCAGGTTGTGCTGCTCCAGCCTGGGGAAAACGCAAAGCTTGAGGTTCGAGAGCGGGCAGACGGTCAGCGGGATGCGCTCCTGCGCCAATCGCTTCATCAGCGCGGGGTCCTTGGTGGACTGCACGCCGTGGTCGATGCGTTCGACCTTCAGCACGTCCAGCGCCGACCAGATGTAGGCGGGTGGTCCCTCCTCACCGGCATGCGCGACCAGGTGCAGCCCCTGCTGGCGGCATTTCGCGAACACGCGCGCGAACTTCTCCGGCGGATGCCCCACTTCGCTGGAATCCAGTCCGACGCCGATGAACTTGTCGCGGAAAGGCAGCGCCTGTTCCAGCGTGTCGAAAGCGCCCTCTTCGCTCAGGTGGCGCAGGAAACAGAGAATCAGTTCCGCATCGACGCCGATCCGCTTCGCGTCCTGGCAGGCGCGATACAGGCCGTCGATGACCGTCTCCATCGCCACGCCGCGCGCGGTATGCGTCTGCGGGTCGAAGAAGATTTCCGCGCGCAGCACGTTGTCCGCCTTCGCCTTCTGCAGGTAGGCCCAGGCCATGTCGTAGAAGTCCTGGGCCTGCAGCAGCACGCTCGCGCCGGCGTAGTAGATGTCCAGGAAGCTTTGCAGGTTCGTGAACGCGTAGGCGCGGCGCAGTTCTTCGACGCTCGCGTAAGGGATCGCCACGCCGTTGCGCTGCGCGAGCCGGAAGATCAGCTCGGGCTCCAGCGAACCTTCGATGTGGATGTGCAACTCGGCCTTGGGCATGGCGGCGAGCAGCGCGGGCAGGCGATCGAGCGGCACGTGCGGGACAGCGGTCATCGGCAGGCTCCGTGGGTGATTCCTGAATGCCCTGGATCCCCGCCTGCGCGGGGATGACGGGGAAGGGACCGTCATTCCCGCGCAGGCGGGAACCCAGGGCGTCGAAAAACAAAAAGGGCCGCGCGAGCGGCCCTTTGCGCCTTGCGAAGCAAGCTTACTTCTTGTCCCCGCCCGGCACCTTGCCTTCCACGCCCTTGACGTAGAAGTTGACGCCGCCCAGGAACTTGTCGTCGGCGACGGCGTCCTTGGCCAGCACTTCCTTGCCAGTGTTGTCGGCCAGCGGGCCCTTCCAGATCTGGTAGCTGCCGTCCTTCAGGCCGGCCTTCACCTTCTCCAGCTGCTGCTTGGCGGAGTCGGGCACGTCGGCGGCGACGGAGACGAAGTCGATCGCGCCTTCCTTCACGCCCCACCACGTCTGGCCGGTGCTCCACTTGTTCTCCAGCACGTCGCGCACGGCCTTCACGTAGTACGGGCCCCAGTTGATCACCGCGGAGCCGAGGTGCGCCTTGGGACCGTAGCTGGTCATGTCGCTGTCCCAGCCGAAGGCGCGCTTGCCCATCTTCTCGGCGGTCTGCAGCACGGCGGACGAATCCGTGTTCTGCATCAGGACGTCGGCGCCGCCGTTGATCAGCGACGTCGCGGCGGCCGTCTCGTTCGGCGGATCGAACCACTTGCCCACCCAGACGACGCGGGTCTTGACCTTCGGGTTCACCGACTGCGCGCCCAGCGTGAAGGCGTTGATGTTGCGCACGACTTCGGGGATCGGCACCGAGCCCACCACGCCCAGCGTGTTGGTCTTGGTCATCGCGCCGGCGATCACGCCCGCCATGTACGCGCCTTCGTAGGTGCGGCTGTCGTAGGTGCGCAGGTTGTCGGCCGTCTTGTAGCCGGTGGCGTGCTCGAACTTCACGTCCTTGAAGTCCTGCGCCACCTTCCCCATCGGCTCCATGTAGCCGAAGGTCGTGCCGAAGATCAGCTTGTTGCCGCCGGAGGCCATCTCGCGGATCACGCGCTCGGCGTCGGCCGACTCGGGCACGTTCTCGACGAAGCTGGTCTGCACCTTGTCGCCGAATTCCTTCTCCACCGCCTTGCGGCCGTTGTCGTGGGCGTAGGTCCAGCCGCCGTCGCCCACCGGGCCGACGTAGGCGAAGGCGATCTTGAGCTTCTCGGCGGCGGGCGCGGGAGCCGAAGCGGCGGCCGTGGGAGCGGGGGCGGGTGCCGGAGCCGGCGCCGGTGGTTCGGACTTGCTGCAGGCCGCGATGCCCGCGACGGCGGCCGCGAGCGCGGCAGCCTTCAGCAGCGAGCGTTTCTTCAGGTCGGTCATTGTGGTCCTCTGGGGAGGGTTGGGGCTAAAGGGAAGATTATGAGCCGGGATAGAACGGCTTTCCAAGGGAGGCCGGCATGTTGACGCGGATCCACGCCGGGTTCCGCGAGATCAGCGCCAGCACCACGATGGTGGCGAGGTAGGGCAGCATGTTGAGGAACTCGCTGGCCACGTCGACGCCGGTGGCCTGCAGGTGGTATTGCAGCATCGTCACGCCGCCGAACAGGTAGGCGCCCAGCAGCACGCGGCCGGGCCGCCAGGTGGCGAAGGTGGTGAGCGCCAGCGCGATCCAGCCGCGGCCCGCCGTCATGCCTTCCACCCACAGGGGCGTGTAGATGATGACGAGGTAGGCGCCGGCCAGGCCGCACAGCGCGCCGCCCGCGATCAGCGCCGTCAGGCGGATCATGCGCACCGGGTAGCCGAGCGCATGCGCCGACTCCGGCGACTCGCCCACCGAACGCAGCACCAGTCCGGCGCGGGCGCGGTACAGGAACCACACGAGCCAGATCGCGAGGCCGATGGTGAGGTAGACGAGCGGGTGCTGGCGGAACAGCGCGGGGCCCACCAGCGGGATGTCGCCCAGCAGCGGGATGGCGAAATGCGGCCGCTCCGGCAGCTTCTCCTGCACGTAGGAGATGCCGGCGAAGGCGGAGAAGCCGACGCCGAACAGGCTCAATGCGAGACCGGTGGCGTACTGGTTGGTGTTCAGCCAGATCACCAGCACGCCGAGCACGGCGGCGAGCGCGGCGCCGGCCGCGGCGCCCGCGAGGAAGCCGAGGAAGTCGCTGCCGGTGTGCACCACCGTCGCGAAGCCGGCGATGGCCGCGCACAGCATCATGCCTTCGGCGCCGAGATTCACGATGCCGGCCTTCTCGTTGATCAGGAGTCCCAGCGCCGCCAGCGCCAGGATGGTGCCGGCGTTGAGCGTGGAGGCGATCAGCAGGGCGTAGCTTTCCATCACGCGGTCCCCCTCACCATGGCGGTCGGAGCGGCCGGGCCGGAGGAGGCCGGCGCGGGCCGCCATCGCAGCCGGTAGGCCATCAGCGTGTCGCAGGCCAGCAGCGTGAACAGCAGCAGGCCCTGGAACACGCCGGTCAGCGACTTGGGCAGGCCCAGGCGCGACTGCGCCAGTTCGCCGCCGATGTAGAACATGCTCATGAGGATGGCGGAGAACACCATGCCCACCGGATGCAGGCGGCCGACGAAGGCCACGATGATCGCGGCGAAGCCGTAGCCCGCCGGCACGTAAGGCGTGAGCTGGCCGATCGGGCCCGCCACTTCCAGCGCGCCCGCCAGGCCGGCGGCGCCGCCGGACACCAGAAGCGCGACCCACAGCGCCTTGCGCGAGGAGAAACCGGCGTAGCGCGCCGCCGCCGGCGCGAGTCCGCCCACCTGCTGCGCGAAGCCGGCACGGGTGCGGAACAGGAAGACCCACAGCGCCGCCACGCCCGCCAAGGCGATCAGCGTGCCGATGTTCACGCGCGATCCCTTCACCAGCCGCGGGATCTGCGTGGCGGCCTCGAAGGTCTTGGTCTGCGGGAAGTTGTAGCCGCCGGGATCCTTCCAGGGGCCGAACACCAGGTAGTTGAGCACCAGCGTCGCGACGTACACCAGCATCAGGCTCACCAGGATCTCGTTGGCGTTGAACCGGTCGCGCAGCAGGCCGGTGAGCGCCGCCCAGGCCATGCCGCCGATCACGCCCGCCAGCAGGATCGCGACGACGATGAAGCCGCTGGTGTTCTTGCCCGCCATCAGCGCCACGCCACCGGCGACCACGGCGCCGATCACGAACTGACCCTCGGCGCCGATGTTCCAGACGTTGGAGCGGAAGCATACGGCGAGGCCCAGTGCGATCAGCAGCAGCGGCGTGGCCTTCACCAGCAGCTCGCCGATGCGGTAGCCGTTGCTGAGCGGCTCCCAGAAGAAGACCCTGAGGCCTTGCACGGGATCCTTGCCCAGCGCCGCGAACAGCAACGTGCCCAGGATCACCGTGATGCCCAGAGCCAGAACGGGCGAAGCGAGGCTCCAGAACTTCGAGCTCTCGGGACGGGGTTCGAGTTTCAACATGTCTTACTTCCCCTGATGGAATTGCTCCCTCTCCCCCTTGGGGAGAGGGTTGGGGTGAGGGGCGCTGGGGGCGCCCGCCCCCTCCCGGATCGGCTTCACCACCCACAACCCGCTCATCCACTCGCCGATCTGCGTCACCGTCGCCCGCGCCCTGTCGACGCTCGGCGACAACCGTCCCTTGGCGATCACGTGCAGCCGGTCGCTGATCTCGAACAGCTCCTCGAGCTCCTCCGACAGCACCAGCACCGCGCAGCCGGCATCGCGCAGCGCGAGGATCGCCGAGCGGATCTGCGCCGACGCGCCGACGTCGACGCCCCAGGTCGGCTGCGACACGATCAGCAGCTTCGGCTTCGCATCGATCTCGCGGCCGACGATGAACTTCTGCAGGTTGCCGCCCGACAGCGACTTCGCCGCCGCATCCGGCCCGCCCGCCTTGACGTTGAAGCGCTTGATGATGTCGGCGGCCTGCTGCTTCAGCGACCCCACCGAGATCCACCCGCTGCGTCCCACCGTCTCGGTGCGCGTGAGCAGCAGGTTCTGCGACAGGCTCAGGCTCGGCACGGCACCGCGGCCCAGGCGCTCCTCGGGCACGAAGTGCAGGCCCAGATGGCGGCGATGCGAAGGACCGAAACGGCCGACCGGCTTGCCCGCCACCTGGATCGCGTCCGGCGCGGCGCGCGTGTCCTCGCCGGAAAGCGCGAACAGCAGCTCGCGCTGGCCGTTGCCCGACACGCCGGCGATGCCCACCACCTCCCCGGCGCGCACGTCGAAGGAGATGTCGTCGAGGTCGTGGCCGAACTGGTCTTCCCCCGGCAGCGTGAGGGCCTGCACGCGCAGCACCACCTCGCCGGGCTGGCGCTCGTGGTGTTCCAGCTCCGGCGGCTCGGCGCCGATCATCAGCCGCGAGAGCGAGGCATTGCTTTCGCGCCGCGGGTCGGTCACGCCGGTGACCTTGCCGCCGCGCAGCACCGTGCAGGCCGTGCACAGCTCGCGGATCTCGTGCAGCTTGTGGCTGATGTAGAGGATGCTGCAGCCTTCGGACGCGAGCTGCTTGAGCACCACGAACAGCTTCTCCACCGCCTGCGGCGTCAGCACCGACGTCGGCTCGTCGAGGATCAGCAGCTTGGGGTTGGTGAGCAGCGCGCGGATGATCTCCACCCGCTGCATCTCGCCGACCGACAGCGTGTGCACGGGGCGTGCGGGATCGACGTCCAGGCCGTACTCGCGCGCCTTGGCGGTGATGCTGTGCGTCACCTGGTTCAGCGTGAGGCTCTTGTCCAGGCCCAGCCACACGTTCTCCGCCACCGTGAGCGTGTCGAACAGGCTGAAATGCTGGAACACCATGCTGATGCCCAGCGCCCGCGCCTCCTGCGGGTTGCGGATGTGCACCGGCTGGCCGTCGAACAGCACGCTGCCCTCGTCGGGCTTGACCGCGCCGTAGATGATCTTCATCAGCGTCGACTTGCCGGCGCCGTTTTCGCCGAGCACCGCATGGGTCTCGCCGGGCTGCACGGTCAGCGACACGTCGTCGTTCGCCACCACGGTGGGATAGCGCTTGGTGATGTGCGCGAGCTGGAGTCGCGGGATGCTCACAAGTTTGTCTCCTGGCTTATTTCAGCGAAGCGGCCACGGCCTTCACCCGTTCGCGCAGCCAGCGGCCGGCGGCGGACTGGTGGGTCCGCTCGTGCCAGAGCTGGTAGTAGACGAGTGCGGGGAAGTCCACGGGGCACTTCAGGATCTGCACGGGCAGGCGGTCGGTGAACCGCTCGCAGAACTGCCGGCCGGTGGTCAGGACCAGCAGGCTGGAGGCCACCATGCGCGGAAGCAGGCCGAAGTGCGGGCAACGGGCCGTGATGTGACGGGCCAATCCCTGCCCTTCGAGGAATTCGTCGATCACGCCGCGCGCGCCGGGGTGCGTGGGCGTGGGCGCGATGTGCTCGCATTCGAGCCAGCTCTCCTGCGTCCAGCCCCGCTTCACCGCGGGATGGTCGCGCGAGACCAGGCATACGATCTCGTCCGAGAACAGCTTGCCCAGGTGCAGGTCTTCGGGCGGCTGGAGCCAGTTGCCCACCACGACGTCGACCTGGCCCTCCGCCAGCTGCGCGTGGTAGTCGGCGGCGGCGGACAGCGGATGGATCTCGATCTGCGAAAACGGCGCCTCGGACTTCACGACCGACACCAGCTGCGGCAGGAACTGCGGATCCAGGTAATCGGCAGCGGCCACGCGGAAGGTGGTGGTCGCGGTCTGCGGCTCGAAGCCGCGCGCATCGGAGAACAGCATCTCCGCGGCGCGCAGGATGCTTGCGCTGGGCTCGATCATGCGCAGGCCCGCATCGGTGGGCACCATGCCGGCGCCCGAGCGCACCAGGAGAGGGTCCCCCGCGAGTTCGCGCAGTCGCTTGAGCGAAGCGGAAACGGCCGGCTGGTACATGCCCAGCTTCAGTGCGGCCCTCGAGACGCTGCGTTCGGTCAACACGGTATGCAAGACCCTGATCAAGTGGAGGTCTATCTTGTCGAAAAGAGCCTGGTCTCTCATACCTTTGCCTGCATTTCGCCCATATGGGCGCCGATATGCGAAGCCCGAGGGTTGCCCCTAACCTCGCTGCATCACGAGGAATTGACCCATACTGAACCGAATGGAATCCAAGACGATCCGATTTGTCCGGCGCGGCGAACTCGTCAGCGTGGCCAATGTACCACCCGACCGCACGCTGCTGGAGGTGCTGCGGGAGGACCTTTCCTGCACCGGAACCAAGGAAGGTTGCGGCGAAGGCGACTGCGGCGCCTGCACGGTGGTGCTGGGCGAAGCACGCGACGGACGGCTCGAATACAAGGCGATCAACAGTTGCATCCGGCTGGCGCATTCGGTCGATGGACTCGCGCTTTGGACCGTGGAAGACCTGGCGGACGACGACGGCACGTTGCACCCGGCGCAGGAGGCCATGGTCCGGTGCCACGGCTCGCAATGCGGCTTCTGCACGCCCGGCTTCGTGATGAGCCTGTTCGGCATGTACCAGAACCACGTGTGCCGGGAAAAGGCGATCACCCGCGAACTCGCGCAGGAGGAACTGTCGGGCAACCTGTGCCGCTGCACGGGCTACCGGCCCATCCTCGACGCCGCGCAGCAGATGGCGGAACTGCCCCGCCGCACAGTGGACGAACCGGCGGTCGTGGCGAAGCTCGAGGAACTGGCCAGCCGGCGGACCCCGTCGGTCTCGGGCTATCTCGCTCCGCGCTCTCTGCCGGAGCTGCTCTCGCTGCGCGCGCAGCATCCGGACGCACAGATCGTCGCCGGCTGCACCGACGTCGGCCTGTGGGTGACCAAGATGCACATGCAGTTCTCCCGCGTGCTGGATGTGACGCGCGTGGAGGAACTGCGCCGCATCGAGCGCTATGACAACCACATCGCCATCGGCGCGGCGGCGACGCTGACCGAGGCCTACGATGCATTGATCGAGGATCGGCCGCAGCTCAAGACGTTCGCCAACCGCTTCGCCGGGCTGCCGGTGCGCAATTCGGGCACGCTGGGCGGCAACGTCGCCAACGGCTCGCCGATCGGCGATTCGATGCCGCTGCTGATCGCGCTGGGCGCGCACGTGGTGTTGCTGTCGCAGCGCGGGCACCGCGACCTTCCGCTGGAGCGGTTCTACACCGGCTACCGCAAGAACGTGCTGGCGCCGGATGAAGTGGTGGCGTGGATCAAGGTGCCGCGTCCCGCTCCCGGCGAATTGCTTCGCGCCTACAAGATCTCCAAGCGCTACGACGACGACATCTCCGCGGTGTGCCTGGTGGTGAATGCGCGCATCGAGGAGGGTGTGACGGTGCAGGTCGGCATCGGCGCCGGCGGCGTGGCGGCGACACCCGTGCGCGCCTTGCAGGCCGAAGCGGTGCTGCGCGGCCAGCCGTGGACGGCGCAGGCCGCGCAAGAGGCCGCCGCGGCGCTGCGCGCCGAGTTCCAGCCGATCAGCGACATGCGCGCGTCCTCGGCCTACCGCGCCGAAGTGCTCGGCAACCTGATGCAGCGCTTCTGGCTGGAAAGCCAGGGCTATGAACACATCAACCTCGAGCTTGTCATCCCGGACTTGATCCGGGACCCAGTGGATGCCGGGTCAAGCCCGGCATGACAAGGGCAAGAACATGAACGCCCCCGAGAAGTACCTCACGACGCCCGCGGCGCAGCCCGCCACGGGCAGCGCGCATTTCCACGAGAGCGCCCGGGCACAGGTCGCCGGCAGCGCCACCTACATCGACGACATCCCCGAGGTGAAGGGCACGCTGCATGCGGCGCCCATCCTGTCGAACGTCGCGCGCGGCAAGCTGCGCAAGGTCGACACCGCCGAAGCGCTGAAGATGGATGGCGTGAAGGGCGTCGTGCTGGCGCAGGACATCCCCGGCGACCCGTTCCTCGCCACCTTCGTGCACGACGAGCCGATCTTCGCGCGCGACACGGTGGAATTCGTCGGCCAGGTGGTCGGCGTCGTGGTGGCCGAGACGGTGATGCAGGCGCGCCGCGCCGCCCGCAAGGTGAAGCTGGACATCGAGCCCCTGCCCGCGATCGTCGACGTGCGCGAGGCCGCGAAGCAGCAAAGCTTCGTGCTGCCGCCGGTGACGGTGCGCCGCGGCGAACCCGAGCAAGGCATCGCGAAAGCGCCGCACCGCCTCGCCGGCACGCTGGAGGTGGGCGGCCAGGAACACTTCTACCTGGAAGGCCAGGTCGGTTACGCGCTGCCGCTGGAGCAGGACAACTGGTGGATCTACTCCAGCACGCAGCATCCGGGCGAGGCGCAGCACTGGGTCGCGCACGCGCTGGGCATCGAGATCCATGCGGTGACGGTCGAATGCCGGCGCATGGGCGGCGGCTTCGGCGGCAAGGAGACGCAGTCGGGCCACATCGCCGTGTGGGCCGCGCTCGCCGCTCGCAAGCTGAAGAAGCCGGTGAAGCTTCGGCTGGACCGCGACGACGACTTCATGGTGACCGGCAAGCGCCATCCCTTCGCCTACGACTACGAGGTGGGTTACGACGACACCGGCCGCCTCACGGGCCTGAAACTGGTGCTGATGGCCAACTGCGGCTGGACCGCCGACCTGAGCGGGCCGGTGGCCGACCGCGCCGTCTTCCACGTCGACAACGCCTACTTCCTCGGCGACGTGGAGATCGTGTCCTATCGCTGCAAGACCAACGTGCAGAGCCACACCGCCTTCCGCGGTTTCGGCGGGCCGCAGGGCATGATCGTGATGGAGGCGATCCTCGGCGACGTGGCGCGGGCGCTGGGCAAGGACCCGCTCGACGTGCGCAAGGCGAACCTGTACGGCATCGGGGAGCGCAACGTCACGCACTACCAGATGCCGGTGGAGGACAACATCCTCGAGCCGCTGATCTCGCGGCTGGAGGAGAGCTCGCGGTACCGCGCGCGGCGCGAGCAGATCGCGCGCTGGAACGCGAACAGTCCGGTGATCAAGCGCGGGCTCGCGCTCACGCCGGTCAAGTTCGGCATCTCCTTCACCGCCACCTTCTTCAACCAGGCCGGCGCGCTGGTGCACGTCTACACCGACGGCAGCGTGCAGGTGAACCACGGCGGCACCGAGATGGGCCAGGGCCTGCACACCAAGGTGCTGCAGGTGGTGGCGGACGAACTGGGCGTGCCCTTCGAGCGGGTGCGCATCAGCGCCACCGACACCAGCAAGGTGCCCAACGCCAGCGCCACGGCGGCGTCGAGCGGCACCGACCTCAACGGCCGTGCCGCGCAGTTCGCGGCGCGCCGGGTGCGGCAGCGCCTGGCCGACTACGTCGCCGAAAAGCAGAACTGCAAGCCCGAGCAGGTGGTCTTCGCCCACGGCCAGGTGAGCGCGCCCGACGCGGTGATGACGTGGGAACAGCTGGTGGAAGACGCCTACAAGTCGCGGGTGCAGCTGTGGAGCGACGGCTTCTACAAGACGCCCAAGATCCACTACGACAAGCACACGCTGACCGGCCGGCCCTTCTACTACTTCGCCTACGGCGCGGCCGTCACCGAAGTGGCCATCGACACGCTCACCGGCGAGAACCGCGTGCTGAAGGTGGACATCCTCCACGACGTCGGCAAGTCCATCAACCCGGCGATCGACCTCGGCCAGATCGAGGGCGGCTTCGTCCAGGGCATGGGCTGGCTCACGACCGAGCAGCTGGTGTGGAACGACAAGGGCTACCTCTCCACCCACGCGCCGAGCACCTACAAGATCCCGGCCACGGGCGACCTGCCGCCGCACTTCAAGGTGGACTTCTGGCCGGAAGCCAATCGCGAAGACAACGTCGGCGGCAGCAAGGCCGTCGGCGAACCGCCCTTCATGCTGGCGATCAGCGTGTGGGAGGCGCTGCGCGACGCGGCGGCCGCGGCGCGCGGGGACGGGAAGGTGCACATGGACGCGCCGGCGACGGCGGAGAACGTGCTGAAGGCTTTGAAGGACTGAGCGCGCGACGGACGGTGCGCCCTCGGCCCCACGCGGCGCGCTCCCCGGTACCGATTTCCTATACTGCCCGCAAACGAGCCCGAGACAAGGGCGCGGCCGCCGCACCATCGGCGGTCTCATTGCGAGGAGGTTGCCATGGTGTTGTGGGGAATCGCCTGGGGCGCGTTGCTCGGCCTGCTTTGGCACGGGTACGACTGGGAATTGCATGCCGTGCTCGGCGCGCTGTTCGGCGCGGGAGCCGGCTGGACGCTGCGCACGGCGGTGCGCAACGAAATGCGCAAGCTGCAGGGTGCGGCAACGGAGCCCGTGGCCCCCCGTGCGGCCGCCACTGCGCCCATCGCAGCGGCTCCCGCACAGGTGGCGCCGGCCGCTGCCCGCACCGAGGCACCCCCCGTGCCGCCGCGTCCCGCACCGGCACGGCCTGCCCCGGCCGCTCCCGCGCAACCCGACCTCGTCACCCAGCTCGTGCTGTGCGCGCGCGACTGGCTGTTCGGCGGCAACACGGTGGTGCGCATGGGCGTGGTCGTGCTGTTCATCGGCCTCGCCTTCCTCGCCCGTTACGCCGTCGAACAGGCGCTGCTGCCGCCGGAACTGCGCCTGGCCGCCATCGGCGTCGCCGGCATCGCGCTGTTCGCCTTCGGCCTGCGCATGCACCGTCGCCGCGCCAACCGCCTCGCCTATGCGCTCACGCTGCAGGGTGCGGGCATCGCGGTGCTGTACCTCACGGTGTTCGCCGCCTTCCGCCTCTACCAGTTCCTGCCCGCGGCCGCGGCCTTCGCCGCGCTGGGCCTGATCTGCCTGTTCTCCGCCGTGATCGCGATCGCGCTCGATGCGCTGCCGCTCGCCTTCATCGGCTTCGCCGGCGCCTTCGCCGCGCCCGTGCTGGTGTCCACCGGCCAGGGCAGCCACGTCGGGCTCTTCGGCTACTACCTGCTGCTGGGCGTGGCGATCGCGGTGATCGCCTGGGCGAAAGCCTGGCGCGCGCTCAACCTGCTCGGCTTCTTCGCGACCTTCGGCGTCGCCACCGTCTGGGGCGTGCTGCGCTACCAGCCGGAGCACTACCCGACGACGCAGCCCTTCCTCGTCGCCTTCTTCGGCGTCTACCTGCTGGCCAGCCTGTTCTACGCGCTGCGCCACGCGCAGGGCGCGCACAAGGCGGTGGACGCGACGCTGGTCTTCGGCACGCCCATCGTCGCCTTCGGGCTGCAGGCCGCGCTGGTGCGGCCCTTCCCCTACGCCACCGCCTTCTCCTCGCTCGCGCTCGGCGGCGTCTACGTGCTGCTCGGCGCCTGGAGCCTGCGGCGCCAGGGACGCGATGCGACGGTGCAGCGCTGGCTGGCCGAGTGCTTCCTCGCGCTGGCGCTGGGCTTCCTCACGCTGGCGATTCCGCTGGCGCTGGACGGCCGCTGGACCTCCGCGGTGTGGGCCGTGGAAGGCGCGGGCGTCTACTGGATGGGCCGCCGCCAGGGCCGCTGGCTGGCGCGCGCCTTCGCCATCGCGCTGCAGGGCCTCGCCGCGATCCTCTATCTCGATGGCCACACGGCATCGTCGGCCGGCACCTGGCCGATCGCGAATCCGGGCTTCCTCGGCGCCACGATGCTCGCGGGGGCGGCGCTCGCCATCGCATGGTGGTCGCGCGCGCCGCTGCAGCGCGGAGAAAGCGCCTTCGCCAAGGCCTTCGCGCAGGTCGAGGACGGCCTGTCGCCGGCGCTGTTCTGGATCGGCTTCCTCTGGTGGCAGGCGGCGCTGGGGGTGGAGATCGGCCGCTACGTCATCGACATCCAGGGCAACTACCTGCCGCTGTTCGAACGCGCCCAGCAGCAGATGATGCACATGGCCGGCTGGGTGCTGAGCGCCTTCGCGCTGCACCACCTCGCGCTGCCGCGGCGCGCCACGCCGTGGACCATCGCGGCGACGCCGGCCTGGCTGAACATGCCCGTAATGCTTTGGATCGCGCTATGGGGCATGGCCAGCCAGAACCACGTGTTCCAGGGCGGCGGCGGGCTGGTATGGCCGCTGGCGCTGGTGCTGCATGCCGTGATGCTGCGGCGCCTCGACGGCGGCCGCCCGCAGGCCTGGTGGCCCTGGGTGCATGCCGGCGGCGTGTGGCTGGTCGTGCTGCTGGCGGGCAACCTGCTGGTGTTCGCCATCGGCAAGGCGCAGCTGTGGCGCACCGCCTGGGCCACCGTGATCCTGCTGGTCGCAGCCAGCCTGGTGCTGATCGCGCTGGTGCGCGCCTGCCGCGGCGCGCTGCAAGGCGGCGCCGCGCGGCACTGGCCGCTGGACCGCTTCCTGTCCGCTTATGCCTGGCGCGCCGCGGCCCCGATCGCGCTGGGCCTCGCAGCCGGCGCGTTGCTGGTGGCCGTGTATTCCCGCGGCGAAGCGTGGCCCCTGCCCTACGTGCCGCTGCTCAATCCGACCGACCTCGCGGTGGCGCTCGCGCTGCTGGTCTGCACGATGTGGCTGGTGCAGCTGCGGCGCAGCACGCTCGCCTTGCCCGGCGTGATGCGCGGCCCGGTGCCCGCCGGCGTCCTCGCGGCGATCGGCTTCGTCGCGATCAACACCGTGTGGCTGCGCGTCGCGCACCACTGGGGCGGCGTCGCCTGGTCCTTCGATGCGCTGTCCTCGTCCTTCCTGGTGCAGGCCGGCTACTCCATCCTGTGGACGCTGATCGCGCTGGTGCTGATGGTGGCGGCGCACCGCCGCGCGCAGCGCCTGCCCTGGATGCTGGGCGCGGCGCTGCTGGGCCTCACCGTGCTGAAGTTGTTCGTGGTGGACCTGTCGAATCGCGGCGGCTCCGAACGCATCGTGGTGTTCATCGCCGTGGGCCTGCTGATGCTGGTGGTGGGCTGGTTCGCGCCGCTGCCGCCTGCGCGGCCCGCGACGCCGCGCACGGAAGGAGAAGAAGCATTGCAGGGAGCGACCTCATGAAGCTGCACGCCATGCTGCTCGCGGGCGCGTTCGCGCTCCCCGCGCTCGGCGCCGACGATCCCGCCGCGGCCAGCTTCGCCTGGCGCGCCACGCTGGACACGTCCGGGCAGAGCGGCCTCGTGCGCTTGCCGCTGCCGGCCGAAGCGCTGGCGCGCCTGCAGACGCGCAACGCGGCCGACCTGCGCGTGTTCGATGCGAGCGGCGCGCCGGTGGCCTTCGCCTTCGCGACGCCGCCGCAGCCGTCGGCCGCGCCACGCCAGGAGACGGGGGCCTTCCGCGCCTTGCCGCTGTACGCGGCCCCCGCGGGCGCGGCGGCACCCAAGGGCACGCTCCAGATGCGCGTGCAGCAGGACGGCCAGCAGCAATCGGTGTGGGTGCAGCTCGGCGAGGGCAACTCCGGCGCGACGAAGCCCGCCGCGCAGCGCCTGCCCGCCGTGCTGTTCGACACGCGCGCGCAGAAGGACGCCGTCAGCGGCTTCGTGGTGCGCGCGCAGCTACCCGCCAACGTGCCGGTGGCCGTCACGCTCTCGACCAGCCCGGACCTCGCGAGCTGGACGCCGCTGCCGGTGCGCGGACGCCTCTACCGCTTCGAAGGCGAGGGCGCCCCGGTCAACGACCAACTGGAACTCTCCGCGCCCGTGCAATTGCAGGACCGCTACCTGCGCCTGGAGTGGGCGGGCCAGGAGGGCATCGCCGTCGAATCGGTCGCGGGCCTGCTCGCCGCGGCGCTGGCCCAGCGCGAACAGCCTGCGCTCACGCTGCCCGCCGGCATCGCCGACGGCCCGAACGCGGTCGAATGGCAGCTCGGTTTCGCGACGCCGATCGCGCGGGTGGAGCTCACGACCGCGCGCGACAACACGCTGCTGCCGGTGCGCATCCTCGGGCGCAACGAGGCGTCGGAGCCGTGGCGGCTGCTGGCGAACACGCTGGTCTACCGGCTCGGCGCCGCCGGCCAGGAGAGCACCAATCCGGCCGCGGTGCTGTACCAACCTTCGGCACGCTGGCTGCGGGTGGAAGCCACGCACGGCACGCGCCTCGAAGGCGTGCCGCTCACCGCGCGCGTGCGGTTCGAGCCGGTGGAAGTGGTGTTCGCCGCGGGCAGCGCGGGGCCTTACCAGGTCGTCGCCGGCCGCGGCGCGACGCCGCCGGCGGCCTTGCCGATCGCCATGCTGGCCTCGGCCACGACAGTGAAGGTCGAGAACCTGCCCGCGGCGCGCATCGTCGCCACGCAGGTCGACGCCGGGCCAGCCACCGGCTGGTGGACGCCCTGGCTGCCGCGCGGCGTCGACAACAAGACCGCCGGCCTGTGGGCCGTGCTGCTCGCCGGCGTGCTGCTGCTCGGTGCCGTGGCCTGGTCGCTGCTGCGGCAAGTGAACGCGAAGCCCGGCACCTGATCACGCGGGCCAGCGCGGCTCGCGGAACCAGGCGGCGAGGAAGTCGATCAGCAGCCGCAGCTTGGGCGTCATGTGCTTGCGGCTCTGGTAGACCGCATGGATGCCCAGCGTGATCGAGCGGTAGCCAGGCAGCACTTCCACCAGCGTGCCGGCGCGCAGGTCCTCGCCGACGAGGAAGGTCGGCTGCAGGATCAGCCCCTGGTGCTGCAACGCCGCCGCCCGGCACACGTCGCCGTTGTTGGTGCGGATGCAAGGTTGCGTGCGCACCGTCACCGCGCCGTCCGGCCCGTCGAACTCCCACTCGTCCCGCTCCGACCAGTAGCTGTACGCGACCACCGCGTGCTCCGCCAGGTCGCGCGGATGCTTCGGCCGGCCGGCGCGGCGCAGGTACTGGGGCGACGCGCACAGCACCATGCGGGTGGTGGCGAGCTGGCGCGTGACGAGGCTGGAGCTGGGCAGGCTCGCGATGCGGATCGCGAGGTCCAGGCCTTCCTCGGCGAGATCCGCCACGCGATCGGACAGGTCGATCTCCAGCGTCACCTTCGGATGCTTGCGGCGGAACGCGCCCCACACGTCCGCGAGGTGCCGGATGCCGAAGCTCACCGGCACGCTCACCCGCAGCAGGCCGACCGCCTCGCGGCTGCGGCTGGTGATCTCGGTTTCGGCTTCCTCCATGTCGGCCAGCAGCTGGCGGGCGCGGGCGTGGAACACCTCGCCCTCCTCGCTGAGCGACAGCTTGCGGGTGGTGCGATGGAGCAGGCGCACGCCCAGCCGCGCTTCCAGCTCGGCGACGTGGCGCGAGACCGCCGCCCTGGACAGCTCCAGGCGGTCGGCCGCGGCGGCGAAGCTGCCCGCATCGACCACCTCGGCGAAGGTGCGCAGCTCGAGGAAACGGTCCATTGTCACTCCACACGAAACAGTGTGTGCCATTGAACCATGTTTATTTCCGGCCGCGTGACACTTAGATTGGAGGGGTGGCCGCCAGCCGGCCGATGCAAGGAGTTCCCCATGAGCCGCACCCCTGTCCTCTTCATCTCCCACGGCGCCCCGACCTTCGCGCTGGAGCCGGGCCAGCTCGGCCCGCGCCTGGTCGCCGCCGGCGAAACCCTGCCGCGCCCGCGCGCCGTGCTGGTGGTCTCGCCGCACTGGATGACGCGCGGCGCCGTCGGCGTCGCCACCACCGCCGCGCCGGAGACCGTGCACGACTTCGGCGGCTTCGACCGCGCCCTGTACGGCATCCAGTACCCCGCCCCGGGCCACCCGGAGCTGGCGGCGCGCACCATCGAGGTCCTGCGCGCTGCCGGCTGGCCGGTGGATGCCGATGCCAACCAGGGACTGGACCACGGCGCCTGGGTGCCGATCCGCTTCCTCTACCCGCGAGCCGACGTGCCGGTGTTCCAGGTCTCGCTGCCGGCCGGACTCAGCGCCGAACAGGCCTATGCGCTGGGCCAGGCGCTCGCGCCCCTGCGCGACGAAGGCGTGCTGGTCGTCGGCTCGGGCTCGATGACGCACAACCTGTACGAATTCCGCATGACCGGCGACGGCGCGGAAGCGGAGTACGCGCGCGAGTTCGCGGCGTGGGTCCGCCAGGCGGTCGAAGCGCGTGACGACGCCCGCCTGCAACGCACGCTGGAGATCGCGCCGCACGCGCAGCGCGCGCATCCGACGACCGAGCACTTCCTGCCGCTGCTGGTGGCCGCGGGTGCCGCCGCCGGCGAGGAGGAAGTGCAGACGCTCGAAGGCGGCATCACCTACGGCGTGCTGTCGATGGATTCCTTCCTGTTCGGCGCTCCGGCGCAGGAGGCGCGCTGATGGACGGCCTGGTGCTGCAAACGCCCGCGCAGCCGCGCGAACTGTTCCTGCTGTTCCACGGCGTGGGCGCGAGCCCGCGGGACCTCGTGCCGGTGGGACAGCTGCTGGCGCGCGCCTTTCCGGATGCCGCGGTGGTGAGCGTGCCCGCGCCGGATGCTTCCGACTTCGGCAGCGGACTGCAATGGTTCTCGGTGCGCGGCGTGACCGAGGAAAACCGGCCGGACCGCGTGCGGGCCACCCTGCCCCGCTTCCTGGAGACCGTGCGCGGATGGCAGGAGCACACGGGCGTGCCGGCCGCCGGCACGACGCTGCTCGGTTTCTCGCAGGGCGCGATCATGTCGCTCGCTGCCGCCATGGAGGCGCCGCCTCCGGCGGCCCGCGTGGTGTCGCTGTCCGGGCGTTTCGATGAACTGCCGCACCGCGCGCCGGACGGCGTGCGGCT
>NZ_DASVNN010000058.1:0-7522 GCF_036383835.1 Ramlibacter sp.
TCACCGCCACGCTGGAGAAGCTGCGTGCCGCCGGCGTGCGCGTGCTGCAGCATGCCGGTGGCCACGACGGGCCGGGCAGCATGAAGTCGCAGTTCAAGCGGGCCGACGCGAGCGGCGCCCGCCATGCGCTGGTCTTCGGCCCGGACGAAGTGGCCCAGGGTCAGGTGACCGTCAAGGCCCTGCGCGACGGCGGCGGCGCCCAGGAGCTGCGGCCCCTGGAAACCGCTTCCGACTGGGCTTCCACCCTGCTCGGGTAAGCAAAACTACAATACCCGGCTTCACCCGGGCACATATGGCAAGACATCTCGACCTAGAAGAACAGGAACAGCTCGACGAGCTGAAGCATTTCTGGAACCAGTGGGGCAACCTGATCACCTGGTTCCTGATCGGCGTGTTCGGTGCTTTCGCCGCCTGGAACGGCTGGAACTACTGGCAGCGCACCGAGGCGATCAAGGCGTCCGCGCTGTACGACGAGGTCGAGCGTGCCGCCACCGCGGGTGACGCGGGACGGGTCGACCAGGCGGTCAAGGACCTGCAGGACAAGTACGGCCGCACCGCCTATGCGCAGCAGGGCAGCCTGCTGGCCGCGCGCTTCTTCACCGAGCAGGCCAAGCCGGACCAGGCCACGGCGGCGCTGAAGTGGGCCGCCGAGGAGGCGAAGGACGAAGGCCTGCAGGCCGTCGCCCGCCTGCGGCTCGCCTCGGTGCTGGTCGAAGGCAAGGCCTACGACGACGCGCTGAAGCAGCTGGGGGCCATGCCCAAGGAATTCGAGGCGCTGGCGGCGGACCGCCGCGGCGACATCTTCAAGCTGCAGGGCAAGAAGGAAGAGGCCAAGGCCGAATACCTCAAGGCCTGGAAAGGTTTCGAGGCCGGCACCGAGTACCGCGGCCTGGTGGAAGTGAAGCTCACGGCGCTGGGCGTGGACGTGCAGGCGCTGAAGGCGCCCGCGGAAAGCGCCAAGTCATGAGCGGCGCCATTCCTTCGCGCGCTCTGCGCGCGCTCTCTGCTGCCGGTGCGCTGGCGCTGCTGGCCGCCTGCTCCAACCTGCCGCCTTCCTTCCCGATCATCGGCGCGCGCGCCGAGAAGCCGAAGGCCGCCGAACTGCAGCCCAATCCCAACCTGATCGCCGTGCGCCAGGCCTGGACGGGCCGCATCGGCGCGGTCGACTTCCCGCTGGTGGTCACCGTAGCGGGCAACGCGGTGGCGCTGGGTTCCAGCGACGGCACGGTGGCCGGCTTCGATGCCGCCACGGGCCGGGAGCAATGGCGCGGCAGCGCCGGCGCGCCGCTGGCCGCCGGCGTCGGTTTCGACGGCAGCACCGCCGCCGTCGTGACGCGCAATAACGACCTGGTCGCTTTCGCGAGCGGCCGCGAAGTGTGGCGGCAGAAGCTGCCGGCGCTGACGTACACCGCGCCGCTGGTGGCCGGGGCCCGCGTGTTCGTGCTGGGCGGCGACCGCACCGTGACCGCCTTCGACGGCGGCACCGGCCGCCGCCTGTGGTCGCAGACGCGCACCGGCGACCCGCTGGTGCTGCGCCAGGCCGGCGTGATGCTGGCCGTGGGCGACACGCTGGTGGTCGGCCTTGCCGGCCGCCTGGTCGGCATGAACCCGCTCAGCGGTACGGTGCGCTGGGAAGCGCCGATCGCCACCGCGCGCGGCATCAACGACATCGAGCGCCTGGTGGACCTCGTCGGGCGCGTGAGCCGCGTCGGCGACTCCGTGTGCGCCCGTGCCTTCCAGGCCGCGATCGGCTGCGTGGACACCGCGCGCGGCCAGGTCACGTGGACGCAGCGCGCCAGCGGCGACGAAGGCGTGCACGGCGACGGCTCCAACGTGTTCGGCACCGAGAGCGACGGCCGCGTGGTCTCCTGGCGGCGCGACAACGGCCAGCGCGCCTGGACCAACGAGCGCCTGCTGCATCGCGGCGCCGGCACGCCGCTGCTCCTGGGCCGCTCGGTCATCGTGGGCGACGATTTCGGCTTCGTGCACCTCCTCAATCGCGAGGACGGCACGCTCCTGAACCGCCTGGCCACCGACGGCTCCGCGATCGCGGCCGCTCCGGTCGCCGCGGGCAACAGCCTGGTCGTGGTGACGCGCAACGGCGGCGTGTTCGCCTTCGTCCCGCAATAAAAAGAAGAAGAGGGAAGCATGAAGCCGGTGATGGCCCTGGTGGGCCGCCCCAACGTCGGCAAGTCGACGCTGTTCAACCGGCTGACGAAGTCGCGCGACGCCATCGTCGCCGACTTCGCGGGCCTCACGCGCGACCGCCACTACGGCAACGCGAAGCAGGGCCGCTACGAGTTCATCGTGATCGACACCGGCGGCTTCGAGCCGACG
Source organism: Ramlibacter sp. (assembly GCF_036383835.1). Classification (GTDB taxonomy): domain Bacteria; phylum Pseudomonadota; class Gammaproteobacteria; order Burkholderiales; family Burkholderiaceae_C; genus Ramlibacter. Next base: position 2,338 of record NZ_DASVNN010000058.1, read on the forward strand.
GCGGAGAGCGGCATCTACAAGGAGATGGCCAAGCAGACGAAGCAGGCCGTCGCCGAGGCGGATGTCGTCGTCTTCGTGGTCGATGCCCGCGCCGGCCTGTCCGCGCAGGACCACGACATCGCCAACTACCTGCGCAAGCTGGGCAAGCCCACCGTGCTGGCGGCCAACAAGGCCGAGGGCATGCTGGAAGGCGCGCAGCTGGCCGAGTTCTACGAGCTGGGCCTGGGCGAGATCCACGGCGTGTCCGCGGCGCACGGGCAGGGCATCCGCAGCCTGGTGGACGCCGCCTTCGAACCGCTCGGCCTGCCCGAGGAGGACGAGGCCGACGACGGGCAGCAGAGCGGGATCGTCAAGCTGGCCGTCGCGGGCCGGCCCAACGTCGGCAAGTCCACCCTGATCAATGCCTGGCTGGGCGAGGAGCGCCTGGTGGCCTTCGACCTGCCGGGCACCACGCGCGACGCGATCTCGGTGCCGTTCGAGCGCAGCGGCCAGAAGTTCGAGCTGATCGACACCGCCGGCCTGCGCCGCAAGGGCAAGGTGTTCGAGGCGATCGAGAAGTTCTCGGTGGTGAAGACGCTGCAGGCGATCGAGTCCGCCAACGTCGTGCTGCTGCTGCTGGACGCCACCCAGGGCGTGACCGACCAGGACGCCCACATCGCCGGCTACATCCTGGAAAGCGGCCGCTCGGTGGTGCTGGCCGTCAACAAGTGGGACGCGGTGGACGAGTACCAGCGCGACGTGGTGCGCCGCCAGGTCGAGCAGCGTCTCGTCTTCCTCAAGTTCGCCGAGCTGCACTTCATCTCGGCGGCGAAGCGCCAGGGCCTGGGGCCCGTGTGGAACTCGATCACGCAGGCCTACAAGTCGGCCATGATGAAGATGTCCACGCCCGTGCTCACCCGCCTGGTGCTCGAGGCGGTGCAGTTCCAGTCGCCCAAGCGCGCCGGGATGTTCCGTCCCAAGCTGCGTTACGCGCACCAGGGCGGCATGAACCCGCCGGTGATCGTGGTCCACGGCAACTCGCTGGAGCACGTCACGGACGCCTACAAGCGCTTCCTGGAAGGACGCTTCCGCAAGGAATTCAACCTGGTCGGCACGCCGCTGCGCGTCGAGATGCGCACGTCGACGAACCCCTACGCCGACAAGGAATAGGCCAGCTCGACGCTGGTCGGTCTTGTTTTCCTTCCAAACGGCTGCAACTGGGCAGCGACACAGCACCCGACCCGGCGCGTTGCTGTGGTAATGTGCAACTTCCAACAACGCCGGAACACGGAGAATATCGTGAGCAACAAAGGGCAGCTACTACAAGACCCCTTCCTGAACACCCTGAGGCGCGAGCACGTGCCGGTGTCCATCTACCTCGTCAACGGGATCAAGCTGCAGGGGCAGATCGAATCCTTCGACCAGTACGTCGTCCTCCTGCGGAACACCGTGACGCAGATGGTCTACAAGCACGCGATCTCCACCATCGTCCCCGGCCGCGCGGTGAACTTCTCCGCCGCCGAACCGGGCGAGGGCGCCGCCAGCTGATCCCGACGCGCACCCCGGCCCGCAACGACGGGCCCCTCCCATAGCCCCATTGACTGCCACGCCTGACCGCCCGGCCGCTTCCACCATCCTGGTGGGAGTGGATCTGGGCCTTCCCCATTTCGACGCCGAACTCGAGGAGCTGGGCCAGCTGGCCCAGTCCGCGGGCATGGAACCGGTCGCGCGGGTGACCTGCAAGCGCAAGGCGCCCGACGCGGCGCTGTTCGTGGGCAGCGGCAAGGCCGACCAGATCAAGCAGCTCGCCGAGGAAACCGGCGCCAGCGAGATCCTGTTCGACCAGTCCCTGAGCCCGGCGCAGCAGCGCAACCTGGAGCGGCACATGGGCCTGCCGGTCAACGACCGGACCCTGCTGATCCTGGAGATCTTCGCCCAGCGCGCCCGCAGCCACGAAGGCAAGCTGCAGGTGGAACTGGCCCGCCTGCAGTACCTCAGCACGCGGCTGGTGCGGCGCTGGTCGCACCTGGAACGCCAGACCGGCGGCGCCGGCGTGCGCGGCGGCCCGGGCGAGAAGCAGATCGAGCTGGACCGGCGCATGATCGACGACTCGATCAAGCGCACGCGCGAGCGGCTCGTGAAGGTGAAGAAGCAGCGCGCGACGCAGCGCCGCCAGCGCGAGCGCCGCGACACCTTCACCATCTCGCTGGTGGGCTACACCAACGCCGGCAAGTCGACCCTGTTCAACGCGCTGGTGAAAGCCCGCGCCTATGCCGCCAACCAGCTGTTCGCCACGCTGGACACCACCACGCGCCAGCTGTACCTGCAGGACGAGCAGGGCACCAGCGGCGGCGTCGGCCGTTCGGTGTCGCTGTCCGATACGGTGGGCTTCATCCGCGACCTGCCGCACGGCCTGATCGACGCTTTCCAGGCCACGCTGCAGGAAGCGGCCGATGCCGACCTGCTGCTGCACGTGGTGGACGCGGCCAACCCGCACTTCCCCGAGCAGATCGAGGAGGTGCAGCGCGTGCTGCACGAGATCGGCGCGGCGGACGTGCCGCAGCTGGTGGTGTTCAACAAGATCGACGCGCTGGAGCCGGCGCAACGCCCGCTGCAGCCGGTCGACCGCTTCGAGGTCGAGGGCGTGCAGGTGCCGCGCGTGTTCCTGAGCAGCCGCACGGGCGAGGGCCTGGCCGCGCTGCGGCAGGAACTGGTGCGCATCGTGGCGGCCGCCCAGCCGCCGGCGGAGGCCGCGCAGCCAACCTCATCCTGAGGCCCGGCCATTTGGGCACAATGCGGCTGCCGACAACAAGAGTATCCAAAGAATGAACCTTTTCTTCCGCAGCCTGACCTTTGCCGGGCTGAGAGGCCGCATCCGGGGCATGTTCAACCTGAACGACCCCCGCTGGGGCCGCGGCGAAGACAAGAACGAAGGACAGCGCTCCGAAGGCAACAAGGGCCCCAACCAGGGCCCGCCGGACCTCGACGAGCTGTGGCGCGACTTCAACCGCAAGCTGGGCGGCCTGTTCGGTGGCCGCCGCGGCGGCGGCAACGGCGGCTTCGGCGGCGGCGGCAACGGCAACTTCCAGCCCGACATGAAGAGCGCGGGCGTCGGTGCCGGCCTGATCGCCATCGTGGTGGTGATCATCTGGATGGGCACCGGCATCTTCATCGTGCAGGAAGGCCAGCAGGCCGTGATCACGCGCTTCGGCCGCTACAGCGCCACCGTCGGCGCCGGCTTCAACTGGCGCCTGCCGTACCCGATCGAGCGCCATGAAGTCGTCTACGTGACGCAGATCCGCTCGGTGGACGTCGGCCGCGACAACGTGATCCGCGCCACCGGCCTGAAGGAATCGGCGATGCTGACCGAGGACGAGAACATCGTCGAGATCAAGTTCGCCGTGCAGTACCGCCTGAACAACGCGCGCGACTGGCTGTTCAACAGCAAGAACCCGCAGGAGGCGGTGGTGCAGGCCGCCGAGACCTCGGTGCGCGAGGTGGTCGGCAAGATGCGCATGGATTCGGCGCTGGCCGAGGAGCGCGACCAGATCGCGCCGCGCGTGCGCGCGCTGATGCAGGCGATCCTGGACCGCTACCAGATCGGCGTGGAAGTGGTCGGCATCAACCTGCAGCAGGGCGGCGTGCGCCCGCCCGAGCAGGTGCAGGCCGCCTTCGACGACGTGCTGCGCGCCGGCCAGGAGCGCGAGCGCGCCAAGAACGAGGCGCAGGCCTATGCCAACGACGTGATCCCGCGCTCCACCGGCGCCGCCTCGCGCCTGACGCAGGAAGCCGAGGCCTACAAGGCGCGCATCGTTGCGCGGGCGCAGGGCGACGGGCAGCGCTTCAAGTCGCTGCTGGCCGAGTACCAGCGCGCGCCGCAGGTCACGCGCGACCGCCTGTACCTGGACAGCATGCAGGAGATCTACTCCAGCGTCACCAAGGTGATGGTGGAGTCGCGCCAGGGCGGCAACATGCTGTTCCTGCCGCTGGACAAGATCCTGCAGCAGGTGGCCGCCGGCGGCGCCGCCGCCACCGCGCCGCAGGACCACACCGCGCCGGCCGCTCCCGCGACGACCGCGCCTTCGTCCTCGTCTTCCACCTCCGCCGACCCCCGCACACGGGACAACGCGCGCACCCGCGAAAGGGAGAGCCGCTAAATGATGCCCCCACGCTCCTCACTACGTGTAGTCGCTGCCCCCCGAGGGGTCCTCAGCCTCCTTGAGGCGGCTCGGCGGAGGCTGAAATGAACCGCATCGGATTCATCGTCACCTCGCTGCTGGTCTTGCTGGCGCTCCTGAGTTCCATGCTGTTCGTGGTGGACCAGCGCCAGTTCGGCGTGGTCTACGCGCTCGGCCAGGTGAAGGAAGTCATCAGCGAGCCCGGCCTGAAATTCAAGCTGCCGCCGCCGCTGCAGAACGTGAGCTACATCGACAAGCGCCTGCTGACGCTCGACTCGGTGGACACCGAGCCGATGCTCACCGCGGAAAAGCAGCGCGTGGTGATCGACTGGTACGTGCGCTGGCGCATCAGCGACCCGCTCGCCTACATCCGCAACGTGGGCCTCGACGAGACGGCCGGCGCCCAACAGCTCAATCGCGTGGTGCGCAACGCCTTCCAGGAAGAGATCAACCGCCGCACGGTGCGCGAGCTGCTGTCGGTGCGCCGCGAACAGCTGATGCAGGACGTCAAGCGCGAGGTGCAGGAGGTGGTGAAGGGCGCCAAGCCCTGGGGCATCGACGTGATCGACGTGCGCATCACGCGCGCCGACTACGTGGAGGCGATCACCGAATCGGTCTACCGCCGCATGGAAGCCGAACGCAAACGCGTGGCCAACGAGCTGCGCTCCACCGGCGGCGCCGAGGGCGAGAAGATCCGCGCCGATGCCGACCGCCAGCGCGAGATCACGGTGGCCAACGCCTACCGCGACGCGCAGAAGGTCAAGGGCGAGGGCGACGCGCAGGCCGCCGCCGTCTACGCCGAGGCCTTCGGCCGCGATCCGCAGTTCGCGCAGTTCTACCGCAGCCTGGAAGCCTACAAGGCGAGCTTCAACAAGAAGAGCGACGTGCTGGTGGTCGACCCCGCCAGCGTCGAATTCTTCCGCGCCTATCGCGGCGGCCTTTCCGGCGGCGGCGCGGCTGCGGGGGCGGCCGCGGGCGCGGGCCCGCGCCGCTAGGTCTTGAGCGGCGACTCCCTCTGGGCGGCGCTG
>NZ_DASVNN010000059.1:0-6486 GCF_036383835.1 Ramlibacter sp.
TCGGGGTTGGGCTCTTCGTAGGTCGGGGTGAGCGCGAAGCCGAACCCCGACGCAATCACAGGTCCCGTACCTGCCAGGTGCGCAGCGGCAGCGGCAGCTCTCCGAGCCAGCGCACGTCCTGGCCGCCGCACAAGGCCAACACCCAGCTTTCTCCAAGCCAGGTCCGCACCTCGCCAGGCTCGCCCGGCTGCCCCTCGACCCGCACCAGCCGCGCCGGCGCGACCCACTCGCCGCGCCGCTTCAACCAGCTCTCCTTCACCGTCCACAGCTCGTGGAACAGCGCTTCCTGCGCGGACGCATCGAGCCCCGCGAACAGTTGCTGCTCGCGTTCCGTGCAGCAAAGCCGCACCAGCCCCTCGATGTCGCGCCGCCGCGCGGGTGCCTCCAGGTCGATGCCGATCGCCTCGCGCGCCACCGCACAAGCGACCCATTCGCCGCTGTGCGCGATGGCCACGTGCCACTCCGGATGCCCGATCACCGTCGGCTTCACCGCCTCGCCCGCGGTCAACGACCAGTCTTGCGGTTCTCCGCCCGCCGCTTGCGCCAGCAGCCCGCGCGCGAGCCAGCGCGCGGCGAGGAACTGCTCGCGGCGCTGCGTGGCGGTGATCGCTGCGAGCCGCGCCGCTTCCTCGCCCGAAAGCCAGCCGCACCCTTGCGGCAGGCAGGCCGCACTGCGCGCGCAGGCGACCAGCGCGCTCACGCCCAGCGCCGGAGCACCAGCGAGGTGTTGATGCCGCCGAAGGCGAAGTTGTTGCTCATCACCCATTCCGCCTGGAGTTCGCGGCCGCTGCCGCGCACGTAGTCCAGGTCCGCGCAGGCGGGATCCACGTTCTCCAGGTTCAGGTTGGGCGCGAACCAGCCGGCACGCATCATCTCGATGGTCATCCACGCTTCCAGCGCGCCGCAGGCGCCCAGCGTGTGGCCCATGAAGCTTTTCAGCGTGCTGACCGGCACGCGATCGCCGAGCACCTCCAGGGTCGCGGCGCTTTCGGCGACATCGCCGTGGTCGGTGGCGGTGCCGTGCGCGTTGACGTAGCCGATCTCGGAAGCCGGCACGCCCGCGCATTCCAGCGCGAGGCGCATCGCCTGCGCCATGGTCCGCGACTGGGGCTGCGTCACGTGCGTGCCGTCGCTGTTGGTGCCGTAGCCCGCCACTTCGGCGAGGATGCGCGCGCCGCGCGCCTTCGCATGTTCCAGTTCTTCCAGCACCAGCGTGCAGGCGCCTTCGCCCAGCACCAGGCCGTCGCGCGCGGCGTCGAAGGGACGCGGCGTGAGGTGCGGCTGGTCGTTCTTCGTGCTGGTGGCAAACAACGTGTCGAACACCGCGGCGTCGATCGCATCGAGCTCCTCGGCGCCGCCGGCCAGCATCGCCACCTGGCGGCCGCTCTGGATCGCCTCGAAGGCGTAGCCGATGCCCTGGCTGCCCGCGGCGCACGCACTCGACGTCGTGACGATGCGCCCGGTGAGCCCCAGGAACACGCCGATGTTCACCGCCGCCGTGTGCGACATCATCTTGATGTAGGTGTTGGCGGTGATGCCCTCGGTGCACTTGTCGATGATCATGCGGCCGAAGTCCGCGATCGCCGGCGGCGAACCCACCGAGGAGCCGTAGGAGATGCCCATGCGGCCGCTGTCCACCAGCGGGTCGCCGGCGAGGCCGGCATCCTGCAGCGCGAGCTCGCTGGCGCGCGTGGCCATCAGCGCCACCCGGCCCATGCTGCGCGTGGCCTTGCGGTTGTAGTGCCCGGGCAGCTCGAAGGGCTTCGCCGGCGCGCCCAGCCGCGTGTTGAGGCCCTCGTAGGCCTCCCAGGTTTCCATGCGCTGCACCGCGTTGCGGCCGCTCTTCAGGTGCGCCAGCACCGTGGGCCAGTCGTGCCCCAGCGGGCTGAACGCACCGACGCCGGTGACCACCACTCTCTTCACGCCATCCCCCCGTTCACCGAGATCACCTGCCGCGTGATGTACGCGGCCTCCTCGCCCAGGAGGAAGGCGACCAGTCCCGCCACTTCGTTCGCCTGCCCGAGGCGCTGCATCGGGATCAGCTTCATCGCTTCCTCGCGCACCTCCGGCGGCAGCATGTCGGTGTCGATCAGCCCGGGCGCGACGCAATTGACCGTGATCCTGCGCTTGGCCAGTTCGATCGCCAGCGCCTTGGTCGCGCCCATGATGCCCGCCTTGGCGGCGCTGTAGTTCGCCTGGCCGCGGTTGCCCACCAGCCCCGACACCGAGGCGATCGTCACGATGCGGCCCGGCTTGCGCCGCTGCACCATCGGCATGGTCACCGGATGCAGCACGTTGTAGAAGGCGTCGAGGTTGGTGTGCACCACGCCGTCCCATTCCGCGCCGGTCATGGCGGGAAAGGCGTTGTCGCGCGCGACGCCCGCATTGCACACCACGCCGTAGTAGGCGCCGTGTTCCGCGATGTCGGCTTCGAGCGCCGTCCTGCACGCCTCGCGGTCGGCCACGTCGAACTGCAGCACGCGGGCGGCACGCCCTTGCGCGCGGATGCGACCAGCGACGTCGGCGGCGCGTTCGCGGCTCGCGCGGCAATGCACCACGATGTCGTAGCCGGCGGCGGCCAGCCGCAGCGCGATCGCTTCGCCGATGCCGCTGCTGGAGCCGGTGACGAGCACGGTGTGGCCGCTCATGCCGCGCCACCGATCTTCAGGAAGTCGACGCCTTCCGGCGGGTCGTACACCGCAATGCGCGCGCTGGCCACCTCCTCGCCGTCCATCACGATGCGGCAGGCGAACTGGCCCAGGCCGTTGGCGCCGATCAGCTCGCAGTGCGCCTCGACGCGCAAGCGCGCGCCGCAGGGAAAGCCCCCGCGCATGACCTCGTAGCGGCGGCTTCCCAGCAGCAAGCCGGCGCGCGGCCCGCCGCCTTGCGTCCGGGCACGGGCGCCGGCCCACGCCGACACCGTCTGCGCCATGTACTCGATGCCCACCCAGGCAGGCACCTCGCCGTCGCGCACGAACAGGCCGTCGAAAGGCACGTCGACTTCCGCGATCGAATGCTCGGCATCCACTTCCAGCACGCGGTCGATCAGCCGCATCGCGCCGCGATGCGGGATCCAGTCCTCCACCCGCGCAGCTCCAGATCCATTCATTTCATTCACCCGCGAACACCAAGGAGGCATTGCTGCCGCCGAAAGCAAAGGAATTGCTCAACACGTGGCGCGGCGCGCGCCCCAGCGTCTCGCCCGGCTGCGCGACGCGCGCCGGCGCCAGCGCCGGGTCGCGCACGCCGTCCCACCAGTGCGGCGGCAGCCGGCCGGCGCGATTGTCCACGAGCGTGTGCCAGGCGATCGCCGCTTCCACCGCGCCCGCCGCGGCCAGCGTGTGGCCGGTCAGCGGCTTGGTCGAACTCACCGGCACCTCCTGTCCCAGAACCTCGACGACGGCGAGGCTTTCCATCGCGTCGTTCTGCGGCGTGGCGGTGCCGTGCAGGTTCACGTAGTCGATCGCGTTGCGTTGCAGGCCGGCGCGCGCCAGCGCCTGGCGCATCGCGGCGATCGCGCCGCGGCCGGAGGGCTCGGGCGCGGACATGTGGTGCGCATCCGAGGACTCGCCCCAGCCCGCGAGGCGCACGGGACCGGCATCGCGGCCCAGGAGGAACAGCGCCGCGCCTTCGCCGAGGTTGATGCCGCAGCGGTGCAGCGACAGCGGATTGCAGCGCGCCGCGCTCACCGACTCCAGCGCGCTGAAGCCACCGGTGGTGAAGGCGCTGAGCGCATCGACGCCGCCCGCGATCACCGCGTCGGCGATGCCGGCGCGCAGCAGGCGCGCGGCGGACGCCAGCGCCTTGGCGCCGGAAGAACAGGCCGTCGAGACCGTGTAAGCGGGTCCGCGCACGCCCAGTTCGCGCGCGAGGAAGGCGGCGCCGTTGCCCATCTCCTGCTGCGCGTAGTCGTAGTCTCCCGGCCACGCCGCCTGTTCGGCGAAGTGGCGCGCGGCGGCAACGCCTTCGTGCAGGCCGGCGGCGCTGATGCCCAGCACGATCGCCACGCGCGCCGGACCGTGACGGTCGCAGGCGGCGGCGACCGCATCGCGCAGTTCGGGAACCAGCGCGGCCAGCAGCGCATTGCTGCGGCTGCGAAAGATCACGGGATGCGCCCGCAGCGAAGGCAGGTCCTGCGTGACGCGGCCCAGATGCAGTTCGCGTCCCGGCGTGACCTCTTCGGTGGGCGCGACGCCGCTCACCGCGCCGGCGAACAGGGCGTCGCGCGCGGCATCGCCGCACCCGAGCGCGCTGATCCACGCCATCTGCTGCAGGTAGACCGGACTCACTGCGTGGCCTGCCAGTTCTCGAGCCGCACCTGGTAGTGCGCGGCGAGGTTGTCGAGTTCGGCGGTGCCCGCCGCCGGGTAGCGCACGCGGATCACGGGTCGGCCGCCGAGACGCAGTTCGCGCGCGCCGGCGTCGGCCTGCATCGTCCACCCGAGCGGCAGGCCGGCCTGGATCGCGTCCAGCGGCCAGTACACCAGCTGCACGTCACGCAGCAGCAGCGCGCCGGTGACTCCCGGCGGGAAGCCGCGCACCGCGCTCTCGCGCAGCTCGCGGCCGTCCCAGTCGACGCGGGCGACGGTCTGGCCGAACGCCAGCACCGCGAGCCGCACCGCCTCGGCGTCGGCTTCGATCGCCACATCGAGCTGCTGCGAGCGCCCGTAGGCCTTCACGGTCATGCGTTGCTGCACCACCAGTTCGCGTCCCAGCGAAGCCGGGCTCAGGCGCAGCGGCAGCTCCGCCAGCGGCGGCACCGGCCGGTGCGCGCAGGCCGTGAGCAGCAGCGCGACGAGTGCGAGCCCCCAGCGCTTCATGCGTGTTCCCGCCGCACCAGCGGCGACAGGGCCCACACCGCGGCGATGCCGATCATCAGCGTGAGACCGAAGGTGTGCAGCGCCGGCGTCGACGACAGCGCCAGCAAGCCGAAGGCCAGCCAGGTGCTGGCCGCGCCGAGCACCACCGCGAGCCAGGCGGCGCCATCGCCGTCGTGTTCGAGCAGGAAGATGCCGTAGTCGACCCCCATGCCGAGCAGCAGCAGCAGCGCGAGCACGGTGGAGAGCTGGAAGGAAGCGCCGGCCCAGCCCTGCACCGCGAGCGCCAGCAGCGTGGCGAGCGCGGTCGGCAGCCAGGCGCGCCAGGCGTCGCGGCGGAAACGCGTCCACAGCGCAGCGAACACCAGCAGATGACCGGCGAGCAGCAGCGCACCCATCGCCCAGCGATAACGGCCCAGCACGTGCGACACCTCGCCCGCGCGATCGACCCACTGCACGCCGGGGACTTCGCCGGCGATGCGCTGCAACTCGGGCAGCAGCGCGGGATCGTGCAGGCCATGCAGCATCACCACCGTGGTGAACTGGTTGTCCTTCTGCCCCAGCCACAGCTGTTTCGCGGCCACGGCCGCGGGCGAGGCGAGCCACTCCTGCGGCGTGAGCGGACGCGTGCCGGTGGCGGGGCGCACCAGGCGTTCGCCCAGCGCGGCGTTCACGCCGGCGAGCACCTGTTGTTCCACGCGCAGCCGCAACACGCCGTCGGCTTCCTGCCGGCGGATCGAGGGCATCCAGTCGGACACCGCGGCGTAGCCGGCGAGCGCGGTGCGCTGCACCAGGCCATCGAGCTTGTCCTTCAGCGCCTCTTCCAGTTCGAGAACACCCTGCGCGCTTTCGGCGCGCACCAGGTAGAACTGCGCGACGCTGGGCGTGCCGAGCAGGCGCCCGACCTGCACCTGCTCCTGGATCAGCGCGACGGGCGAACCTTGCCAGGCGCGCAGGTCGTCGCTGGCGCGCAGCTTCGCCACGCCGGCGACCGCGACGACGGCAGCGATCGCGACGATCGTCCAGGCGGCGTGCGACCCCTTCCAGCGCGGCCAGCGGGCCAGGCTGTCGCGGATCACCTGCGCGAAGCGCGAGTCGCGCGGCGCCGCGCGATCCATCAAGGGGAACCAGCACACCGCCGTCAGGAAGGCGCCGGTGAGGCCCGCGGCGGAGAACACCGCCATCTGCCGCAGGCCGGGGAAGGGCGCGAGTCCCAGCGCGAGATAGGCGAGAACGCTGGTGGCGAGCGCCAGCAGCAGGCCCGGCAGCAGCGCGCGCATCAGGCTGCGCGGCCGCGCCCTGGGTTGCCCCTGGCGCGCGGCGAAATAGTGGATGCCGTAGTCCTCCGCCACGCCGACCAGGCTTGCGCCGAAGACCAGCGTGAGCAGATGGACCTGGCCGAACACGAGCGCGGTGACGGTGACGCCCGCGGCCACGCCCACCAGCAGCGACAGCGCCGTGAGCGCCAGCGGCGCGAAGCGGCGGAACGCCAGCCAGGCGAGCAAGACGACGGCGGCCAGCGAACCCCAGCCGATGGTGTTGATCTCGCGGCTGGCGCGCACCGCCGCCGATTCGGCATGCAGCGGCAGGCCGGCGGCGAGCATGCGCGCCTGCGGCACCTCGCGCTGCGCGGCCTGCAATGCGGCGTCGAACGCCGGGCGGTAGATGGC
>NZ_DASVNN010000060.1:0-29938 GCF_036383835.1 Ramlibacter sp.
AGGGGAGAGGGAGAAAAACCGGGCGCCCGGGATCCCCGCCTCCGCGGGGATGACGAAGAAGCTTGCGTCTGATCAATATCAAGTGCCGCGACCGCGCATGACCCGATGATCGGTCGACATGAAGGTCATCCCCATCACCCCCATCCCGGCTTCGGAGGAAGGCGAGCGCCAGGGACTATATATTTCCGAGAAGAAGGTCTATCCGCGCTCGGTCACCGGCCTGTTCGCCCGCTGGCGCTGGGCCTTCGTGTGGCTCACGCAGATGGTCTTCTACGGCCTGCCCTGGCTGCAATGGGGCGAGCGGCAGGCGGTGCTGTTCGACCTGGGGGCGCGGCGGTTCTACATCTTCGGCTACGTCCTCTATCCGCAGGACTTCATCTACCTCACCGGCCTGCTGGTGATCAGCGCGCTGTCGCTGTTCCTATTCACCGCCGTGGCCGGACGCCTGTGGTGCGGCTTCGCCTGCCCGCAGACCGTCTACACCGAGATGTTCCTGTGGATCGAGCGCAAGGTGGAAGGCGAGCGCGGCGCCCGCATGAAGCTCGATGCCTCGCCGATGTCGCTCGAGAAACTGGTGCGCAAGGCCTACAAGCACCTGCTGTGGATCGTCCTGGCCGTGTGGACCGGCTTCACCTTCGTCGGCTACTTCACGCCGATCGACGACCTGGGACTGGCCTTCCTGCAGACGAAGATGGGCTCCTGGGAAGTGTTCTGGGTGTTCTTCTACGGCTTCGCCACGTACGGCAACGCCGGCTTCATGCGCGAGCAGGTGTGCAAGTACATGTGCCCCTACGCGCGCTTCCAGAGCGCGATGTTCGACCAGGACACCCTGATCGTCAGCTACGACGCCGCCCGCGGCGAGCCGCGCGGCTCCCGGGGCCGCAAGGCGGACGTCCAGATGCTGGGGCTGGGTTCCTGCGTCGACTGCACCCTGTGCGTGCAGGTCTGTCCCACCGGCATCGACATCCGCAACGGCCTGCAGTACGAGTGCATCGGCTGCGCCGCCTGCGTCGACGTGTGCAACGGCGTGATGGACAAGATGAACTATCCGCGTGGCCTGATCCGATTCACCACGCAGAACGCGCTGGCCACGGGCCAGGGCCGCGAGGGCATCGTCAGGCGGGTTCTGCGTCCGCGCGTGCTGATCTACGGCAGCGTACTGGTCGCACTCACCGCGGCGATGATGGTGACGCTCGCGATGCGCATGCCGCTGAAGGTCGACGTGGTGCGCGACCGCGCCGCGCTCTCGCGGATCGTGTCCGGCGGCAAGCTGGAGAACGTCTACCGCCTGCAGGTGATGAATGCCACCGAACAGACGCAGCGCTATCGCATCACGGCCGACGGCCTGTCGGGTCTTTCCGTGGCGTCCGATCCGCTGGTGGAAGTCGGCCCCGCCGAATCGCGCTGGGTGGCCGTGCGCCTGCAGGTCGATTACGGCGCGGCGAGCGCCGGCTCCCATCCGATCCACTTCGACATCGCCACCGCGGGCGGCGACGTCCACGTGCGCGAGAAGTCGGTGTTCCTGGTGCCGCGCTGAAAAGGGGGAATGACGAATGACGAATGACGAAATGACCGAGGCGCAGCCGTGGTGGAAGCATGGGTTCGTCTGGATGATCCTCGGCGGACCCGCCGCCGTGATCGTGGCGGGCATCGCGACACTGATCATTGCCGTGCGCACGCCCGATCCCGTGATCGAGGCCGACTACTACCGGCGCGGCATGGAGATCAACAAGACCCTGGCCGCGAAGGACAAGGCCAACCTGCCGGCGCTGCAGGGCCGCAACCACGCGGCCACGCCCGTGGCCCAACCCTGAAGCCGCGCAGACGGCCCCTACGCCCAAGGAGACAAGCATGGCCCAACGCCTGATGTGGATCGCCTGGCCCGCCTTCCTGGCGGCCTGCGTGCTGGAGTTGCTGGTGTTCGCCTTCGTCGACCCGCACGAGCTGCAGTGGTCCGGCCACACGCTCGGCTGGTCGCGGCAGGCCGCGTACACGCTGTCGTTTTTCGCGTTCTGGATCGTGACCATGGGCGCCTGCGCCATGACGACGCTGCTGCGGCTCACGCCGGCGGAACTGAACGCGTGTCCCTACGACCGGGCGAGCCGGCCGGCGGGCTGTCCCGGCGAGGGCGGCGGCGCCCAGCCCTGGGCGCAGTAGTCCACCATCGCATCGATCTCGGTCGACTTGTCGAACACGGCGTCGACGCCGAGCTGCGCGCAACGCTTGCGCACGTTGGCGTTGACGTAGTTGCTGAACACCACGATCTTCTGCCCGGCGTGCGTGCGCCGCACGTGCTGCACGACGTGCAGGCCGCTGCCGCCGGACAGGAACAGGTCGACGATCAGGATGTCCCAGCCGTCCGACGCCGCCAGCCAGGCGATGGCCGCTTCCTCGGTCGCGGCGCCGCCCACCACGCGCACGGGCGTGAGCTCTTCCAGCGCCTCGACGAGGTTCTCGTGGATGTCTCTGTTGTCCTCGACGATGAAAACGGTGGGCTGCATGGCAGGGGAGGGCTTGGGTCCTGATGCGACTCTGCCGCAAGAGGGGCGTCCGGCGCGGCGGAAGGCGGCGACTTCGCGGGTAGGAGCGGGCCTGATGAGCGCCCACGGACGCGCTCCGCGCCCGTAAGATGGCTCCAGGACCATGGATTCGCCGTTCCCGCAAGACCCAGGCCGGCTGCTCGAGCTGGTGGAGCGCAAGGCCTTCGTCGGCTTCTGGCGCCTGTCCACCGCATCGCGGCAGCTCGACTGGTCGGACCAGCTCGCGCGGCTGCACGGCGCCGCGCCGGGGTACGCGCCGCCCTTCGAGGACGTGTTCGCGCATTTCGCGCCCGAGCATCGGCCCGCGCTCGAAGCGCACCTGCGTGCCTGCCTCGAACAGGGCACGCCCTTCGACCTGGAAGTCCAGGTCCAGACCCTGCAGCAGCGGCGCATCTGGGTGCGCTGCGCCGGCCAGCCGACGCGCGCAGCGGGCGGCCGCATCACCGGCGCCGAAGGCCTGGTGCAGGAGATCGCGCCGGCCGGCCATCCCGAAGGCACGCTGCTGCGGCACACCGTGAGCATGGGCGGCGCGCTGGGCAGCGGCCAGGCCTTCGTCACCCTCGACCGCCATGGACGCATCAGCTACGCCAACGAGCAGGCCGAACAGCTGCTCGGCGGCCAAGGTGAGCCGGTGCCCGGCCGCCGCATCTGGAGCTTCTTCCAGAAGCGCGTGCGGCTGGTGCTGGAAGAGAAGCTGACCGCCGCCCTGGAAGCGGGCGAGGGCGTCGAACTGGAGGAGCTGGACGCGCAGGGCCGGCACTGGCTGGAGCTGCGCGGTTTTCCCTTCGGCGCGGGCCTCGCACTGCATCTGCGCGACGTCACGGCACGGCGTCGCGCGCAGCAGCACCTGGTGCTGCTGGAAGGCAGCATCGCCCGCTTGAACGACAGCGTGATGATCACCGAGGCCGGGCCGTTCCGCGATCCGGGCCCCCGCATCGTGTTCGTCAACGAAGCCTTCGAGCGCCGCACCGGCTACACGCGCGAGGAGGTGATCGGCCAGTCGCCGCGCTTCCTGCAAGGCCCGGACACCGACCGCGCCCAACTCGATCGCATCCGTTCCGCGCTGGAGCAATGGCAGCCCGTGCGGGTGGACATCGTCAACTACACCAAGGCCGGCGAGCCCTACTGGGTCGACCTGGACCTGTCGCCGGTATGGGACGAGCAGCGCCAGCTCACCCACTGGGTCGCGGTCGGCCGGGACATCACCGAGCGCAAGCGCGACGAGGAGAAGATCCAGTACCTCGCGTTCTACGACCCGCTCACGCAGCTCCCCAACCGCCAGCACCTGCTCGACCGGCTGCATGCCGCGGTGGGCGAGCACGGGCCGGCGCACGAAGGCGCGCTGATGTTCATCGACCTCGACAACTTCAAGGTGCTGAACGACACGCTGGGCCACCAGAAGGGCGACCTGCTGCTGCAGCAGGTGGCGCGACGCCTGCGCAACTGCCTGGCCAAGGGCGACCTGGTGGCGCGCCTGGGCGGCGACGAGTTCGTGGTGCTGCTGGAGAACACGCCGGAGAAGCGGCTCGATCCGCTGACGGCCGCGCGCGTGGTGAGCGGGCGGATCCTGGAAGCGCTGGGCGAGTCCTATGTGCTGCCCGGCTACCTGCACCACAGCACCTGCAGCATCGGCGTGACGCTGTTCGGCCGCACGCCGTCCAGCGTCAACGAGCTGCTGAAGCAGGCCGACCTCGCCATGTACCAGGCCAAGGCCTCCGGCCGCAACGCAGTGCGCTTCTTCGACCCGGAGATGCAGGCGGTGGCGAGCGAGAACGCCGCGCTGGCGGCCGACCTGCGCCAGGCCTGGCGCGAGAACCACCTGCAGATCGAATACCAGCCGCAGGTGGGCATGGACGGGCGCATGAGCGGTGTCGAGGCGCTGCTGCGCTGGGACCACCCGACGCGCGGCCTGGTGCACCCAGGCCAGTTCATCCCGACGGCGGAAGAGACTTCGCTGATCATCCCGATCGGCCACTGGGTGCTGGAGCATGCCTGCGCGCAGCTCGCCGCCTGGCAGCGGCATCCCGGCCGCGAGCACCTGTCGATCGCGGTGAACGTGAGCGTGCGGCAGTTCCGCCACCCGGACTTCATCGACGAGGTGGTGACCTGCGTGCGCCGGGCCGGCATCCGGCCCGACCGGCTCAAGCTGGAACTGACCGAAAGCCTGCTGGCCGAGAACATCGACACCGCCATCGCCAAGATGCGCAACCTGAAGGACATGGGCGTGCGGCTGTCGGTGGACGACTTCGGGACCGGCTATTCGTCGCTTTCGTACCTGAAGCGGCTGCCGATCGACGAACTGAAGATCGACCGCGCCTTCGTGAAGGACATCCTCACCGACGGCAACGATGCCGCCATCGCGGGCACCATCATCGGGCTGTGCCGCAACCTCGGCCTGCAGGTGATCGCGGAGGGGGTGGAGTCGGAAGAGCAGCGCGCGTTCCTCGCGCGCCAGGGCTGCCACCGCTACCAGGGCTACCTGTTCTGCCGGCCGCTGCCGATCGGCGAGCTGGAGGCCTTCATCGACAGCCTCGGCGACGCCGCCGCGCTTACACCGGAGCCATCTTCAGCGGTGTAGTCGCCACCGCGCGCGGCAGGCGCAGCACGATGCCCTGGCCGTGCCGCAGCAGCTCCACGCCGTGCTGCGCCGCCAGTGCCTGCACTTCCACCCAGGACAGCGGCGCCTCGCCGGACTCGTGCAGCAGGGTGAAGTTGCCTTCCGGCTGCGGCAGGTACTCGATCGCCACCACGCCGAGGCTGGACGCATGTTCGGTGCGCACGATCACGTCGCCCGGTGCCGGCGCGGCATCGGTCAGCGTGAGGAGGGCCGCGGCCAGCAGGAAGCGCAGCGCCGAGCGCGAGACCGCGAACTCGCCGTCGCCGGGTTCCATGCGCAGGTCGAAGCCGCGGAAGTTCAGGCCGGGGGACAGCAGGCGCACGATTTCCGCGACGCCGTCGCGCAGCATGGCGGTGTCGTCCTCGGCCGGTTCCATCCAGGAGCAGACGTCCAGGCATCGCGCCACGGCCTGCCGCGACAGCCGGTTCAGCTTGGACACCGAGCCCGCGAGGTCCTCCGGTGCGACGGCGCCGCGTTCCATCCGGGCGCCCAGCGCGTCCGCGACCATGCCCAGCGACTGCAGGTGCACCACCATGTCGTGGCGCAGCGGCGGCGTGAGCCGGCGCAGGATGTCGTGCTGCACGGCGCGCGCGAGGCTGCGCAGGCGCTGCGGCGATGCCTCGGTGGACGGCGCCGCTTCGCCGGGGTTCAGGACCGGATCTTCGATGGCCAACACTTCATGTGCGACAAAGGTTCGGGTTTCCAGTCTGGGCCGGCGGTTTCCGGCGAACTGTCAGGACGCCCCGGCGCGGGGTGTAGGAAAGGAACGGCAGGTGCCTGCTCCCGTGCGGTAAATTCGCGGCGTGACCGACACGATCCTCACCGACCAGAACGCCGCCGCGCGCCTCGCCGGCCTGCTCGATTCCGCCATGGACGGCATCGTGAGCGTGGACGACGCGCAGCGCATCGTGCTGTACAACCGCGCCGCCGAAAGGATGTTCGGCTGGAGTGCCGACGAGGTGCGGGGCCAGCCGCTGGACATGCTCATTCCCTCGCGCTACCGGGCGGCCCACGGCCAGCAGGTGCGCCGCTTCGGCGCCACCGGCACCACGACGCGCCGCATGGGCGACACCACGGTGCTGTATGCGCTGCGCAAGAACGGCGGCGAATTCCCCATCGACGCTTCCATCTCGCAGCTGAACACGCCCGAGGGCAAGCTCTACACCGTGATCCTGCGCGACGTGACGGAGCGGGTGCGGGCGCGCGAGGAGCTGGCCGCCTTCGCCGCCGAATCCGCCGGGGTGCGCGAGCAGGAGAAGTCGCGCATCGCCCGCGAGCTGCACGACGAACTGGCGCAGTCGCTGACCGCGCTGAAGATGGACACGATGTGGCTCCGCAACCACGTGCCCGGTGCCGACGAAGCCGCGCAGGAGAAGATCGCCCAGATGCTGGCGGTGCTGGACAGCGCCGTCGCGTCCACGCGCCGCATCGCCGCCGACCTGCGGCCGCTGGTGCTGGACGATCTGGGCCTGGTCGCGGCGATCGAGTGGGCGGCGCAGAACTTCACGCAGCGCACCGGCGTGCCCTGCGAACTGCTGGTGGACGAATCCCTGGAACTGCAGGAGCCGTACGCCACCGGCATCTTCCGCATCGTGCAGGAGTCGCTGCAGAACGTGGCCAAGCACGCCAACGCCACCGAGGTGCTGGTCGAACTGCGGCCCAGGGACGGCGCCCTGCTGCTGCGGGTGCAGGACAACGGCACGGGCTTCCGCCCCGAGGATCCGCGCAAGCCGCATTCGCTGGGCCTCGTGGGCCTTCGCGAACGCGCCCACCTGCTGCGTGGCGAGGTGCGGGTCGACAGCAGTCCCGGGGCCGGCACACGCGTCGAAGCGCGCATCCCCCTCGGAAAGGCCGAAGCATGATCCGCGTGGTGCTGGCCGACGACCACGCGATCGTCCGCGAAGGCCTGAAGCGCATCATCGGCGACGTCGCCGAGTTCACGGTCGCCGGCGAGGCGGCCGACGGCACGCAGGTGATGCAGAGGGTGCGCGAGCTGGAGTTCGACGTGCTGGTGCTGGACCTGTCGATGCCGGGGCGCAGCGGCATGGAGCTGATCAAGCTGGTGAAGGCGGAAAAGCCCAGGCTGCGCATCCTCGTGCTCAGCATGCACCAGGAGATGCAGTACGCCGTGCGCGCGATCAAGTCGGGCGCGAGCGGCTACCTCACCAAGGAAAGCGCGCCGGCGCAGCTGGAGGCCGCGATCCGCAAGATCGCCGGCGGCGGCGCCTACATCAGCGCGGAAGTGGCGGAGCAGCTGGCCCTGGGCGCCATGCCCGGCGCCAGCGACGCGCCGCCGCACGAGAGCCTGTCGGACCGCGAGTTCGAAGTGTTCCGCCTGCTGGTGGCGGGCGATGCGGTGACCGACATCGCCAACCAGCTGAACCTGTCGGTGAAGACGGTCAGCACGCACAAGGCGAACCTGATGCAGAAGCTGGGGCTGCACAACCCGACGGAGCTGGTGCGGTATGCGTTGAAGCACGGGCTGGCGGACCCGCTGGGGTGACCCCCCTCATCCCCGCGCAGGCGGGGATCCAGGGCATTCCGGACGCTCTGGATTCCCGCCTTCGCGGGAATGACGACTATTCGTCGACCCGGATCTCCAGCATGCAATCCCCGTGCAGCGCATGCACCAACAGCTGCCGGCCGGGCGGCGGCCGGTAGCTCTCCTTCGCCTGCAGCACGACGTCTTTCACGCAGCCGTCTTCCGTCACCCACGCTTCGCCCTCGCGGCAGTACAGCGTCACCTCCCCGGCCAGCGGCTCGATCGCGCGGGTGGCGCCATGTCGCACCGGCGCGGCATACCAGCGTGTCACGCGCGGCCGCGCGCGCGCGGGCAGCAGGCGCGCCACGAAGGTGGCGGGCTGGAGGGCGAGGGTGACGAGCAGCATGGGCGCCGATCATGGTTCAGCCAGCGCGCCGCGAGCGACCGGCCGTCGAACGCCGCGTCGGACGCCGGCGACAGGCCATGTAGGCGGCGGGCGCACAGCCCTCACGGTTTGTCGTCCGCGCGCAATGCACGCTCGGCGCAAAGCCAACGTTCCGTCGCGTGGGCGTCCTACAGTCGGGCCACGACCCGCAGCCCTAGATTGGCGCTCTCACCAGGAAACTGACCATGAAGAGAGTAGTCGAGGGAGAGCCGGGATTCTTCCGGCGTGTCGGTGGCGCCATCCGCAGGCATCCCTGGCGGACCGTGTTCGCGATCCCGCTGGCGCTCGTGCTGTACGTGGCGGCCGTCTACCCGTTCACCCCCAGCATCGGCGACATCCGCAAGGTCAAGCAGGAGCAGCCGTCGATCGTGCTGTCCGCCGACGGCAAGGAGCTGGCGGTGTTCAAGCGCGCCAATCGCGACTGGGTCAAGCTCGCCGACATCTCGCCCAAGGTCGTGCAGGCGCTGCTGGCCACCGAGGACCGCCGCTTCTACGACCACCACGGCATCGACGTCCTGCGCACCGGCAAGGCGGTGGTCAACACGCTGGCGGGCGACGTGGAGGGCGGCTCCACCCTCACCCAGCAGCTCGCGCGCAACCTGTACCCCGAGGAGATCGGCCGGCAGCAGACCGTCACCCGCAAGGTCAAGGAGGCGATCACCGCGCTGAAGCTCGAGGCGATCTACAGCAAGGACGAGATCCTGGAGACCTACCTCAACTCCGTCTCCTTCCTCTACAACGCGTGGGGCATCGAGATGGCCGCGCGCACCTACTTCGACAAGTCCGCGAAGAACCTCAACGAGCTGGAAGCCGCGACGCTGGTGGGCATGCTCAAGGGCACGGCCTACTACAACCCGGTGATGAATCCCGAGCGGGCGCTGGAGCGCCGCAACACCGTGCTGGCGATGATGGCCGAGGAAGGCAAGCTGCCCAAGGCCCGCTACGAGAGCCTCAAGGCGCAGCCGCTGAAGCTCGACTTCGAGCGCGTGCGCGAGTTCAACGGCACGGCCCCGCACCTGACCGAATACCTGCGCCGCTGGCTGCAGGAATGGGCCGACCGCAACGACTACAACATCTATGCCGACGGCCTGGTGGTGCGCACCACCATCGATTCGCGCCTGCAGGACATGGCCAACAAGGCGGTGGAGCGCCAGGCCAAGGCGCTGCAGTCGGTGGCCGACGTCGAATGGAGCCGCAGCGGCCTGATCGCCCTGGGCAGCGATCCGGCGGCCTATGCGAACCATCGCAGCAAGGTCTCGCCCTTCGAGTACTTCTGGGGCACCCACCGCGACCTGGTGACCGCGTGGATGAAGGACACGCCCGAGTACAAGGCCGCGCGCGAGGGCGGGCAGGGCGAGGAGCAGGCGCTCAAGGACCTGCGCGCCGACGACCGCTTCATGGCCAACCTGCGCCGGCAGAAGACCATGCTGCAGGCCGGCTTCCTGGCGCTGGACCCGCAGAACGGCCAGGTGAAGGCCTGGGTGGGCAGCCGGGATTACGCCGACGACAAGTTCGACCACGTGCAGCAGGCGCGCCGCCAGCCGGGCTCGACCTTCAAGCCCTTCGTGTACGGCGCCGCCTTCGAGATGGGCATGTCGCCGTTCGAGACCTTCATGGACGCGCCGGTGGAGATCCAGATCGACCGCAACAAGACCTGGCGGCCGACCGACATCGACGGCACCACGAACCTGCCGATGACGCTCCGCGACGGCCTGGCGCGCTCGAAGAACACCATCACCGCGCAGGTCATGATGCGCGTGGGGCCGTCGGCGGTGGCGCGGCTGGCCCGCGCGATGGGCGTGCGCGACAGCAAGCTGCAGGAAGTGCCCTCGCTGGCGCTCGGCACCAGCCCGGTGACGCTCAAGGAAATGGTCACCGCGTTCGGCAGCATCGCCAACGGCGGCAGCTACATCGAGCCGCAGATCGTGACGGCGGTGGAGGACCGCAACAGGAACGTGCTGGAAAGCTTCACCTCGCGTTCGCCCGAAACCGCGATGTCCGGCGAGGCGGCCAACAAGCTGCTGGACACCATGCGCGGCGTGATCGACAGCGGCACCGCCGTGGGCCTGCGTCCGCGCTTCGGCCTCAGCGGCGACCTGGCCGGCAAGACGGGCACCACCCAGGACAACACCGACGGCTGGTTCATCCTGATGCACCCGCGCCTGGTGGCGGGCGCCTGGATGGGTTTCAACGACAACCGCGTGACCATGCGCAGCGAATACTGGGGGCAGGGCGCGCACAACGCGCTGTTCGTGGTGGGCGACTTCATGCAGCAGGGCACGAAGGCCGGCCTGGTGGACGCCAAGGCGAGCTTTTCCGCACCGCGCCTGAAGCAGGAACAACCGCTGATGCAGCAGATGGGCGACTGGTGGAGCAGCGTGTTCAACACCGCGCCGCCGACGCCCAGCGCGCCCGAAGTGGCGGCGGTGCCGCCGGCGAACCTGCCCGAAGTGAAGCTGGACCCGCCGGTGCTGGAACCCGCGCCGAAGATGCTGAGCGAGTTCCCGCCGCTGCCGCCCGCCCAGGCGCTGCCGCCGATCCCGCCGCGTGCCTCGCTGCCGCCCGTGCCGCCCAGCGCCCCGGTGATCGTCGACAACCTGCCGCAACGCGTGCCCTCGTTCCCGCGTCCGCTCGAATCGGCGCGGCCGGCGGACACGATCACGGGGACGCAGGTGTATCCGCGGCCGGAGACGCCAGCCCCGGCGCGCAGCAGCCCGCCGGTCACGCGCGTGGAACCCGGCGTGCGCAGCGAACCGGCGCCGCGCGGCAACATGTCCACCCTCGGGGGCAACTCGGTCCCGATCTACGACGCCGATCCGGGCAGCAGGTCGTCGCCGCCGTCGTCGCCTTCGACATCGTCGACCTCTTCGACATCGTCGTCGCCTTCGCCGGCGCCATCGACTTCGTCCGCGACATCGGACGTCGGCCAGGCGAGCGGCGGCACGACCTCCGTCACCACCGAATAGCCGTCACCCCCAATAGCCGTCATCCCCGCGGAGGCGGGGATCCAGAGCATTCAGGAAGCCCTGGATCCCCGCCTGCGCGGGGATGACGGACGGGAAGGATGCGCTTTCGTCAGCGCCGGCTGCGCGTGCCGCGATCCATGTCGCGCTCGATCTCGCGGCGCTCCGATTCGCGCTCCTCGTGGCGCACGGCTTCCTTCGCGTCGCCCAGCCCCTGCTGCAGCCTGCCCTTGGCCTCGCGGGCGTGGCCGCGCGCCTCCAGCGTGGTGTCGCCCGTCATGCGGCCGACCTGTTGCTTGATCTCGCCCGTGGCCCGGTTCGCCATGCCCTTCACCTGGTGCTTGTTCATGCTTGAAACTCCTTGAGTGGTTGCCATGCATCCATGATGGGGACGAGCTGCCGCCGGGTACAGGCGCGGCGGGCCGCAATCCGCGTCCTCTGCTTCCTACAGCAGAGGACCTCTGGCGATTCATTGCGTGGGGTGACCCTGCTGCGTCCGCCACCACGCCATCAATGCCCGGAAGTTCCCGCCGAATCCCTGGCTCAACAAGGCCTCGTAGCCGAAGGAGCACACGGCGGCCGTGCCGAAGTCCAGCAGGGACTCGTTCGCGGCCGCGCTGCAGGCCAGGAAGATCTCGTACAGGCAGGCAGGGGGCAGGCGTTCGTAGCGCGCGAGGATGCCAGCGCGGTCTGTGAACGGATCGACGTCGCTGGCGGGCAGTTCGCAGGACGGCGCGACGGTTTCGCCGGCTGCAGGGGGAAGGGCGATCGCCACCGTGGCAGCCAGCAACAGGGTCCGCAGGGCTCTCGCATCCATTGCGCCTCTCCTTCGCCGGCTCGCCGGCCGCACCGGCGGGCGCTAGAACGGGCTGCCCGGCGCGGACAGGATGCCGCGCAGGCGCTCGACGTCGACGATGCGCACGTGCCGCTGGTGCACGTCGATCATGCCTTCTTCGGCGAAGCGCGAGAAGGTGCGGCTCACCGTTTCCAGCTTGAGGCCGAGATAGCTGCCGATCTCCTGGCGGGTCATGCGCAGCACCAGTTCGGAACGCGAGAAGCCGCGCGCCTGCAGGCGCTGCACGAGGTTGAGGAGGAAGGCCGCCAGCCGCTCTTCCGCGCGCATGGTGCCCAGCAGCAGCATCACGCCATGCTCGCGCACGATCTCGCGGCTCATCACGCGGTGCAGGTGGTGCTGCAGGGCGTCCACCTCGCGCGACAGCTCGCCGATGCGGTCGAAGGGCAGCACGCAGACCTCCGCGTCCTCCAGCGCGATCGCGTCGCAGGTGTGGCGGTCGTTGACGATGCCGTCCAGGCCCACGATCTCGCCCGCCATCTGGAAGCCGGTGACCTGGTCGCGGCCGTCTTCCGCCGTCACGCAGGTCTTGAACACGCCGGTGCGGATCGCGTACAGCGCGTGGAACTTCTCGCCGTTGCGGAACAGCGCCGTCTTGCGCCTGACCTTGCGGCGCGCGCTGATCACTTCGTCGATGCGGGCCATGTCGCCTTCGCTCAGGCCGATGGGCATGCACAGCTCGCGCAGGTTGCAGTTGGAGCAGGCCACCTTGATGGCGGCGGGGCTCAGGCGGGGCGCGGTGCCGGGATCGGTGTCGTTCATTCGGGTTCTCGTGCGGGGCCGAAGGGGGCCCTCTGACCTGCATCAAATTGTCCCGGCCGGGATGCCGCCCCGGTTGATGCAAATCAAGCGCGCCGGGCTTCGCAGGACGCACAGTGGTGCATCCCCGCAGGAAACAAGCCATGACGCTGCCCATCTCCCCCGAACTGTTGCGCAAGTTCGACGTGCCCGGACCGCGTTACACGTCCTACCCCACCGCCGACCGTTTCGTCGAGGCCTTCGGTGCGCCCGACTACGAGCAGGCGCTGGCGCAGCGCCGCGACGGCCCGGCCGCGCTGGCCACGCCGCTGTCGTTGTACGTGCACGTCCCGTTCTGCGAGTCGCTGTGCTACTACTGCGCCTGCAACAAGATCATCACGAAGCACCACGACCGCGCCGCGCCCTACCTGCGCTACCTGACGCGCGAAGTGGAGCTGCACACGGCGGTGCTGGGCACCGGCCAGCCCGTGAGCCAGCTGCACCTGGGCGGCGGCACGCCGACCTTCCTGTCCGACCAGGAACTGCGCGAGCTCCTGGCGATGCTGCGCCGGAACTTCGCGGTGGCGCCCGGCGCCGAGTGCTCCATCGAGATCGACCCGCGCACCGTGACGGCCGAGCGCCTGCAGGTGCTCGCCGACCTGGGCTTCAACCGCATCAGCTTCGGCGTGCAGGACTTCGATCCCGACGTGCAGAAGGCGGTGCATCGCGTGCAGCCCCATGCGCAGGTGGCCGCGCTGATGGAGGACGCCCGCCGCATCGGCTTCGATTCGATCAACGTGGACCTGATCTACGGCCTGCCGCGGCAGACGCCCGAATCCTTCGCGCGCACGCTGTCGCAGGTGGCGAGCCTGCGGCCGGACCGCATCGCGCTGTACGGCTATGCGCACTTGCCGGAGCGCTTCAAGCCGCAACGGCGCATCCTTTCCGTGGAGCTGCCCGGCGCCGGCGCGAAGGTCGCGATGCTGTCGCAGGCGCTGGTCGCCTTCCTGAGCGCGGGCTACGTCTACATCGGCATGGACCACTTCGCGCTGCCCGGCGACGCGCTCGCCGTGGCCAAGCGCCAGGGCCGCCTGCACCGCAACTTCCAGGGCTACAGCACGCAGCCGGACTGCGACCTGATCGGCCTGGGCGTCTCCGCGATCGGCAAGGTGGGCGCCACCTACAGCCAGAACGCCAAGACCATGGACGAATACTGCGACGACCTGGACCAGGGCCGGCTGCCGGTGGCGCGCGGACTGGCCTTGTCGCGCGACGACCTCGCGCGCCGCGCCGTGATCATGGCGCTCATGTGCCAGGGACAGGTGGTGTTCGAGTCGATCGAGCTCGCCTGGCTGCTGGACTTTCGCGCCTACTTCGCCGCCGAAATGGAGCAGATGCGCGAGCTGGAGGACAAGGGCATGGTCGTCGTCGACGACAGCGGCATCCAGGTGACGGCGCAAGGCTGGTTCTTCGTGCGCGCGGTGGCCATGCAGTTCGACAGGTACCTGCAGGCCGATCGCAACCGCGCGCGCTTCTCGCGGATCATTTGACATGAATCTGGCGCTGGCCGGCACCGCGTTCGTGATGGGGCTGGCGGGCGGGCCCCACTGCCTCGCCATGTGCGGCGCGGCCTGCGGCGGCGTGATCCGCGGGGTGGGCGCACCGCCGGCGCGCGGGATGTGGACCTTCCAGGGCGGAAGGCTGCTGGGTTATTCGGTTGCCGGCGGGGCGGCGGGTCTCGCGGTGCAAAGCTTCGCCTGGCTGTCGCAGCACACCGCGGCGCTGAAGCCGGCGTGGACGCTGTTCCACCTGGCCGTGCTCGCGTGGGGATTGATCCTGCTGGCGCAGGCGCGCCAGCCCGCGTGGGTCGAATCGGCGGGCCGCGGCGTGTGGTCGCGCGTGCGTCCGCTGGCGCAAAGGCGTGGCGGGCTGGTGGCCACCGGCGCCTTGTGGGCCTTCATGCCCTGCGGTCTCCTGTACTCGGCGCTGCTGGTCGCATCGCTGTCAGGCGGTGCGCTCGAAGGCGCCGCCAGCATGGCGCTGTTCGCGATCGGCAGCGGGATCTCGCTGGGCCTGGCCCCGGCGGCGCTGCGCCAGCTGCAGGCCTGGGGCAATGCGCTGCGCAAGGACTGGGGCACGCGCATCGCCGGCCTGCTGCTCGCGGCCACGGCGGCGTGGGCGCTGTGGATGGATGTCGCGCAGCGGATCGCGGAGTGGTGCAGCTAGGCGTGCGCCAGTTCAGGACGCGGGCTTGGCGTCCATGGCCATGGCCCAGGCGCCCCAGGCGGCATCGGATGCATGGCGTGCCGCCATCCAGCGGTGGAATTCGGGACTGTCGGTGACCTGCACGTTGCTGCCCGAAGTCTCGATCTCGGCACGCACGGCCCGGAAACGCTCGTGGGCGATCTCTTCCGCGGCCTGCTTCTCTTCTGCCGCAGACTCTGCCGCGGCCACGGCGGCGCTCCATTCCTTGCTCATGCGATCTCCCAAACAAAGGGGGAGTATGGGGCACGGGCCGTGGCTGCGCTTCGGAAGGGGCTTGGGCGCGACCTGGCCGAATCGCGTTTCGCAAGTCCCGAGCGATATGGCATCCTTGGACAGATGAGCATACCGGGCCTCTTCCTGCGGCTGTCGATGAATGAAAGGCGAGCTGCAGAAGTGCGAGGGTTCGGGATAACGCGCAGTGCTGTCACTCATGAGATTTCTTCTGCTGCTGTCGATCCTCTCCTCGGGCATCTTCTATTTCTTCGGATCCGGGGAGAAGGAGCGCGTGACGATCCTCGCCTCCATTGCGCAAGCCCCCCGCTTCACGCGCGCAAGCGTCGACGGGGTCACGAGAACCCTGGGAAGGCACGAGTCCTACCAGGTCCGCTACAAGTACGAGGTGGACGGCGTGGGCTACCACACGAGTACTTCCAGCACGGACGAGAGCGGGGCGCGGGAATACCTGTCGGCGCCCGTCACGGAAGTCGCCTACGACGCGCGCGATCCGTCCGTGGCGATGCTGCGCCAGTACTACGAACGCAGGGATCCCCAGGAGACCATGGGGCGCGCACTGTTCGTCGCCGGCGTCCTTTCGCTCGGAATGGCCCTGCCGGCTTCGCTTGCGGTGGCCTGGCCCTTGGGCTGGCTTCGCAGAAGGAAGACGGGTTGAAGGCACGGGCATGCGGCACTACCGGAACCTCAGCGGGAATTCCGGCGTCGTCGCCTACGAGGTCGGCCCGGACTGGATCGGCGTGAAGTTCAGGGACGGCGTCACGTACCGCTACACCTACGCGAAGCCCGGGGCCATCCATGTCGAGGAGATGAAGAAGCTTGCCGCCGCCGGAAGAGGGCTCAGCGGATACATCTCCAGGCACGTGGGCAAGGCCTACGAGTCCACCGACGGCTGACCGCGCCCCTTCTTCCTGCGCGGCCATTTGTGCGGGGCGCGCACCGCGACAACAATGGCCTTTCTTCCACGACACGTCCCACCGGAGGCCCCATGTCCGACGTCACCCCTGTCCGCGATCCGCGCACCGATCCCTTGCTGACCCCGCAGAACGCGGTGCTGGCCCTCATCGACTACCAGCCCGAGCAGTACGCCGGTGTCGGATCGATGGGGCACCAGGAACTGCTCGCGCACGTGACGGTCCTCGGCCGCATCGCCACCACGTTCGAGTTGCCCGTGGTGCTCTCCACGGTCTACGTGAAGCACGGCATGACCGGCACGAATCCGGAACTGCGTGCCGTACTGCCGGGCGTGCCCGAGATCGATCGCACGACGCTGAACTCCTGGGAGGACGCCGACTTCCGCGAGGCGGTGGAGCGCACCGGCCGCCGCAAGCTGATCCTCGCCGGCCTCTGGACCGAGGTCTGCGTCGCCTTCCCCGCGCTCGATGCGCTGCGCGCCGGCTACGAGGTCTACGTGGTGGCGGATGCGATCGGCGGCGTGAGCAAGGTGTCGCACGAGTCGGCGATGCAACGCATGATCCAGGCCGGCGTGAAGCCGGTCTCGGTGCTGGGCCTGGCGTGCGAGCTGCAGCGCGACTGGGGCCGCCCCGGCGCGGACCGCCTGCGTGCCGTGATGCGCGAGTACTTCGGCAGCCTGCGCGCGCTGAAGCAGTAGCGGCGCATCGTTTCCTGGCCGCACATCGGCCTGCACGCACCGCTCGCGCATCGCGCCGGCGCAACCGCCCCAAGAGGCGGTGGCTGCCGCTCGCGCCGCTTGCTATAAGCCCATGGGACCCGAAGGAGGAGGACTCATGGAGCGCAACCTGTATGCCCCGCCCGAGGCGGCGGTGGCCGATGTGGAGCCGGTGTTCGAGGTGCCGGACGACGTGCTGAAGAAGATCCGGCAGGCGTGGATGGCCGGCGCTTGTTCCACCGTGATCACGCTGGCCGTGACGCTGCTCGCGATCGCCGGCACCAGCATCGCCGGATTCGACGCCTGGAACATGGTGGACGTCCTGCTGGTGGGCGGCCTCACCTGGGGCATCTACCGAAAGAGCCGCTTCGCCGCGGTCGCGATGCTGGCGTACTTCGTCATCTCGAAAGCCCTCATGTTCGCCGAAGGCGGGAAGCCCGCGGGAGTGGTCTGGGCGCTGATCTTCTTCTACCTGTACGTGCAGGGGATCCGCGGCACCTTCCAGTATCACAAGCTGGCGAAGAAGCAATGAGTCCGCCCGTGCGGATGATTCGCGGGCGAACGAAGCCGTCTACCATGGGGGCATGACCAAGCCTGCACCGACGGACACCGAGTCGGCCTCCGCATCGATCGACCGGAAGATCGCCGAACTCGGCGACTGGCGCGGCGCGACGCTGGCCCGCATGCGCAAGCTCATTCACGAGGCGGATCCCGCCGTCGTCGAGGAGTTGAAGTGGCGCGGCACGCCCGTCTGGTCGCACGAAGGCATCCTCTGCACCGGAGAGACCTACAAGGCCGTCGTGAAGCTGACCTTCGCGAAGGGCGCTTCCCTGCCGGATCCATCGAAGCTGTTCAACGCCAGCCTGGAAGGAAACACGCGACGCGCGATCGACATCCGCGAGGGCGAGGAGGTCGATGCGACGGCCTTCAAGGCATTGATCCGGTCGGCCGTTGCACTCAATGCGGGCGGCAGGAAGTAGTTCATCCCATGACCATCGAACTGGGCAAGGAAGCGAGAACGCAGGCGATCGCCTCCATCGAACGCGCCGGGAAATCGAGGGAGTAGGCGATGCGTTCCCTGGAGCTCCGCATCCCGCCCGTCGCCGTCGTTGCCGTTGCCGCCGCCCTGATGTGGCTCCTGGCGCGCGCCTTCCCGCATCCCACCCTTCTCTTCACGGCGCCGTGGGCGCTGGCCGGCGCGCTGGTCGGCCTGGGCGCCGCGATCACGGTGTCCGGCGTGCTGGCCTTTCGCCGAGCGCACACCACCGTCAACCCGATGACGCCCGGTGCTTCGTCGTCCGTCGTGTCCAACGGCATCTACAAGCTCACGCGCAACCCGATGTACCTCGGCTTCCTGTTCGCGCTCGCGGGCTGGGGCCTGATGCTGGGGAATGCGCTGTGCGTGCTGCCGCTGGCCGGCTACGTGCTGTACATGAACCGCTTCCAGATCGCTCCCGAGGAAAAGGCGCTGGCGCAGAAGTTCGGCGCCGAGTACACGGCCTATACGCAGCAGGTGCGCCGGTGGATCTGAGCGCGCGCCCGGCCCGCTGATCGCGCGCGTGGAATACCTCTTCGTCCTCGTCCTCGGGCTGTTCGCCGGCACGCTGGGCGGGGTGGTGGGCACCGGGTCCTCGCTGGTGCTGATGCCGGCGCTGGTGATCCAGTTCGGCCCGCGCGAGGCGGTGCCGATCATGGCGATCGCCGCGATCCTGGGCAACCTGGGGCGCGTGATCGCCTGGTGGCGCGACATCCGGTGGCGCGCCTGCGCCGCGTACTGCGCCACGGCGATCCCCGGCGCCATCCTCGGCGCGCGCCTGCTGCTCACGATCCCGCCGGGCGTGGCCGAACTGGCGCTGGGCCTCTTCTTCCTCTCGCTGATCCCGGTCCGACGCTGGCTCGCGCGGCACGAGATCAGGCTGTCGCCGGCCCACCTGGCGCTCCTGGGCGCGCCGCTCGGGCTGCTCACCGGCCTGGTCGTGTCCACCGGCCCGCTGACGGTGCCGCTCTTCACCTTCCACGGCCTCGAGCGCGGTGCGCTGCTCGGCACCGAGGCCGCCGCCTCGATCGGCATGTACGGCGCGAAAGTGGGTACCTTCCAGATGCTGGGCGCGTTGCCGCCGGACGTGATCCTGGAAGGACTGATCGTCGGCGTCACCCTGATGGCCGGGTCCTTCATCGGGCGGTTCATCGTGCTGAAGATGCCACCGGGCATCTACCGCGCGCTGATCGACGGCCTGATGCTGGTATCCGGCCTCACCTTGCTCTGGGCGGCTGCGCGCTAGAGGTAGGGTGGGCAAGCTTGCTTGCCCACCCCACGGGGCCTTGGGCAGGGGCGTGCCCCATGGCTCTGCGGCCGGGATACCACACAGTTTTGCATGGGGCTCCTACATCCATGTCCCTTCCGTGGCGGCAGGATGGGTTCATCTCTACCATGGGATCTCTCCACATGCCTGAAGTGAAGGCCGCCCCGAGCAAGATGGACGCCGCGCGCAAGCCCGACCCGCCGAAGCCGCCGCTGGACGCGCGGCTCACCGAACAGCGCAATCCGCGCACGCAGCGCATCGACCAGCTGTCGTCGCTGGAAATCGTCGACGTGATCAACGCCGAGGACCGCCTGGTCGCCGCCGCGGTGAGCGACGAGCGCCAGCAGATCGCGCGCGCGATCGATCTCGTCGTGGACTGCCTGCGCCGCGGCGGCCGGCTGGTCTACGTGGGCGCCGGCACTTCGGGCCGCCTCGGCGTGCTCGATGCGTCCGAGATGCCGCCCACCTATCGCACCGAACCCGAGATGGTGCAAGGCGTGATGGCCGGCGGCTACGAGGCCTTGCTGCGCGCGCAGGAAGGCGCGGAAGACATCCCCGAAGACGGCGCGCGGGCGATGGACGAACGCAACGTCGACGAGCGCGACTTCGTGCTGGGCATCGCGGCTTCCGGCACCACGCCTTACGTGCACGGCGCGCTGAAGCGCGCACGCGAACGGGGCGCGAAGACCGGCTTCCTGCTGTGCACCTATCCGTCCGAGGAACTGCTGCAGACGCACGACGTGGTGATCGCGCCGCTGGTGGGCCCGGAGGTGATCACCGGCTCGACGCGCATGAAGGCGGGCACCGCGACCAAGCTGGTGCTGAACACCATCAGCACCGGCGCCATGGTGAAGCTGGGCAAGGTGCACGGCAACCTGATGGTGGACCTGCAGGTCACCTGCCAGAAGCTGCAGGACCGGGGGGAACGCATCCTGATGGACACCCTGGGGCTGCAACGCGAGGAAGCGGAAAAGCTGCTCGGCGCGGCCGGCGGCCACGTGAAGACGGCGATCGCGATGCATCGGCTGGGCGTCGATGCGGAAGCGGCGCGGAAGAAGCTGGAAGAGAAGGGCGGGTCGATCGCTGCGCTGATCGGCAAGCCGAAATAAATCGTCATTCCCGCGGAGGCGGGAACCCAGGGCTTCCTTCAACGCCCTGGATCCCCGCCTCCGCGGGGATGACCTCAGGATGTGACCAGGTAGCTCTCGTCCAGTTCCGACAACGCCGTCACGCCCAGCATCGCCATATCCCGCGACACCTCCTCGCGCAGCAGCGCGATCCCCTTGCGCACACCCGCTTCGCCCGCCACCGACGCCGCATAGTTGAACGGCCGCCCGACGAACACGAACTTCGCGCCCAGGGCCAGCGCCTTCAGCACGTCCGTGCCGCGGCGAAAGCCGCTGTCGATCATCACCGGCACCTGGGGGCAGGCCTGCACGATGCCCGGCAGCACGCGCAGCGGCGCCACCGTGCCATCGAGCTGCCGGCCGCCGTGGTTCGACACGATGATGCCGTCGGCGCCGTTCTCCACGGCCAGCCGCGCATCGCGCACGTCCAGGATGCCCTTGACCACCAGCTGGCCGGGCCACATCCGGCGGATCAGGCGGAAGTGCTCCCAGGTCAGGTGGCCGCGGTCGGAGAAATCGCGCAGCACGTTGGCCGACAGGATCGGCGCGCCGCGCCGCGCGTGGTTGTTCTCGAAGTGCGGCATGCCGTGCCGCGCGATCGTCTTCAGGAAGGTGCCGAACAGCCAGCGCGGATGGGTGATGCCTTCCCACGCCAGCCGCGGGCTGGGGCGCAGCGGCGTGGAGAAGCCGGCGCGGATGTTGTTCTCGCGGTTGGAGGCGATCGACGCGTCGAGTGTCACCACCAGCGTCCTGAAGCCGGCGAACTTCACCCGCTCGACCAGCGCCACGATCTCGGATTCGCTTCCCGGAACGTAGGCCTGGAACCAGGCTTCCGGGTTGGCCTGCACGACCTCCTCCATGCGGATCAGGGAGGAGGCGCTCATGATCATGGGCACGTTCTCGCGCGCGGCCGCCTGCGTGAGCACCAGGTCGCCGCGGTAGGCGGACAGCGCGCTGACGCCCATGGGCGCGATGCCGAAGGGCGCCGACCAGCGCCTGCCCAGCAGCGTGGTGGCAGTGGAACGCTTCGACATGTCGATCAGCACGCGGGTGATGAACTCGTACTGCTCGAAGGAGCGCGCGTTGGCCCGCAGCGAGGCGTTGCGCTCCACCGCGCCCGAGACGTAGGCGAACACGGGCCCCGGCAGGTGGCGGCGGGCCGCGCGCTCGAAATCGTCGAGGCAGAGGATGTGGCCGAGGCGCGCGGGGAGGGCGGCCGGCGCGTGGGTGGGGATGGCGGTCGGGGCGGAGGCGGCGGCGGCGTCGCCGGTGGAAGTCTGGATCTGCATCGGCATGAAGTGTCGCTGCTGGACAGCGATGCGTCCACTGCGCACCGGCGTGCGATGATGACCGCCATGGCACCACACTTCGGCAAGGACACGCCGGTCGGCTTCATCGGCCTCGGCGTCATGGGGCGCGGCATGGCGCATTGCCTGCTGCGCCACGGTTACCGCCTGCACGTGCAGGGCCGCAGGCCCGAGGTCGTGCAGCCCTTCGTGGACGCGGGCGCGCAGGCGCATGCGACGCCGGCCGCGCTGGCCCGCGAGTGCAAGCTGGTGTTCCTGTGCCTGTCGGACGACGCGGCGGTGGAGCAGGTGCTGTTCGGTCCGGACGGCCTGGCCGAAGGGCTCGCGGCGGGCAGCTGCGTGGTGGACAACAGCACCATCGCGGCGGGCTCGGCGCGCGCCTTCGGCGAGCGCCTGCACGGGAAAGGCATCGCCTTCCTCGATGCGCCGATCAGCGGCGGCCAGCAGGGCGCGGACAGCGGCACGCTCAACACCATGGTGGGCGGGCCGGCGGAGGCGTTCGAGGCCTGCAACCCGGTGCTGGCGGCGTTCTGCAAGACGATCACGCACGTGGGCGCG
The DNA here is from genome assembly GCF_036383835.1 of Ramlibacter sp. Lineage (GTDB taxonomy): Bacteria > Pseudomonadota > Gammaproteobacteria > Burkholderiales > Burkholderiaceae_C > Ramlibacter. The sequence goes on from NZ_DASVNN010000060.1 coordinate 22,060, forward strand.
CTCGGTGCGGGGCAGACGGTGAAGTCGTGCAACCAGGTGGCGGTGGCGGGCGCGCTGCTGGGCGTGGCCGATGCCATCGCGCTGGCGAAGTCGCAGGGGGTGGATCCGGCGCTGATGCGCGAGGTGCTGCTCAATGGCACGGCGCGCAGCTTCGTGCTGGAGAAACACGGGCAGCGGGTGATCACCGAGGATTTCGTGCCGGGGTTCCGCGTGAACCTGATGCGCAAGGATCTGCGCATCGCGCTGAAGACGGCGCAGGAAGCGGGGGCTTTCCTCGTGGGGGCGCCGGTGGCGGAGGGGTTGCTCGACGAGCTGGTGCGCGATGGGCGAGGGGAACTGGATTGGGCCGCGCTCGGCAAGCTCGTTCAGGAGAAGAAGGGCGGGTGAGGGATGGTGGGCAAGCGAGCTTGCCCACCCTACGAGCGACGAGCCGCCCGTTCCCCTGTAGGGTGGGCAAGCTTGCTTGCCCACCGTCCTGATCACTTCCGCGGCACGCCGCCCTTCCGCTCGCGCGCCCCATCGAGGTGCCGCTTCAAATACGCCGCGGCCTCCTCGCGTCCACCCCGCCGCAACAGGTCGATCAGCACCAGGTGCTCCTCGCATTGCGCCCGCATCCCGGCCCTGTTCCTTTTCGCCCGGTATTCCACCAGCCGCCGCGCCTGGTTCACCCGCCGCAGCGCATCGAGCAGGAGCCGGTTGTGCGCGCCGGCGACGATGGTTTCGTGCAGGTGCACGCCCGGCTTGAACAGTTCCGTCACCGGCCACTTGTCGATGCCGCCCGCCAGCAGCTCCATCTGCTCGCGGTAGCACTTCTCCAGTTCCACCGCGTCGACCGCGTAGCCCGGCTCCAGCACGGCCGCCGGTTCGATGACCATGCGGAAGCGGTAGCTCTCGCGATACGCCTCGGGTGAATTCATCAGCGGCTGGAACACCCAGCCGCGGCCCGGCTTGCGTTCGACCACGCCGTCGCGCGCGAGGCGGTTGAGCACCCGCTGCACCTGCAGCCGGCCCACGCCGTAGCGCTCCATCAGTTCCGTCTCGCCGACTTCCTCCTCCAGGTCCTCGGCAAGGCGGTCCTCGGCGATCGCAAGATACAGCGCTTCGTCCGAATCGGCCGGCTGCTCCAGCGCGAAGGACGCCAGCGCCTTGGGCGGCCTGGCGACCTGGAAGCCCTTGTTCGGTTCGGAGCGCACGACGCCGGCGCCGGCGAGGAACTGCAGCGCCTTGCGCACCGGCGAGCGCGAGACGCCCAGCACGTCGCACAGGCTCTGTTCCGTCAGGCGCTCGCCGACCTGCAGGTCCTCGCGCCGGATGATCTCCACGATGCGGCTGGCGAGGTTCGGCACCAGCGGACTGAGCACCTCCGTCGCCATGGCCTACCAGCTGGCGTTGAAGGAGGTGCGCAGTTCGGCGATCGCTTCGGGCGACAGCGGCTGGGTCCGCCGCTGCGACAGGTGCCACAGCTTCGCCGTCTCCTCCAGCTCCTCCAGCACCGCCATCGCCTGCGCCGGCGAGTCGTGCCACACGTTGGGGCCCAGTCGCGTCAGCATCACGGCGCGCAGCGGCGTGCCTTGCGCCGCGTAGCGCGCGATCAGCGCCGCCACCAGCGCGCCGACTTCCGCGGCGCCGGGCCGGTGGTAGGGAACGACCGGCACGTGGCCGACCTTCATCACGAAGTAGGGCGTGATCGGCGGGAGCAGTTCGCCCTGGGGATCGTCCAGCGTGAGCGCCACGCAGTGCGTGCTGTGGGTGTGGATCACGCTGCGCGGCGCGGCGCCGTTGCCAGCGTGGGCCTCGTAGATGCGCCGGTGCAGCACCAGGGTCTTGCTGGCGGGCGCGCCGCTGACCTGCTGGCCGGCGGGGGACACCTTCGAGAGCTGCGCCGGATCGAGGAAGCCGAGGCAGGCGTCGGTGGGGGTGATCAGGAAGCCGTCGTCCAGCCGCACGCTGATGTTGCCGGCCGTGGCGTGCACGTAGCCGCGCTCGAACAGGCTGCGGCCGACGCGGCAGATCTCTTCACGGGCGAGGGTCTCGTTCATGCGAGCTGCCGGAAGGACTTGGTGAAGAAGTCGGTGCTGCCGAAATTGCCGGACTTCAGCGCGACGTGCACGTTCCGGCCGCAGGCCGTCGCGTTCGCATGGCACCACGGCACGCCGGGATCGATCTGCGGGCCGATGCGCAGCTGCTGCACGCCCAGCGCCTGCACCGCGGCGCCGGAGGTCTCGCCGCCGGCCACGATCAGTTCGCCCACGCCCGCGTCCACCAGGCCCTTGGCGATCGCCGCCAGCGCGTGTTCGACCATCGCGCCGGCATCGCCGACGCCGAGCTGCTGCTGCACCGCGTGCACCGATTCCGGCGGCGCGCTGGAGTACACCAGCACGGGATCGCTGCCCAGCTTGGGACGCGCCCAGGCCAGCGCCTCTTCGACGATGTTGCGGCCGGCCGCGATCTGCAGTGGGTCGACGGCCAGCGCCGGCAGGCCCTTCTGGATGAAGTCGGCCACCTGCTTGTTGGTCGCCACCGAGCAGCTGCCCGAGACGATGGCGCGGGCGCCCTGCGACTTCGGCAGGGCGGCGGCCTCGTGCGAGGTGGACAGGCCGTGGTTCTGCGGCAGCCCGATGGCGACGCCGGAGCCGGCGACCATCATCGGCGCGTCGGCCAGCGCGCGGCCCAGGTGCATCAGGTCCTGGTCGGCGATGGCGTCGACGATCGCGAAGCGGTAGCCCTCGGCTTGCAGCTGCTGGATGCGCGCATGGATCGGCGCCGCGCCGCCGCGCACGACGGAGTGGTCGATCAGCCCGACGCGGCCACGGCTTTGCGCCTGCATCACGCGCACCAGGTTCGCGTCGGTCATCGGCGTCAGCGGGTGGTTGCGCATGCCCGAATCGCTCAGGAGCACGTCGCCCACGAACAGGTGGCCCTTGAAGACCGTGCGGCCGTTCTCGGGGAAGGCCGGCGTCACGCAGCAGAAGGGCGCGCCCAGCGCCTCCAGCAGGGCCTCGGCCACGGGGCCGATGTTGCCCTGGGCCGTGGAGTCGAAGGTGGAGCAGACCTTGAAGTAGAACTGGCGGCAGCCCTGCGACTGCAGCCAGCGCAGCGCCTCCAGCGACTGCGATACGGCCTCGGCCGCGGGGATGGTGCGCGACTTCAGCGCGACGACCACGGCGTCGACGCCCGTGACGGGCTCGCGCGGCACGCCGATGGTCTGCACCACGCGCATGCCGGCGCGCACGAGGTTGTTGGCAAGGTCGGTGGCGCCGGTGAAATCGTCGGCGATGCACCCGAGAAGCAGGGGATTGGAAGCGGTCACGGTCCTCACACGGAAGCGATGGCCCGGACGACGGCGTCTCCGAAAGCCTGGCAGCCGATGGTACCGCCGATGTCGCGTGTCCGCGTTGCGGGGTTCTCCAGCACCCGGTCCACGGCCGCCGTCATCGCGTCGCCCGCCTTGCGCAGGCCGGCGTTGCGCTGCTTGTCGCCGACCCATTGCGCCATCATCGCGACGGACAGGATCATGGAGACGGGATTGGCGAGGTCCTTGCCGGCGATGGTGGGGGCGGAGCCGTGCTGGGCCTGGGCGCAGCAGAGGTCGTCGCTCGCCATGATCGAGCCGGCCAGGCCCAGGCTGCCGGACAGCTCGCTGGCCAGGTCGGAGAGGATGTCGCCGTAGAAGTTGGTCGCGACGATCACGTCGAAGCGTTCCGGCTCCTTCACCAGGTGTGCCGTGGAAGCGTCGACCAGCAGGTCGTCCAGCTGCACCTGCGGGTAGTCCCTGGCGACGTGGCGCACGGCCTCGAGGAACAGGCCGTCGGTCATGTGGAAGCTGTTGGCCTTGTGGATGGCCGTCACCTTCTTGCGTCGGGTCATCGCCAGCTCGAAGGCGCGGCGGGCGATGCGTTCGCTGCAGTGGCGCGTGATCTTTCGGGTGGACAGCGCCATGTCGGGGCTGGGCATCACCTCGCCCCAGCCGCGCGTCATGTTGCGGTCCGGATAGAAGCCCTCGGTGGCCTCGCGCATGATGACCAGGTCCATCGTCTTGCCGGCCTTCATGTTCGATTCGAGGAAGGGGCGCGTGCGAGCCGGCCGCACGTTGGCGTAGAGGTCGAGGCCGATGCGGAAGCCGGCCGAGACGTTGCGGCCGCCCTTTTCCGGCGCGGGGTAGTCGGCATGCGACTGCGTGCCCAGGATGATGCCGTCGTAGCCGCGGGACTTCTGCAGCACTTCCTCGCGCAGGGTGGTGCCGTACTGGCGCAGGCTGTCGAAGCCCACCTTGTCTTCCTCCAGCACGAGCGGCACGCCGAAGCGCGACGCCGCGGCCTCCAGCACGCGGACCGAGACGCCGACGATTTCCGGGCCGATGCCGTCGCAGGGCAGGACGATGAATTTCATGGACAGAGCGTTCCTCAGGGTTGATCCGAAGATTGTATCGAAGACACAAATAATACAATCAATCCGTCGCTCCTTTTTTTTCGTACTCGCCACAACGGACCGGAGTCCACATGTCAATCCATCGTTTCGTTACGCGTCGCTGCCTGCTGGCCGCCGCCGCGCTGCTCCCCCTGTCCGCCGCGGCGCAGGACGCCTATCCCACCAAGCCGATCACCTTCATCGTTCCCTATGCCGCGGGCGGCAGCTCCGACGCGCGGGCCCGCCAGGTCGCCGAGAAGATGTCGCGCTACCTGGGGCAGCAGGTCGTCGTCGACAACAAGCCGGGCGGCAACGGCAACATCGGCACGGGCATGATCGCGCGCGCGGCACCCGACGGCTACACCATCGGCATGGGCAACCTGGCACCCCTCACGGTGAACCGCACGCTGGTGCCGCAGACCACGCCGTTCGACCCGCAGGTCGACCTGGTGCCCGTCACGCTGCTGGAACGCGGCCCGCTGGTGCTGGTGGTGAACCAGGACAAGTCGCCGTACAAGAACGCCAGGGACCTGGTCGCGGCGCTGAAGGCGCAGCCGGGCAAGATGAGCTATGCGTCCGCCGGATCGGGAGGCGCCTTCCATCTCGCGGGCGAACTGTTCAAGGCCAATGCCGGCGTGTTCTCGGTGCACATCCCCTACCGCGGCGGCGGCCCGGCCATCAACGACCTGCTCGCGGGCCAGGTCGACTACATGTTCGAGATGCTGCCTTCGGCACTGCCCTACGTGAAGACGCAGAAGATGCGCCCGCTCGCGGTGGCGCACGAGAAGCGGCTGCCTTCGCTGCCCGACGTGCCGACCTTCGCCGAACTCGGCATCGCCGGCATGGAGATCTCCAACTGGTTCGGCGTCGTGGCGCCCAAGGGCACGCCCAAGCCTATCGTCGACAAGCTGAACCAGGCGATCAACCGCGCGCTGCAGGAGCCGGACCTGGCGCGGCGCATCACCGAGCCGGGCAACGTGATCGGCGGCGGCTCGCCCGAGGCGTTCGCGGCGCTGATCAACGCCGAGACGGCGCGCTGGTCGCGGCTGATCAAGGAGAAGGGGATCAAGCCGGAATGAGCGCTCCGCGAATCGCGCTCGTCCACGCCGTCGCGCCCGCGATGGCGCCGATCCACGCGGCGCTGGACCGGCTGTGGCCGCGGGCGCAGCGCTCGAACCTGCTGGACGACGGCCTGCCTGCGGCGCTGGAACGCGAAGGCGGCATCACCGAAGCGATCCGAGCCCGCATCCTGCGGCTGGCGCAGCATGCCGCCGCCGACGCGCAGGGCGTGCTGTTCACGTGTTCGGCGTTCGCGCCGGCGATCGATGCGGCGGCGGCGCAATTGCCGCTGCCGGTGCTGAAGCCGGACGACGCGATGTTCGCGGAAGCGATCGCCTGCGGCCATCGCATCGGCATGATCGCCACCTTCGCGGCGGCGGTGCCGTCGATGGAAGAGACCTTCCTGGCGCGTGCCCGCGGGCTCGGGAGTGCCGTGACGATCGAGACCGTGTGCGTGCCGGAGGCCATGGCCGCGGCGCGCGCGGGGGATGTCGCGCGGCACGATCGCCTGGTCGCGGACGCGCTGCCGCGGCTCGCTCATTGCGACGCCATCTTGCTGGCGCATTTCTCCACTGCCACTGCGTTGCAGGAAGTGCAGTCGCGCACGCGGCAGCCGGTGCTCAGCGCGCCGGATTCGGCGGTGCGCCGGCTGCGCACGCTGGTGGAAGGCGCGCCTATTCCGCGGTGATCTTCGCTGCCTGCACGATGCGGGCGAATTGCGCGGACTCGGTCTTGATGAAGTCGCGGAACTGCGCCGTGCCCATGGCGGCCGGTTCGCCGCCCTGTTCGCGCAGGCGCTTGGCCAGCTCGGGATCGCGCAGCGCTTCGGCCACCGCCGCATTGAGCTTCTGCTGGATCGCATCGGGCGTGCCGGCCGGGGCGAACAGGCCGAACCAGTTCTCCAGCTGGTACTTCGCCAGCGGCTTGTACTCGGCGATCGCGGGCAGGTCCGGCGCGAAGCTCGCGCGCCTGGCCGAGGTGACCGCCAGCGCGCGCACCTTGCCCGCCTGCAGGAAGGACCGCGCCGCGGCGTAGCTCACGAAGGTCATGTCGACCTGGCCGGTGGTCACGTCCACCAGCTGGCCCGACGCGCCCTTGTACGGCACGTGGACCATGTGCACGCCCGCCAGTTCTTCCAGCAGCTCGCCGTTGAGGTGCTGCGGGTTGCCGACGCCGCTGCTGGAATAGGTGAGCTTGCCCGGGTTCTTCTTCGCGTAGGCGACCAGTTCCTCGACGTTTTTCGCGGGCAGGCCGGGCGCGACCACCAGCACGTTCGGCACGCGGGTCACCAGCGTGATCGGCGCGAGGTCCTTGAAGGGGTCGTACTGCATACGGCCCTTGTAGACGAAGGCGTTGATCGCCGTCTCGCCGGCCGAGCCGAGCAGCAGGGTGTGGCCATCGGGCGCGGCCTTCACCACCGCCATGGCGCCGATCATGCCGCTGCCGCCGGCCTTGTTGTCGACGAGCACGGACTGGCCGAGGCTCGCGCGCAGTTTCTCCGCGAGCAGGCGGGCGACCGCGTCGACGCCGCCGCCCGGCGAGAAGGGCACGACAATGGTGATCGGCCTGGACGGCCACGTCTGCGCGAAGGCGCCGGTGGCGGGGAAGAGGGAGGCGGCGAGAGCCGCCGCGAGCAGGATTCGGCGCGAGTGCAAGGGATGTCTCCAGGGGTGGAGAGGTCATTATTGCATTTGATCGATGAAAAATGCAAAATCACCGCATGCCACAAAGTGCCTTTCCGGCCTCCGGACTCCTTTCCTTCCGCGGGGCCGACCACCGCATCGTCGACCTGCCGGCGCGGCACGGCGACCGCCTGCCGCGGCTGCCCATGGTGCTGCGCATCCTGCTGGAGAACGCCGAGCGCAACATGCGCGGCGCCGAACGCGAGCAGGCCGTCGAGGCCCTGTTCGCCTGGCTGGCCACGGGCCACAGCGAGGCGGAGATCGCCTTCCAGCCGGGCCGCGTGCTGATGCACGACACCACCAGCACGCCCGCGCTCGTGGACGTCGCCGCCATGCGCGACGCGCTCGCCGAGGCCGGCGCCGATCCGCGCCAGCTCAATCCGGTGCTGCCGGTGGACGTGTCCGTCGACCATTCGCTGGCCGTGGAGGTCTACGCGCGGCCCGATGCCGCCAGCGTCAACCTGCAGCACGAGATGCGGCGCAACGCGGAGCGCTACCGCTTCCTGCGCTGGGCCTCGCAGGAGCTGCGCAACGTGCGCATCCATCCGCCGGGCACCGGCATCATGCACACGATCAACCTGGAGCAGCTCGCCACCGTGGTGACCACGGAGCAGCGCGACGACGGCCGCTGGGTCGTGCCCGACACCATGATCGGCACCGACAGCCACACGCCCATGATCAACGGCATCGGCGTGCTGGGCTGGGGCGTGGGCGGGCTGGAGGCGCAGACG
>NZ_DASVNN010000061.1:0-34221 GCF_036383835.1 Ramlibacter sp.
AGGGGGAGGGAGCGAGACCGTAAAATCACCCCATGGCCCGCTTCCTCCAACGCATCTTCCGTCGCCCCGACTACCAGTCCGACGTCACCCAGTTCATCGAGCAGATGAAGTCCGACAAGCCGGACCTCGAGGCGCAGCAGCGCGCCGGCCGGTCGATCTGGTGGGACAAGAACCTGGATCGCGAGCAGCTGGAAAACTGGAAGCAGGCCCGCGTGCCGCAAAAGCCGTACGTCTACGGCGACGATCCGCGCCAGCGCCGCTGAAGCGGCCGCCATGGACAGCAGCGAGACCCTCCTGCCCGAGCTGCCGGAACCCCCGGCGGCGGAAGAGACCGGCCTGCCGGAGGTCGTCGACCAGGTCGCGCTCGCCCGCCTGTACGGCGAGCCGCTGTTCGCCATGCCGCAGGACCTCTACATCCCGCCGGACGCGCTGGAGATCTTCCTGGAGGCCTTCGAGGGCCCGCTGGACCTGCTGCTGTACCTGATCCGCAAGCAGAACTTCAACATCCTCGACATCCCGATGGCGGCGGTCACCCGCCAGTACCTCACCTACGTCGACGAGATCCGCGAGCGCAACCTGGAGCTCGCCGCCGAATACCTGCTGATGGCGGCGATGCTGATCGAGATCAAGTCGCGCATGCTGCTGCCGCCCAAGAAGACGGCCGGGGGCGAGGAAGCGGAAGACCCGCGGGCCGAGCTGGTGCGCCGCCTGCTCGAATACGAGCAGATGAAGGCCGCCGCCTTCCGCCTCAACGAGATGCCGCAGCTGGGCCGCGACGTGCTGCGCGCGCAGGTCCACATCGAGCAGTCGCTGCAGCCGCGCTTTCCCGACGTCGACATCGCCGACCTGCAGGAAGCCTGGCGCGACATCCTGCGCCGCGCCAAGCTGGTGCAGCACCACAAGATCACCCGCGAGGAGCTCTCGGTGCGCGAGCACATGAGCATGGTCCTCAAGAAGCTGCAGGGCCGCAAGTTCGTGGAATTCGAGAACCTGTTCGACGTGAGCAGGGGCGTGCCGGTGCTGATCGTCACCTTCATCGCGACCCTCGAACTCGCCAAGGAAACGCTGATCGAGGTGACGCAGGCCGAAGCCTACGCACCCATCTACGTCCGACTCGCCTATCAACCCGCGTAATGGACTCCCCCCGAAGCGGCCTGCGGCACTGGAACAATCCCCTCGTCCCCGGACACGCCCTTGAACTCTCGTGACTTCGACGTCCTGATCGTCGGCAGCGGCCTCGCCGGCCTGTCTGCCGCCCTGCACCTCGCGACCACGCACCGCGTCGCCATCCTCACCAAACGCGCCATGAGCGACGGCTCCAGCGGCTGGGCGCAGGGCGGCATCGCCGCGGTGATGGACAAGACCGACAGCTTCGACTCGCACGTCGACGACACGCTCGTCGCCGGCGCCGGCCTGTCGGACCCGGCCGCGACGCGCTTCGTCGTCGAACACGCGCCGGAAAGCGTCGAGTGGCTGCGCAGCCTCGGCGTGCCCTTCTCCGAGGAAGACGGCCACCTGCACCTCACGCGCGAAGGCGGCCACAGCGCGCGCCGCATCGTGCACGTGACGGACGCCACCGGCGCGGCCGTGCAGCAGACGCTGATCCAGCGCGTGCGCCACACGCCCAACATCACGATCTTCGAGCAGCACATGCTGGTCGACCTGATCATGGCGTCCAAGCTGGGGATGCAGCCGAACCGCTGCCTGGGCCTGTACGCGCTGGACGAGGCCACCGACGAAGTGGTGACCTTCCGCGCGCCGCACACCATCCTCGCCACCGGCGGAGCGGGCAAGGTGTACCTGTACACCACCAACCCCGACACCGCGACCGGCGACGGCATCGCCGCGGCCTGGCGCGCCGGCTGCCGGGTGACGAACATGGAGTTCATCCAGTTCCACCCGACCTGCCTGTACCACCCGCACGTCAAGAACTTCCTGATCTCCGAAGCGGTGCGCGGCGAAGGCGGCAAGCTGCTGCTGCCCGACGGCACGCGCTTCATGCCCAACCACGACCCGCGCCAGGAACTCGCGCCGCGCGACGTGGTGGCGCGCGCGATCGACTTCGAGATGAAGAAGCACGGCCTCGACTGCGTGCTGCTGGACATCTCGCACCAGCCGCCCGAGTTCGTGAAGGAGCACTTCCCGAACATCTACGCGCGCTGCCTGGACCTGGGCATCGACATCACGCGCGAGCCGATCCCGGTGGTGCCCGCCGCGCACTACACCTGCGGCGGCATCCACACCGACCTCTCCGGCCGCACCGACGTGGCTGGCCTGCACGCCATCGGCGAGACGGCGTACACCGGCCTGCATGGCGCCAACCGGCTCGCCAGCAATTCGCTGGTGGAATGCATGGTGTTCGCGCGCTCCGCGTCGAACGACATCCTGGCCACGCCGCTGCCCTCGCCGCCGGCGGTGCCGCAGTGGGACGACAGCCGCGTGACCGACGCCGACGAGGCGGTGGTGATCTCCCACAACTGGGACGAGCTGCGCCGCTTCATGTGGGACTACGTCGGCATCGTGCGCACCAACAAGCGCCTGGACCGCGCGGCCCACCGCATCACGCTGCTGCAGCAGGAGATCCAGGAGTTCTACGGCGCCTTCCACGTCACGAGCGACCTGCTGGAGCTGCGCAACCTGGTGACCGTGGCGGAGCTGATCGTGAAGTCGGCGCAAGCGCGCCACGAAAGCCGCGGCCTGCATTTCAGCCGCGACTATCCGCAGACGGCGCCGGTCGCCGAACCGACGACGCTGCAACCCGCCTGAGGGGCACCGTGAAGCGCTTGCGCGCCGCCGTCCTTGCCGTCCTCGGGGTGGCACCGGCCGCGCACGCGATGGACTTCCGCCAGGTCGGCGACACGCTGGTGCTGTCCGGGCCGGTCGCCGGCGACGACCTCGTGCGCCTGCGCAACCACATCGCAGCTTTCCGCGTGAAGCTCGTGCTGCTGCACGACAGCCCCGGCGGCGACCTCTGGACCGGTTACCGCATCGGCAACTGGATCCGCGACGAAGGGCTGCCCACGGCGGTGTCCGGCAAGTGCGAATCGGCCTGCGGATTGATCTTCCTCAGCGGCGCGCGGCGCTCCTTCAGCGACGGCAAGCCGCCCGCCCAGACCATGGTGGGCCTGCACGGCGCCCACACCGTCGGCACGAACCGGCCCCTGACGGAGTTCTCGCCGCGCATGGCCTACATGATCCGCACGATGACGGGCCGCAAGTACCCCGATGACTTGCTGAAGCGCACCGTGTACCCGCACAACGCGGAAGACATCGTCTACGCCTTCCATCCGGGCCGCTACGCGCCCGATGCGGCGGGTCGCGGCATCGTCGAATGCCTCAAGCAGGCGCACGCCTCCTTCACCTGCACGATGCTGAATGGCCTCGATGCGCTCGGGATCGGCGTGATCACCGAACCTGAGGTGCTGCAGCTGCCCGAGTCCGTGAAGGAGTTGCTCGGGCGCCTGTCCTGAGATGGCGGCGGCAACGTCGGTTCGCCGCTACAGCGCCTGCGGCGCGCCCTGTACCGGCGCGCGGCCAACTGCAAGAATGCCGCTGACCAAGGAGGAGGACAGATGATCAGGAGTTTCCTTGCCGCCGCCGGCGCGGCCGCAGTTTTGCTGCTCGCCGGGTGCGCCACCCCGACCCGCATGGCCTTTCACGACGATGCGCAGCGTCTCGACGCGGCGAGCAAGCCGGTGCTGCTGATGGCGACGACCATCAAGAACCAGTACCGCCTCAGCTTCCAGCCCCGGCTGATCGTGGTGCACGTCGAGCGTCCGGACGCGAAGGACGCGAAGGACCGCATCAACTTCACCATGGACGACAAGGCCAAGGTGGAGACGGTCGCGGCCGAACAGGGCAACACTTACCTCCTGCGAATGGAGCTGGAGCCTGGCAGGTACGAGATCCGCGGATTGACCAGCATGGGTGGAGGCTTCCCCATCGTCGGCTCTTTCTTCACACCGCTGCACGTGCCGATTGAAGTGAAGGAGAAAGGCGTCTACTACGTGGGACACGTGCGGGCCACGGTGCGCGAGCGCCAAGGGAACGAGTTCCGCGCGGGCGCGCCGATTCCCCTGATCGACCAGGCCGTGATCGGCGCGTCAGGCGGCACCTTCGATGTCGACATCACCGACACGCAGCCGGCCGACGAGGTCCTCTTCCGTCAGCGCTTTCCAGCGCTGAAGGATGCGCCCATCAGCAAGGCCATGCTGCCCGCGTTCGACCGCGCGAAGGCGCAGGACTGGTGGGAGAAGCACTGACCTGAGGCTGGCGCGCCGCTCGCGCGGCGCCTTGCAGCCGGCTCAGGCCGCCCCGATGTTCGGCACCAGCGCGCCCGCCGGCTGGCCGGACTTCAGTGCCGCGGTGAACGCCAGCATGCGGTCGATCGGCAGGCGGGCGCGCTCGCCCAGCGCCGGATCGACCAGCACCTCGTTGGCGCCGGTCTCGAGCACGTGCGCGAGGCCCGCCAGCCCGTTCATGGCCATCCACGGGCAGTGCGCGCAGCTCTTGCAGGTGGCGCTGTTGCCCGCGGTCGGCGCCTCGATGAACACCTTGCCGGGGTTCAGCGTGCGCAGCTTGTGCATCATCCCGTTGTCGGTCGCGACGATGAACTCCTTCGCGTCCAGCTCGCGCGCCGCCTTCAGGATCGCCGAGGTCGACCCCACCGCGTCGGCCAGCGCCACCACGTCGGCCGGCGACTCGGGATGCACCAGCACCTTGGCGTTCGGGTACTGCTTCTTCAGGTCGTGCAGCTCGAAGGCCTTGAACTCGTCGTGCACGATGCAGGAGCCGTTCCAGAACACCATGTCGGCGCCGGTCTCGCGCTGGATGTAGCTGCCCAGGTGCTTGTCGGGCGCCCACAGGATCTTGTGGCCCTTGGCCTTCAGCGCGCCCACGATGTCGAGTGCGCAGCTGGAGGTGACCAGCCAGTCGGAGCGCGCCTTCACCGCGGCGCTGGTGTTAGCGTAGACCACCACCGTGCGGTCCGGATGCTGCTTGCAGAAGGCGTCGAATTCGTCCTCGGGGCAGCCGAGGTCCAGCGAACAGGTCGCGTCGAGATCCGGCATCAGCACGCGCTTCTCGGGCGACAGGATCTTGGCCGTCTCGCCCATGAACTTCACGCCCGAGACGACCAGCGTCTGCGCGGGATGGTCGCGGCCGAAGCGCGCCATCTCCAGCGAGTCGCTGACGATGCCGCCGGTTTCCTCGGCCAGGTCCTGCAGGTCCGGGTGCACGTAGTAGTGCGACACCATCACCGCGTTGCGCTCCTTGAGCAGCCGCTTGATCTTGTCCTTCAGCGCCGCGCGCTCGGAAGGAGAAGGCTCCACCGGTATGCGCGCCCAGGCGTGCTTGGTGTCGCAGGTGTTGCCCGGCAACGGGTGTTCGTACTCGACGTCCTTGATGGGGATGACGACAGCGCTCATCACAGTTCTTTCAGCCGCATGGAAAAGTCGGTGGCCTTCACGTCCTTGGTCAGCGTCCCGATGGAGATGCGGTCGACGCCGGTTTCCGCCAGCGCGCGCAGGCCTTCCAGCGTGACGCCGCCCGAGATCTCGAGGATGGCGCGGCCGGCGTTGATGCGCACGGCCTCGCGCAGCGTGGGCAGGTCCATGTTGTCCAGCAGGACCATCTTCGCGCCGGCGGTGAGCGCTTCGTCCAGCTGCGCCAGCGTCTCGACCTCGATCTCGATGAAGCTCGCGTTCGCCGCGACCCGCTGCGCCGCGCGCAGCACCGGCGTGACGCCGCCCGCGGCCGCGATGTGGTTCTCCTTGATCAGCACGGCGTCGTAGAGGCCGATGCGGTGGTTGGTGCCGCCGCCGGTCGTCACCGCGTACTTCTGCGCCAGGCGCAGGCCGGGCAGGGTCTTGCGCGTGTCGACGATCTGCGCGCGGGTGCCGCGCACCGCATCCACGTAGGTGGCGGTCTTGGTGGCCACGGCGCTCAGCAGCTGCAGGAAGTTGAGCGCGGTGCGTTCGGCGGTGAGCAGGCCGCGCGCGGAGCCTTCGACCTGCAGCACCACCTGGTCGGCCGCGCAGCGCTGGCCTTCGCGCACCAGCCACTCCACTTTCGCGCCGGGCTCCACCTGGCGCAGGGCCGCCTCGGCCCAGGGCGCGCCGCAGATCACGGCGGCCTCGCGCGCCAGCACGCGGGCCTGCGCGCGCCGCGCCGGGTCCACCAGGCCGGCGGTCAGGTCGCCGTCGCCGACGTCTTCGGCCAGGGCGCGCGCGGCGTCCGCCCGCGCCAGTTCGGCAATCGCGGCGGGGGAAAAGTCGAACACACGAGTCATGGCGCCGAGCATACCGGCAAGCACGCCCCCCTGTTGGCGCCGTGGAAGCCGGCCGCTACAGTGGCTCGCCATGGACCTCGACGCCCTCCAGAAGCTGCTGCAGCCCCTGTTCCCCGGCCTCATGGGCGTGCAGCTCACCGAAGCCACGCCCACGCGCGTGGTCGCGACGATGCTCGTACGGCCCGAGCTGTGCACCGCGGGCGGCATCCTGCACGGCGGCGCGCACATGGCGTTCGCCGACACGCTGGGGGCCGTCGGCACCGTGCTGAACCTGCCGGCCGGCAAGCGCACCACGACCACGGACTCGAGCACCAAGTTCATCGGCGGCGCGGCGGTGAACACGACCGTGACCGGCGAGAGCGTCGCGCTGCACCGCGGCCGCACGACGATGGTGTGGCAGACGAGCATCCGCAACGCCGGGGGCAAGCTCTGCTCGGTCGTCACCCAGACGCAGCTGGTCCTCGACTAGCCGTCCCACAGGCGGACGCAAGCCCCTCCGACGCGGGCTTTTCGCGGCCGCCCGACAATGGCGGCATGGAAACGACCTATCCCACGACCGAGCCCCCGCGCGCGGAGGTGGACGCGCTGGCCGGCCCGACCGTGATCGAGTTCGGCACGGCCTGGTGCGGCTGGTGCCGCGCGGCCCAGCCGCTGATCGCCGGCGCCTTCACCTCGTACCCCGGCGTGCGGCACATGAAGGTGGAAGACGGCCCCGGCCGGCCGCTCGGGCGAAGCTTCCGCGTGAAGCTGTGGCCGACGCTCGTCTTCATGAGGGACGGCCAGGAAGTGGCGCGCGTCACGCGCCCGGCGAACATGGACGAAGTGCGGGACGCGCTGGCGAAGATCGCGGCCTGAGCGTTCCGGCGTCCCGTAGGATGGGCAAGCTTGCTTGCCCACCATTGGTCGTGCGCAACACGGTGGGCAAGCGAGCTTCCCCACCCTACAAAGGAATCAGCGCATCAGTTCGCCGCGAAGCAATACAGCAGGCCGGCTCCTCCGGTCCCCTTCAGAGCCTCCATCCCGCACCCGCGCGTGCCGTGCGAGGAGTTCCAGGACTTCGCCGGCGGATCCTCGGTCAGCCCCATGCGGTCGTGGTGCCCCACGATCGCCGAGCCGTCGCCGCTCTTCGTCCAGTTGCCGCAGGTGGTGTCCTGGTCGCCGGTCGCCGTGGCGCGGCCCTCCGGCGTCGATCCGGTGAGCACGTCGTGCATGTTCACCGCGTCGCCGCGGCCCATGATCGGCTCGCCCTTTTCGGTCAACGACGTCTCCTTGCCCAGCTGGTTGGTGCCGTGCAGCTCGTCGACGTTGCGCGCGATCGTCGCGCCCTTGGCGTTGACCCAGGGACCGCGGCCGATGCGGTCGCGCGCATTCACGGCGCCGGCGCCGGTGGTGCTCAGGTAGGCGCGCCAGGTCTTGCCGCCCGCGCCCGCCGCGGCCGCCAGTGTCTGGCAATGGCGATCGGCGCCCGCCAGACCGCCGAAATCGGCGCCCTTTCCCGGATTGCTGCTGGTGACGAAGAAGCTCATGGCGCTCCCCTGGGCAAAGGCGGCAGTTGCGAGGGAGAAGGCGAGGACGAAGGAAGTGCGGCGCATGGAACCCTCCATGGGTATGGGGGGCAAAGTCTCACGCCGCCGGCCGCGCACCGTGGGCGGGAAGGTCCCTAAGAAGCCGCGGGAACTTCTAGGCCGATTCCGCAGCCGGGTCGCGGCCCATGAGCGTGGACACCGCCTGCGCGGGCGTCAGTCGTCCGTCGAGCAGGTCCACCACGGCGTCCGCGATCGGCATGCGTACATTGAGGCGCCGGGCGCGTTCGACCACCGTGCGTGCGCTGTAGACGCCTTCCGCGACGTGCCCCAGCGACGCCACCGCCTGCTGGAGCGTGCGGCCTTCGGCCAGCAACAGGCCGACACGCCGGTTACGACTCAGGTCGCCCGTGGCCGTGAGGACGAGGTCGCCGAGCCCCGACAGGCCCATGAAGGTCTCGGGGTGCGCGCCGAGGGCGAGGCCCAGGCGCGTCATCTCCGCCAGGCCGCGCGTCACCAGCGCCGCGCGGGCGTTGAGCCCCAGCGCCAGGCCGTCGCACAGGCCGGTGGCGATGGCCAGCACGTTCTTCACCGCGCCGCCCACCTCCACGCCGGGCAGGTCCTCGTTGGCGTAGACGCGCATCGACGGGCTGTGGAAAGCCGCCACCAGCGCATCGCGCACCGCGGCCGATTCGCTGGCGGCGACCAGCGCGGTGGGCTGCGCGCTCGCCACCTCCTGCGCGAAGCTGGGCCCGCTGAGCGCACCTGCCGCCAGGCGCGGGGCGACCTCGGCGTGCACCTCGTGTCCCAGCAGCCCATAGGGCTGCGTCACCGGCTTCTCGAAGCCCTTGCACAGCCAGGCGACCGGCTGCGTGCCATCGCGCAAGGTGGTGAGCATCTCGCGCAGCGCCGCCATGGGCGTGGCGACGATCACCAGCTCGTGCCGCGCGGCCAGGGGCAGCAGCGCGTCGGCGCTCACCGTCACCGAGGACGGCAGCGAAAAACCGGGGAGGTACTTGGCGTTCGCGCCGGCGGCGGCGATGGCGCGCGCCTGCGCCGGATCGCGCGCCCACAGCGTGACGCGATGCCGCGCCCCCGCGCTGATGGCCAGCGCGGTGCCCCAGGCACCGGCCCCGAGCACCAGGATGTCCATGGGTGGCGGCGCCCGCGGCGTGTTACGCCGTGGTGACGATGCGCGAGGGCTCGCCCTGCTGCTGGGCCTGCTGCTGCTCGTACATCGCCTGGAAGTTGATCTCGGCGAGGTGCACCGGCGGGAAGCCGGCGCGCGTGATCAGGTCGGCCACGTTGCCGCGCAGGTAGGGGTAGACGATCTGCGGGCAGGCGATGCCCATCACGGCCTGCATCTGGTCGGCCGGGATGTTGCGGATCTCGAAGATGCCGGCCTGCTTCACTTCGGCCAGGAACACCGTCTTGTCCTTGATCTTGGTGGTGACCGTGGCGGACACGGAGACCTCGAACAGGCCTTCGGAGGCCTGCTGCGCCTCGACGCCGAGCTGGATGTCCACGCTGGGCTGCTCCTGCTCCAGCAGGATCGCGGGCGAGTTCGGCTGCTCGAGCGAAGCCTCCTTCATGTAGACGCGCTGGATCTGGAAGACGGGTTCGTTGTTGTCGGCCATGGGGGAAACCTCTCGGTGCGAATGAAAAAGCCCGCCGGAACGCTCCGGCGGGCGCAGTGCGTATCGGCGGCGATTATGTCAGGCCGCGCCGGGGCGGCCCGGGCTCCGCGCCGAAGGAGAATCAGGCGGCGTCGTTGAGCAGCGGCACCAGGCCACCGCGGCCGTCGAGGGCGATCAGGTCGTCGCAACCGCCGACGTGGGTGTCGCCGATGAAGATCTGCGGCACGGTGCGGCGGCCGGTGATCTCCATCATCTTCGAGCGCTCCTCGGGCTGCATGTCGATGCGGATCTCCTCGATCTTGTCGACGCCCTTGGACTTCAGGATCTGCTTGGCGCGAATGCAGAAGGGGCAAACGGCCGTGGTGTACATCTTGACTTGCTGCATGGGTCTATGTTGCTGGCTGCTCAGGCTTTCTCGACCGGCAGGTTAGCTTCTTTCCATGCCCGCAGTCCGCCACCGAGGACGACAGCCTTTTCGTACCCGAGGGTTTTGGCCACGCCCAGTGCGCGCTGGGCCCGGGCTCCGCTAGGACACACCAGGATCACCGGCACGCCCTTGTTCTTCACCACTTCGGGCAGGCGCTGCTCGAGCTGGTTCACGGGCACGTTGCGGGCGCCGGCGATGTGGCCGGAGGCGAATTCCTCGGCCTCGCCGACATCCACCACCACCGCCTTCTCGCGGTTCATCAATTGCACCGCCGCCTCGGGGCTCACCCCGGAGCGGGCGCCCTTGGCGAGGCCGGGCCACAACAGCAGGCCCCCCGCCACGATCGCGACCAGGAACAGCGCCCAGTTCTGCACCACAAACGGCATCAGATTCATTCCAAACCTTTTCACTCTCTGGCCCGGCCGGTGCCGGGCAACCCGCAATTCTAGAATGCCGGGTTTCTCCCTCCACTTTCCCGGCACACCATGCACAAGCTCGTCCTGATCCGCCACGGCGAATCGACCTGGAACCTCGAGAACCGATTCACCGGCTGGACCGACGTGGACCTCACCCCCACGGGCCTCGCGCAGGCGATCCAGGCCGGCAAGCTGCTGAAGGCCGAGGGCTGGGACTTCGACCTCTGCTACACCAGCGTGCTGAAGCGGGCCACGCGCACGCTGTGGCACGTGCTCGACGAGATGGACCGCACCTGGTTGCCGGTCGCGCACTCCTGGCGCCTCAACGAGCGCCACTATGGTGCATTGCAGGGCCTCAACAAGGCCGACATGGCGCGGCAGTACGGCGACGAGCAGGTGCTGGTCTGGCGGCGCAGCTACGACACGCCCCCGCCGGCGCTGGAAGAGAACGATCCGCGCTGGGAGCGCGGAGACCGCCGCTACGACAAGCTCAAGGGCGACGAGATGCCGCGCACCGAGTGCCTCAAGGACACCGTCGCGCGGGTGCTGCCGTTCTGGAACGAGTCGATGGCCCCGGCGATCCGCGCCGGCAAGCGCGTCGTGGTGTCCGCCCACGGCAACTCCATCCGCGCGCTGGTCAAGTACCTCGATGGCATCTCCGACGAGGACATCGTGGCGCTGAACATCCCCAATGGAATTCCTCTGGTTTACGAATTGGACGCAAACCTGAAGCCGGTCCGCCACTACTATCTGGGCGACGCCGAAGCAGCGGCGAAAGCTGCCGCGGCCGTAGCGGCGCAAGGGAAGGTGGCGCGGTAGCGCCAGCCCGGCGAAAGCCGGGACCCGGATCCGACCTGTAGGACGGTTCCTGCCCCAATCCGCGTTTTTTTCACATGGCGGACGGGCGGTGCCGGGAACCCTCTCCACCGGGCGGCGTCTGACAACTTTCTCAGGTGTATATTGAAAGTCGAGAGGACTTGACGACCCCCATGAGCCACAAACTCAAGATCACCGGTTGGATCACCGTTGGCGCCGTTGCCGGAGCGCTCACCACGGTTTCCCTGCAGACCGTCGCGCGTGGCTCGCTGGCCCCGCTGCCCCTGGAAGAACTGCAGCAGCTCGCCGCGGTTTTCAGCATGGTCAAGACCGACTACGTCGAGCCCGTCGACGAGAAGAAGCTGATCACCGACGCGATCTCCGGCATGGTGGCCAGCCTCGATCCGCATTCGCAGTATTTCGACAAGAAGTCCTTCAAGGAATTCCGCGAAGGCACGTCGGGCCGCTTCGTCGGCGTCGGCATCGAGATCTCGCAGGAAGACGGCCTGGTGAAGGTCGTGTCCCCGATCGAGGGCTCGCCCGCCTACCGCGCCGGCCTGAAGACCGGCGACCTGATCACCAAGATCGACGACACCGCGGTGAAGGGCCTGTCCCTGTCCGAGGCCGTCAAGCGCATGCGCGGCGAGCCGAACACCAAGGTGATGCTCACGATCTACCGCAAGGACGAGAACCGCACCTTCCCGGTGACGATCACCCGCGAGGAGATCAAGACCCAGTCCGTCAAGGGCAAGGTCATCGAGCCGGGCTACGGCTGGATCCGCCTGTCGCAGTTCCAGGAGCGCACCGTCGACGACTTCGTGCGCAAGGCGCAGGAGTTGTACAAGCAGGACCCGAACCTCCGTGGCCTGGTGCTGGACCTGCGCAACGACCCGGGCGGCCTGCTCGATGCGGCCGTGGCGATCTCCGCCGCCTTCCTGCAGGACAACGTGACCGTGGTGTCCACCAACGGCCAGCTGCCCGAGAGCAAGTTCATCTACAAGGCCGCGCCGGAGTACTACCAGCGCCGCGCCGGAGGCGACCCGCTGCGCAGCCTGCCCGCGCAGCTGAAGAGCGTGCCGCTGGTGGTGCTGGTGAACGAAGGCTCCGCCTCGGCTTCCGAGATCGTGGCCGGCGCCCTGCAGGACCACCGCCGCGCGATCGTCCTGGGCAGCCAGACCTTCGGCAAGGGTTCCGTGCAGACGGTGCGTCCGCTGGGCCCCGATACCGGCCTGAAGCTGACCACGGCGCGCTACTACACGCCCACGGGCAAGTCGATCCAGGCCAAGGGCATCGTGCCGGACGTGCTGGTCGACGAGACCGAGGAAGGCAACATCTTCTCCGTGCTGCGCACGCGTGAAGCGGACCTCGACAAGCACCTCATGAGCGGCCAGGGCGCCGAGAAGAAGGACCCCGTGCGCGAGAAGGCGCGCGAGGACGCCCGCAAGAAGGCCGAAGAGGAAGCCAAGAAGGGCCCGAACGAGCGCAAGTCCGCGCCGGAATTCGGCAGCGACAAGGACTTCCAGCTGGTGCAGGCGCTGAACCAGCTGAAGGGCCGGCCGGTGGTGGTCTCCAAGACCCAGGTCGTGGAGAACAAGGAAGAGAAGAAGGAGAATTGATCCTCCTTCGGCGATCGTGAAAAAGCGGCCTCCGGGCCGCTTTTTCCTTGGGTGCCACAATCCCGCCCATGACGGACGACCAGCTCCTGCGCTACTCGCGCCACATCCTGCTCGATGAAGTGGGCGTGGAAGGACAGCAGAAGCTGCTGGAATCGCATGCCCTCGTGATCGGCGCCGGCGGCCTCGGCTCGCCGGTGGTGCTGTATCTCGGCACGGCCGGCGTCGGCCACATCACCCTGGTCGACCACGACGCCGTGGACCTCACCAACCTGCAGCGCCAGATCGCCCACAACCTCCAGCGCGTGGGTCGCCCCAAGGCCGAATCGGCGCGCGAAGCGATCGCGGCGATCAATCCCGACGTGCTGGTGCGCCCCCTCGTGATGAAGGCCGACGCGCAGGACCTCGACGAGCTCGTGCCGCGCGCCGACGTCGTGATCGACTGCACCGACAACTTCGCGGCGCGCCATGCGATCAACTCCGCCTGCTTCGCGCACGGCAAGCCGCTCGTGTCCGGGGCCGCCATCCGCTTCGACGGCCAGGTGAGCGTGTTCGATCCGCGCCGCGCCGACAGCCCCTGCTACGCCTGCGTGTTCCCGCAGGACCAGGAGCTCGAGGAGACGCGCTGCGCGACGATGGGCGTGTTCGCGCCACTCGTCGGCATCATCGGCGCGATGCAGGCCTCGGAGGCCTTGCGCCTGCTCACGGGAGTGGGAACGTCGCTGGCGGGCCGCCTGCAGATGCTCGACGGCCGCAACATGGAATGGACCGAGATGCGGCTGAAGCGCGACCCCGCCTGCCGCGTGTGCGGCACGCGCCGCGCCTGACGGTCACTCCGACAGGCCGAGCAGGGCCACGACCGTGTCGGCGGCAGGCGGCGTCTGCACCGCCATCTGCAATTCGGCATGGCCCGGTTCGCCGAACGCGACGAGCGCGGCGGCCAGCAGGGTGGCAAGAAAGACGACGGTGGACTGGAATACGAGCTTCATGATGGTGTGGCGGGAAACTGCATCGCCTGTCGCACACTGTTCCAGAACGTAAACCCGCCGTCAGTCGGCCTGCTGCCGCGCATGGCGTCGTCCATCCGCCTACATCCGGCGCTGTCGGACAGATCCTACAAATGGCCCGAGGACCCGCTGGCACAATCGCTCGCGGTCTGCGAGGGGCCGGCGGCCGCGGCCGCGCCCACAGCCAGCCACAGCGCCAGTGGAACTCAGAACCTACTTCGTCGAAGACAACGCGACCATCCGCGAAAACCTGATCGGAACGCTGGAGGAACTGGCGTCGGTGCGTCCGCTCGGCTGGGCGGAAACCGAGAACGATGCGAAGGCCTGGCTCGCCGCGCATCGCGGCGCGTGGGACCTGCTGATCGTGGACCTGTTCCTGAAGCAGGGGAGCGGCCTCGGCGTGATCGAGGCATGCCAGGCACGCGGGCGCGAGCAGCGCCTGGTGGTCCTGAGCAACTATGCGACGTCCGACATGCGCAAGCGCTGCGCCCAGCTCGGGGCCGACGCGGTGTTCGACAAGTCGAACGAGATCGATGCGCTGGTGGACTACTGCCTCGCCCTGGCCGGCCGTCCCGCGGCCTGAAGCACGCGGCTTCAGGGGCGGGTCAGTCGATCAGCTTGTTCTTGAGCGCGTAGTACGTGAGGTCGCTGTTGGAGGAGAGGTTCATCTTCTCCATCAGGCGCGTACGGTACGTGCTCACGGTCTTCACCGACAGCGACAGTGCCTTCGCGATGTCGCCGGCGGTCTCGCCCTTGGCGAGCTTGAGGAACACCTGGAACTCGCGCTCCGACAACTGCTCGTGCGGCGCGCCGCCTTCCTTGCGATTGAGCTGCTGCGCGAGCAGTTCGGCGACCGCCGGCGAGATGTAGCGGCGGCCGAGCGCGATGGTGCGGATCGCGTTGACGATCTCCATCGGCTCGCATTCCTTGTTCAGGTAGCCGCTCGCGCCCTGACGGATCAGGTTCATCGCGTAATGCTCTTCCGGATAGCCGGAGAGGATCAGGATGCCGACATCCGGCGCTTTCGCGCGGATCATGCCGAGCGCATCGATGCCGCTTTGGCCCGGCATCGACAGGTCCATCACCAATACGTCCATCTCTGTCGTACGCACGAGGTCGATGGCCTCGCGCCCGCTCGCAGCTTCTCCCACCACGCGCAGGTCGACCTGTTCCGAGAAGAACTGTTTGAGGCCCGACCGCACGATGGCATGGTCGTCCACAATGCCCACTTTGATCATGCTTCACCTTCTACGCCAAGCTGTTTCATTGTGCCCCACTTCCGGATCGAAATGGCCTACCCTTGAGTCATGACGTGCGCGGATTTTATTCACATCAGTGAGTCTTTAGGGTGAAACTCCCGGCTTCTTTCGGCAGCTCGCGCGGGTCGATCATCCTGGTCCTCGCTCTCCTCGCGGCTCTCCTGCTCATCGGTATCAACGAAACCGGCTACCGGGAATCCAGCCGCGCCCTCGAGCGTATCGAGGAATACACGCGAACCCGCAACGCCGTGAATCGCTTGTTGCAGCACGTGCTGGATGCGGAAACCGGCTCGCGCGGCTACCTGCTCACCGGCGACCCGCGCTACCTCGAACCCTACAACGCCGCGCTCGCCCAGATCAGCCAGAACCTCGACAACCTGCGCAACAGCTACCTGCCGCAGGCGACCGAGACCGCGACCGTCACGCAGCTGACGCGCAACGTGCAGCGCAAGCTCGCCGAGATGGACCTCTCGGTGCGCATGCGCAAGCAGGGCAACGAGGAAGCCTGGAAGTTCGTGCTGATGACGGACGTGGGCAAGGAACACATGGATGCCATCCGCGAGCAGGCCGCCAAGCTGACGCAGAGCGCGAGCGAGGGCGTCGCCGCCGCGCAGCGCAAGGTGCAGCGCTCGCTGCGCTTCGCGCGCCTGGGGATCGCGGGCGTCGCCTGCATCGCCTTGTTGGCCTTCTATCTGTACCTGCGGCAGACCACGCTGCTGAAACTCGCCGGCGAGGAACAGCAGTCCGCGCTGCAGCAGGAACGCGACCTGCTGGAAAAGCAGGTGCGCGAGCGGACCGCGTCGCTCGCCCAGCTGGCCACCCACCTGCAGCAGGTGCGCGAAGAGGAGCGCGGGCACCTCGCGCGCGAACTGCACGACGAGCTCGGCGCCCTGCTCACCGCCGCCAAGCTGGACGTCGCGCGGCTCAAATCGAAGCTCGGCCCGCAGTCCACCACCGAAATCGCGCAGCGCCTGCAGCACCTCACCGAGACGCTCAACAGCGGCATCGCCCTGAAGCGCCGCATCATCGAGGACCTCCGGCCGTCCTCGCTGGCCAACCTGGGGCTGAATGCGTCGCTGGAGATCCTCGCGCGCGAATTCTCCGAACGCTCCGGCATCGAGGTCGAGAGCAACCTGGAACAGGTGGAGCTCGACGAGGGCGCGCAGCTGACGATCTACAGGACGGTGCAGGAATCGCTCACCAACGTCGGCAAGTACGCGGACGCGAAGCAGGTCGACATCGAACTGCGCGACTTCAACAACCACGTCGAGATCGAGATCCGCGACAACGGCAGGGGGTTCGACGTCGGCGCCGCGCGGCCCTCGACGCACGGCCTGGCCGGCATGCGGCACCGCGTGGAAGCCGCCGGCGGCAAGCTGGCGATCCACTCCCGGCCGGGCGGCGGCACGCGCATCCTCGCATCGCTGCCCAAGGCGCCCGCCACCGCCCCGGCCGACGCCGCCGTGGCGGCCTGAGCAGCCGACCGGCGGCAGGGTAGTCGCCGTCCTACAAAACAACCCTCCGGCCCGACTACAACCGGTCACGACGGCCCCTGATCCTTGCGTCGGCGCGTATGCCTAAGCTAGCCGCAGGCATGCATTGCCAGCGTGCCTGTGCGCAATTGGTCGAAGAGGAGAGCGCTTTCGTGCTGCATTACGCCGTCGTGTTCCTGGTGATCGCGCTGATCGCGGCGGTGCTGGGCTTCGGCGGCATCGCAGCCGACGCCGCCGGCCTGGCGAAGCTTCTGTTCTTCGTCTTCGCCGGCCTGTCGGCGGTCGCCTTCGCCCTCGGCCTGAAGCGCAAGTCCTAGGCAGCCCCGCACCCCAACAAGAGAGGACCCCGACATGAACGACATCCACCCGATCGATAGCACCCGCAGAATGGCCCAGGACGCGCTGGAGCGCGCCAGCAGCACGATGAGGGACCTGCGGTCCGGCATGTCGGACCGCGCGTCCGTCGCCCAGCGCTACGTGGGCGACTACGCGGTCGCCGGCAAGAGCTACGTCGCCGACCATCCGCTGAAGTCCGCGCTGGTCGCGGCCGCCATCGGCGCCGCCGTCGCCGGCCTCGTCATCGCCCTGCGCCACCGCCGCGAACAGAACGAACGCTACTTCTGACGCGCGCCATGGTGCATCCGATCTTCTCGGTGCTGATCACCAAGCCGGAGCTGGTGATGGAACACGCCTCGGGCTACGCGGCCCTGATGCGCGACGAAGCTTCGTCCGTCGGCAAGGAGGTCGCCAAGCGCGCCATCGCCTGGGGCGTCACGCTGTTCGCGCTGCTCGTGTTCCTGATCCTCGCCGGCGTGGCGGTCATGCTCGCCTCGATCCAGGACCGGTTCTACTGGAGCTTCGTCTTCGTGCCGGGCATCGCCCTCGCGATCGCGGTCGCGGGCTTCCTGCAAGCGCGCAAGCGCCTGCCCGAGAAGGCCTTCACCGAGCTGAAGGCGCAACTGGACGCGGATGCGGCGGCGCTGCGCGCGATCGGTGCCCGTTCATGAGCGATGCATCCGACAAGCTGGCGAAGAGCCGGCAGGCGATCCTCGAGCACGTCGCGCGGCGCCAGCGCCGGCACGATCCGCGCGAGGAATCCGCGCAGGGCTTCGCCGAAATGGACGGTTATCCGGACGAGGGCCCCCTGCCCGACCCGGGCGCGGGCTGGTTCGGGCACGTGGCGCACGCGGTGCGCACCTGGTGGCGCTACCACCCGGCGCACATGGCGGTGGACCTCGCCACGCCGATGATGCGCAGCTACGCGCGGCGCAAGCCCGTGCAGATGCTCGGCATCGCGGCGGGTCTGGGCGCCGCGCTGACGCTCGCGCGGCCCTGGCGCCTGATCTCGGTGACGACGCTGCTGGTGGCGCTGCTGAAGTCCTCGCAGCTGTCCCACCTGTTCATGGCGGCGATGTCCGCGGCCGACTACCGCAAGGACGCGAGCCGGCCCGAATGGAAGGAATGAAGGAATGAAAAAGCGGACCGGGAGGTACGGTGCGGCTTCCCGGCCCGTTCCATGGCAAGTGACGCACCAGCAAATGAACCCATAAGGAAGGGAGTTCCAGATGAACAAACAGACCCGCGCCATCGCCTTCGCGATCCTCACCGGCATGACCCTCGTGACGACCGGCTGCGCCGTCATGCGCGGCCAGACCGATGTCGGCACGTACGTGGACGACCGCACCATCACCACGGCGGTGAAGGCCAAGCTGATCGAGGACAAGCGCACCGGCGGCCTGTCGATCAACGTCGACACGCTGAACGGCGCCGTCGCCCTGTCCGGCTTTGCCAAGTCGCAGGCCGAGAAGGACGCCGCCGGCCAGATCGCCGCTTCCACCAGGGGCGTGCGCGAAGTGCGCAACAACCTGGTCGTGCGCCCGTAATCGCGGATGCATGCGGGCGGCGAGAGCCGCCCGGGAAAGGCAGGCGGCCCCCGGGGCTCGCCTGCCTTTTCGTTTCAAGGACAGGGAGGGAGAACCCATGAAGACCTTTCACTGCCAGCACTGCGGCCATCCCATCTTCTTCGAGAACGTGGAGTGCCTGCAGTGCGGCAGCGCGCTGGCATTCCTCCCCGACCGGCTGAACATGGCCGCCATCGAGAAGGTGGACGAGGATGGCCAGGAGCGCTGGCGGCCGCGCCTGCGCGGCAGGAAGGAGTCGGCGGCGCGCTATCGCCTGTGCCACAACCACACGACGCAGAACGCCTGCAACTTCGCGGTGCCGGCGAACGATCCCAATCCGCTGTGCGTCTCCTGCCGCCTCACGCGCGTGCTGCCGGACCTGTCGCAGCCGGAGAACCCCCTGCGCTGGTACCGCATGGAAGTCGCCAAGCGGCGCCTGTTCTACACGCTGGGCAAGCTGGGCCTGGCGGCCACCACGCCGCCGGACGGCCAGGCCGACGGCCCGATCTTCGAGTTCCTCGCCGACCTGCCGGGGCAGCCGGTGATGACGGGCCATGCCGCCGGCCTGATCACGCTCAACGTGGCGGAAGCCGACGATGCCGAGCGCGTGCGCCGGCGCGTCGAGATGCACGAGCCCTATCGCACGCTGCTGGGCCACTTCCGGCACGAATCCGGGCATTACTACTGGGACCGCCTGGTCGCCCAGAGCGGCCGCGCCGAGGGGTTCCGCTCGGTGTTCGGCGACGAGCGCCAGGACTATGCGCGGGCGCTGCAGGACCACTATGCGCGCGGCGGCACCCTGCCCGACTGGCAGGAGCACTTCGTGAGCGAGTACGCCACGGCCCACCCCTGGGAAGACTGGGCGGAGACCTGGGCGCACTACCTGCACATGGTCGACCTGCTGGAGACGGCCGCTTCGTACAACATGAAGCTGACCGTGCCGGGACAGGAGACCGAAATGGAGGACGTGGTGAACCCGCTCGAGACGGGCCATCCCGATTTCGACACGCTGGTGGAGCAATGGGTGCCGCTCACGCTGCTGGTGAACAGCCTGAACCGCAGCCTCGGGCAGGAGGACGCCTATCCCTTCGCGCTCTCCCCCGGCGCGCTGGAGAAGCTGCGCTTCGTGCACGACGTGATCTGCCGGACGCGCTCGAAGGCGCCGGCCGTCGACGGCCAGGAAACGCCGGCGGCCCCGGTCACCCCAGCGTAAGCTGGTTGTCCACCGAGCGCACCTCCTTCACGGATTTCGCGATCTCGGTGGCGCGGTCCCGGGCCGCGGGATCGGGCGCGCTGCCACGCAGCGTCACGTCGCCGTTGCGGCTGTGCACATCGACCTTCAACGCGCCGAAGGCGGGATTCGATGCGAGCGCCGCCTTCACCTGCTCCGAGATGAGCACATCGGGATCCCAGACGCTGGTGTCGCCGACGCCGAGCCGCACGGTCTTGTCCTTGCGGTCCACGCCGATCGCCGCCTCGGTGTCCCTCGCGCCTTCCATGCCCGGGCGGTTGATCTCCACGCTGGCCTGGTCCGGCAGCGGTTTGTTCCTGTCCCGGTCGCCGCAGGCGGCCAGCGACAGGAGCACGGCCAGGGCAGGCGCGGCGAGCGCCAGCTTGCGCACGTTCGAGTTCATGGTCGTCTCCCAACGCGTTCTTCTTCGCTGGCGACGACTCTAGGACCGCCCGCCCAGCGCGGCGGTCGGGGCGCGGAGCATGCGCCTGTAGGAAGGGGCCAGGAACGCGGTCAGGCGGACTCGTCGCCCTCCATCTCGCGCAGGATGCGATCGAGACGCTGGGACAACTGTTCGGTCGAAAGCTTCTCCCGGAAGCGTTCCACCATCAGCGGCAGGCTCATCGGACTCGGATGCCGCAGCGGCGCGAACACCAGCGTCCTGGCGCGCATGCGCCCGAGCGTCTCGCCCAGCCGCGAGATCTCCAGCTCCTGGCTCAGCACCTCGGTCTCCGCCTGGTTCAACAGCAGGTTGCCGGCGTCGTACTTGCGGAACACCTCGTAGAACAGCGCGCTGGAGGCCTGCAGCTGCCGCGTGCTCTTCGGCTGGCCCGGGTAGCCGGTGGAGATCAGGCCGGCCACGCGCGCGATCTCGCGAAAGCGCCGCTGCGCGAGCTCCGAGGAGTTGAGCGAGGCGAGCACGTCGTGCATCAGGCCGGTGGCGGTGAACACGCGCTGGCTGGTCACCGGCTCCACGTCGAAGGGCTCGGCGCTCACCAGCTCGAAGCCGTAGTCGTTGATCGAGATGCTGAAGGTGTTGGGCTTCTCGCGCGCCAGCCGCCAGGCGATCAGGCTCGCGAGGCCCAGGTGCACGTTGCGGCCGGCGAAGGGATAGAGGTAGAGGTGCTGGCCCTCGCGCGACTGGAAGGCCTCCACCAGCAGCGTCGCGGGCGTGGGGATCTTCGACAGCCGCTGCTGCGTGAGCAGCATGGGCCGCGCGGCCTCCAGCTCGGGTTCGAGGAAGTCGCCCTGGGACGCCGCCTGCATCATGTGCAGCACCGCGTCGCTGAGTTCAGTGGACAGCGCCATCTTGCTGCCCATCCAGGTCGGCACCGTGCCCTTGTTCTTCGTGGCCCTGCGCACGTAGGCCGCCATGTCGCGCACCCGCACGAATTCCAGCAGCTTGCCGGCGAAGAAGAAGTGGTCGCCGGGCTTGAGGCGCGCGATGAACCCTTCCTCCATGGTGCCGATGACGGCGCCGGTGAGGTACTTCACCTGCACCGCGGCGTCGCTCACGATGGTGCCGATGCCCAGTCGGTGCCGCTTCGCGACGCCGTTGTCCTTGACCCGGAAGACGCCCTCGTCGTCGCGCACGATGCGGTGGTATTCGGGATAGGCGCCCAGGCTTTCCCCGCCGCGTTCGCAAAAGGCGAGGGCCCAGTCGAACTCCGCGCGGCTGAGGTTGCGGTAGGACCAGGCGCCCGTGACCTCCTCGTAGAGATCGTCCGGACGGAAGCCGCCGCCCAGCGCGATCGTCACGATGTGCTGCACCAGCACGTCGAAGGGCTTCTCCGGCGGGATGCGCCGTTCCACCCGGCCCGTCTGCGCCGCCCAGCGCGCGGCCGCCGCCTCGACGATCTCCATGGTGTTGGTCGGCACCAGGGTCACGCGGCTCGGCCGGCCGGGCGCGTGGCCGCTGCGCCCGGCGCGCTGCAGCATGCGCGCCACGCCCTTGGCCGATCCCACCTGCAGCACGCGCTCCACCGGCAGGAAGTCGACGCCGAGGTCCAGCGAGGACGTCGCGACCACGGCGCGCAGCGTGCCTTCCTTGAGCCCCTGCTCCACCCATTCGCGCGTGGACTTGTCCAGGGATCCGTGGTGCAGCGCGATGTGGCCGGCCCACTCGGGACGCGCCTCCAGCAGCAGCTGGTACCAGACCTCCGCCTGCGAGCGCACGTTGGTGAAGACCAGCGTGGTGCCGGAGCGGTCGATCTCCTCCACCACCGGCATCTGCATGCCCGCGCCCAGGTGGCCGGCCCATGTGTACCGGCCCGGGTTCGGCGGCAGCAGCGTGTCGATGAGCAGCGTCTTGTCGATGCGGCCTTGCACCAGGCGAGGCGCGGGCTCCGGCGCGGGACCGCACAACACGCGCATGGCATCTTCCAGGTTGCCCAGGGTGGCGCTCAGGCCCCAGCTGACCAGCCCCGGGTGGAAGCGGCGCAGACGCGCCAGCGCGAGCTGCGCCTGCACGCCGCGCTTGCTGCCGATCAGCTCGTGCCACTCGTCGATCACGACGTATTCGACGCCCGCCAGTTCCTCGCGCGCAGGCTCGCGCGTGAGCATCAGCGTCAGCGATTCCGGCGTGGTGACCAGCACGGTGGGCATGCGCCGGTCCTGCCGCGCGCGTTCCGCGCTGGGCGTGTCGCCGGTGCGCAGGCCGATCGTCCAGTTCGGGGCCAGCTCGCGCAACGGCGCGGCCAGCGCCTTGGCCGTGTCGGAGGCGAGCGCGCGCATGGGGGTGAGCCAGACCACGCGCAACGGCTCGGCGCCGCGGCCCGGCGGATGCCGCTGCAGCAACGCATCGAGCATTCCCAGCCACACCGCATAAGTCTTGCCCGAGCCGGTGGTGGCATGCAGCATGCCGCTGCGGCCTTCCGCCACGGCCTGCCAGACTTCCTGCTGGAACAGGAAGGGCTGCCAGCCGCGCTGCTGCAGCCATTGCGTGGCATGGGGGGCGAGCTCGTGGGTGACTGCCATGCGCTAATGATTCACTGATAAATCACCTGCGGTGATTTATCAGTGGCTTGATCGGTGCGAACAGGCCCGGCAAAGCCGGATCCTGTCCGCAGGTGAGACTGCGCTGCATGTTATTCCGCGCAGTCTACGAGGCGGGCAGCTCCAAGCTGCCCGCCAGGCGAGAACCGCGTGGAATAACATGCAACGCGGTTCCCCTTGTGAGAAGGATCCGGCTTTGCCGGGCCTTCTCACACTAGCTAGACAACTCTGAAAAGTCGCTTGCGACTTTTCAGAGTTACCCTAATCTGTCGGCGGCATTGTCGCCGCAGACACCTCCATGACGGCCGCTCCCAACATCATCTTCATCGTCGCCGACGACCTCGGCTTCGCGGACCTGGGCTGCTATGGCGGGCGCGACGCGGCGTTCGGCCCGGTCTCCCCCCATCTCGACGCGCTCGCCGCCGGCGGGCTGCGCTTCACCCAGGGCTATTCGAATTCCCCGGTGTGCTCGCCCACCCGCTTCGCGCTGATGACGGGCCGCTACCAGTACCGCCTGCGCGGCGCCGCCGAGGAACCGATCAACAGCAAGAGCCGCGGCAGCCGGATCCTCGGCCTGCCGCCGGAGCATCCGACGCTGCCCTCGCTCCTGAAGGAGGCCGGTTACCGCACGGCGTTGTTCGGGAAGTGGCACCTCGGCTACCCGCCGGCCTTCGGCCCGCTGCGCTCCGGCTATGACGAGTTCTTCGGTCCCATGTCGGGCGGCGTGGACTACTTCACGCACTGCGGCTTCGACGGCGCGCACGACCTCTGGTGGGGCGAGCAGGAAAGGCGAGAGGAAGGCTACCTCACCGACCTGATCTCGAAGCGCGGCGTGGACTTCGTCGACCGCATGGCCGCCGGACGCGCGCCCTTCCTCCTGAGCCTGCACTACACGGCACCGCACTGGCCGTGGGAGACGCGCGAGGACGCGCCCCTGGCCGCGGAGGTGAAGGACAACCTGTTCCACCTGCAGGGCGGCGACATCCACACCTACCGCCGCATGATCCACCACATGGACGAAGGCATCGGCTGGGTGATGCAGGCGCTGCGCAGGCACGGCCTGGAGCGCGACACGCTGGTGGTCTTCACCAGCGACAACGGCGGCGAGCGCTTCTCCGACAACTGGCCGCTGGTCGGCGGCAAGATGGACCTCACCGAGGGCGGCATCCGCGTGCCCTGGATCGCGCACTGGCCCGCCGTGATCCGGTCCGGCGGCGTGAGTACGCAGCAGTGCATGACCATGGACTGGACCGCTTCGATCCTCGAAGCGGCCGGTGCGCAGCCCGATCCGGCCTATCCGCTCGATGGCGTGTCGCTGCTGCCGGTGCTGCGCGAGCCGTCACGCACTTTCGCGCGGCCCCTGCACTGGCGCATGAACCACCGCGGCCAGCGCGCGTTGCGCGACGGCGACTGGAAATACCTGCGGGTGGACGGCCACGACTACCTGTTCAACATCCCCGCGGACGAACGCGAGCGCGCCAACCGCGCCGGCCGCGACCCCGCGCGGCTGATGGCGATGCGCGATGCGTGGGAAACCTGGAACGAAAGCATGCCTGCCATCCCGGAAGATGCGACGGTGAGCCTGGGTTACTCGGTCAAGGACATGCCGCAAAGGTAAGCTTGCGCCCGATGTCCAAACTGTCGCGCTGGTTTCCCTTCCTCGCCTGGCCCCGTCCCGACGCTCAGCTGCTGCGGGGCGAGGCCATCGCCGCCCTCACGGTGGCCGTCGTGATGATCCCGCAGTCGGTCGCCTACGCGGGCCTGGCCGGCATGCCGCTGGTGGCGGGCCTGTATGCCACCTTCCTGCCGATGGTGGCCTCGGTGCTGTTCAGCGCATCGACGCGGCTTTCCGTCGGTCCTTCGGCCCTTTCCAGCGTGCTCGTGGGCGCTTCGCTGATCGGCATGGCCGAACCGGGAAGTTCCAGCTGGGTACTGCTGGCGGTCTGGCTCGCACTGCTGGCGGGTTTGCTGCAGCTGGCGGTCGGCCTGACGCGCTCCGCCTGGGTGCTGAACCTGGTGAGCTCCCCCGTGCTGGCCGGCTTCAGCCAGGCCGCGGCGCTCCTGATCATCGCGTCGCAGCTGCCCGCCCTGATCGGGCTGGACGGCTCGCTCGCGCAACTGCTGCACGGACCGAAGCTGGACTTCCAGGCGATGGCCTACGGCATCGCCTGCCTCGTGGTGTTCATCGTGGCCAAGCGCGTCGCGCCGCGGCTGCCGATCATGCTGATCGCGCTGGTGGCCACCGGCCTGCTCGCCTGGTTCAGCGGCTACTCGCGCGCGGGCGCGGTCGTGGGACCGCTGCCGCAGGGACTGCCCGCCTTCTATTGGCCGGCCTGGCCCGGCTGGGACCAGTTCTCCTCGCTGATCGCACCGGCGCTGGTGCTCACGCTGGTGAGTTCGCTGGAAATGGCCGCCAGCGCCAAGATCGAGAACCAGCGCGAGGGCCGCCGCTGGGACGCGAGCCAGGACCTCGTCGGCCAGGGCGTGGGCAAGCTCGCCGCGGCCTTCTCCGGCGCCTTCGCCACCAGCACCTCGTTCTCGCGCTCGGCGCTCACGCTCTACTCCGGCGCCCGCACGGGCTGGGCGACGGTGATCGCCACGGCGTTCGTGCTGCCCGTGCTGCTGTTCCTCACGCCGGCCCTGTCGCACGTGCCGAAGGCGGTGCTGGCCGCCGTGGTGGTCGCGGCCGTCGCGAGCCTGTTCAAGCCGCGGACCTTCCGCGAGCTGTGGCGCATCGACCGCGTGGAGGCGGTCACGGCGGTCACCACCTTCGCGGTCACGATCCTGTCGGCGCCGCGCATCTACTGGGGCGTGCTCACCGGCGTGGTGATCGGCCTGGCGCACTTCCTGTACCTGCGGCTGCATCCGCGCATCATCGAAGTGGGCCTGCATCCGGACGGCAGCCTGCGCGACCGCCACCTGTGGCATCTCGCGCCGCTGGCGCCGCAGCTCTATGCGCTGCGCATGGACGCCGAACTGGACTTCGCCTCCGCCACCGCGATGGAACGCGCGATCGTGGAGCACCTCGCGGCGCACCCCGAAGTGCGCCACGTGTGCCTGTTCGCGCAGCCCATCAACCGGGTGGACGCCACCGGCGTCGAGATGTTCGCGCAGCTGCGCAAGCTGCTCGCGGAGCGCGGCATCACGCTGCACATCAGCGGCATCAAGCTGCCGGTGGAACGCGTGCTGGAGAAGGCGGGCACCCTGAAGGATGGCCCGCTGCTGAAGATGTACCGCACCGATACCGAAGCCCTGCTCGCCTTCGGGCGGCTGTCCGCCTGAAGCGGCGTCCCGCGGCTCACTTGGCCCGCGGGCGCTTCAGGTCCTTGCCCGGAGAAACGAGCTCGCCCTTGCGCAGGGCGCCGATCGCCTCGGCCAG
The DNA here is from genome assembly GCF_036383835.1 of Ramlibacter sp. GTDB lineage: Bacteria > Pseudomonadota > Gammaproteobacteria > Burkholderiales > Burkholderiaceae_C > Ramlibacter. Next base: position 25,986 of record NZ_DASVNN010000061.1, read on the forward strand.
GGCACGCGCCGCATTGCGCGTCTCCTCCTGCACGGCCTCGTCGCGGTCCAGCGCCTCGTGGCTGGTGGCGTAGGGTTCGTAGTAGCCGATGTAGCGGTCCAGGCGCGCGGTCGGCCCGGCGTCGACGAGGCCCATCCAGTCGAGCCAGTCGGTCAGGATGCGGCGGTTGCCTTCGATGCCGGCGACGTCGCCGTGCACCACCACGCCGTAGGTCCGCCCTGCCAGGTGCTGCGGGTAGTCCCAGCCCGCGAGCTCCACCTCCTTCGCCTTGTCCGCATCCTTGCCGGCGGTGCGCGTGGGATCGGGATTGCCGCCGTCGGCGCACACCAGGCGGTCCATCATCAGCTTGAGCGGGCTCGGCATCGCGTACCAGTGCGTCGGCGTCACCAGCAGGATCCCGTGCGCCGACACCCAGCGCTCGTAGAGCTCGTTCATCCAGTCGTTGACCTGCGAAAGTTCGTGGTTCGGGTAGCAGCTGCAGGGCCAGTGGCACAGGGGCATCGCGGTGGACACGCAGCCCTTGCACGGATGGATGCGCAGGTCATAGTCGGAGGTGAGCCGGCTCAGGTCGAGCAGGTCGACCGTCACGCCGCCCTGCTCCAGCACCTCCTGCGCGACCTTCGCAAGGCGGAAGGTCTTGGACATCTCGCCGGGGCAACTGCCGTCGTTGCGCGGCGCGCCGCAGACCACGAGCGCGCGCGACGGCGTGGCGGGATCTTCCCAGCGCTTCTGCGCCGCGATCAGGCGGTTTCGCGCCTCGTACCACTCCACCGACAGGTCGTAGTCGGGGTCCTGGAATTCGGGACCGGCCTTGCGCGTGACGGGCGCCTTGCGGGCCTTGCAATAGCCGTCCCAGGCGATCTCCTCCAGCCGTTCGATGGCCGGGTCCTCGCCGCGGAAGGCGGGGTCGTAGAAGCGCGCGCGGAAGCGCTCGGAGAATGCCGCGCGCGTCATCGCGCCCGGATACTGGCCCTTGCGGACCTGCCCTTCCTTCGTATCGCCAGCCATGGGAACTCCTCGGCAGAAGTATCAAGGCTAGCGGGATTCGCGCGGCCGCGGGTGACGTCGTTGCTCGGCCGTGCGACGCCGCCAGAGCAGCAGGTAGACGACCGCATTGAAGGCGACGAGCGCAGTCCCCAGCGTCCACTGCAGGTTGCGCGTGAGCGCCGCCGGATAGAGCACCGGCAGCAGGTAATGCTCGATGAAGCCGCCGCTGTAGCCGGCCTCGCCGCTGGCCGCGCGCAGCGCGTTCTCCAGCGGCGTCAGCGGGCAGGTCCAGCCGTTGAATTCCACCAGTACCGCCCAGGCCAGCACCGGCAGGTGCAGGAACACGATCCAGCGCCAGCGAAACGCGAGCAGCGCACCGGCCACCGCGAACACGACGAACGCCAGGTGGAAGACCACCAGCGCATCGGCAAGCACGCGGTGGATCACGGCCGCCTCAGGCGCTCACGATCCAGCCTTCCAGCGGATCGATGTCCTCGGGCAGCCCGTAGCGCGGCGCGCCGTGCTGCGCGGACCACGCGGCCTGCACCAGGCACAGCACCGCGTCGAGGCTGTCGCCGCTCGGGTCCTCGGCCAGCGCGTCGCGCTGCGCGTGCGTGAGCTTCAGCCGCAGGCCCAGGCGCGTGCGGCCCTGCTCCAGCGCCGTGATCAGGTCCTTGCGCGCGATCAGGCGGTCGGCCGTCTGCTTCGCCTTCGCGTCGCTCTTGTAGCTGCGCCGGCCGATCAGCTCGCGTGCGAGCAGGCCCGGATAGGCTTCCAGCGCGACACGCTGCGCGTCGCCTTCGTGCAGCCCCGGGATGTGCGCGCCGGCGTCCAGCAGCAGCGGCACCGCCGCGTGCAGCATGTACGCCACGGGCGGGTTGACCCATTTCATCGAGGGGCTGGAACCGGCGAGCTTGTCGAAACGGCGATGCGCGAACTTCTGGCCCGCGGGACGCGAAGCGCAGTAGGCCGCGAAGGTGTCGCGGATCTGCGGCCGCGTGAGGCTGGCGTAGTGGCGCATGCACTCGCGCCAGTCGGTCGGCCAGCCGAGATGCTCCACCAGCGCGCGCGGCAGGCCGAAGGGGAAGTCGAAGCCGCCGATCCAGGCATGCGGCTGGCGCAGCCACTCGGCGAAGGCCGGCAGCGATTCGATCTTCTCCAGGCGCGTGAGCTGCACCCGCCCGCCCGCCGCGGTGCCGAGCGCGAGCAGGATCGGCTTGCGCCGCGTGGGCGTGCTGGAGAAGTCGCAGCCGAGGAGGAGCATGCCGCTAGCCTAACGCCAGCGCCATCACGCCGGCCGCGATGAAGCCCGCGCCAAGCAGCCGCAGCCCGCGATCGCCTTCCCCCAGCAACTGCCCCCCGATCAGCGCCGCGAACAGCATCGAGACCTCGCGCGCCGGCGCCACGTGCGACAGCGGCGCCGTCTGCATCGCATAGAGCACCAGCACGTACGACACCGGGCTGATGATGCCCACGTACAGCGCGTACTTCCACTGCGCACGCCACAGCGTGCGCGCCTCCGGCAGGTTGCGCAGCACCGGCGGCGCGACGACGAACAGGCGCAGCAGGCCGCCGACGTAGTCGACGAGGATGGGAGAGATCAGCAGCACCTTCACCGCGTAGCCGTCGACCACGGTGTAGCCGGCGATGAACGCGCCGCTCAGCACGCCGTAGAACATGCCCTTGCGGATGCGCTGGTGCGTTTCCGCGTCGTGGCTGCGGCGCCAGAGCCCCGGCCCGCCCGCGACCAGGAACACCCCGCCGACCACGCCGGCGATGCCCGCCGCGCCGAGCGCCGTGAGCTGCTCGCCCAGCAGCACGATGGCCGCCATCGACGACAGCAGCGGCCCCGAACCGCGCGCGAGCGGATAGACCACGGTGAGATCCGCCTTGCGGTAGCCGCGCAGCAGGAAGAGGTAGTAGCCGCAGTGCAGCACCGCGCTGGCCGCGAGCAGCAGCCATTCGCGCGCGCCCCAGGCCGGCACGTCGCGCCAGGCCAGCCACAGGCCCAGCGGCGCCCAGGCGATCGCGTTGACGAGAGTCGTGAACGCAGCGAAACGGATGTCGCCGCCTGCCTTCTTGGCGGCGATGTTCCAGCTGGCGTGGATCAGTCCGGCGAGGAGGACGAAGGCCAGCGCGCCGGCGGGCATTCAGACCCGGCCGCAGATCGCGGCCGTGGCCATCAGGTCTTCCAGCAGCGCGAGCGAGACCTTGCCGGACACCGAATACGGGTCGAGTTCCGGCTTCTCCGAGTACTTCAGCAGGATCGTGTGATTGAGCTTGGAGACGTTGACCTGGCCCATGCTCCAGCCGCCGAAGCGCCGCTCGAGGATCTCCTCGTAGTGCAGCAGCGCGACGTCCTTGTGGCGCGGGTCCTTCTGGATCGTGCCGAACAGCTCGCTCACCTGCAGGCGGCCGCCCTCGATCGCCTGCAGGAAGATGCCGCCGCCGTAGCAGAGGATGCCCGTGATGCCGCTCACCGGGTTGTGCTGGCGCGCCTTGTCGAGGATGGCTTCCACCGCCTGCGGGCTGGTGTCGACGGCGCGGCTGCAATAGAGGAGGCGGACGAGCATGCTCAATCCTTTTGGGGGATCAGGGCCAGGAATTCGCGGCGCAGGGCGGCGTCCTTGAGGAAGGCGCCGCGCATCACCGAGTTGATCATCTTGCTGTCCAGGTCCTTCACGCCGCGCCAGGCCATGCAGTAGTGGCGCGCCTCCATCACGATGGCCAGGCCATCGGGCTGGGTCTTCTCCATGATCAGGTCGGCCAGTTGCACCACCGCCTCTTCCTGGATCTGGGGCCGGCCCATGATCCATTCGGCGAGGCGCGCGTACTTCGACAGGCCGATCACGTTGGTGTGCTCGTTGGGCATCACGCCGACCCACAGCTTGCCGATCACCGGGCACAGGTGGTGGCTGCAGGCCGAACGCACCGTGATCGGGCCGACGATCATCAGCTCGTTCAGGTGTTCGGCATTCGGGAATTCGGTGATGGTCGGCGCCTTGACGTAGCGGCCGCGGAAGACCTCGCCGAGGTACATCTTGGCCACGCGGCGCGCCGTGTCGCTGGTGTTGTGGTCGTTGCTGGTGTCGATCACCATGCTGTCCAGCACGCCCTGCATCTTGACTTCCACCTCGTCCAGCAGCGCCTCCAGCTCGCCGGGCTGGAGATAGTCGGCGATGTTGTCGTTGGAATGGAAACGCTTGCGGGCCGCCAGGAGGCGCTCGCGGATGCGCACCGACACCGGCGTGCCCTCGTCGGAAGGCGCGGGGGTGAGCTGGCTGGACGGGTCGGCTTTCATGAGCATCGGGGACTGTAACACCGGGGCTGGAAACCTTGTCATGGCGGGCTTGACCCGCCATCCATGGATCCCGGGGCCTGCCCCGGACTCGATCCGGGGTCAAGCCCGGGATGACAAAGCGAGCAGCGCCTCCAGGTCCTGCAGGGTGTTCGCCTCGTGCAGGGGCTTGTCGTGGCGGATGCGCAGCATGCGGGGAAAGCGCACCGCGATCCCGCTGCGGTGGCGGCCGCTGCGGTTGATGCCCTCGAAGCCCAGCTCGAACACCAGGCTGGGCTTGACGCTGCGCACCGGTCCGAATTTCTCGATGGTGTGGCGGCGGATGACGGCATCGACCTGCCGGAACTCCTCGTCGGTGAGGCCCGAATAGGCCTTGGCGAAGGGCACCAGCTGCAGGGTATCGGGCCGCGGCGGCTCCTTGCGCGCGATCGCCTCCAGCACCGCGTCGGCCTCCTCCCGGCTGGCGGGCGGCCGGTTCCACACCGCGAAGGTGTAGTCGGTGTAGACCGAGGAGCGGCGGCCATGCCCCGGCTGCGCGTAGACCAGCACGCAGTCGATCGTCATCGGGGCTATCTTCCACTTCCACCACAGGCCGTCGGCCTTGGTGCGGCCGGTGCCGTAGGCGGCGTCGAGCCGCTTGAGCATGAAACCCTCGACCCCGCGCTCGCGCGACTGCTCGCGCTTGCGGGCGAAGTCCAGCCAGGACTCCGCCGTCTCCACCGGCGACAGGTGGAAGCGCGTGCCGGCGAGCAGCGCCTCCAGCCGCGCGCGGCGCTCGTGCTGCGGCCGCTCGCGCAGGTCCTGCCCGTCCTGTTCCAGCAGGTCGTAGGCGATGAAACCCACCGGCGCATCGGCCAGGATCTTCTTCGTGAGGTTCTTGCGGCCGATGCGCTGCTGCAGCAGGGCGAAGGGCGCGGGGCCTTCTTCCTTCCACACCACGATCTCGCCATCGAGCACCGTGCCGTCCGGCAGTTCCTGCGCGAGCGCCTCGAGCTCGGGGAAGCGCTCCGTCACCAGCTCCTCGCCGCGCGACCAGACCCACACCCTGGCGCCGCGGCGGATCACCTGGCCGCGGATGCCGTCGTACTTCCACTCCACCAGCCAGTCCTGCACCGGGCCCAGGCGCCCGGAGAACAGCTCCGGCGGCAGGTCCAGCTGGTGCGCGAGGAAGAAGGGATAGGGCTGGCCCGCGTCGCGCTGTTCCGGCACGCCCTCTTCCGCCTTCGCGACCAGGGCCTCGTAGCGCTCGGGCGAAGGCAGGACCTTGCCGTCGGTGTAGCCCATCATGCGCTGCGCGACGCGCTTGGCATCGATGCCCGCATGCGTGGCCAGGGCGCGCTGCACCAGCAGCTTGCTCACGCCGACGCGAAAGCCCCCGCCCACCAGCTTGATCAGGAGGAAGCGGCCCAGCGTGTCGAGCTCCGTCCAGTACTGCGCCACGCGCTGCGCGACTTCCTCGTCCGGCATGCCCCGCAGCGGCAGCAGGCGGTCCTCCACCCACTCCGCCAGCCCGACGTCGGAAGGCTCGTCGCCGCGCGGCAGCACCAGCGCGATCGTCTCCGCGAGGTCGCCGACCGACTGGTAGCACTCGCCGAACAGCCAGTCGTCGATCTGCGCCATGCGGCAGGCCAGGCCCACCAGCGAAGCGGTCTTCACCACCTGCCGCGGCTTGCCGCCGGCGAGGAAGTACACCGCCCAGGCAGCATCGCGCGGCGGCGCCTCGTCGAAATAGCGCGTGAGCGCCTCCACCTTCTCGTTGGTGGAGGTGGTGGCGTCCAGCTCGCTGAACAGACGCGAGAAGCGCTTCATGGTCAGCGGAAGTAGCCGCGCGTGATCATCAGTCCGAACAGGGCCATCACACCGAGGAAGGCGGGCCAGCCGAGCGCGAACCAGATGGCGAAGGTGCGGTGGAAGCGTGCATCGAGCTCGCCGACGGTGCGCGCCTGCACGGCCGCATTGCGCAGCCGGATCTGCAGCGCCACCACCGGCAGCCAGCATGCGCCGACGAACACGTACAGGCCCAGCACCCAGCCAAGCCATGGATCCGGCCACGTCCCTCCCGCCATCCGCCAGAGGAACCAGCCCGTGACCGGCTGCAGCACCGCGGCGGTCGCCGTGAAGATCGCGTCGGCGATGACGGTCAACCGCAGCACGCCGCGGATCAGGCCGATGTCGCCTTCCTGCATGCCGCGGCGATAGCCGAACCAGGCGAAGAAGGCGATGCCCAGGCCGGTCCCGAACAGCACGGTCGCGCCGACCAGGTGCAGCCACTTGAGCACGAGGTAGCTCACGCGGCCGCCTCCTGCCCCGCCTGCAGGTCCGCCTCGACCACGTCGTCGCCGTACTCGGTGTCGAAGGACTCCGCCTGCAGTCCGCGCTCGCGCAGGTAGCGCACCATCACCGCGGCGCTGCCGTGCGTGACGATCACGCGCGATGCCTGCGTGGCGGCGATCGCCTCCAGCAGGCCCGGCCAGTCCGCGTGGTCCGACAGCACGAAGCCGCGGTCGTAGCCGCCGCGGCGCCGGTTGCCGCGCACCTGCATCCAGCCGCTCGCGAAGGCGGTCTGCGCATCGCCGAAGCGGCGCATCCACGGACTCGCCGCGGCACTCGGCGGGCAGACCACGAGGCAGCGGCGCAGGTCCGCCTTGTCCTGCACCTCGGTGACCATGCGCGTGTCCGGCAGCGCCACGCCGGCCGCGCGATAGGCGTCGTTGAGCGGCCGCACGGCGCCGTGCACGATGATCGGGCCGATCGACGGGTCGACCCCCGCCAGCACGCGCTGCGCCTTGCCGAAGCTGTAGCAGCACAGCACGCTCGCGCGGCCGTGCGAGGCATTGCGCGTCCACCAGGCGTTGATGTCGCCGAACACGTCCTCGTCGGGACACCAGCGGTAGATCGGCAGGCCGAAGGTCGACTCGGTGATGAACACGTCGCAGCGCACCGGCTCGAAGGGCGTGCAGGTCGGATCCGGCACCACCTTGTAGTCGCCGCTCGCCACCCAGACCCGCCCGCCATGTTCCAGCCGCACCTGCGCCGAACCCAGCACATGGCCGGCCGGATGCAGCGAGACCTTCACGCCGTGGTGTTCCACGGTCTCTCCGTACGGCAGCATCTGCAGTGGGATGTCGCCGAGCCGCGACCGCAGCACGCCTTCGGCCGGCGCGGCGGCCAGGTAGTGGCCGTTGCCGGAGCGCGCATGGTCCGAGTGCGCATGGGTGATCACGGCGCGGGCGACCGGCCGCCACGGGTCGATGTAGAAGTCGCCGGGCGGGCAGTACAGGCCTTCGGGCCGCTGCACGATCAGGTCGCCGTTCACAGGTACTTTTTTCCCTGGATCACCAGCAGCAGGCGCATGACGACGAGGGCGAGCCACTCCTTGGCGCGCGTCGCGCGCGAGCGGCTCTCGTAGGCGGATGCATCCATGCGGCGGCCTTCGTGCTGCAGGGCGCGCAGCAGGCGCTGGCGCAGGCGTTGCGCGAAGGCGGCATCCTCCACGATCAGGTTGGCCTCGCGCGCGAGCAGCAGCGACAGCGGGTCGAGATTCGACGAGCCCACCGTCGCCCAGTGCCCGTCGACCACGGCCACCTTGGCGTGCAGGAAGCTCGGCTCGTATTCGACGATCTGCACGCCGGCCCGCAGCAGCGCGCCGAACACCGGGCGCGCGGCGTAGTACTGCATGAAGTATTCGTAGCGGCCCTGCAGCAACAGGTTGACGCTCACGCCGCGGCGCGCGGCGTTGACCAGTGCGCGCCGCATGCGTCCGCCCGGAACGAAGTACGCGTTGGCGATGATGATCTCGCCGTGCGCGCGGCCGATCGCGCGCAGGTAGGCGCGTTCGATCTCGGTGCGGTGCCGCAGGTTGTCGCGCATCAGCAGCGCCGCCTTGGCGCGCGGCAGGCCGTGGCTGGGGAGCGGGACCTGCGGCAGCGCGGCGCGCGTGCCGGACGCGCG
>NZ_DASVNN010000062.1:0-66014 GCF_036383835.1 Ramlibacter sp.
GAACATGTCCTCGACGGAACGCGCGGCCGCGCAAGGCACTTCCTCGCCGAACAGCGCTTCCCATTCGAGCGCGCTGCGCGCGGCCAGCGCGGCGCGCAGCTTCGGCACGATCTCGTCGTGGTGCTGCGCGCGCTTGCGCACGCTGTCGTAGCGCTCGACCAGCAGCTCCTGCAGGCCGGTCTTCGTGCACAGCGCCTGCCAGAAATGCGGCGTGTTGGCGGAGATGTAGAGGTGGCCCTCGCGGGTCGGATGCAGGCCGGTGATGCCGCCGGAGCGCATGTCGCGGCCGACTTCGCGCGGCTCGCTGTCGGCCCACACCATGCGGGCCGACTGCATCGCCAGCGCCGAGCGCAGCAGCGACACGCCGACGTACTGGCCTTCGCCGCTCTTCTCACGCTCGTACAGCGCGGCCGACACGCCGCCGGCCACGAGCGAAGCGGCGTAGTAGTCCACCACCGAACCGTAGACGATCTCGGGCGGACCGCCGGCCGGGCCCTGCAGCGTGCACATGCCGGTCATGGTCTGCAGCACCTGGTCGTAGCCGGCCTTGTCCTTCAGCGGGCCGGCTTCGCCGTAGCCGGTCACGGCGCAGTAGACGAGGCGCGGGTTGACGTCGCGCAGCTGCTCGTAGGCGATGCCCAGCCGCGCGGGGACGCTGGGACGGAAGTTGTGCACCAGCACGTCGGCCGTGCGCACGAGCGCGAGCAGTCGCTGCCTGTCCCCGGCGTTCTTCAGGTCCAGCACCACGCCGCGCTTGCTGCGGTTCACGCCGACGAAGGCGCGGCTCTCGGCAGCGAGGGTCGACGGGTACTTGCGCAGGTTGTCGCCCTCGGGGGGCTCGACCTTGATCACCTCGGCGCCGAGGTCGGCCAGCAGCGCGCAGCCGTAGGGGCCGGCGATGTAGGCGCTGAGGTCGAGGACGCGGATGCCGGTCAGCGGTCCGGCGTTGCGGGCAGTCATCGGAGGGCTCCGTGGGTTCAGGCGTCGGGCAGCAGGCCGAGGCGCTCGGCGATGGAGACGACCACGCGGGCGCGCTGCAGGAAGGGTTTGTCGATCATGCGGCCGTCGACGAGGAAGGCGCCGGTGCCGGAGGCGTCCGCCTGCGCAGCCGCCTGCGTCACGCGCACGGCGTGTTCGATCTCGGCGTCGCTGGGGCGGAAGGCTTCGTTCGCCAGCGCCACCTGGCTCGGGTGGATGCAGGTCTTGCCGGAAAGGCCGAGGCGGCGCGCTAGGCGGGCTTCGGCGAGGTAGCCTTCGGTGTCCTTGACGTTGGCGAAGGCGCCGTCGTAGGCGTCGACACCGGCTTCGGCGGCCGCCATCCGCACGGCGAACAGCACCTGCTGCACCGCCGCGTTCTCGCGCCGGTCGACGCCCAGCGGCTCGAACAGGTCGCCGAGCCCGACCTGCAGGCCCATCACGCGCTCGCTGGCCGCGGCGATGGAGGCCGCCTCGCGCAAGGCGCGCGGCGACTCGATGTTGAGCAGCAGGCGGACCGGCCGCGTGACGCCGTTGGCGCGCTCGGCGCGCGCTATCGCCTCGGCGGCGGCGCGCACGTCGTCGGCGCTCTCCGGCTTGGGCAGGTTGAGGATGTCGAGGCCGGGTTGCACCACGGCAGCCACGTCGGCTTCGAAGTGCGGCGTGTCCATGGCGTTCACGCGCACGATGACGAGCGGACCCGCGGTTTCCGTGCGCGTGCGCAGCCAGTCGCGCACGCCCTCGCGCGCCTCGGCCTTGCGCTCTTCCACCACCGCATCTTCCAGGTCGATGGAGATCGCATCGGCGCCCGAGGCCAGCGCCTTGGCGAACAGTTCCGGCCGCGAGCCGGGGACGAACAGCTTGCTTCTCATGGAGCGGGAGGATAGCCGTCCGGGCGGGTGCGCACCACGCGGCCCTCGCGCACCTGCTCCAGCCGCGTGATGCCCAGCAGCGCCATGTTGCGGTGGATCTCCTGCTGCAGGATGTCGATCGCGTGGCGCACGCCGGGCTCGCCGGCCACGGCGGCGGCGTAGAGGAAGGGACGGCCTATGAAGACGAAGCTCGCGCCCAGCGCGATCGCCTTCAGCACGTCGTTGCCGCGGCGCACGCCGCTGTCCATCATCACGGGAAGGTCGGGCACGGCGGCGACGATCTCCGGCAGCACCTGCAGCGGCGACACGGCGCCATCGAGCTGGCGGCCGCCATGGTTGGACACGATGATGCCGTCGGCGCCGCAGTCGCGGGCCGAACGCGCATCCTCCGCGCTGAGCAGGCCCTTCACCACCAGCCGGCCCGTCCACAGCTTGCGGATCAGCCGCAGGTGGTCCCACCCGAGGTGGTCGCGGGCGCCGAAGTCGCGCACCACGTTGCGCGCCAGGATCGGCGCGCCGCGCACGGCCTGCGAGTTCTCGAAGTGCGGCATGCCGTGGGTGGCCAGAGTGCGCAGCGCGGTGCCGAACAGCCAGCGCGGATGCGTGATCCCCTGCCACGCCAGCGAAACGCTCGGGCGCAGCGGACTGGAGAAGCCCACGCGCACGTGGTTCTCGCGATTGCCCGATACGGCCGTGTCCGCCGTCACCACCAGCGTGCCGTAACCGGCGCGCGCCACGCGCTCCACCAGCGCCTCGATGCGCGCCGGCTCGCCGGGCACGTAGGCCTGGAACCAGGCGTCGGGGTTCGCGCGCCGCACGTCCTCCAGCGCGATCAGGCCGGTGCCGCTGCACAGCATCGGGATGTTGGCCGCACCCGCGGCCTGGGCCAGCACGATGTCGCCGCGATACGCGCTCAGCGCGCACATCCCCATCGGCGCGATGCCGAAGGGCGCCGACCAGGTCTGCCCGAACAGCGTGGTGGCCGGCGAGCGCTGCGCCACGCCCTGCAGCACGCGGGTGACGAAGCCGTAGTCGGCGAAGCCAGCGCGGTTGCCTTGCAGCGAGGCATCGGTCTCGCAGCCGCCGGAGACGTAGCCGAAGATCGGTTTCGGCAGCACCGCCCGCGCCGCCGGCTCGAAATCCTCCAGCGAGAGGATGCGGCGCAGCCGCCGCGGCGTGCCGGCCGCGACGGTGCGCGATCCGCCCGCGAGCGCGGGCAGGGGCGTGGCGGTCATGGAGAAGAAGCGCTTATTCCGGCTTGATGTCGGCGGCCTTGGCGACCTGCTTCCAGCGCTCGATCTCGGCGGCGATGAAGGCCTCGAAATCGGCCGCCTTCATCGGGGCCGGCTCGGCGCCTTCCTTCAGGAAGAACTCCTTCATCTCGGCGGAGGCGACGATCTTGTTGATCTCGGTGTTGAGGCGATCGACCACCGGCTGCGGCGTTCCCGCCGGTGCCAGCACGCCCCACCAGAGTTCCGTGGCGCTGCCCTTGTAGCCGGACTGCTCCAGCGAAGGCAGTTCCGGCGCGACCGGCGAACGTTGCGCCGTGGTCACCGCCAGCGCGCGCACGCGGCCGCCCTTCACCTGTCCGAGGATCGAAGGCGCGCTCGCCACCAGCACCTGGATCTGGCCGCCCAGCAGGTCGTTGGTCGCGGGGCCCATGCCCTTGTACGGCACGTGCGTCATCTTGATGCGGGCCGCGTCGGTGAAGAGTTCGGTGGCGAAGTGGTTGATACTGCCGGCGCCCGAAGTGCCGTAATTCAGCTTGCCGGGATTCGCTTTCGCCGCCGCGACGAGATCGCCGATGGTCTTGTACGGCGAATCGTTCGCCACCGTCACCAGCAGCGGGCCCTTGCCCAGCATCGCCACCGGCTTGAAGCTCTTGATGGCGTCGTACTGCAGGTTGGTGCGGATCGCGGCGCCCGTCGTGAAGGTCGACGACAGCACCACCAGGTTGTAGCCATCGGGCGGCGCCTTGGCGACGAAGGCGTTGGCGAGCACGCCGCCGCCCGCGGGCTTGTTGTCGACCACCACGGGCTGGCCCAGCACGTCGGACAGCTTCTTGCCGATCGCACGCGCGAAGGTGTCGTTGGAGCCGCCGGCCGCGCTGCCCACCACCAGCGTGATCGGCCTGGCCGGCCAGGCCGGCGTTTGCGCGATTGCAACGAAGGGCAGGGTGCAGGCGAGCGCGAACGCGGCGCCGCGCAATGCGAAAGTTTTCATCGGTATTGTCTCCGTGGTTCTGATCGAGGTCATTCGATGCGGATGTTGGCCTCGCGGATCAGCGTACCCCATTTCGCGTGCTCGGCGCGGATGTGCGCGGCGAACTGTTGCGGCGTGCCCGGCGTCGGCTCGCTGCCTTCCTGCACCAGCTTGTCCTTCACGTCGGAGCGCGCGAGGATCTTCACCGTCTCCGCGTTGATCTTCGCCACGATGTCGGCGGGCAAACCGGCGGGGCCGACGAGTCCCAGCCAGGTCGTCGCGTCGAAGCCGGCGTAGCCTTGTTCGGCCACCGTGGGGACATTGGGCAGTGCGCTGATCCGGCGGGCCGAGCTCACGGCCAGCGCGCGGATCTTGCCCGCGGCCAGCTGGCCCATCACGGACACGGAATTGCCGAAGTAGGTCTCGACCTGGCTGGCGAGCAGGTCGTTCATGGCCGGGCCGGCGCCCTTGTACGGCACCTGCAGCACCTGGATGCCGGCGCGGCGCTCGAGCAGTTCACCCGCGAGATGGCCCACGGTGCCGTTGCCCGCCTGCGCGATGCCGACCCTGCCGGGACGCGCCTTCGCCGCCTGCACGAAGTCGGCCAGCGTCTTGAACGGCGAGTCGGCCCGCACGACCAGCACCACCGGCTGTTCGGCGATCGACACGATGGGCGTCAGGTCCTTCAGCGGGTCGAAAGGCATCTTCGCGTACAGCGAGGGATTGACCGCGAGGTTGGAGGCCTGGCCCATGCCGATCGTGTAGCCGTCCGGCGCGGCCTTCGCGACGAAGTCCAGGCCGATGTTGCCGCCGGCGCCGGGCTTGTTGTCGACGACCATCGTCCATCCGAGGAGGGTGCTGAATTTCTCGCAGATCATCCGCGAGGTGGTGTCGGTGCCGCCGCCGGGCGGGAAGGGCACGACGAAGCGGACCGGCCTGGCCGGATACGTGGGGCCTTGCCCGAAGGCGGTGGAAGCGGTGGCCGCGAGGGCGGCGGCGAGGACCTGGCGTCTTTGCATGTCTTGTCTCCTTGCGTGTCGTTGAATCAGACCGGGCAGCCCTTCTGGCGCAGCAGGGCGTTGAAGCGTTCGGGATCGGGCGTGCCGGCGCGGTTGCCGGCGCGGATCTTCTCCTCGCGCGCGGCGTGCGCGCGCACCTGGGGCAGCAGGGTCGCGGCCTGCGCGGCCGGCACGCAGACGACGCCGTCGGCATCGCCCAGGATCAGGTCCCCGGGCGCGACGCTCAGGCCGGCGCAGGCGATGGGCACGTTGACTTCGCCCGGGCCGTCCTTGCTCGGGCCGCGGTGCGTGTGGCCGCGCGCGTAGACCGCGATGCCGCCTTCGGCCCACTCGGCGAGGTCGCGCACCGCGCCGTCGACGACGAAGCCGGCGACGCCGCGCGCGATGGCGGTGGTACGCATCAGCCCGCCGATCAAGGCCTGCGTGAGGTCGCCGGCGCCGTCGATCACGATCACGTCGCCGGGCCGTGCCATCTGCAGCGCCACGTGGATCATCAGGTTGTCGCCGGGGCGCACGCGCACGGTGAGCGCCGGGCCGCAGAGCGCCAGTTTCAGGTCGCGGTGGTAGGCGGTGAGGCCCAGCGCGCCGACGCCGCGGCCCATGCAGTCGCTGGCGTGCGCGGCGGGCACCGTGCGGAAGGCGGTGACCAGTTCGGGATCGAGGGCGGTGACGCGCGGGTGGATGGCGTAGCCGGGCGGCCAGGATGCGTTGGTGCTCATGTCAGACGGTGAGGGGACGGAGGACTTCGGGATTGACGCAGCTGCGCGGATCGGGCGCGCGGCCCTGCAGGAAGCCGAGCACGTTGCGCGCGGCGCCTTCGGCCATCGCGTCGAGCGCGGCGGCGGTGGATCCGCCCACGTGCGGCGTGAGGACCACGGTGGGCAGCTGCGTGAGGGGATGGCCGGGAGGCAGGGGCTCTTCGGCCATGGTGTCGAGGCCGGCGCCGGCCAGGCGGCCGTCGCGCAGGCGTTCGATGAGGGCGGCTTCGTCGACCACCTCGCCGCGCGCGGTGTTCACCAGCAGCGCGCCGCGCGGGATCGCATCCAGGGCGCGGGCATCGATGAGGTTGCGCGTTTCGCGGGACAGGGGCACGTGCAGGCTCAGCACGTCGGCCACCGGCAGCAGCGTGGCGAGCGACGCGTGCAGCTTCACCTCGGGAACGGGCGACGTAGCGGGCAGGGCGGGATCGTAGGCGTGCACTTCCATGCCCAGCGCCTGCGCGATGCGCGCGACCCGCTGCCCGATCTGGCCGAAGCCGACCAGGCCGAGGCGGCGGCCCGCCAGCTGCTGGCCGTCCTGCGAGCGGGTCCAGCGGCCGGCGCGCAGTTCGTGGTCGAGGTGGGCGATGCGGCGGGCAACCGCGAGCATGAGGCCGATGGTGAGCTCGGCGACCGACTGCGCATTGGCGCCCGGCGTCACGTAGACCGGCACGCCGCGCCGCGTGGCCGCGTCGACGGCGATGTTGGTGACGCCCACGCCGTGCTTGGAGATCACCTTCAGCGTGGGGCAGGACGCGATTGCGCCGGCACTCAGGTCGGCGGTGCGCGAGATCACCGCGTCGAAGGGGGTGGAAGCCATCTGCGCCTCGACTTCGGCGGCGCTGTTGGCGTCCTGCAGGAAGCGCACCGTGCAGCCCTGTTGCTGCAGCAGCGCGAGGCCGGCGGGTGCGAGCCGCGGCGCCGTCACGAAAACCTGGAACGTCATGGCGGCGGATTCTGGGTGGCGCGACTCATTCCGTCCATTCGATAATGATCATCGATTCATCACCTTTGGAAATCGATGGACCTGCACCTGCGCGACCTGCGCTTCTTCGAGACCGTGGCGGAACTGGGGCACATGGGCCGCGCCGCCCAGGAGGTGGGGCGTTCGCAGCCCGCGCTCACCAAGTGCATCCAGCGCCTGGAGGAAGTGATCGGCAGCCCCCTGTTCGAGCGCGCCGGCCGCGGCATCCGGCTCACGCCCGTGGGCGAGGTGCTGCTGGCGCGCTGCCGGCTGCTGCGCGCGGCGAGCGACGAGGTCGTGCGCGAGGTGCGCGACTTCGCGCAGGGTGCCGCCGGCCACGTCACCCTGGGCAGCGGACCGATCGCGGCGGAGCACCTGGTGCCGGAGCTGTGCCGCGCCGTGCTGGCGGAAGCGCCGCGGGTGAAGGTCGACGTGGTGGTGGGCCCCAGCTTCGACCTGCGCTCGCAGCTGCGGCAGGGCAAGCTGGATTTGCTGGTGGGCCTGGCCGTCGACAGCGACCCCGAACTCGTCTCGCATGCGCTGGTGGAGGACGTGGTGGTGGTCGCCGCGAGCCGCAGCCATCCGGTGTTCCGGAGGCGCAAGCTGGAGATGGCGAACCTGCTCGACTACGGCTGGGCGCTGCCCAGCGCGCACATCCCCAGCCGCCAGTGGCTGGACCTCGCCTTCAGCGCGCGCGGCCTGCCGCCGCCGGACGTGAAGCTCGAAAGCGGCTCGATCGCGCTGCTGCCGCGGATGGTGGCGCGCACCGAGCTCCTGACCTTCGTGTCGCGGCACACGCTGGCGCTGGAGCGCAGCGCGGACCTGCGCGAGGTGAAGCTGCAGGCGACGACCTTGCGGCGCGACCTGGGGGTGACCTATCGCAAGGCGGGTTACCTGTCGCCGGCGGCGGAGCGGGTGTTGAAGCTGCTCAGGCAGAAGGGGAAGGCGTTGTTCGGCAAGCCGGCCTGAACGTCCTGCGACCGCAATGTGTAGGGTGGGCAAGCTTGCTTGCCCACCATGCGCGCTGAATGGTGGGCAACGAAGTTTCCCACCCTACAAGTCAAGCAGCTGCGTGCCGCGCGGCGTCGACTGCCGCCCGGTCGGCCAGCTGGATCGGTACCACCGGTGACCCTTGCGCGCCGAAGAAGGGATGCACCTTCGCGCCGCCCGCCAGCCGCGAGGCGCCGAGCCGCATCACCATCGCCATGAAGCGCGCGTAGCCGAGCGGCGAGTTGTCCTTCGGCGGCGTGCCGTGCGCGCTTCCGGTGTTGATGCGCATCTGCACCTTCGGGAAATCGCGCTCGAACGGATCGGGCTGCCGCAGGCACGTGTGCACGAAGCCGATGTAGGGCAGCTTCCAGGCGCGCGGCGTGTTGGCGATCGGCGTGTTGCAGCAGCGCGCGTACCAGCGCAGCAGCCCCTTGGGCGACAGCGACAGGCAGGCCAGCGAGTCCAGGCCGCGCGTGAAGCGCACGTAGCGTGCATGGGTGGCGACGATGTCGGTGCCGCCGAGCGCATCGAGCACGCGCTCCGGCCGCTTGAGCAGGTGCGCATAGGCCTGGCAGTCGCGGCAATAGCAGACCGCGCGCATGGCGCGCCGGGGCTCGTCCACTTCGCCGGCCACCTTGCCGCACAGGCACTGGAAGCGGTGCTTCATCCGCGCAGCTCCGGCCGCACGCGCTCGGGCCGCACGCCGATGCCGATCACGCGGGCCGGGATGCGGCGCAGCAGCGGCAGGCGCTGCAGCATCCGCACCGGCAGCGGCACGCTGGAAGGCGCGTCGCTGCGCGCCAGCACCGGAGAGAGCACTTCGTCCTGCACCGCCACCTGCATGCGCTGCGTCACGCGCGTGGGCCATTCGCGGCGCCGCTGCACGGCTTCCAGCAATCGCGTGGTGACGCGGCCCTCGCGCAGCGGCTGCGCGAGGAGGTTGGCCGCGGCCACCGCGTCCTGGATCGCCAGGTTGATGCCGACGCCGCCCACCGGCGACATCGCATGCGCCGCGTCGCCGATGCACAGCAGGCCTTCGCGCCACCAGCGCGGCATGCGGTTGATCTGCACGTTGAGCAGCTTCACGTCGTCCCAGCTGCGCAGGCTGTGCACCACGTCGGCCAGGAAGGGTGCGTAGCGGGCGACGCGCTGCCGGAAGGCTTCCAGTCCCTCCTCCTGCAGCTTGCCGAATCCATCCTTCGGGATCACGTACGCGCATTGCCAATAGGTGTCGCGGTTGAGCGTGACCAGCATGGCGCCGGGCTGGATGATGCCGCCGGTGCGCGGCGGGTCCTCCGCGGTGCGCTCCAGGTGGAACCAGAGCGCGTCGATCGGCGCGCCGAGGTCGGTCGTGGCGAGGCCGGCGCTTTCGCGCACGGTGGTGTGGCGGCCGTCGGCTGCGACCACGAGGTCGGCATGGATCGCGAAAGCCTCGCCCTTTTGCGCGACTTCCACGCCCACCACGCGCCCGCCTTCCTCCAGCACCCGTTCCACCTTCGCGCCGGTGCGCAGCGTGAAGGTGGGCAACAGCTTCGCCTTGCGCGCCATGAAATCGAGGAAGTCCCATTGCGGCACGAGCACCAGGAAGGGCCGGGCGGCGGGCAGGTGGCGGAAGTCGGCCAGCGTCACGAGCTGGCCGTACACCTCGCCGGTGAGCTCGGCGACCTCCTGGTGCGGCAGGCGCAGGAATTCCTCCAGCAGCCCGAGGTCCTCCAGCACCGTCAGCGTGGAGGGATGGATGGTGTCGCCGCGGAAATCGCGCAGGAAGTCGTCGTGCTTCTCCAGCACGACGACGTCGACGCCGGCGCGCGCCAGCAGGTAGCCGAGCATGAGGCCGGCGGGCCCGCCGCCGGCGATGCAGCACTGGGTCTTCACCATGGCAGTCCCCTTGCCGGCGCACCGAGCCGCACTGGAGGATCCAGCTGCGCCACCTCGCAATCCACCGCCGGGCCCATCCTCTCCACCACGAGGAACAGGCCCGGATCGACCGCGATCAGCGGGTGGTGCCAGGTGCCCGCATGCAGCGTCACGCCCTGGCGGGGCCCCACCGCGAAGGCGGCGAACGTTCCTGGATCCGGCGCCGTGTGGCCGCGCGCGACCAGCACCACCCAGCGCCCGGCCTGCAGCGGCACGAAGGTCTGGCTGCCCCACAGGTGCCGCTCGAGCATCTTCCATGGACCTTCGGCCGGCTGGGCCTGCGCGTCGAAGGTGGCGAGCGCCGGCGCGCCGCCGTGCCGCGTGAGTTCCAGGTGCGAGGGCAGGTCGCGGCGGACGCTGGTGCCCTCGTTGATGCCGTGGGCGGGGCCCTGCGCAAGCTCCAGCACCTCGCCGTAGGGCGCGAAATCGTGCGCGTCCAGCGGTCGCAGCAGCAGGGTGGGCAGGGACACGATGCGGGACCTTCGGATGCAAGGCGCCGCTCAGGCGGCTCCGGTCGGATGCGTGGGATCGATCCAGAGCACCGTCTCCGGCTTTTCGGCCGGTTCGATGTCGAGGTTGATCGCCACGGCCTGGCCGTCGCTGCGGCACAGCACGCACTCCAGCACCTCGGTGGGGCTGGCGTTGATCTCCTGGTGCGGCACGTAGGGCGGCACGTAGATGAAGTCGCCCGGGCCCGCTTCGGCGGTGAACTCGAGGTGCTCGCCCCAGCGCATGCGCGCGCGGCCCTTCACGACGTAGATCACGCTTTCCAGGTGGCCGTGGTGATGCGCGCCGGTCTTCGCATTGGCGTGGATGGTCACCGTGCCGGCCCACAGCTTCTGCGCGCCGACGCGGGCGAAGGTGATCGCCGCCTTGCGGTCCATGCCCGCCGTCGAAGGCACGTTGGGATCGAGCTGGCCGGCGGGGATCACCCGCACGCCGTCGTGCTTCCATTTCGTCGCGTGCTCGTGCGGAGGGTCGGAGTGCTCGTGGCTCATGCCGGGCAGCGTACACCGGTCGCCCGGCCGTTCCAAGCACAATGCCGCCATGGCCGACCTCCCGCTCCTGGACACCGATCAGCTGAAGGCGCTCGCCGCCGCGCACGACGGCCAGCCTTGCCCCGCCTGCGCCGCGGTCAGGGCGCCGGGCTGGGAGGCGATGCCCTCGTCGCTCGACCGCGAGCGGCTGCGCCCCGTCGGCACGCTGCGCCGGCCGGAGGTGGACGATCCCACGCTGGAGGAATACCACCCGGCCGGCACGCGCGCGTGGGCGCCGGATGCGCCGATCGCGCCGGGCTTCTTTCCGTACAACCGCTGCGAGGTGTGGCAGTGCGTCCAGTGCGCGCGGCCGTTCCTGCGCTATACGGAGTACGGGGGGTACTACGTGGAGGAACGGGTGAGGGAGCTCAGGGCCGCGGCGATCGTGCAGGTCCCGCTGCCCTGAATCGTCTCAAGCCGGCATCTCGCCGCTGGAAAGGATGGTGGGTTCCTGCGGGGGACGTGCCCTTGCCGTACGCCTCCTGAACGCCACGCGCTGGACCTCCCACCAGACCAGGCCCGCGGCGCCGAGTGTCAACACCGCTCCGACCCACTTCAGCACCAGCCGCATGCGGGCGGCTTCGGACTGCGCGTCCTGGATCTGGTGCCCGGAGTGGATGAGCGTCTGTTGCGTGCGTCGCTCCACGTCGAGCACCGCGGCCAGTTCCTTGCGTGCGGCATCGAGCTGGGTGATGGCGGCAGCGGCATCGGTTCGCGCCTGGCGCAATTCTTCCGCCAGCGAAGCGTCTGCCTTCTGCGCGCTGCTGTCGTGGGGGAGGGCTTCCGGAGCCGCAGGGGGAAACAGCGGTTCCCCGGCAGGCAACAAGGCGACCGGACCTGGAACCGGCTTGCCGCCGAAGCGGAAGGCCGCCGGCCTGGCAGCCGGCCTGCCCATGGGCGGCGCCTTGGCCGCCGTCATGCCCGTCGCCATCACGAACCTGCGCGTGACGGCCCTGCTGCCGCATCCCGCGCGAACGTTGACCGTGACGGGTTCATCGCTCACCTTCGCCCGTGAGGTCACCAGGAGATTCCTCTTCAGGCCGCTCCCCTGCACGTGAAGCGTCGAGCGCACGGGCGCGCCGCCATAACGGACGCTGGCACTGGCGCAGGCCTTGTCCCTGGGCTCGTCAACCGCGAAAGGGATGTTCACCTCCAGGGCTTGCCCGGCGAGCGGCCGGCCCTTGAGGTCCCCGACCGTGGTGGCCGACGCACTGCTTGCGAGAACCAGCAGTCCAAGCAGACCGACTTTCGAACTCCGCGCCATGTCGCCTCCTGCGTCACCCTCAACAACATCGGGCTCTCATGAGGATGTTGAGGTACCCGGCACGGCGAAGCAACGGCGCGAATGTAAAAGGCCTGGAGAATCTCCAGGCCTTTACGCGGCTTGTAAGCCCTTATTTCGCCCTAGCGAGGCAGAGCGCGCCAGTGCGCATACGCATCGTCCATGCGGCGCTCGCGCGCACCGGCATTCAGGTCGGTGACCGGCGCCGGGGCGCCTCCCATCATGCGGGTGTCGCTGCGGGAGGCCATGTGCTGGCCGGGGTGCTTCGCCGCGGCGTGCATCGGGTGGTGCTTCGCGCTCGCGTGCTTCGTGCCATGGTGCTTCGCGCTGGCGTGATGTTCCTTGTGGACCTTTTTCGCCGTGTGGCGGACCTGGTGCTTCTTCACGGCGTGCTTGACTTCCGAGCCGGCCTTCTTCGCGTCGGCCTTGGCTTCCGCGCCGGCCTCGCGGACTTCGGACCCGGCCTTGTGCATCGTCTCGCCGGCCTTCGTTTGCGGAGCCGGCTGCGTGTCGTAGGCGCCGGCGGCGAAGGCCGAGCCGGTGGCGACGGCCACGGCGAACATCAGGGCATGGAGCTTCATGGGGAGACCTCCTTCGAGGGGATGTGTGGGATGGTCCCTTCAAAACGCGCCCGCCGGGGCTGCGGACTGTCGGACGTTGCGGATGGCGTGCGTAGTCGCGCGCAGGCACGGCCGTGCATGGCTCAGCGGCCTACACTGGGATCATGATCGTCGTCTTCGACGCCCACTGCCTCGTCTGCAGCGGCTGGGTGCGCTTCCTCCTGCGCCGGCGCGGCGGGCAGCACATCCGCTTCGCTTCCGTGCAGGGGCCGACCGGCCGCTCGCTGCTGCTGCAGGCGGGCCTGCAGCCCGACGCCTTGCAGACCCTGCTGGTGCTGGATCGCGGACGGTCCTGGCAGAACACCGCGGCCATCCTGCGCGTGCTCGATGCGCTCGGCTGGCCGTGGAAGCTGGCCTGGGCCGGCTGGATCGTGCCGGCGCCCTGGCGCGACGGGGCCTACCGGTGGGCCGCAACACGCCGTTACCGCCTCTTCGGGCGCAGCGATGCGTGCATGCTGCCCCCCGAAGGAAGCGCCCACCGTTTCCTGGACTGAAGTCGGCATGCGGAGTGGAAGAGCTCCGACAAGCGATCCGCGGCAGCTCGCCTAGTCTTCATGCACACCATGAAGCCAATGCAGTACCAGCTCATCCGATTTTTCCTGGCCGTCGCCATCGCCGCCGGCGGTGCGGGCGCGTTCGCGAAGAACAAGGCCCTCGAAGTGCCGGCAGCCGAGAAGGCGCCGCTGACCCAGGCGGCTTTCGACGCCGCGAAGGCGGCGATCGATCGCCAGCTCGACGTCGACAAGAAGGCGTGCGACCGCCTGCGCGGCAATGCCGCGGACGTGTGCCACGCCCAGGCCCAAGGCAAGCAGAAGGCCGACCGCGCCCTGCTGGAGGCGCGCTACAAGCCGGGTCCCGATGCCGCCGAAGCGGCGAAGTTCGCGACCGCGGACGCCAATTTCGAGGTCGAGAAAGTGAAGTGCGAGGCGCGCAAGGGCAAGGCCAGGAGCCGCTGCGTGGCGGAAGCCAAGGCCGGGCGCGAGGCGGCGCGCCGCCAGGCCCGGGTGGAGAAGGTCGAGAGCACCGGCGGCATCTACGGCGAGGGCGGGGTGGGCAAGGCTGCCGCGAAGCTGCCGAAGTCCTGAAGCGCCGCAGCGCCGCCGTACCGCCCTGTAGTCGTCTTCCGACATCCGCTGCCGCGCCGTGCCGACGGCTGGGGCAGGGGCCGGTTCCGTTTGATGTCTGCACCCGTGCAAACCTCATGAAAGGACACCCCATGCACAAGTCCCTCGTTGCTCTGACCGCCGCGCTCGCCCTCACGTTCGGTGGCGGCGCTTTCGCCGCCGATGCCATGAGCAAGGACGCCTACAAGGACGCCAAGAACAAGATCGAGGACCAGGCCAAGGCCGACAAGAAGGCCTGCGACGCGATGAAGGAGAACGCCAAGGACATCTGCCAGGCCGAGGCCAAGGCGAAGGAGAAGATCGCGAAGGCCGAACTCGACGCGCAGCGCAAGCCCGGCGCCAAGGCCGACGAGAAGGTCAAGCTGATGAAGGCCGAAGGCGAATACGAAGTCGCCAAGGAGAAGTGCGAAGACCAGAAGGCCGAAGCCATGATGGCGTGCAAGAAGGACGCCAAGATGGGCTACGACAAGGTCAAGGCCGACATCAAGCAGGCCAGCGCGAAGCCGAAGGCTGCCGAGAAGAAGTCCTGATCGTGTCTTGACGGCGGCGGCCGCCCCGTGCGGCCGCCGTACTGGATGCCGGGTCGAGCCCGGCATGACGAGGGTTCTTCCCGGCCGCTACTCGAGACCGAGGCCGCGCAGGTAGACCTCGATCGCCTTCATGCCGAGCGCCTCGAGGTCGTAGGCGCCGGTGTCCAGTAGCCAGTTCTGCACGGCGCCGTCGATCAGCGCGTGCAGACCCTGCGCCGCGGCGGCCGCCGGCAGCGTGAGGCGCACGCCGCGGGCCGCCGCGCTTTTCAGCAGGACGTGCCGGAAACGCTCGACCCACTGCGAGCGCACCTCCAGGTGCCGCATGCGCACGGCGCACAGGCTGTCCACGTATTCGACCTTGTGCGTCGCCACTTCGAAGACGCGGCGGGTCTGCGGATCCGTCACGGTCTGGTGCAGGGCCTCGCGGATGGCCTTCTTCATGCAGGGCAGCGGATCCCCGCCGGGCGATCGGTCCACGAAATCCATGGCGTTCTGCAGGGGCATCGCGACCCGGTCCATCATCGCGTTGAACAGGTCCGCCTTGTCCTTGAAGTGCCAGTAGATCGCGCCGCGGGTGGTGCCCGCGGCCACGGCGATGTCGTTCAGCGACGTGCCCGCCACGCCCTGCGCGAGGAACACGCGTTCCGCCGCATCCAGCAGGCTGTTGCGGGTGGCGAGGGCGTCTTCCTTGGTGCGGCGGACCATCCCGCGAATATACATTCAATCGTGTATGTATACTGCGGGCTTCGCGCCAGGCTGCGGTACGGGCCGGCTTTCCCTTTCCCTTTCGCACAAAAGTCCATGGCCGCTCGCCTGCCGCTCGTACCCCTGTTGCTCCTCGTCTCCGCCTTGCTGGCCGCCTGCGGCCAGGGCAACGGCAGCACGCCGCCCGCCGGAGCGGGGGCGCCGCCGCCGCCCGAAGTCGGCGTGATCACCGTCTCCACCGGCGACGTCGGCCTCGTGACGGAACTGCCCGGCCGGCTGGAGCCCGCGCGCGTGGCGCAGGTGCGCGCGCGCGCCGCCGGCATCGTGCTGCAGCGCCTGTTCCGCGAAGGCAGCGACGTCAAGGCCGGCCAGCCGCTGTTCCGCATCGACCCGGGTCCTTACGCCGCGGCCAACTCCAGCGCCCAGGCCGCGCTCGCCAAGGCGCAGGCCAATCACGCGCAGGCCGCGGCGCTCGCCCAGCGCTACAAGCCGCTGGTGGAAGCCAACGCGATCAGCAAGCAGGAATACGCCAACGCGGTCGCCTCCGAGAAGCAGGCCGAGGCCGACGTCGCGTCGGCACGCGCCGCGCTGCGCACCAGCGAGATCAACCTGGGTTACGCCTCGGTCACCGCGCCGATCTCCGGCCGCATCGGCCGCGCGCTCGTGACCGAAGGCGCGCTGGTGGGGCAGGGCGAGGCCACGCCGCTGGCGATCGTGCAGCAGATCGACACGCTGTACGTCAACTTCAACCAGCCGGTGACCGAGGTGATGAACCTGCGCCGCGCGCTGGAAGAGGGCCGGCTGAAACGCGCAGGCGCCGAAGGCGCGCAGGTGCGCGTGATCCTGGAAGACGGCACCGAGCATCCGCAAGCGGGCAAGCTGCTGTTCGCCGACCTCAGCGTCGACCAGAACACCGGCCAGGTCAGCCTGCGCGCCGAAGTGCCGAACCCCCGCCTGATGCTGCTGCCCGGCATGTACGTGCGCGTGCGGCTGGAGCAGGCCAAGGCCTCCAACGCGATGCTGATCCCGCAACAGGCCGTGACGCGCTCGCCGCAGGGCGACAGCGTGATGGTGGTGGCAGCCGACGGCAAGGTGGGCCCGCGCACGATCAAGGTCGGCGGCTCGCAGAACGGTCAGTGGGTCGTGCTGTCGGGCCTGCAGCCGGGCGAGCAGGTGATGGTCGACGGCTTCCAGAAGCTGCGTCCGGGCGCGCCGGTGAAGCCGGTGCCCTGGGGCGCGGGCGCCGCGGCGGCCACCCCGGCGGCCAAGCCCGCGTCGGCGGCTTCCGCCCCTGCGTCCGCCGCCAAGAGCTGAGGCCGCACGCATGGCCAAGTTCTTCATCGACCGGCCCATCTTCGCGTGGGTGATCGCACTGTTCGTCATCGTGCTGGGCCTGGTGTCCATCACGCAGCTGCCCATCGCGCAGTACCCCCCGGTGGCGCCGCCCGCCATCGTGATCTCGGCGACCTATCCCGGCGCGTCCGCGCGCACGCTCGAAGAGAGCGTGATCGGCGTGATCGAGCAGGAAATGAACGGCTCCCCGGGCCTGATCTACATGGAGTCGGTGACCCAGGCCAACGGCACCGGCCAGATCACCCTGAGCTTCCAGCCCGGCACCAACGCGGACCTCGCGCAGGTGGACGTGCAGAACCGCCTCTCGCGCGCGACGCCGCGCCTGCCTTCGGCGGTGACGCAGCAGGGCGTGCGCGTGGAGAAGTCGCGCTCCAACTTCCTGCTGTTCACGATCCTGTCGTCCGACGATCCCAACTTCACGCCGGTGGACCTCGGCGACTACGCCTCGCGCAACGTGCTGCCCGAGATCCAGCGGCTGCCGGGCGTGGGCCAGGCGCAGCTGTTCGGCACCGAAGCGGCGATGCGCGTGTGGATCGACCCGGAAAAGCTGGTCGGCTACAACATGTCGTCCACCGAGGTGACGGCGGCGATCCGCGCGCAGAACGCGCAGGTATCCTCCGGCTCGATCGGTGAACTGCCCAACGTCGCGGGACAGGGCATCGCCGCCACCGTGGTGGTGAACGGCCAGCTCGGCACCGTCGAACAGTTCCGCAACGTCGTGCTGCGCGCCAACCCCGACGGCTCCACCGTGCGGCTCAAGGACGTCGCGCGGGTCGAACTCAACGCGCAGAACTTCGCCACCGCGGCCCGCCTGAACGGCAAGCCGTCCACCGGCATCGGCGTGCAGCTCTCGCCTTCGGGCAACGCGCTGGCCACCGCCGAAGCGGTGCGCAAGCGCATGGGCGAGCTCGCCCCCTACTTCCCGAGCGGCATGAAGTGGGGCATCCCCTACGACAGCTCGCGCTTCATCAAGATCTCCATCTCGCAGGTGGTGGAGACGCTGGTCGAGGCCGTGGTGCTGGTGTTCCTGGTGATGTTCCTGTTCCTGCAGAACTGGCGCTACACCATCATCCCGACGCTGGTGGTGCCGGTGGCGCTGCTCGGAACCTTCGCCGCGCTGCTGGCGCTGGGCTTCTCGATCAACGTGCTCACCATGTTCGGCATGGTGCTGGTGATCGGCATCGTGGTGGACGACGCCGTCGTGGTGGTGGAGAACGTCGAGCGCATCATGAGCCACGAGGGCCTGCCGCCACGCGAGGCGACCCGCAAGGCCATGGGCCAGATCCAGGGTGCCATCGTCGGCGTGACGGTGGTGCTGGTGTCGGTGTTCGTGCCGCTGGCCTTCTTCGCCGGCTCGACCGGCAACATCTACCGCCAGTTCTCCGCGGTGATGGTGGCCTCGATCGGCTTCTCCGCCTTCATGGCGCTGTCGCTCACGCCGGCGCTGTGCGCCACGCTGCTCAAGCCGGTGGAAGCGGGGCACCACCACGAGAAACGCGGCTTCTTCGGCGCCTTCAACCGCCTGTTCACGCGCACGGCGCACGGCTACGAGGGCTTCGTCGCCCGCATCCTGCGCCGCGCGCCGCGCATGCTGATCGTCTACGGCCTGATCGCCGCGGTCGCCGGCCTGATCTACATGCGCCTGCCCACTTCCTTCCTGCCGCAGGAGGACCAGGGCAACATGCTGGTGAACGTGCAGCTGCCGCCCGGCGCGACGGTGGAACGCACCCGCGCCGTGATGGAGCAGGTGGAGGGCTGGGTGCTGAAGCAGCCCGAAGTGGAAAGCATGGTCGGCGTGCTGGGCTTCTCCTTCTCCGGCCAGGGACAGAACGCGGCGCTCGCCTTCGTGACGCTGAAGCCCTGGGACGAGCGCAAGGACGACGCGCACTCCGCGCAGGCGCTGGCGGGCCGTGCCTTCGGCGCGCTCTCGGGCATCCGCGACGCCTTCATCTTCCCGCTCAGCCCGCCGCCGATCCCGGAACTGGGCACGGCCTCCGGCTTCACCTTCCGCCTGCAGGACCGCGGCGGCAACGGCCGCGACGCGCTGATCGCCGCGCGCAACCAGCTGATGGGACTCGCTTCCAAGAGCAAGGTGCTGGCGCAGGTGCGCCCCGACGGCCTGGAAGACGCGCCGCAGCTGCAGCTGGACATCGACCGTGACAAGGCCAATGCGCTGGGCGTGAGCTTCGATGCCGTCAACAGCACGCTGTCGACGGCGCTCGGCTCGGCTTACGTCAACGACTTCCCCAACCGCGGCCGCCTGCAGCGCGTGGTGGTGCAGGCCGATGCGCCGGCGCGCATGCAGCCGGAAGACCTGCTGCGCCTGAACGCGATCAGCAACCAGGGCAAGCCGGTGCCGCTGTCGGCCTTCGCGACGACGCGCTGGGTGAACGGCGCGATGCAGACGGTGCGCTACAACGGCTATCCGGCGATGCGCATCTCCGGCGCGGCGGCGCCGGGCTACAGCAGCGGCGCGGCCATGGACGAAATGGAAAAGCTGGCGGCGCAACTGCCGGCGGGCTTCGCCTACGAGTGGACCGGCCAGTCGCGCGAGGAGAAGCTCGCGGGTTCGCAGGCGCTGATCCTCTACGGCTTCGCCATCCTGGCGGTGTTCCTGTGCCTCGCGGCGCTGTACGAGAGCTGGTCGATCCCGATGGCGGTGATCCTGGTGGTGCCGCTGGGCGTGCTGGGGGTGCTGCTGGCGACGCTGCTGCGCGGCTACTCCAACGACGTGTATTTCCAGGTGGGCCTGATCACCATCATCGGCCTGTCGGCGAAGAACGCCATCCTGATCATCGAGTTCGCCAAGGACCTGCAGGCGCAGGGCAAGAGCGTGATCGAGTCGGCGCTGGCGGCGGCGCACCTGCGCTTCCGCCCGATCGTGATGACCTCGATGGCCTTCGGCCTCGGCGTGCTGCCCCTGGCCATCGCCAGCGGCGCCGGCTCGGCGAGCCAGCGCGCGATCGGCACCGGCGTGCTGGGCGGGATGCTCACCGGCACCGCGCTGGCGGTGTTCTTCGTGCCGGTGTTCTTCGTGGTGGTGCGCGGCTTCTTCCAGGGCAGCGAGCGCCAGCGCAAGCTCTATACGCACGAACTCGATCGCGAGATACCCGCGGGCGCGACGGCGGGGGACCAGATCTGATGAAGCGCATGCAAAAACTCCTGCTGCCGCTGGCCGCCGCGCTGCTCGCGGCGGGCTGCTCGATGATGCCGAAGTACGAGCGCCCGGCGGCGCCCGTCGCCGGCGCCTTCCCCTATCCCTCGGCCCAGGCCGGCACGCCGGCGGCGCAGCTGCCCTGGCAGCAGTTCTTCGCCGATGCGCGCCTGCGCACGCTGATCGACCGCGCGCTCGCCAACAACCGCGACCTGCGCGTGGCGGTGCTGAACATCGCGCAGGCCCGCGCGCAGTACGACATCCGCAACGCCGACCGCTTCCCCACGATCGGCGCGCAGGTGGCCGGCTCGCGCACGCCCACTTCCAACGGCGGCAGCAACACCACCTATACCGCAGGACTCGCCCTCAGCGCCTGGGAGATCGATTTCTTCGGCCGCATCGCCAGCCTGTCGGAAGCGGCGCTGGCCCAGTACTTCGGCACCGAGGAAGGACGCAAGGCGGCGCAGGTCACGCTGGTGTCCAGCGTCGCCAACGCCTGGCTGAACCTCGCCGCCGACGAGGAACTGCTCGCGCTCACGCAGCAGACGCTCGCGACGCGCGAGGAATCGCTGCGCCTCACGCGCCTGCGCTTCGAGAACGGCGCATCGTCGGAGATCGACTTCCGCCTGGCGCAGTCTCTGTACGAGAGCGCGCGGGCGACGTTCGCGCAGTTGCAGCGGCAGCGCGCCGCCGACATCAACCTGCTGGCGTTCCTGGTGGGGGAGCCGGTCGGTCCCGACTACACCGTGGGCATGACGACGGCGAACCTGACCTTGCCGGACGTGCCGGCCGGCCTGCCCTCGGAAGTGCTGGTGCGCCGTCCGGACGTGCGCCAGGCGGAGCAGCAGCTGGTCGCGGCCAATGCCAACATCGGCGCCGCCCGTGCCGCCTTCTTCCCGCGCATCTCGCTCACGGCCGGCATCGGCACGGCGAGCGGCGATCTGTCGGGACTCTTCAAGGGCGGTTCCTGGGGCTTCACGGTCGCGCCGACCCTGCTGCAGCCGATCTTCGATGCGGGCCGCAACCGCGCGGGGCTGGCGTCGGCCGAGGTGTCGCGCGACATCGCGGTGGCGCAGTACGAGCGCGCGATCCAGCAGGCCTTCCGCGACGTCGCCGATGCATTGGCCGGCCGCGCCACGTTGACCGACCAGGTGGATGCGCAGGCCCGCGTGGTGGAAGCCGAATCGGTGCGCTACCGCCTCGCGCGGCTGCGTTACGAAAACGGGATCGCGAGCTACCTCGACCTGCTCGACGCGCAACGTTCCCTGTTCGCGGCGGAACAGGCGCTGGTGCAGGTCCGGCTGGCGCGCCTGCAGAACCAGGTGCAGCTGTACCGGTCGCTGGGAGGCGGCTGGACCGAAGGCGATCTCAGCCGAAACGGCGCGTGAGCGACGAGGCCGCGCGGGCCAGGGCTTCCAGGCGTTCGCGGGCGAGGGACTAGAGGAGGGAGACAGCGAGCAACATGCGTGAATGTCCTGGGGATGTTCGAACCGTGGTGCACGCATCTTCCCCCCGGGCAGGGCTGCTGCCCGTAGTGGCGGCGCGGCAATGCTTGTCGCCGCGCTGCGGACAGCCGTAGGACTGTCCAGTCAGCCCAAGGTATTCAGGGGGCGCTCTGCCCGGCTTCCACCTGGTGGTAGACGCTGGTGATGGCGTAGCCCTTTTCCTCGATCTGCGCCCGCGGATGATCGATCTCGAAGGGGTGCAGGAGGTCCTGCGTTTCGTCGACATGCACGCCCTGCTGCCGGGCCTGCCAGTCGATATTGGTTGCTTCTTCCGGAATCGGCTGGCCGGAGGGGACGATGAGGTAAGTGAGCTTGTTCCTGGGCTCACTGCGGCGGTAGATGTCGACCTTCATCGGCGGCGCTCCTTTCCTGTGGCTGGTGAAGCCATCCTAAGAGGCGGTGTTCCGACTGCGGTGTAGGACTTCACCTTATCGCAGCTCGGCCGTGGATGGTGGGCAAGCGAGGCTTGCCCACCCTGCGAGGAGGCAGGCGGTGATGCGATGCGGATAATCGGCGTTTCCTTCCAAGCGATTCCCCGACATGCATTCGATCCAGCGCCGCGCCGTCCTGGCCGCCGGTGTCGCCGCCCTCGCGCTGCCTGCCGCCGCGCAGCAGGCTTATCCCTCCAGGCCCGTTCGCATCGTCGTGCCGTATCCGCCGGGCGGCGTGAGCGACGCGGTCGCCCGGGCCATCGGCGAGAAGCTGGCCGCGCAGATGGGACAGCCCTTCGTGGTGGACAACAAGGCGGGCGCCAGCGGCACGATCGGCGTAGACGCCGTGGCCAAGGCGGCGCCGGACGGCCACACGATCGCCTTCACCGCGATCAGCCCGCTGGTGCTCAGTCCGCATCTGGGCAAGGTGCCGTACGACCCCGACTCCCACCTCGCGCCCGTCGTGAGCGTCATGTACTCGCCGGTGCTGCTGCTGGCCACGCCGGCGTTGGCGGCACGCGACTTCCGCGAACTGGTCGCGATGGCGAAGGGCAAGCCGCGCGCGGTGCGCTGGGCCACTTCCGGCTCCGCTTCGCTGGGGCATCTGATGCTGGAACAGCTGCAGGACCAGGCCGGCGTGGCGATGGTGCACGTCCCGTACAAGGGCGGCGGCCAGCAGATGACCGATGCGCTGAGCGGCCAGTTCGAGATCCTCTCCACCAACGCCGGTCCGGCGGTCAACGAGCACATCAAGGCCGGCAAGCTGCGGCCGCTCGCCGTGGGCGCCCCCCGGCGCCTGGACTCGCTGCCGAACGTGCCGACGCTCGCCGAGCTCGGCTACGCGCGCGCCAACCTGTCCTCGCAGTTCGGCATCGTCGCCCCGGGCGGGACGCCGAAGCCGGTGGTGGACAAGCTGAACGCGCAGGTGAATGCGGTGCTGCAGCTGCCGGAGATCCGCAGCCGCCTGCTCGCGACGAACAACGTGCCCACCGGCGGCAGCGCCGAGGCCTTCGGCAAGGAGATCGCGGCGGAGTCCGAAGCGAACCTCCGCATCATCCGCGCCGTCGGCATCAAGGCCGACTGACCCTCGTTTCCTGGAAGTACCCATCATGAAATCCCGTGCCGCCGTGGCCTTCGCAGCCGGCCAGCCGCTGCAGATCGTCGAAATCGATGTCGCACCGCCGAAAAAGGGCGAGGTGCTGGTCCGCATCACGCACACCGGCGTCTGCCACACCGATGCCTTCACCTTGTCGGGCGACGATCCCGAAGGACTGTTCCCGGCGGTGCTGGGCCACGAGGGCGCCGGCATCGTCGTCGAAACGGGCGAGGGCGTGACCAGCGTGCGGCCCGGCGACCACGTGATCCCGCTGTACACCGCCGAATGCGGCCAGTGCCTGTTCTGCAGGAGCGGCAAGACCAACCTGTGCGTGGCCGTGCGCGCGACGCAGGGCAAGGGCGTGATGCCCGATGGGACGAGCCGCTTCTCGTACGACGGCCAACCGGTCTACCACTACATGGGCTGCTCCACCTTCAGCGAGTACACCGTCGTCGCCGAAGTGTCGCTGGCGAAGATCCACCCGGACGCGAATCCCGAGCAGGTGTGCCTGCTCGGTTGCGGCGTCACCACCGGCCTGGGCGCCGTGAAGAACACGGCCAAGGTGCAGGAAGGCGACACGGTGGCCGTGTTCGGCCTCGGCGGCATCGGCCTGGCGGTGATCCAGGGCGCGAAGATGGCCAAGGCCGGCCGCATCGTCGCCATCGACACCAACCCGGGCAAGTTCGAACTCGCGAGGACCTTCGGCGCGACGGACTGCGTCAACCCCAGGGACCACGACAAGCCGATCCAGCAGGTCATCGTGGAGATGACGGGCTGGGGCGTGGACCACTCCTTCGAGTGCATCGGCAACGTCAACGTCATGCGGGCGGCACTGGAGTGCGCGCATCGCGGCTGGGGACAGTCCGTGGTCATCGGCGTGGCCGGTGCGGGCCAGGAGATCTCCACCCGGCCCTTCCAGCTGGTCACGGGCCGGCGCTGGCTGGGCACGGCGTTCGGCGGCGTCAAGGGCCGCAGCCAGCTGCCCGGGATGGTGGAGGACGCCATGAACGGCACCATCCAGCTGGCGCCCTTCGTGACGCACACGATGCCGCTCACCGGCATCAACGAGGCCTTCGACCTGATGCACGAAGGCAAGTCGATCCGCTCCGTGGTGCATTACTGATGGAACGGGTCGAACGGCACGCCAGCTTCGGCGGCCGCCAGGAGGTGTGGAAGCACGCATCCGCGGTGCTCGGATGCGACATGAAGTTCGGCATCTACCTGCCCGAAGCGGCGGTGCGCGGCCAGCCGTGCCCGGTGCTCTACTGGCTCTCGGGGCTGACCTGCACCGAGCAGAACTTCATCACCAAGGCGAATGCGCAGGAGCATGCGGCGCGGCACGGAATCATCGTCGTGGCGCCGGATACCAGCCCGCGCGGCGAGGGCGTCGCCGACGATCCCGCCTACGACCTGGGGCAAGGCGCGGGCTTCTACGTGAACGCCACGCAGCAGCCCTGGGCGGCGCACTACCGCATG
Source organism: Ramlibacter sp. (assembly GCF_036383835.1). Classification (GTDB taxonomy): domain Bacteria; phylum Pseudomonadota; class Gammaproteobacteria; order Burkholderiales; family Burkholderiaceae_C; genus Ramlibacter. The sequence continues at coordinate 24,011 of NZ_DASVNN010000062.1, forward strand.
CAGGACTACGTGGCGCAGGAGCTGCCGTCGCTCGTCGAGCGCCACTTCCCGGCGACGTCGTCGCGCGCCATCTGCGGCCACTCGATGGGAGGCCATGGCGCGCTGGTGACGGCGCTGCGCCATCCGGGCCGCTACCGCAGCGTCTCCGCCTTCGCGCCGATCGTCGCGCCCTCGCAGGTTGCCTGGGGCCGCAAGGCGCTCGGCACTTACCTCGGCGAGGACCGCGACGCGTGGAAGGCGTGGGACGCCGTGGAACTCATCGCCGGCGCTTCCGAGCGGCTGCCGCTGCTGGTGGACCAGGGCGACGCCGATGAATTCCTGGCGGCGCAATTGCGCCCCGAGCTGCTGCGCGCCGCCTGCAGCGCCGCCGGCCACCCGCTGAACCTGCGACTGCATGCCGGGTACGACCACAGCTACTACTTCATCGCGAGTTTCCTCGGCGAGCATGTCGCGCACCATGCTGCGGCGCTGCAGGGCTGACCGTCAGCCCCGGCGTCTAGAATGGCCGTGGCGGGGACTTCGGCAGACTCCCCGCGTCGCGCAAGAGGCGCCAGCCTCCAAGTTCTGCTCCTGACCCTGGGCGCCGCCCAGTTGGGAGTCCGGCTTGCGCAATCCATCCGTCGATCGCCTCCTCCTCGCGAAGGCCCTGCGCGGCTTCGCCGACGGTTTCGTCAGCCTGCTGCTGCCCCTGCACCTGTTGCACCTGGGATTCACGCCGTTCCAGGTGGGCTGCGTCGCGACCACCACGCTCCTGGGTTCGGGCGCGCTGACGCTGCTGGCCGGATCGCACGGTGGCCGCTACGCCTGGCGCACGCTGCTGCTGGCGGCGACGGGACTCATGGCCGCCACCGGCCTCGCGCTGGCGTCGCTCGAGGGATTCTGGCCCCTGATGCTGGTCGCACTGGTCGGCACGATCAATCCCTCCGGCGGCGACGTCAGCGTGTTCCTGCCGCTGGAGCACGCCCTGTTGTCCGCCAGCGTGGACCCCAAACGGCGCACCGCGGCCTTCGCGCGCTACAGCCTCGTCGGAAGCCTCTCCGCGGCGTGCGGTGCGCTGGCCGCGGGCGTGCCGGCATTGCTGGCGTCCTCGATCGGCGTCGACCTGCCACTCGCCGTGAAGTGGATGTTTCTCGTGTACGCGCTCGTCGCGGCGCTGGCCGCCGTGGTGTACCGGGGGCTTCCCAGGACCCATGAAGGCGCGGCGAGTGCGCCGCCCTCGCGGCTCGGACCCTCTCGCCGCAGGGTGCATCTCCTCGCCGCGCTCTTCAGCCTCGATGCCTTCGGCGGCGGCTTCCTGGTGCAGTCGCTCGTCGCGCTATGGCTGTACCAGCGCTTCGGCCTGTCGATCGAAGCGACCGGGACCCTGTTCTTCTGGACCGGCGTGCTCACGGCCTTCTCCTACCTGGTGGCGGTGCGCATCGCCGACCGGATCGGCCTGGTGCGCACGATGGTGTACACGCACCTGCCATCGAGCCTGTGCCTGCTCGCGATCCCGTTCTGCACCGAAGTGTCCTGGGCCATCGCGCTGCTCCTGGTGCGCAGCACGCTCTCGCAGATGGACGTGCCCACGCGCAGTTCCTACGTCATGGCCGTGGTCACGCCGCCGGAGCGAACGGCGGCGGCCAGCGTCACCTCCGTTCCGCGCAGCCTCGCCGCGGCGGTGAGCCCCGCCCTCGCGGGCTACCTGCTGGGGGTGTCCGCCTTCGGCTGGCCGCTGGTGGTCGGTGGTGCGGTGAAGATCGTCTACGACCTGCTGCTGCTCGCGATGTTCAGCAAGGTGCGGCCGCCGGAGGAGCGAACGGAACCGCATGTCACGCGCGTTAGGCGGCGGTAAGCCGGGTAAGAGTGCGGCGCTGAGCACTGCCGGGCCCTTCGCGCGCCTAAGGTGGCGGCTCCCTCGCTACTGAAGGAGTCGTCATGAAACGATCGCACGTGTTCCTGCTGGTCGCCCCTGGCCTGTTTGCCGCCTCGGTGTTCGCGCAGCAGCCGCAAGGCATGGTCAAGGTCGATCTCGGAAGCGTCGCCAGCATGCTGGCGACGGACATCAAGGTCGATGTGGACAAGATCCCGGCGTCGGTGAGCGTGCCGGTCGGCATCGCGGCCACCGCCTGCGACATGCCGGCGGCGAAGCTGGCGCCGGCGGGAGGCAGCGAGATGGCGTCCTGCCAGGCGACCAGCACGCCGGCGTCGCTGCAACAGCTGGTGGAAAAGCACGTGAAGGAGTCCCCGAAGCAGTGACGCCCGCCAGTCCGGCCGCGGCACGATGGAGGCGCGGGCCCCGTGCCTGTATCGTGGCGGCATGGACATCCGCGTCGAATGCGGGACGGCGGCAGGCGGCGACCCGGAACCCGAGGTGATCTGGTTCGGGAGCCGCCGGCTGCCCGTGCTGGCGATCGTCGATCACTGGTACGGACCGCGGCAGCGCTGGTGGAAGCTCGAAACGGGCGACGGCCTCTACGTGCTGCGCCGCGACGACCGCTCGGGCGAGTGGGACCTCGCGGCGGTCACCCGCACCTGATCGGCTGAGCCTTCGACGCGCTCGATGGCGCCGCTGCGCGCCTCTGCCGTGATCCAGGCCAGCCCGGCCTCGCCAATGGATGAGTACGGCGTTAGGGGAAGCGACGCTGGTCAGCAGGACCCGCATTCCCCTACACTCGGCTCCATGCTGGTCCCGAACACCCCATCGCTCGACCGGGCGCAGTACAGCGTCCTGGTCGTGGACGACAACGACGCCGCGCTGTACGCCATCGCCCGCCAGCTGCGCGCCGGCGGCTTCAACGTGGTGGAAGCCAGCGGCGGCGCCAAGGCGCTGGAACTGGTCGATTTCGTCTCCGCCCTCGTGCTCGACGTGCACCTGCCCGACCTGATGGGCTTCGAGGTGTGCCGCCTGGTGCGCGAGCGGCCCGCCACCTCGAAACTGCCGGTGATCTGCGTCTCGTCGATGTACAAGTCCGAGCAGGACCAGGTGCACGGCATCCAGACCGGCGCCGACGCCTACATGCCGGCGCCCATCGACCCCGATGCGCTGCTCGCCGCCCTGGACCAGCTGATCGCCGAGCGCGCGACGCTGGCGCACTAGAAACACCGCTCGCGACGGGCCCTACACGACCATCGGCACGGCGGCGCCGTCCATGGACAGGATCGCGCCCGACACATAGGACGCCCGCGGCGAGGCGAGGAACAGCACCGCCGCGGCGACCTCCTCGGGCCTGGCCAGCCGGCCCAGCGGCAGCTTCTTCTCGGCCTGGCGCTGCACTTCTTCCTGCGTGGTGTTGCGCAGCCGCGCGTCGACCGCGAAGCCTTGGGCCAGCCGGTCGGTGAACGTCAGCGTCGGGTTCACCGCGTTCACGCGCACGCCGCGCGGGCCCCAGGCCGCGGCGAGGCCCGCCGTCGCCAGCATCAGCGCCGCGTTGGCCGCGCCGCCCGGCAAGTGGGTGGTGGTGGCGACCTTGCCGCCCATGCCGATCACGTTGACCACCACGCCGGCGCCGCGGGCGCCCATGCGCGGCAGCACGCTGTCCATCACGTGCACGTAGGTGAAGAACTTGGCCTGCATCGCGTCGTGCCAGGCCTGCGGCTTGAGTTCGTCGAAGGGCGTGCGCTTGGCGGCGCCGGCCGAGTTCACCAGGACGTCGATCGGGCCGTGCGTCCCTTCGGCGGTCTCGACCGCTCGCGCGGCCGCCGCCGGATCGGTGAGGTCGGCGCAATGGCCGGAGACGGCGCCGAGCCCCTTCAGCTCCGCCAGCGCCTTTTCCATGTGCGAGGCGCTGCGGCCGACGAGGCTCACGCGGCAGCCTTCCGCCAGGAATTCGCGCGCGCAGGCGAGGCCGATGCCGCGGCTGCCGCCGGTGACGAGAACGTGCTTGCCATCGAGTTGCAGATCCATGTTTCCTTCCTTCTCCTTCAGGGGATGTCGAGCACCACGTTGCCGAACAACCGGCCTTGTTCGACCAGGTCGTGCGCCCGCGCGATCTCCGCGAGCGGCAGGCGCAGGGCGACGGTATGCTGCAGCGCGCCTTCGCGCAGCAACGGTTCGAGTTCGCGCAGGCAGGCCTGGCGGTCGGCGTCGTCCATCTCGTAGACGAACACGAACTTCAGCGTGAGCCGGTTGCGCATGAACCACCAGGTGGGCAGCGTGGACTCCGTCTGGCCCATGCCGTAGACGACGACGGTGGCGGCAGGCCGCAGGCAGGCGGGATACAGCTTGCCGTTGGCGCTGAGGTCCATCTCGATCACGGCGTCGACGCCGCGCCCGGCCGTGAGTTCCTTGACGCGCGCGCCGACGTCCTCGCTGCGATAGTGGATCACGTGGTCGGCGCCGGCACGTCGCGCGTGGGCGGCCTTCTCTTCGGAACTCACGGTGGCCAGCACGGTGGCGCCGCGGCGCCTGGCGAACTGGATCGCGTAGTGGCCGACGGAGCCGGCACCGCCCGCGACCAGCACCGTGGCGCCGGGCTGCAGGTTGGCGAGACGCACGGCGTGCAACGCGGTGAAGGCGGGGATGCCGAGGCAGGCGGCTTCGGCGTCGCCAAGCTTGTCGGGCATGCACACTGCGAGCGCCGACGGCACGGCGATGGATTGCGCCGCGGTGCCGAAGGCGCGGTTCCACTGGCCGTTCCACAGCCACACGCGCTCTCCCACGCGGGAGGCCGGGACGCCTTCGCCGACCGCATCGATCACGCCGGCGCCGTCGCTGTGCGGGATCACCAGCGGCCAGGCGAGCGGCGGCCGGCCCGGTCCGCCCTTGCGCGTCTTGAAGTCCGAGGGATTGACGCCCGAGGTGCGCAGCCGCACCCGGACTTCCCCGGCGCCGGGTCGCGGCATGGGCTGCTCGCCGACTTCGAGCACTTCGGCCGCCGGACCCTGGCGGCTGTAGAACGCTGCCTGCATGTCGTCTCCTGTCTGCGGGAACGAAGGGTAAGCGATGGCGCGCGCGCCGTCAGCCGGCAGCCTCCGCCGCCGGCAGGGTGAAGAAGAACGCGGCGCCTTCGCCCTCGCGCGCCTCGCACCAGATCTTGCCGCCATGCAGGGCGACGATGCGTTGCACGGTCGCGAGGCCGACGCCGGTGCCGGGGAATTCGTCGCTGGAGTGCATGCGGCGGAAGGGCTGGAACAGGCCCGTCGCCGTGCTGCTGTCGAAGCCGGCGCCGTTGTCGCGCACCGTGAAGACGTTCCATCCCGGCGCGCCGCGTTCCTCGGAGGCGCTCACCGAAATGCGGGCCGGGTCGCGGCCGGCGCTGAACTTCCAGGCGTTGCCGAGCAGGTTCTCCAGCACCTGCCGCAGCAGCGCCGGGTCGCCGCGGACCGCCAGGCCGTCCTGCACTTCCCACTGCACCGGCCGCAGCGGATCGCATTCCTGCAGGCCCGCGAGGATCTCCCGCGCCATCGCGGCGAGGTCCAGGGTGGTGAACTGCAGCGGCGCGCGCGTGAGCCGGCCGAGATCCAGCAGGTGGCGCGTGAGCGTGTCCATCTGCGCTGCATTGGCGCGGATGCGCTGCAGGTAACGCTGGTGGCGTTCCGTGCCGCCGGCGGCCACCGCGGGCTCCAGTTCCTCGGCGTAGGTGCCGATCGCGGCCAGCGGCGCCCGCACGTCGTGCGCGATCGTGTACGAGAAGGTCTCCAGGTCGCGGTAGGCCTGCTCCAGTTCGACCGTGCGCTGCCGCACCTGCTCGTCGAGGCCGCTGTTGAGCGCCTGCAGCCGTCCGCGCGCGCGGGCCAGCGAGGCGGCCTGCCGCGTGGCGCGGGCCTGCATGCGGGCGAGCACCAGCGTCACGGCGATCATGCCCAGCGACAGCAGCCCGCAGGCCAGCAGGCCGACGGTGCGGCGGCGATGGAATTCGGCCAGCGCATCGTCGCGCGCGGTGGCGACCAGCACGTTCAGCTCCCCGCCCGGTGCGCCGCGTTCGGACACCAGCTGCGCGCGGCCCTGCAGCACCGGATCGGGCCGGCCCTGCAGCAGCGGCGCCAGCGCCTCCATGGGGGCGATCTCGGTCAGGACGCCCTGTCCGGAGTGCCAGGCCGCGCGCGGCTGGCCATCACGGCCAACGATGACCGCGGTGGTCTCTTCCTGCAGCGAGGCTTCGTCCATCACGCCGAGCAGCCGCGTCACCGGGGTCATCGCAACCAGCAGGCCGCCGGGGCGTCCGGGCGCGCCTTGCAAGGGCAGGGTGAAGGGCACCAGCAGCAGGCCGGCACCGCGCTGCGGCAGTGCCATCGTGAGCTCCTGGCCGTCTTTCGCGAGCCGCGCGCAGTCCTCCGCCGTCAGGGTGCCCTGCGCCAGCCGCGTGCTCAGGATGCGGCCGTCGTCGAGGCAGGCCGCCATTTCGACGAAGATTTCGTTGGCGCGCAGGCGGTCCAGCAACAGCTCCAGGAAGACGTCCTCGCTGACACCGCTGCGGTACGCGCCCTCCAGGTAGGTGCCGACGGCGCCCGACAGGCGGAACACGCGCACGGCGTAGTGCATGACGGCCGTCGCCAGGTTGCCGTCGCGCGCGGCGACCGCCTCCAGCGTCTGCCGGCGTTCGTAGTGCGTTTGCTGGACGAAGCCGATCCATGCGAGCGCCAGCAGCAGCAGCATGGATCCCACCAGCAACGCGAGCCAGCGCCGGCCGGACCGCCGCAGCGCGCGGACCTGCTCGAAGTCGTCGGGATCGCCGGTGTCCGTCACGATGCAGCCGCATGCCGCCGCCGCAGCCCGCGGGCGAAGGCCCAGCCGATGAGGGGCAGCACGACGGCGGGCACCACCAGCAGCGGCAGCGGCCCGCCATGGTCGTAGGCCAGGCCGGCCAGCGACACGCCGATCGCCTGGCCGTTGAAGAAGCAGAAGGCGAACAGGGCCATGCCGGTGCCGCGCATGGCGGGCGCCATCTGCGTCGCGTTCGTCTGCAGCGTGTTGTGGAACAGGTAGGTGCCGAAGCCGATCAAGAATGCCACCGGCGCGGCGATCCAGGCGACGGGCGTGGCGTACCAGGCGAGGAAGCCCAGGCCCATGACGACGCCGCCGGCCAGCACCATGCGGCGCTCGCCGAAGCGGCGCACCACGTGCCGCGCCACCATCGCATAGAGCAGGCCGCCCACCGCATAGAGCGCGATGAAGGAGGAGGCTGCCGACAGCGAGAGGCCGAAGCGCTGGTGCAGGTAGGCCGGCAGGAAGGCCAGGGGGCCGAGCAGGAACACGCCTTCGGCGAACACGGCGAGCACGACCACCCGCGCCCAGGGGATCGCCAGCACCGACCCGAGCTGCCGGGCGAAGGCGAAGCGGCCTTCGGAGCGCACCGGCGGGGCGGCGGGGATGGTGCGCAGCCGCGCGAGCAGCATCACGGCGACGACGACGTAGCCGATGCACAGCGCGCCGAAGGCGCCGCGCCAGCCGAGCGGGGAATCGGCGAACAGGCCGCCGCCCAGCTGGCCCGCCGTCATGCCCGACAGCGTTCCCATGAGCAGGCGCGCCAGCGTCGCCTGCCGCTGCTCGTAATGCACCGCGTCGCCGATCCAGGCGATCGCCAGCGGAATCACCCCGGCGGCGGCGATGCCCCAGAAGATGCGCAGCCGTACCAGCGCCTCGAAGCCGGGCGCCAGCGCGCAGGCCAGCGAGGTGAGGGCGCAGGCGAACAGCGCCGCGCACATCACGCGCGCCTTGCCGTAGCGGTCACCCAGCGGCCCGAAGACCAGCTGCGAGACGCCGTAGGCGATGGCGAAGGTCAGGACCACCTGGCCGGCCGTGCCGGGCGTGATCGCGAAGTCGCCGGCCAGCCGGGGCAGCAGGCCGTCGCAGATGCGCAGGGCGGCGCCGCTGAAGAAGCTGGCGAAGGAGAGCAGGTTGACGGCGGAAGACGTGGCGGCTTCGCTGGCGCCGGTGGGGGTGGTCACTGCTTGGGAGGTCACGGGGCATCCTACAACGCACGCATTGTCGCCTCCGGCCCAGCCATTGGCGCCGTCCTACGGCCGCGCCGCCGGGAAGCGGCGACGATGCTGTCCCATGAACCTTCCCCGTGTGCAGCTCACCGCCGGCGACCATCCGATCCAGGTCCATGTCGCCCGCAGCGACGAGGAGCGCGCGCAGGGCCTCATGTTCCGCCGCGAGCTGCCCGAGGACGAAGGCATGCTGTTCATGTGCGACGACTGCGAGGTGCAGAACTTCTGGATGAAGGACACGCCCCTGCCGCTGTCGATCGCCTTCCTCGACGAGGACGGCACCATCCTGCGGATCGCCGACCTGGAGCCTCACGACCTGGAGGGCGAGTCCTCGGGGCATCCGGTGCGCTTCGTGCTGGAGGTGAACCAGGGCTGGTTCGACGAGCGCGGCATCGTCGCGGGCGACCGCTTCACCGGCCCCGTCTTCCTGGAGAACGCGTGATGGCCGGCGTGACGGTCCATCCGGGCGAGTCCTATCCCCTGGGCGCCACCTGGGACGGCGAGGGCGTGAACTTCGCCTTGTATTCGGAGAATGCGACGAAGGTCGAGGTCTGCCTGTTCGACGACGACGGCCAGGAGACGCGCACCACCCTGCGCGAGCAGACCCACTTCGTCTGGCACGGCTACCTGCCCGGCGTGCGGCCCGGCCAGCGTTACGGATTCCGCGTGCACGGTCCTTACGAGCCGGACCAGGGCCTGCGCTTCAACCCGAACATGGTGCTGCTCGATCCGTATGCGCGGGCGCTCGACGGGCTGGAGGATTTCGGGCGCGGCGTGTTCGCGTACGAGCTGGGGCACGAGCGCGAGGACCACGCGATGGTGCGCGAGGACCGCCGCGGCGTGCCGCTGGGCGTGGTCGCCGACAACCGCTTCGACTGGTCGGGCGACCGCTGGCCCAACACGCCGCTGCACGAGAGCGTGATCTACGAAGCGCACGTCAAGGGCATGACGATGCTGCACCCCGACGTGCCCGGGGAACTGCGCGGCACCTACGCCGGCCTCGCGCATCCGGCGATGCTGGACTACCTGACGAAACTGGGCGTGACGGCGGTGGAACTGATGCCGGTGCACGCGCACCTGGACGATCCCTTCCTGCTGGACCGGCAGCTCACCAACTACTGGGGCTATTCGACGCTCAACTTCTTCGCGCCGGAACTGCGCTACAGCGCGGCTTTCCGCCGCGGCGACGCCACGGGCGCCGTGCGCGAGTTCAAGGAGATGGTGAAGGCGCTGCACGCGGCGGGGCTGGAGGTGATCCTGGACGTGGTCTACAACCATACCTCCGAGGGCAATCACCTGGGCCCGACCTTGAGCTTCAAGGGCATCGACAACCCGACCTACTACCGCCTGGTGCCGGACGACCCGCGCTTCTACTTCGACTACACCGGCACCGGCAACACGCTCAACGTGCGGCATCCGCAGACGCTGCAGCTGATCATGGATTCGCTGCGCTACTGGCGCCAGGAGATGCGCGTCGACGGTTTCCGCTTCGACCTGGCGAGCACGCTGGCGCGCGGGCTGCACGAGGTCGACCAGCTCTCGGGCTTCTTCACCATCATCCACCAGGACCCGGTGCTGAGCCAGGTCAAGCTGATCGCGGAGCCCTGGGACGTGGGCGACGGCGGCTACCAGGTGGGCAACTTCCCGGTGAAGTGGGCCGAGTGGAACGGCATCTACCGCGATTCGATCCGCGCCTTCTGGAAAGGCGAGGGCGGGCTGGCCAGCGATCTCGGCTACCGGCTCACGGGATCGAGCGACCTGTACAAGGACGACGGCCGCAAGCCCTCGGCCAGCATCAACTTCGTGACGGCGCACGACGGCTTCACGCTGCGCGACACGGTGAGCTACAACGACAAGCACAACGAGGCCAAACAGGAAAACAACCAGGACGGCCACAACGACAACCGGTCCTGGAACTGCGGGGCGGAAGGACCGACGGACGACGCGGAGGTCAACCGGCTGCGCGCGCGTCAGCAGCGCAACTTCCTGGCGACGCTGCTGCTGTCGCAGGGCACGCCGATGCTGCTGGGGGGCGACGAGTTCGGCCGCACGCAGAACGGCAACAACAACGCCTACTGCCAGGACAACGCGATCAGCTGGTTCGACTGGAAGGCGGTCGACGCTTCATTGCTGGAATTCACGCGCCGGCTGATCCGCGTGCGCAAGGAGCACCCGGCGCTGCACCGCCAGAAGTTCTTTTCCGGCCGTCCCATCCGCGGCACCGACATCCACGACGTGATGTGGTACCGGCATGACGGCGAGATCATGACGGACGAGGACTGGCAGAACGCGCACACGCAGTCGCTGGCGATGTTCCTGGCGGGCAACGGCTTGCGGGCGACCGATCGCCAGGGGCAAGCGCTGAAGGACGACCACCTGCTGCTGATGCTGTCGGCGTCGCACGAGGACCTGGAGTTCACCTTGCCGGAACTGGCGGATGGCGAGGGGTGGGAGCTGGTGCTGGATACCAGCAACGACGATGCGCGGGAAATGCACGTCGCTGGGGAGAAGACGCTGTTGCCGGCGCGGACGATGAAGCTGTTCAGGTGCGCGTTGAAATAGCCGTCACCCCCGCGCAGGCGGGGACCCAGGGCTTCCCTTGCACGCCGCGCAACGCGCGGCTTCATTGATGCCCTGGATCCCCGCCTCCGCGGGGATGACGCCTATTGGCTGACGAAGGTCTTCACCGCCTCGATCACCGCTTCCGGCTGGTCCTTGTGCGGCGAATGCCCGCACTTCGGAATCTCCAGCAACCTGGCCTGCGGCACCCGCCGCGCGATCCCGCGGACCTGCTCCAGCGTGCCGTATTCGTCGTCGAGGCCCTGCATCGCCAGCAGCGGGCACCGGATCGCCCGGATCTCCTCCTCGATGCTCCAGCCGCGGAACGCCGGCGAGAGCCACACGTCGTTCCAGCCCCGGAAAGCCGAATCGACGTCGTCGTGATGGCGCGCGAGCTTCTGCCGCAGGTCGGTCTGCGAATAGGCCTGCTTCGCTTTCTCGATGCTCGTCACGGAAATGTCCTCGACCAGGATATGCGGCGCGAGCACGATCGCCCCGCGCAGTGCGTCGGGGAAAGCCGCGGCGTACAGCAGCGCGATCGAGCCGCCATCGCTGTGGCCGAACAGCCAGGGCTGGTCCACCCCCAGTTCCTCCAGCAGCGCCGGCAGCACGTCCCGCGCCTGCACGTGCATGAAATCCGGCTGCCACTTGATGTCCGCCGGACGCGGCGTCGAACGGCCATACCCCGGCCGCGAATAGACCAGGCCGCGCATGCCCACCGCTTCGCACAGCCGCGCCGGGAAATCCCGCCACATCGAGACCGAGCCCAGGCCCTCGTGCAGGAACACCAGCACCGGCGCGCCCGCGCCCGCGGTGCCGGCCCATTCGTACTCGATGCGCAGCGCCATGCCGGCGGCGCCCAGGGATGCGAAGGCCATGGCGGACAATATAGTGGATAGCTCCTGGAGAGATGCCGATGAATCCCAGCCATCCCGTGCGCCCCGAGGGCGACGAGGAAATGCCGCAGGCCACGCGCCTGGACGACGTGCGCATCCGCGACGTCCGCCCGCTGATCTCGCCGGCGCTGCTGCAGTACGAACTGCCGGCCGACGATGCGGTGCAGGCCTTCGTGGAACGCAGCCGCGACGACGTGGCGGCCATCGTGCACGGCAACGACCGGCGCCTGCTGGCGATCGTCGGGCCCTGCTCGATCCACGACCACGCGCAGGCGATGGAGTACGCGCGGCGCCTGCGCGCCCTGGCGGACGAACTGCGCGAAGACCTGCTGGTGGTCATGCGGGTCTACTTCGAGAAGCCGCGCACCACGGTGGGCTGGAAGGGCTACATCAACGACCCGCGCCTGGACGGCAGCTTCCGCATCAACGAGGGCTTGCGGCTCGCGCGCCAGCTGCTGCTGGAAGTCGCGCAGCTGGGACTGCCCGCGGCCACCGAGTTCCTCGACCTCCTGAGCCCGCAGTACATCTCGGACCTGGTGAGCTGGGGCGCGATCGGCGCGCGCACCACCGAGAGTCCCAGCCACCGGCAGCTCGCCTCCGGCCTGTCCTGCCCGATCGGCTTCAAGAACGGCACCGACGGCAGCGTGCAGATGGCCGCCGATGCGCTGATCGCCTGCCGCTCGCCGCATGCCTTCATGGGCATGACCAAGATGGGCGTGGCGGCGGTGTTCGAGACCGAGGGTAACGGCGACTGCCACATCATCCTGCGTGGCGGCTCCGGCGGGCCGAACTACAAGGCGCAAGACGTCGAGGACGCGTGCGCGCGGCTGCGCAAGGCGGGCGTGACCGGGCGCGTGATGGTGGACTGCTCGCACGCGAATTCGGCCAAGGATTACCGGCGCCAGGCCGAGGTGGCGCGCGACGTCGCCGCGCAGATCGAGCGCGGCGAGCAGCGCATTCTCGGGGTGATGATCGAAAGCCACCTGCAGCCGGGCAAGCAGGACCTGAAGCCGGGGGTGGCGCTGCAGCACGGGGTGTCCATCACCGATGGGTGCATCGGGTGGGAGCAGACGGAGGAGGTGTTGCGGGAGTTGGCGGGAGCGGTGCGGAAACGCGGTTGACGCTTCGCATCGCTGGGGTGCAACCCCAGCGAACAGCCGCCGCGCTTCTACATATTCCGCCGATACTGCCCGCCCACCTCGAACAGCGCGCTCGTGATCTGCCCCAGCGAGCACACCCGCACCGCATCCATCAGGACGTCGAACACGTTGCGGTTCTCGATCACCGCCTGCTGCAGGCGCTGAAGCATCGCCGGCGCCTGCGCCGCGTTGCGTGCGTGGAAGTCGCGCAGCCGCTGCAGCTGGCCCTGCTTCTCCTCTTCGGTGGAGCGCGCCAGCTCCAGCTTGTCGTGGATCGCGTCGCCATGCGGATTGCGGAAGGTGTTGACGCCGATGATGGGCAGCTCGCCCGTGTGCTTGAGCATCTCGTAGTGCATGCTCTCGTCCTGGATGCGCCCGCGCTGGTAGCCGGTCTCCATCGCGCCCAGCACGCCGCCGCGCTCCGCGATGCGCTCGAATTCCGCGAGCACTGCCTCTTCCACCAGCTCGGTGAGCTCCTCGATCACGAACGCACCCTGGTTCGGGTTCTCGTTCTTCGCCAGGCCCCATTCGCGGTTGATGACCAGCTGGATCGCCATCGCGCGCCGCACGCTCTCCTCGGTGGGCGTGGTGATCGCCTCGTCGTAGGCGTTGGTGTGCAGCGAGTTGCAGTTGTCGTAGATCGCGATCAGCGCCTGCAGCGTGGTGCGGATGTCGTTGAAGGCGATCTCCTGGGCGTGCAGCGAGCGGCCGGAAGTCTGGATGTGGTACTTCAGCTTCTGGCTGCGCTCGTTGGCGCCGTACTTGTCCCTCATCGCCACCGCCCAGATGCGGCGCGCCACGCGGCCCAGCACCGTGTACTCCGGATCCATGCCGTTGGAGAAGAAGAAGGAGAGGTTGGGCGCGAAGTCGTCGATGTGCATCCCGCGGGCGAGATAGGCCTCGACGAAGGTGAAGCCGTTCGACAGCGTGAAGGCCAGCTGCGAGATCGGGTTCGCGCCCGCCTCGGCGATGTGGTAGCCCGAGATCGACACCGAATAGAAGTTGCGCACGTCGTGGTGCACGAAGTACTCGGCGATGTCGCCCATCACCTTGAGCGAGAACTCGGTGGAGAAGATGCAGGTGTTCTGGCCCTGGTCTTCCTTCAGGATGTCGGCCTGCACCGTGCCGCGCACGTTGGCCAGCACCCATTCCCTGATCTTGGCGGTTTCGGTGTGGGTCGGCTCGCGGCCGTTGTCGGCCTTGAACTTGTCGATGTTCTGGTCGATGGCGGTGTTCATGAACATCGCCAGGATGGTCGGCGCCGGGCCGTTGATCGTCATCGACACGGAAGTCGCCGGGTCGCACAGGTCGAAACCCGAGTAGAGCACCTCCATGTCGTCCAGCGTCGCGATCGACACGCCGGAGTTGCCCACCTTGCCGTAGATGTCGGGCCGCGGATCGGGATCGTTGCCGTACAGCGTGACCGAATCGAAGGCGGTCGACAGGCGCTTGGCCGGCAGGCCGTGCGACAGCAGCTTGAAGCGCCGGTTGGTGCGGAAGGCGTCTCCCTCGCCGGCGAACATGCGCGTCGGGTCCTCGTTCTCGCGCTTGAAGGCGAACACGCCGGCGGTGTACGGAAAGCTGCCGGGCACGTTCTCCAGCATCAGCCACTTCAGGATCTCGCCGTGGTCCTCGTAGGGCGGCAAGCTCACCTTGCGCACGGTGGTGCCGGAGAGCGAGGTGTACGTGAGCTTGGTGCGGATCTCGCGGTCGCGGATCTTCACCACGTACTCGTCGCCGGCGTAGGCCTTCTGCATGTCGGGCCACTGCTTGAGCAGGTGCAGCGCATCCTTGTCCATGCGGGACAGGCGCTGCGCGGCGAGGTCGAGGGAAGCTTCGGCCGCCGGCGCGCGGTCGGGCTTGCCGACCTTGAGCATGCGCGCGGCTTCCTTCAGTTGCTGGATCTCGCGCGCGAGCTGCACCTGTTCGCGCCCGCGCTTCTTGTAGCCGCGCACCGTCTCGCTGATATCGGCGAGGTATCGCGTGCGCGCGGGCGGCACCACCGGTGACTGGTTGGTGCTGTGCCGCACGTTCGCGGCCGGCAGGCGGCCTTCCTTCAACTGCAATCCCGCCGCGGCGAGCCGCGGCTTCAATGCCTGGTACAGCGCGGTGACGCCGTCGTCGTTGAAGCGCGCCGCCATGGTGCCGAACACCGGCATTTCCTCCGGCCGCTGGCCGAAGGCATTGCGGTTGCGCTGAACCTGCTTGGCGACGTCGCGCAGCGCGTCGGCCGCTCCCTTGCGGTCGAACTTGTTGATCGCCACGAACTCGGCGAAGTCCAGCATGTCGATCTTCTCGAGCTGGCTGGCGGCGCCGAATTCCGGCGTCATCACGTACACGGGGATGTCCACGTGCGGCACGATCGCGGCGTCGCCCTGGCCGATGCCGGAGGTCTCGACGATCACCAGGTCGAAGCCAGCGGCCTTGCAGGCGGCGACCACGTCGGGCAGCGCCTTGCTGATCTCGCTGCCGAAGTCGCGGGTGGCGAGCGAGCGCATGTACACGCGCGGACCTTGCTGCCAGGGCGAGATCGCGTTCATGCGGATGCGGTCGCCCAGCAGGGCGCCACCGGTCTTGCGCCGCGAGGGGTCGATCGAAATGATGGCGATGCGCAGGCTGTCGTCCTGGTCGAGGCGCAGGCGCCGCACCAGTTCGTCGGTGAGCGAGGACTTGCCGGCGCCGCCGGTGCCGGTGATGCCCAGCACGGGGGCAGGGCGCTGGTCCGCTTCCCTGCGGATCGCCTGCAGCAGCTGGGCGTCGGCGTTGCCGTTCTCCAGCGCGGTGATCAGCTGGGCGAGGGCGCGCCAGTGCTTCTCTTCGTGGCCCTGGATCGCCCCGAGCGCCGTCGGCGCGCGCTGCGACACGTCCTGGTCGCAGCGCATCACCATCTCGCCGATCATGCCCGCGAGGCCCATGCGCTGGCCGTCCTCGGGGCTGTAGATGCGCGCGACGCCGTAGTCCTGCAGTTCGCGGATCTCCGAAGGCACGATGACGCCGCCGCCGCCGCCGAACACCTGGATGTGCTCGCCGCCGCGCTGCCGCAGCAGGTCGACCATGTACTTGAAGTACTCGACGTGGCCGCCCTGGTAGGAGCTGACCGCGATGCCCTGCACGTCCTCCTGCAGGGCGGCGGTGACGACCTCGTCGACGCTGCGGTTGTGCCCGAGGTGGACCACCTCCGCGCCCATGCCCTGCAGGATGCGCCGCATGATGTTGATGGCCGCGTCGTGGCCGTCGAACAGGCTGGCGGCGGTGACGAAGCGGACTTTGTTCGTGGGGCGGTAGTTCGCCAGCGCCTTGAATTCGGCGGACAGGTCGGTCATGGGGGCATGTCTCCAGGAACCGCGAGCGTAATTGACGTTTACGTCAACGTCAACGGCGCGGGGGACGAAAAAAGGGCGCCCGCGGGCGCCCTTGCTGGACACGGTGGGCAAGCGCAGCTTGCCCACCCTACGACGCTGAGGCTGCTCAGCGGCCGTACAGGTAGTTCGGCAGCCAGAGCGTCAGGCTCGGCCAGATGTACATCAGCACCATGCAGACGATCACGATCAGCATGTACGGCATCATCCCCGCGAAGATCTGGTTGATCGTCACGTGCGGTGGCGAGACGCCCTTCAGGTAGAAGGCCGACATGGCCACCGGCGGCGAGAGGAAGGCCGCCTGCAGGTTGACGAACACCAGCACCCCCCACAGCATCGGGTCGATCTGGAAGTGCTGCAGCAGCGGCAGGAAGATCGGCACGAAGATCACGATGATCTCGGTCCACTCCAGCGGCCAGCCCAGCACGAAGATGATCGCCTGCGACAGCAGCATGAACTGGATCGGCGACAGGTCCATGCTCAGCACCCAGCGCTCCACCAGCGCCTGCCCGCCCAGGATGGCGAACACCGCGGAGAAGATCGCCGAGCCGATGAACAGCCAGCACACCATGGCGGTCGTCTTGGCGGTGAGGAACACCGCCTCCTTGGTGCGCTGCCAGTTGAGCGTGCGCGCCTGCCACGCCATCAGGAAGGCGCCCGCCGCGCCGACGGCGGCCGACTCCGTGGCGGTGGTGATGCCGAACAGGATCACCGCCAGTACCACGAAGGTCAGGATCGCCAGCGGCATCACCGAGGAGGTGAGCATGCGCAGGATCTCGAACTGCTCGGCGTCGAAGCGCCAGTAGTACCAGGCGAGCGCCAGCGCCGCGAGCGCGCAGGCGATCCAGAAGCCGATGTAGAAGGCTTGCGGCACGGGCTCGGGCGCGTCGGCGACCGTCGTGCCGTTCAGGCTCTGGAGTTCACCGTCGGAGGACGCCGCGCCGGGCGGCAACTGCACGCCGCTCGACGCAGCGGCGCCCGGAGGCTCCTGCACACCCGCCGATTCGGCGGCTCCCGGAGGTTCCTGCACGCCGCCGCTGGCGGGAGGTTCCTGCAAGCCACCGGCAGCCGGCGGTTCCTGCAGGCCCCCGGCCGCGGGGGGCTCCTGCAGGCCACCGGCGGCAGGTTCCGGCAGGGTCGCCGGCGCGGGGCTCTTGTCCGCGGGCGCGGTCACGGCCGGCGGCGCTTCGGTCTTCTGCGAATAGATCGTCACGTACCACCACACGGTGCCCAGCAGGACGACGGTGAGCAGCACCGGCACGAGCGACAGGCCCAGCGCGCGCGCCAGGTTGCTCCAGCGCAGCGACGTTTCCGCGCCGGCGGCGGCCAGCGCGCGGCGGGGCGCCACGACGGCGGCGGCCAGCGCCGGCAGGATGCGCCGCGAGTAGGTCGCCGACAGGTGCTGCAGCCAGCCGGGGATCGCCACCTTCATCTGGTCGGCCGGCAGCTTGGGCGCGATCTTCGGGTTGAGCAGCACCCAGCCGACCACGTAGATCACGTAGAGCAGCGCCAGGAAGAAGCCCGGGAACATCGCGGCGGCATACAGCTTCACCACCGACTGGCCCGCCACCGCGGCGTACACGATGATCATCACCGAGGGCGGGATCAGGATGCCCAGCGTGCCGCCGGCGGTGATCACGCCCGAGGCGAGGCGCACGTCGTAGCCCGCGTTGAGCATGGGGCGCATCGCGATCACGCCCATCAGCACCACCACCGCGCCGACCAGGCCCGAGGCGATGCCCCAGAAGGTGCAGATGATCAGCGTGGTGATCGCGAGCGATCCGGGCAGGCGGCGGAACGCGAGCTGCACGCTGTGGAACATCTTGTCCACCAGCGCCCCGCGTTCCATGACGTATCCCATCAGAACGAACAACGGGATGGACAGCAGCGTGTCGTTGTTCATCGCGCCGAAGGCGCGCTGCACCATCAGGTCGAAGACCCGGTTGTCCCAGAAATGCACGTTGGGGTCGTAGAAGGCGACCCAGCCGAACATGATCCCGAGACCCATGAGGGTGAAGGCGGTGGGAAACCCCATCATGATCACGACCACGATGAGGCCCAACATGGTGAGCCCGAGGGCGGCGTCGCTCATCACTCCTGCTCCATGCGCTGGCGCGCGATTTCGTCGATGTTCTTGGCGCGCGCGATGGCGTCGCGGCGCGCTTCTTCGTCCACGTAGGTGCTGCTGGCGAGCTGCTGCTCCACCACGTCGATTTCCTGCGCGTCCTGCAGGCGCGGCGTCCATTCGCCGGTGCGCAGGCACACGATGCAGCGCAGCATCTCGGAGATCCCCTGCAGCAGCACCGTGGCTCCCGCGATCGGGATGATGTACTTGAAGGGATAGATCGGCAGCGGCGTCGCGTTGAACGTCGTCTCGCGGATCTTCAGTGCGTCTCCCGCATAGACCCAGCCCGACCAGGTGAGCGCCATGATGCCGGGGAGGAAGAAGACGACGAAGAGGATCAGGTCCAGGCTCGCCTGGCGGCGCGGCTTCATGCTGCCGTAGAGGAAGTCGCCGCGCACGTGCGCGTCATGCGCCAGCGCGTACGCGCCCGCCATCATGAACAGCGTGCCGTACATCATGTTGCTGACGTCGAACACCCACGCGGTGGGCATGTTCATGATGTAGCGCTTGAAGACCTCCACGCACACCATGAGCATCAGCGCCACGATCAGCCAGGCGAAGGCCTTGCCGATCAGGGTGCTCAGGGATTCCACGCCGTGGAGCAGTTTCTGAATTGTCATGCTTTGTGCTCGGTTTCCGTCGTCTCGCTGCGTCACGAGGCCAAAAAAACGGCCAGCGCCGGGATGATCCCGAGGCTGGCCGCCGCAGGGCGGAAGCTTCGCGTCAGGCCTTCTTACCGGAGAAGTAGCGGTTCCAGGCCATCTTGAAGTCCACCATGTAGTCGTTCTGCCACTGGCCGGCGCGCTGCGCGAAGGCCTTCTGCGAGTCCAGCACCTTCTTGAAGTGCGGGTTGTCGGTCTGCTTCTTGGCGATCACCTTGTCCCAGGCATCGAGCTGCGCCTTCAGGATCGCATCAGGCGTCTTGTAGAACTTCACCTTGTCCTTGGTCTTCAGCTCGATGTAGTCCTTGGAGTTGCGGTCGATCGCCTTCCAGCTCATGTCGGCGCTGGAGGCCTGCACGGCGTAGTCGATGATCGCCTTGAGCTCCGCCGGCAGGGCGTTGTACTTGGCCTTGTTGAACAGGATCTCGAACTGCTCGCCGGACTGGTGGAAGCTTTGCAGCATGCAGTTCTTCGACACGTCCTGGAAGCCGAGCGCGCGGTCCGAGGAGGCGTTGTTGAATTCCGCCGCGTCGATCAGGCCGCGGTCCAGCGCGGGGACGATCTCGCCGCCGGGCAGCGGGTTCACCGCGGCGCCCAGCTCGGTGAAGATGTCCACCGACAGGCCCACCGTGCGGAACTTCAGGCCCTTGATCTGCGCCACGTTCGACACGGGCTTCTTGAACCAGCCGAGGGGCTGGGTGGGCATCGGGCCGTACAGGTACGACACGACGTCCATGTTGATCGCCTTGTAGATCTCTTCCAGCAGCGCCTTGCCGCCGCCGTAGTTGTGCCAGGCCAGCACCATGTTGGGGTCCATGCCGTAGGCCGGGCCCGAGCCCCACAGGGCCAGCGCGGAGTTCTTGCCGTAGTGGTACGCCACCACGCCGTGGCCGCCATCGAGCGTGCCCTTGTTGACGGCTTCCAGCAGCTGGAACGCGGGCACCACGGCGCCGGAGGGCAGCACCTCGATCTTCAGGCGGCCGCCCGCCATGTCGTTCACCTTCTTGGCGAAGTCGTTGGCGTACTCGTGGAAGATGTCCTTCGCCGGCCAGGTGCTCTGGAAGCGGAACGACGTGGTCTGGGCCACTGCCACCATCGGGGCCGACATGGCACCGGCGGCGACGGCTGCGCCCTTCAGGAGGCTGCGGCGGCGGGGGGTCTGGGCTTCGGACATCGGTTGTCTCCTTTGCGTTGGAATAGTTAGCAAGCTATCTTTGATTCGGCCCTTTCAAGTAGAAATAGGGTTTACACGGAGCACGGAGCCCCATTGCTGACGAGATGCTGTCGCCTTTGCAGGAAACACCACGCAAATCAAGGAGACCACGTGGATAGACGACACTTCTTCCAAGGATCAGCGGCGGCCGCTGCTGCCGGACTGGCCGGTTGCGCCAGCACCGGCACCACCGCCGCGGCGAATGCGCGCACGCCCTTCGCGATACGGGGAAGCACCATCCCCATCGTGGGCAGTGACGAGGTGTTCCCGGTGCGGCGCGTCTATTGCATCGGCCGCAACTACCGCGCCCATGCGATCGAGATGGGTTCCAACCCCGACCGCGAGCCGCCCTTCTTCTTCCAGAAGCCGACCGACGCGATCCAGCTGGTGGCGCCGGGCAAGGTGGCGGACCACGCTTACCCGTCGCTCACGAAGAACTACCACTACGAGGTGGAGCTGGTGGCGGCGATCGGCCGCGGCGGCCGCAACATCCCGGCGGCGAGCGCGCTCGACCACGTGTACGGCTACACGCTGGGCCTGGACATGACCCGCCGCGACCTGCAGCGCGCCATGGGCGACCAGAAGAAGCCCTGGGAGATCGGCAAGAGCTTCGACAATTCCGCGGTGATCGGTCCGGTCCACCGCGTGGCGCAGGTCGGGCACTTCAACGCGGGCAACATCTGGCTGAAGGTCAACGGCCAGACCAAGCAGAACGCCAACCTGAACCAGATGATCTGGTCGGTGGCCGAGCAGATCGCCAACCTGTCGGAGGCCAACGAGCTCCAGCCCGGCGACATCATCTACTCGGGCACGCCGGAGAACGTCGGCCCCGTGGTGCGCGGCGACGTGATCGAGATCCACATCGACAGGCTGCCGAACCTCAGCGTCAAGATCGTCTGATCGTCCCCCGGGGCGGCGCGCTGGCAGAATTGCCGGCATGAGCGCCGCCCCGAACCCTTCCCCCACAAATAGCGACCAGCCCCGCCCCGCGCAGGGCTATGCGGGCGACGTCACGCCCGAGCTCGCCTGCCGCTGGTGGCAGGCCGGCGAGGCGGTGCTGGTGGACATCCGCACCGATGCCGAACGCGACTGGGTGGGCTTCGTCCCCGGCGCGGTGAACATCGAGTGGAAGCACTGGCCCGGCATGCAGATCCGGGCCCAATTCGACGAAGACCTGCGCGCCAGGGTGCCGGCGGGCGGCAGGCTGGTGATGCTTTGCCGCAGCGGCATCCGCTCGATCGCGTCGTCGAAGCGGGCCACCGAACTCGGCTACGAGGCCTACAACATCCTGGAAGGTTTCCAGGGCGACCCCGACCCGCAGGGCCACCGCGACACGATCGGCGGCTGGCGCGTGCGCGGGCTGCCCTGGCGCCAGGGCTGATCGCGCGCTTTCCCATTTCCCAGAACAAGGACTCACCATGGCAGTCAACCTGAGCGCGCCGAGCGCGGCCTCGCTGCACCCGGTGCCGGGCGTGCGCATCGGCGTCGCCGAGGCCGGCATCCGCAAGGCCAACCGCAAGGACCTCACCGTCTTCCTGCTCGACGAGGGCGCGGCGGTCGGCGGCGTCTTCACCCAGAACCGCTTCTGCGCGGCGCCCGTGCAGGTGGGCCGCGAGCACCTGGCGCGCGGCGACATCCGCGCGATGGTGATCAACACCGGCAACGCGAACGCGGGCACCGGCGACGACGGCCTGGTGCGCGCGCGCGCCACCTGCATCGCCGCGGCGCGGCTGCTGAACCTGGCGCCCGAGCAGGTGCTGCCGTTCTCCACCGGCGTGATCATGGAGCCGCTGCCGCTGGACCGCATCGAGAAGGGCCTGCCCGCGGCGCTCGCCGACGCGAAGCCGGAGCACTGGCTGCGCGCGGCCGAGGGCATCATGACCACCGATACGCTGCCCAAGGCCTTCAGCCGGCAGGTGCAGGTCGAAGGTGTGACGGTCACCGTCACCGGCATCGGCAAGGGCGCCGGCATGATCCGCCCGAACATGGCGACGATGCTGGGCTTCCTGGCCACCGACGCACAGGTCGACGCGCCGTTGCTGCCCAAGCTCGCGTTCGAGCTCGCCGAAGGCTCGTTCAACCGCGTCACGGTGGACGGCGACACCTCCACCAACGATTCCTTCGTGGTGGTGGCGACCAACAAGGCGAAGCATGCCCGCATCACTTCGCTGGACAGCCCGGCCGGCGCGGCGCTGAAGGGCGCGATGCTGGAAGTCGCGCGGCTGCTCGCGCAGGCCATCGTGCGCGACGGCGAGGGTGCCACCAAGTTCATCACCGTGCGCGTCGAAGGCGGCAAGGACGGCGAGGAGTGCCGCAAGGTCGCCTATGCGATCGCGCATTCGCCGCTGGTCAAGACCGCATTCTTCGCGAGCGACCCCAACTTGGGCCGCATCCTGGCGGCGGTCGGCTATGCCGGCATCGCCGACCTGGACCAGACGAAGATCGACCTGTACCTCGACGACGTGCACGTCGCGAAGCAGGGCGGCCGCAATCCCTCGTACCGCGAGGAGGACGGCCAGCGCGTGATGAAGCAGTCCGAGATCACGGTGCGCGTGGTGCTGGGGCGCGGCAGCGCCGCCGACCAGGTGTGGACCTGCGACTTCAGCCACGACTACGTCACGATCAACGCCGATTACCGTTCATGACCGACAAGTTCGACTCCCTCATCGAGCGCGCCACGCAGTTGCTGGCCCGCATCGAGGCCATCCTGCCGCAGCCGCTGTCCGCGCCCGACTGGAATGCGGCGATCGCCTGGCGCTACCGCAAGCGTTCCAGCGGCCATGGCGCGCTGGAGCCAGTGCGGCACGTCGCCGCCATCGGCCTCGACGACCTGAAGGAGATCGAGCCGCAGAAGGAGAAGATCCAGCGCAACACGCTGCAGTTCGTGCAGGGCCATCCGGCCAACAACGTGCTGCTGACCGGTGCGCGCGGCACCGGCAAGTCCTCGCTGATCAAGGCCTGCCTGAACGAATACGCGAAGCAGGGCCTGCGGCTGATCGAGGTCGACAAGGCGGACCTCACCGACCTGCCGGACATCGTGGAGGTGTGCGCGGGGCGGCCGGAGAAGTTCATGGTGTTCTGCGACGACCTGAGCTTCGAGGAGGGCGAGGCCGGCTACAAGGCGCTCAAGTCCATCCTCGACGGATCGGTGGCCGCGTCCACGCCCAACGTGCTGATCTACGCCACCAGCAACCGGCGCCACCTGCTGCCCGAGTACATGAAGGAGAACCTCACGTACACCCACACCGAGGACGGCGAAGTGCATCCGGGCGAGGTGGTGGAGGAGAAGATCTCGCTGTCCGAACGCTTCGGCCTGTGGGTGAGCTTCTATCCCTTCAGCCAGGAGGAATACCTGCACATCACGGCGACCTGGCTGGAGCACTTCGGCGTGAAGAAGGCCGATATCGAGGCCGCGCGTCCGCAGGCGCTGGTGTGGGCGCTGGAGCGCGGTTCGCGCAGCGGGCGGGTGGCGTACCAGTTCGCGCGCGACTACGCGGGGCGGCACACGGGATGAGTTCCGGCGTGCTCGTCGCGGACGGCGACCGCCCGCGCGAGGGCGGGGCGGACCGCAAGGAAGTCGAAGTCGCGGTGGGCGTACTGCTGCGTGGCGACGGCGCCTTCCTGCTCACGTCGCGCCCGCCGGGCAAGGTGTACGAAGGCTATTGGGAATTCCCGGGCGGCAAGGTCGAAGCCGGCGAGTCGGTCGAACAGGCCTTGCGCCGCGAGCTGCAGGAGGAGATCGGCGTCACCATCGGCGCCGTGCATCCCTGGCGCGTCGAGCGCGTCGACTATCCGCACGCGCTGGTGCGCCTGAATTTCTGCAAGGTGTACGAGTGGACCGGCGAGCTGCACATGCACGAGGGGCAGCAGTGCGCGTGGCAGCAGCTGCCGGTGACGGTGCAGCCGGTGCTGCCGGGGACGGTGCCGGTGTTGCGGTGGTTCGCCGAGGAGCGCGGGTTCGAGGGGGCGACGCACTCCTGAAGGCCAACAGCCGGACGCAGAGGACGCAAAGGGTACGCAGAGGACGCAAAAAAAACCTTTGAAAGGTCTTCCTGTTTCTTTTGCGTCCTCTGCGTATCTTCTGCGTCTTCTGCGTCCTCTGCGTCCTCTGCGTCCGGAAGTCCGTCTTCTACTGCTCCTTCGGATCCCCGAACGGCAGGTCGTCCGGCGGCGTTTCGTCCGGCACGCGGAAACTCTCGCTTGCCCAGGCGCCGAGGTCCATGTTCCGGCAGCGCTCGCTGCAGAACGGCCGGTAGGGATTGCCGGGCGCGTAGACGCTGTCGCCGTTGCAGGCGGGGCAGCGCACGATGCGCGGCTTGGCGGGCTTGTCGGCGCGGGTCGCCATGGCGGGACTCAGGCGCAGAGCGTCAGCTCGAAGGGCGCGTTGTCGCTGCTCGGCTGCATGCGCTCGCTGTCCTGGCGCATCAGGCGCACCGACACGATCAGGCGGTTGCCGCTGATCTCGGGCACCAGGCCCAGCGCGGGATCGATGCGCAGCCGCAGCAGCTGGAAGGTGCGGCCCTGCGGCAGCGTCTGCTGCAGCTGGCCGCCGGTGGCGATCACCTTTTGCGGCACGCCGGAATCGCGCAGCATCTTGAGCAGCAGGTAGATGGAGTCCGCCAGCGGCGCCAGCGTGCCGGCCCAGCGCTCCAGGTCGGCACGGCGCACTTCGGCCGCCAGGTGCTGCCAGGCGTAGTAGCCGGGCAGGTCGAACTCGCAGGTGCCGCCGGGGATGTTCGCGCGGCTGCGGATGCTCATCAGCCACTCGTTCTCGGTGAGCGAATGGCCCGCCTTGCCGGGTGTGCCGTTGACCTGGGCGAAGCAGGACTCGATCTGCGCGATGACTTCGTCGAGCACGCGCTCGGACACGCCGGGGTTGCCGCGGTAGCCATGGAGCACCTGCTTCTGGCGTTCCAGGTCCTTCAGCACGTCGGACTTCAGGTCCGCCCGCGCGGCCACGTCCATCACTTCGAAGATGGTCGACAGCGCGTAGTGGTGGTCCAGCGGGTGGCTGCGGGGGATCAGCTCGCCCAGGCGGCGGAACAGGTGTTCGAGCCGCAGGTAGGTCCGGATGCGTTCGTTGAAGGGATATTCGTAGAGGATCACGCGGAGGTGTCGTGCGGGGCTGACGGGCGGCAGGGCGCCATCATAGCCCGAAGGATCGCGCCGCCTGTTCCACTTCGTTGCGCAGTGCTTCGAGGCTCAGGCCCTCGTTGCAGATCACGAGGTCGGCCGCCGCGAGCCGCAGCGCGCGCGGGGCCTGTGCCGCGATGATGGCGCGCACTTCGTCCGGCGCCAGGCCGCTGCGTGCGGTCACGCGGGCAACCTGCGTTTCCGGCTCGCAGTCCACCACCAGCACGCGATCGACCTGGGCGCGCCAGCGGCCGGTCTCCACCAGCAGCGGGATGTCGAACACGATGCAGCGGGCGCCGGCGGCCAGCGCCGCGTCGACCTGCCGCGCGATCTCCTCGCCCACCAGCGGATGGACGATCCGTTCCAGCTCGCGGCGCGCTTCGGGGTGGGCATAGGCGCGTTCGCGCATGCGCGCGCGGTCCAGCCCTCCGTCGGCCGCCATGAATTCCGGCCCGAACCTCGCGACGATGTGCGCAAGGGCGGCGCCGCCCGGGGCGGTGGTTGCGCGGGAGATCGCATCGGCGTCGACCGCCGCCGCGCCATGCTCCACCAGCATCTGCAGCACCGTGCTCTTGCCGCTGCCGATGCCGCCGGTGAGCCCGATGCGCACCGCCATGGCGTCCCTACCGGAAGGGGAAGGCGAAGGGCAGCAGCACCGGCACCGTGGCCGGGCTCAGGGCCAGTGCCAGCAGGCCGGCACCGGCCAGGTAGGGGCCGAAGGGCATGGGGATGTCCTTGTTGGCCAGCTTGCCGATCACCAGCAGCAGGACGCCGATCACCGCGCCCACGATGGACGACAGCAGGATGATGGCCAGGAGGTACTCCGCGCCCAGCCAGGCGCCCAGCGCGGCCAGCAGCTTGAAGTCGCCGTAGCCCATGCCTTCCTTGCCGGTGGCGAGCTTGTAGGCCTTGAAGATCGCCCAGAAGACGAGGTAGCCCAGGGCCGCGCCCCACACGGCCGAGCGCAGCGGCACGGTCCACCCCACCGCGGACACGAGCAGGCCGAGCCACAGCAGCATGTAGTTGAGGTCGTCGGGCAGGATCTGCGTGTCCATGTCGATCAGGAACAGGCAGATCAGCAGCGCGGCGAAGGCGGCCCAGGCCGCGGCCTGCAGGGTCAGGCCCCAGCGCCAGCCGCACAGGAAGAAGAAGGCCGCGGTGACCAGTTCCACGATGGGGTAGCGCACGCCGATCGCCGCCTTGCAGCTGGAGCACTTGCCGCGCAGCACCAGCCAGCTCACCACCGGGATGTTCTCGTACCAGCGGATCGCGTGGCCGCAGTGCGGGCAGCGCGAGCGCGGCACCAGCAGGTCGAGGCGCTCCTGCTCGGGCGCCGGCTGGCCGGAGAACTCCGCGCAGTCGGCCGCCCACTCCCGCTCCATCATCTTGGGCAGGCGGTGGATCACCACGTTGAGGAAGCTGCCCACGAGCAGCCCGAGGACGCCGGCGACGAGCGCGGCGTCGAGTCCCGTACCGAAGCCCATCAGACCACCGCGCCCAGCTTGAAGATCGGGAGGTACATGGAGACCACGATGCCGCCGATGATGGTGCCCAGGAACACGATGATGATCGGCTCCATCAGGCTGGACAGGCCGGCCACCATCTCGTCGACTTCCGCTTCGAAGAAATCGGCGGCCTTGCCCAGCATGTGGTCGATCGAGCCGGATTCTTCGCCGATGGCGCACATCTGCAGCACCATCGAGGGGAACACGTTGGCGTTGGTCATGGCCGCCGTCAGGCTGGTGCCGGTGGACACTTCCTGCTGGATCTTCTGGGTGGCCATTTCGTAGACCGAGTTGCCGGAGGCGCCGCCCACGGAGTCGAGCGCTTCCACCAGCGGCACGCCGGCCGCGAACATGGTCGCCAGCGTGCGCGTCCAGCGGGCGATGACCGACTTGTAGACCAGGGCGCCGAACAGCGGGAGCTTGAGCATCAGGCGGTCCATGAACATCTGGACCTTCTCGTTGCGCTTCCACGCCTGCATGAAGAAGTAGAGGCCGCCGCCGATGCTGCCGAAGATCAGCCACCACCACTTCACGAAAATTTCGCTCATGGACATCACGAACAGCGTGGGCGCGGGCAGGTCGGCGCCGAAGGAGGTGAACACCTCCTTGAACGCCGGGATCACGAAGATCATGATCACCGACACCACCACGAAGGCCACCACCATCACCGCGATCGGGTACATCAGCGCGGACTTGATCTTGGACTTGATCGCCTCCGTCTTTTCCATGTAGACGGCGAGGCGGTCCAGCAGGCTTTCCAGGATACCGGCCGCTTCACCGGCCTCCACCAGGTTGCAGTACAGGCTGTCGAAGTACAGGGGGTACTTGCGGAAGGCGGACGACAGCGAGGTGCCGGTCTCGACGTCCGTGCGGATGTCGTTCAGCAGCTTGGTGACGCTGGGGTTGGTGTTGCCGCGTCCCACGATGTCGAAGGACTGCAGCAGCGGCACGCCCGCCTTCATCATGGTGGCCAGCTGGCGGGTGAAGATCGCGATGTCCCGGGGCCTGATCTTGGCGCCCGAGCGCATCTTGCGCTTCTTGATCTTCAGGGGCGACACGCCCTGGCGCCGCAGCGAGGCCATGACCTGGTTCTCGCCGGCAGCGCGCGTTTCCCCCCGCACCGTCTTGCCGTTGCGGTCCCGCCCCTCCCATTCGAAGACGAATTCTTTCGTCGCTGCTGCGGTGGCCATCTGCGCTCCTCTTGACTGCTTTCGCTTTTATGATTCGTTCGTGACGGCCAGCACTTCCTCGAGGGAAGTGAGGCCCAGCCGGACCTTGTGCAGGCCGGACTCGCGCAGGCTGCGCACGCCTTCCTTGCGCGCCTGCACGGCGATTTCCAGCGCGCTGCCGTCGGCGAGGATGATGCGCTGCATGTCCTCGCTGATCGGCATGACCTGGTAGATGCCCACCCGGCCCTTGTAGCCGTTGTTGCAGGCCGAGCAGCCCACCGGGTGGTAGGGCGTCCAGCTGCCGTCGACGTCCTCCTCCTTGAAGCCCGCGTCGAGCAGGTTCTCGTAGGGGATGTCCTGCGGCTTCTTGCACTGCCCGCACAGCCGGCGCGCCAGGCGCTGCGCGGTGATCAGGATCACGGACGACGCGATGTTGAAGGGCGCGATGCCCATGTTGCGCATCCGGGTGAGGGTGGTCGGCGCGTCGTTCGTGTGCAGCGTGGACAGCACCATGTGGCCGGTCTGGGCGGCCTTGATGGCGATGTCGGCGGTTTCCAGGTCGCGGATTTCGCCCACCATGATGATGTCCGGGTCCTGGCGCAGGAAGGACTTCAGTGCCACGGCGAAGGTCAGGCCCGCCTTGTCGTTCACGTTCACCTGGTTCACCCCGGGGAGGTTGATTTCCGCCGGGTCTTCCGCGGTGGCGATGTTCACGCCCGGCTTGTTCAGCAGGTTCAGGCAGGTGTACAGCGACACCGTCTTGCCCGAACCGGTCGGACCGGTCACCAGGATCATCCCGTAGGGCCGGACGATCGCGTCCATGAGGCGCGCCTTCTCCTCCGGCTCGTAGCCCAGGGCGTCGATGCCCAGCTTGGCGGAGCTCGGATCCAGGATACGGATCACGATCTTTTCGCCGAACAGCGTGGGCAGCGTCGAGACGCGGAAGTCGATCACGCGGTCGGCGCTGACCTTCAGCTTCATCCGGCCGTCCTGCGGCACCCGCTTCTCGGAGATGTCCATGCGGGAGATCACCTTGATGCGGGAAGCCAGCTTTTCCTTGATCGCCACCGGCGGCGACGCGATCTCGCGCAGCTCGCCGTCGATGCGGAA
The DNA here is from genome assembly GCF_036383835.1 of Ramlibacter sp. Classification (GTDB taxonomy): domain Bacteria; phylum Pseudomonadota; class Gammaproteobacteria; order Burkholderiales; family Burkholderiaceae_C; genus Ramlibacter. The sequence goes on from NZ_DASVNN010000062.1 coordinate 52,795, forward strand.
GCGCACGCGGTAGGTGTGCTCGTAGGGCTCGAAGTGCAGGTCCGAGGCGCGCGCGCCGATCGCGTCCAGCAGCATCTTGTGCAGGAACTTGACGACCGGCGCGTCCTCGACGTCGGAGGTCGCGCCCTTGTCCTCCTCCTCGGGGTTCGAGGAGTCGATGTTCGACTCGTCGAACTCGAAGTCGTCGCCGATGATGCTGTCCATGGCCTCGGTCGCCGTGGTGGCGAGGCCGTCGACCATCTTGGACAGCTTGTCGTATTCCGCGATCACCCAGTCCACGCCCATCTGGGTCGAGAACTTGATCTTCTCCGCCGCCTGCTGGTCCGACGGGTCGGCGGTGGCGCAGATCAGGCGGTTGTTGCGCTTGGACAGGACGACCACGCGGTAGTCCTGGCAGATCTTGCCGTCCAGGAGGCCCTTGGGCAGGCGCTGGATGTCGATGGCATCCATGTCCAGCACCGGGGCCCCGAAGGACTGGGACATGGTGTGCGCGAGGTCGGCGGCGGAGACCGAACCCGAACCGGTCAGTTCGGCGATGAAGCTGGTGCGCTTCTGCTTCGCCTTGCGGTAGATCTCTTCCGCCGCCTTCTGTCCCAGCTTGCCGGCCGAGACCAGCGCCCGGCCGAGGCCCGGGAGGGCGACGGCGGAGAGTTCTGCGGGATCGACTGCGGCCATGGTGTGTATTTTTAGGGGTGAGCGGATACTCCGCCCCCAACGAGCGGTGTCGGCTCCGATCATCCCGAAAAGCCGAGTTGGTGTAAACGAAACGGCCCAACGCAGGTCGCCGGCGTTGGCAGGAAGTCACGTTCGGACGCAGGAAGGCTGCATCGCGCAATGACTTGTTACTTCCCGAGGGGAAAACGGACCAGCTTGCGGGCTGGTGACCAGTTCGTGAAAACTGGTCGGGGTGAGAGGATTCGAACCTCCGGCCTCTACGTCCCGAACGTAGCGCTCTACCAGGCTAAGCTACACCCCGATTCGCGGCGACTCGTCGCGTGGCTGAGGAACCTCAGTAACGACGCTGCAGCAGTGAAGCCGCCAATTGTAGCAAAGCCTGAGCGTGCTCATTCGCCGGTAGCTGTTTCGCAGCTGACATCGCACGCCGGGCTTCCGATGCCGCGGCTTCCTGCGCCACTTCCAGCGCGCCGGTTTCGCGCACGATCGCGAGGATGTGATCGAGTTCTTCCAGCGCGCCGGACTCGATGGCGCGGCGGATCACGGCGTGCTGCTGCTCGCTGCCGCGGCGCATGGCGGCGATGAGGGGCAGCGTGACCTTGCCCTCGCGCAGGTCGTCCCCCAGGTTCTTCCCGAGCTCGCCGGCATCGCCCGTGTAATCGAGCACGTCGTCGATCACCTGGAAGGCCGTGCCCAGCGCCTGGCCGTAATCGGCGCAGGCCCGTTCGACCTGGGGATCGGCCTTCGACAGCACCGCGCCGAGGCGCGCGCTGGCTTCGAACAGCTTCGCCGTCTTGGAGCGGATCACCTGCAGGTAGGCCGTTTCGTCGAGGCCGGGGTCGTGCATGTTCATCAACTGCATGACCTCGCCCTCGGCGATGACGTTGGTGGCCTCGGCCAGGATCTCCATCACGCGCATGTCGTGCGCGTCGAGCATCATCTGGAAGGCGCGCGAATAGAGGAAGTCGCCCACCAGCACGCTGGCCGGATTGCCGAAGTTCTCGTTGGCGGTGGCGCGGCCGCGGCGCAGCGTGGACTCGTCGACCACGTCGTCGTGCAGCAGGGTCGCGGTGTGGATGAATTCCACCACCGCGGCCAGGTTGAATTGCTGGTCGCCGCGGTAGCCGAGCGCGCCGCAGACCAGGAGCAGCAGCGCGGGGCGCAGGCGCTTGCCGCCGGACTGGATGATGTAGCGCGACACCTCGCCTACCAGGGGCACGCCCGAATCGAGGCGGCGGGCGATCACGGCATCGACCTGCCGCATGTCGTCCGCGATCAGGGACAGCACGGCGGCGGCGCTGGGAGAGGAATCGGTCAAGGCGGGAACCTGCAGAGTTGCAGGATTATAGGAAGCACCCCGCAACGCTACGGGGAAGCAGGCGCCCCGCCTTGTGAGCAACCACCAACTATGCTATAGTCGCGGGCTTTTCCGGAAATCCGTCCGGGGAAGAAGGAAGGGGCCCATGAGGGTCCCGATTCGTTGAAAGGTCAACCATGTACGCGGTCATAAAAACCGGTGGCAAGCAGTATCGCGTTGCTTCCGGCGACAAGATCAAAGTAGAACAGATTGCTGCGGACATCGGCCAGGAAATCACGATCGACCAGGTACTCGCTCTCGGCAACGGCAGCGACCTGAAGATCGGCGCCCCCCTGGTATCCGGTGCCACGGTCAAGGTGAAGGTCGTCTCGCACGGCAAGCACGACAAGGTCCGCATCTTCAAGATGCGCCGCCGCAAGCACTACCAGAAGCACCAGGGCCACCGCCAGGCCTATACCGAGATCGAGATCGGTTCGATCGCGGGCTAAGGAGAACGGGAAATGGCACAGAAAAAAGGCGGCGGCTCTACGCGAAACGGGCGCGACTCCCAGCCGAAGATGCTGGGCGTCAAGGCCTTCGGCGGCGAACTCATCAGCGCCGGCTCCATCATCGTGCGCCAGCGCGGCACCAAGTTCCACCCCGGCAACAACGTCGGCGTGGGCAAGGACCACACGCTGTTCGCCCTGGTGGACGGCCACGTGAGCTTCCAGGTCAAGGGCGCGCTGAACAAGCACACGGTCAACGTGATCCCGGCGGCCTGAGGTAACCTGGGCCCGCTGACAAGAAGAGCCCCGCTTGTCGGGGCTCTTTTCATTTTGAGGTTCGCATGAAATTCGTTGACGAGGCATTCATCGACATCGCCGCCGGCGACGGCGGGAACGGCTGCGTCTCGTTCCGCCACGAGAAGTACAAGGAATTCGGCGGCCCCAACGGCGGCGACGGCGGCCGCGGCGGGCACGTGTGGGCGGTGGCGGACGTGAACCTCAACACGCTCGTGGACTTCCGCTTCTCGCGCCGGCACGAAGCCGGGCGCGGCGAACACGGCATGGGCTCCGACATGTTCGGCGCCATGGGCAACGACATCACGCTGAAGATGCCGGTGGGCACCATCGTCACCGACGCCGAGACCGGCGAGGTGCTGTACGAGCTGCTCGTGCCCGGCGAGAAGATCATGATCGCCAAGGGCGGCGACGGCGGCTTCGGCAACATGCGCTTCAAGAGCTCGATCAACCGCGCGCCGCGGCAGAAGACGCCCGGCTGGCCCGGAGAGAAGAAGAACCTGAAGCTGGAGCTGAAGGTGCTGGCCGACGTCGGCCTGCTCGGGATGCCGAACGCCGGCAAGTCCACGCTGATCGCGGCGGTGTCGAACGCGCGCCCGAAGATCGCCGACTACCCCTTCACCACGCTGCATCCCAACCTCGGCGTGGTGCGTGTCGGCCCCGAACAGAGTTTCGTGGTCGCCGACGTGCCGGGCCTGATCGAAGGTGCCGCCGAAGGCGCGGGCCTCGGCCACCAGTTCCTGCGCCACCTGCAGCGCACGCGCCTGCTGCTGCACGTCGTCGACCTCGCGCCCTTCGACGACAACGTCGATCCCGTGGCGCAGGCCAAGGCGATCGTCGCGGAGCTGAAGAAATACGACGCCGCCCTGCACGAGAAGCCGCGCTGGCTGGTGCTGAACAAGCTGGACATGGTGCCGGCGGAGGAACGCGCGGCGCGCGTGAAGGACTTCGTCAAGCGCTTCAAGCACAAGGGCCCGGTGTTCGAGATCAGCGCGCTCACGCGCGAAGGTTGCGAGCACCTGGTCAAGGCGATCTGGCAGCACATCCACTCCCTGCAGATCGCGGAGCAGCCGCCGGCGGAAGTCGATCCGCGCTTCGCGGGCGGCGAAAATATCGCTCCATGAGCGATCAGCACGAATCGGCGACGCTGCGCGAAGCGAGGCGAATCGTCGTCAAGGTGGGATCCAGCCTGGTCACCAACGAGGGCCGCGGGCTGGACGAAGCCGCCATCGGCGAGTGGAGCCGGCAGCTCGCCGCGCTGGCCGGCGAGGGCCGCGAGGTGATCATGGTGTCCAGCGGCGCGATCGCCGAGGGCATGAAGCGCCTGGGCTGGACCGCGCGCCCGCACGAACTCAACGAGCTGCAGGCCGCCGCCGCGGTGGGCCAGATGGGCCTGGCGCAGATGTACGAGACCAAGCTGCGCGAGCAGGGCCTGCGTTCGGCGCAGGTGCTGCTCACGCACGCCGACCTCGCGGACCGCGAGCGCTACCTGAATGCCCGATCGACCCTGCTGACGCTGCTGCAGCTGCAGGTCGTTCCCGTGATCAACGAGAACGACACGGTGGTGAACGACGAGATCAAGTTCGGCGACAACGACACGCTCGGCGCGCTGGTGGCCAACCTCGTGGAAGCCGACCTGCTGGTGATCCTCACCGACCAGAAGGGCCTGTACAGCGCCGACCCGCGCAAGGACCCGCAGGCGAAGTTCATCCAGGAAGCGCGCGCCGGCGATCCCTCGCTGGAGCAGATGGCCGGCGGCGCCGGCAGCAGCATCGGCAAGGGCGGCATGATCACCAAGGTGCTCGCCGCGTCGCGCGCGGCGCGCTCCGGCGCGTCGACGGTCATCGCCTGGGGCCGCGAACCCGATTGCCTGCTGCGCCTGGCGCGCGGCGAGATCATCGGCACGCTGCTGGTGGCGCCGACGCAGAAAAGCCAGGCGCGCAAGCGCTGGATGGCCGACCACCTGCAGCTGCGCGGCTCGGTGACGGTGGACGAAGGCGCGGCGGCCAAGCTGCGCACCGAGGGCAAGAGCCTGCTGCCGATCGGCATGACGGCGGTGGAGGGCGATTTCGCCCGCGGCGACGTGATCGCGGTGCGCGACCCCTTGGGCCAGGAAATCGCGCGCGGCCTGGCGAACTACGCTTCGGCCGAGGCGCGCCTGCTATGCCGCAAGCCGTCCGCGGAGATCGAGCGGCTGCTCGGGTACATGGCCGAACCCGAGATGATCCACAGGACCAACCTGGTCGTCACGCGCTGATTCCGAAGAATCCGCCTTCGCGGATTCTTCCGGATTCCTCAGCGGATCCGCGCGCGGTCGAACTTCTCGTCCGGCGGCCGCCGCAGGTCCCGGGCGATCTGTGCGGGCGGGCCGTTCGGCGCGGGGCCGAAGCACGCGCCATTGCGCGCCACGTACAGCGAGTAGCGATAGTTGGCGGTGCTTTGCAGCACCTGCCACGGGCTGTCCTTCGCGGGCACCCAGCCGCTGTCCGGGTTGTGCCGCGCGTACACCTTCACCTCGCCGCTGCCGCAGCGCAGGCCTTCGTAGATGGCGTTGGTGGTGCCCGTGCTGCTGGTGGCGACCACCACGTAGCGCACGATCGAATCGCTGCCGACGCTGATGGACGCGGGGTCCACGCCGAAACGCAGGCTGCTGCCCGTGATCTCGAGCGGGATCAGCCCGGTGGTGCGCAGCGGCGGCGGCGGCGGGGCCTCGAGTTCCTTCCAGTCGGGATGGTCGAAGGCGAGCTGGGCCGAGGCGGCCAGCGAGGCGCCGGCGAGCGCCAGCGCCAGGAAACTACGTTGCATGCTTTCCCTTGGAGGCGAGGGGCAGGGGCCGCGCCTGTGGATTCGGTTCGAAAGTCGCGCCCGGCGGCAGTTCCATGGCGGGGCCGGGCAGCATGGAGCCGTGGGAGTCGTGCGGGTGGTCGGCATCGCGCGTGCGCATGCCGCTGCGCAGGTAGCGATTGCGGTGGTCGCTGCGCGGAAGGAAGCGGGCGAGTTCGCGCAACGCCATCTCGTACACGCCACGCTTGAATTCCACCACCACGTCGAGCGGCACCCAGTAATCGTTCCAGCGCCAGGCGTCGAACTCCGGGTGGTTGGTGGCGCGCAGGTTCAGGTTGTGGTCCTGTCCCACCAGCTGCAACAGGAACCAGATCTGCTTCTGGCCCTTGTAGTGGCCGCGCGCGTCGCGGCGGATGTAGCGCTCCGGCACTTCGTAGCGCAGCCAGTCGCGCGTGCGGGCGACGACGCGCACGTGCTCCGGCATCAACCCGATTTCCTCGTGCAGTTCCCGGAACATCGCCTGTTCGGGACTTTCGCCGCGGTCGATGCCGCCTTGCGGGAACTGCCAGCTGTGCGTCCGGATGCGTTTGCCCCAGAACACCTGGTTTTTCTGGTTGAGCAGGATAATGCCGACGTTGGGCCTGAAGCCGTCCCGGTCCAGCATAATCACCCCAAATCTTTGAACTGAGTTCATTATGCACGGCGCCTCTGCGCGCTGGAAGGGCTCAGCTACTCCCACCGTCCCGTCCAATTTGATGAGAGCCTCCCAGTTCCTGATTTCCACGCTCAAGGAAGCCCCCGCCGACGCCGAAGTGGCCAGCCACAAGCTGATGATGCGCGCCGGCATGATCAAGAAGCTGGGCGCCGGCATCTACACGTACATGCCCATGGGCCTGCGCGTGATCCGCAAGGTGGAAGCCATCGTGCGCGAGGAGATGAACCGCGCCGGCGCCGTCGAATGCGCCATGCCGGTGGTGCAGCCGGCCGAACTCTGGCAGGAGACCGGCCGCTTCGACAAGATGGGCCCCGAGCTGCTTCGCATCCAGGATCGCCACGAACGTGACTTCGTGGTGCAGCCCACCTCGGAAGAAGTCGTCACCGACATCGCGCGCCAGGAGCTTCGCAGCTACAAGCAGCTGCCCAAGAACCTGTACCAGGTGCAGACGAAGTTCCGCGACGAGCGCCGTCCGCGGTTCGGCCTGATGCGCGGGCGCGAATTCATCATGAAGGACGCCTACAGCTTCGACCGCGACCAGGCCGGCGCGCAGAAAAGCTACCAGGCGATGGCGCAGGCCTACCGCCGCATCTTCGATCGCTTCGGCCTGCGTTACCGCGCGGTGGCCGCGGACAGCGGCGCCATCGGCGGCGACCTGTCGGAAGAATTCCAGGTGATCGCCGCCACCGGCGAGGACGCCATCGTGTACTCCCCGGACAGCGATTACGCGGCCAACATGGAAAAGGCCGAGGCGCTCGCGCCTCGTGGCCCGCGTCCCGCGGCCGCGCAGGCGATGACCAGGGTGCCGACCCCCGGCAAGGCCACCTGCCAACAGGTCGCCGAACTGCTGAAGGTGCCCCTCGAGACCACGGTGAAGTCGCTGGTCCTCGCGACCGACCGCATGGACGCGCAGGGCGCGCCGGTGGAAGCGACGATCTGGCTGCTGCTGGTGCGCGGCGACCACGCCATGAACGAGATCAAGGTCGGCAAGGTGCCGGGACTCGACGCGGGCTTCCGCTTCGCCACGCTGCCCGAGATCGAAGCCGCCTTCGGCACAAGGCCCGGCTACCTGGGCCCGATCGGCCTGAAGCAGAAGGTGAAGATCGTCGCCGACCGCGAAGTGGCCGTGATGGCCGACTGGATCTGCGGCGCCAACGAGGAAGACTTCCACATCACCGGCGTGAACTGGGGGCGCGACCTGCCCGAACCCGACGCCGTGGCCGATCTCCGCAACGTCGTCGAGGGCGACCTGTCGCCCGACGGCAAGGGCAAGCTCGCGATCGAGCGCGGCATCGAGGTGGGCCACATCTTCTATCTGGGCACGAAATACTCCAGGCCGATGGAGGCGACCTTCCTCGACGAGGACGGCAAGCCCAAGCAGTTCGAGATGGGCTGCTACGGCATCGGCATCACGCGCCTGCCGGCCGCGGCGATCGAGCAGAACCACGACGAGCGCGGGATCATCTGGCCGGATGCGATCGCGCCGTTCACGGTGGTGGTCTGCCCGATCGGCATGGATCGCAGCGCGGAGGTGAAGGCCGCCGCGGAGAAGCTGCACGACGATCTCGCGGCCGCCGGCATCGACGTGCTGCTGGACGACCGCGGCGAGCGTCCCGGCGCGATGTTCGCCGACTGGGAGCTCATCGGCGTGCCGCATCGCGTGGTGATCTCCGACCGCGGCCTCAAGGAAGGCCAGGTCGAATACCAGCATCGCCGCGACGCCGGCGCCACCAAGGTGGCCGCCGCCGATGTCGCTGCCTTCGTCAAGGGACGGCTGCAGGCGTGATCACGCGCAGGGCCTGCCTGCGACCGGCGCTGGCCGGCGCCGGCCTGTGGTGGTGGGGCGCCTGGGCGCCGGCGCAGGCGGGCGCGCAGATCGAGGAGCCGCTGGCCGATTCCGTGCGGACGGCGCTCACCTCGGCGATCGCCAACAGCGCGCCGCCGGTGCCCGAATTCGAGGAGATCGGGGCGCGGCTGGCATACCTGCGCTGGCTGGGCGACATGAGCCGCCGGCTGGAGCGCCGCAAGGCGGACTGGACCGAGCGCAAGGAATTCCTGCAGACCGTCTGGTACGAGAGCCGGCGCGCCGGCCTCGACACCGGCCTGGTGCTCGGCCTCGTCCAGGTCGAGAGCGCCTTCCGCAAGTTCGCGGTGAGCCCGGTGGGCGCGCGCGGCTACATGCAGGTGATGCCCTTCTGGACGCGCCTGATCGGCCACGGCGATCCGTCCAGCCTGTTCCACATGCAGACCAACCTGCGCTTCGGCTGCGTGATCCTGCGGCACTACCTGGATCGCGAAAGCGGAGACCTGTACATGGCCCTGGGCCGCTACAACGGCAGCCGCGGCCGGCCGCAATATCCCACCGCGGTGGTCGCCGCGGCGAAGAAGTGGGAGTGGAAGGATCCCCAGCCCACGGAGATCCCGCCGGCGGTGCCGCGGGGCGCTTCGTAGGTCGGGGTGAGCCCGCAGGCGAACCCCGACGCCCGACGGCGGGGTTCGCGCTTCGCGGCTCACCGCCGCCCTACTGGAGAAATCCCAGCTTCGTCTTTCCGCCGTTGCCCTTCGGCAGGTCTTCCGGCTGGATCGTTTCCCGATGCGCGAGCCGTGCATTGCCGAAGCCCGTCATGAGCGCGCGGCGCATTTCGCGCGGCGCGAGCTCCGCCAGGCCATCCAGCACGTCGTCCGCCGGCTCCTCGTCGAAACGCCGGCCCCAGCCGTGCTCGCCGCGGATCGCCTGGTACAGGTTGCGCGCGATCGCGCGGGCCTGCTCCAGCGTCGGCGCGTCGATCTCGAACACGTTCATGCGGTTCATGATCGGCTCGGGGATGCAGCGCTCGTCGTTGGCCGTCATGATCCAGATCACCTGGCTCGCGTCGATCGCGATCTCGGCGAATTCGTCCATGAAGGTTCCGGCCGTGTCGTGTTCCAGCAGGCTGTAGAGGGAACCGAGCGGGTCGTACTGCGCGTCGGCGCTCGCCTTGTCGATCTCGTCGACCACCAGCACCGGGTTGGCGTACTGGCCGTCGACCAGCGCCTCGAACACCTTGCCGGGCTTGGCGCCCTTCCACTGCGAGGACGCGCCGGACAGCAGCCAGCCCGCCGTCATCGAGCTCATGGGAACCAGCTGCATGCCGGTGCCGAGCAGCTCGGCGAGCTGCCGCGCGAAATGGGTCTTGCCGATGCCGGGCGGTCCCAGCAGCAGCATCGGCGTGATCTCGATGCCGTCGCCGGAGTCCTGCGACAGCGCGACGTGGCGCTTCACGTCGTCGAGCGCGTCGGCGAAGTTGGGCAGCTGTTCGTAGAGGGCGGCCATCTCGGGGATGCCGCTGGGCTTGACCTGGAAGCGCTCGGGGCCGCGTTCCAGCATGCGCTCGTAGGTGGCGCGCAGGCTTTCGTGGTCGCGGGCCGGCAGCTTGGCGAGCTTGCGCTCGACGTCGTGCGGCCGGAAGACGCTGCGCAGGTTGGCGATCGGCAGCTTCAGGCCGGGGTTGTGCGGGACAAGGCTTCGCGATTGCATGGCGGCCACTCCTTCAACGACTGTGCTTTCATTCCAGCATAGGCCGTTGAGCCGGGCAACCCGCGGACGCGCCTTCGCACGAGCTTGTCAGCTTATGTCGACAGCAGGCGCGGGAAGGACGGCTGCTGCTGGCAGCCGCCGGAGGCGAGTGCTACGACTGCCCGGGGGTGCCGAGCACCTGCTGCAGTTCGCCGCTCTGGTACATCTCCATCATGATGTCCGAGCCGCCGATGAATTCGCCGCGCACGTAGAGCTGCGGGATCGTCGGCCAGTTGCTGTATTCCTTGATGCCCTGGCGGATCCCGTCGTCTTCCAGCACGTTCACGGTGGCGAGCTGCTTCGGGTCGACCCCGCAAGCCTTCAGGATCTGCACCGCGCGGCCGGAGAAGCCGCACATGGGAAAGGACGCGCTGCCCTTCATGAACAGCAGGATGTCGTTCTTCTTGACGAGGTCGTCGATGCGTTGCTGGGCGTCGCTCATTGGAAATCTCTCCTGGGCAGGGTCTGCCGCAAACCTTGTGGCGGATTATCCCAGTTCAAGCCGCCGCCCGCCCGAGCAGCGTTCGATGCCGGCCAGGTCGCGCCGGCTCGCCACGTCCACGAATCCGGCCGCCTGCAGCAGGCCGCGCACCGCTTCCGCCTGGTCCCAGCCGTGCTCCAGCAGCAGCCAGCCGCCGGGCAGCAGGTGGTCCCGCGCGCCGGCCACGATGGCGCGCAGGTCGGCCAGGCCGTCCGGTCCCGAGATCAGGGCTCCGAGCGGCTCATGCGCGAGATCGGGCAGGTGCTCGTCGTCGGCGCGGATGTAAGGCGGGTTGCTGACGACCAGGTCGTAGCGGCCGGCGCCGTCCAGCCAGGAGGCCTGGCGGAACCGCACCGGCAGTCCCAGCCGCTGCGCGTTGGCGGAGGCGACCGCGAGCGCGTCGGCGCTACGGTCGACGGCTTCGACCACCGCATCCGGACGCGCGTGCTGGATTGCCAGCGCGATCGCGCCGCTGCCGGTGCCGAGGTCGATCAGGCGCGGCGCCTTCCTGTCCTGCAGAACCTGCAAGGACCACTCCACGATCGTCTCGGTGTCCGGCCGCGGCACCAGCACGCGCGCATCGACCTGCAGCGGCAGGCCGAAGAATTCCTTCTCGCCGGTGAGATAGGCGACCGGCTCGCCGGCCAGGCGCCGCGCGCACAGCGCCTCGAAACGCGCGCCGTCCCCGCCGGCCAGCGCTTCGTCGTCATGCGCCAGCAGCCAGCCGCGACCGGCGCCCTCGCGCCCGAGCACGTGCAGCAGCAGGACCTGCGCGTCGATGCGCGCGACGTCCCGTGCCGCGGCCTGCGCGAGCGCCTCCTTCAGCGTCACGCCCGCACCGCGCCCATGCCGACCTCCAGCTCCTCGAGCTGTTCGGCCTTGCGCGCCAGCAGCAGGGCGGCGACCACTTCGTCGAGCTCGCCTTCCAGGATCGCGCCCAGCTTGTACAGCGTGAGGTTGATGCGGTGGTCGGTGAGGCGTCCCTGCGGGAAGTTGTAGGTGCGGATGCGGTCGCTGCGGTCGCCGCTGCCGATCAGGCCCTTGCGCGTCGCCGCTTCCCTGGCCGCGCGCTCGGAACGCTCCTTCTCCTGGATGCGCGCGGAGAGCACCTGCATCGCCTTGGCCTTGTTGCGGTGCTGCGAGCGGTCGTCCTGGCACTCGGCCACGATGCCGGTCGGGATGTGCGTGATGCGGACGGCGGAGTCCGTCTTGTTCACGTGCTGGCCGCCGGCGCCCGAGGCGCGGTAGGTGTCGATGCGCAGGTCGGCCGGGTTGATCTGCACCGCCGCCGCTTCGTCCGGCTCGGGCAGCGCGGCGACCGTGCAGGCGCTGGTGTGGATGCGGCCCTGGTTTTCGGTGGCGGGCACGCGCTGCACGCGATGGCCGCCCGATTCGAATTTCAGCTTGCCATAGGTGCCGTCGCCGACGAGGCGGATCACGACTTCCTTGTAGCCGCCGACTTCGCCTTCGCTCTCGCTCACGATCTCCAGGCGCCAGCCCTGGCGTTCCGCATAACGCGTGTACATGCGCAGCAGGTCGCCCGCGAACAGCGCCGACTCGTCGCCGCCGGTGCCGGCGCGGATCTCGAGGAAGCAGTTGCGCACGTCGTCGGGATCCTTGGGCAGCAGCAGGCCCTGCAGCTCGCCTTCCAGCGCGGGCAGCTCGGCGTCGAGCGCGGCGATCTCGTCCCTGGCCATGTCGGCCAGTTCGGGGTCGTCCATCATCTCGCGCGCCTGCGCCAGGTCGCGCTCGCGCTGCAGGAACCGCTGGTAGACGCCGGCGACTTCGGTCACCTCGGCGTGCTCGCGCGTGAGCTCGCGGTAGCGCGCCATGTCGTTCACGACTTCGGGCTGCGAGAGATAGAAGTCCAGTTCCTGCAGGCGGACGGGGAAGCGCTCGAGTTGCTGGCGGAGGAAGGGTTTCACGGGCGTTGGGCGTTGAGGGTTGAGCGTTGAGCGGGGATCACGCTGAACGCCGAACGCTCAACGTGGAACCGGAGCGCGCCGGACGGCGCGCGCAGCTAACGCTCTTTCCGCAGGAAGAAGTGTTCGACCGCCTGGCTGGCGCGCCGCCGCGCCTCGTCGTCGCCGGCGCGCAGTTCGGCCATGGCGCCGTGCAGCATCTTCTGCGTGAGGCCCTTGGACAGGGCCTCCAGCACGGCGTCGACGTCCTCGCCGCGGGCGAGGAGCTTGCGGGCGCGCGCGAGTTCGGCATTGCGCCACTCGTCGGCCTGCCGGTTCAATTGCTGGATCAGCGGCACCACGTGGCGCTGGTCCATCCAGTGCACGAAGCTCTGCACGCCGGCGTCGATGATCGCCTCGGCCTGCGCCACGGCGGCCTGGCGGCTCGCGTGGCCGGTCTGCACCACGTGCGCGAGGTCGTCCACCGTGTACAGGTAGACGTCTTCCAGCGCCTTCACTTCCGGCTCGATGTCGCGCGGCACCGCCAGGTCCACCATGAACATCGGGCGGTGCTTGCGTGCCTTCAGCGCCCGCTCGACGGCGCCGAGCCCGATGATGGGCAGCTGGCTCGCGGTGGAGCTCACCACGACGTCGAATTCATGCAGGCGCGAGGGCAGGTCGGCCAGGCGCATCACCTCGCCGCCGAAGCGGCTGGCGAGCTTCTCGCCGCGTTCCAGCGTGCGGTTGGCGATCGCCATCGACTTCGGGTTCTTCGCCGCGAAGTGCGTGGCCGCCAGCTCGATCATCTCGCCGGCGCCGACGAACAGCACGCGCACCTTCGACAGGTCCTCGAACAGCTGGCCGGCCAGGCGCACCGCCGCGGCCGACATGCTGATGGAGTGCGAACCGATCTCGGTGGAGGTGCGCACCTCCTTGGCCACGGCGAAGGAACGCTGGAACAGCTGGTTCAGCGTCGTGCCCAGGGCGCCGGCCTGTTCCGCCACGCGCACG
>NZ_DASVNN010000063.1:0-8436 GCF_036383835.1 Ramlibacter sp.
ATCCTCCACGCGGAAGACGACGATGCGCGCCTGCATGCGGAACCCGTCTCCGATGGTATGGATGCGGTCGAGGCCGTCCTCGAAATCCAGGATGACGTTCACCCTTTGCTCCTCGATGCCGAGGGCGGACACCTTGGTGAAGGCCGACGGTTCGACCCGCCGCACCGACGCGGCGAGCGGGCCCACGCCCGAGCCCAGCTCGATGCGGGCCGGCATTCCGGGGCGGATGCCCACCGCGTCCTGCGACAGGACGTCCACCACGCCCTCGAGGCTGCGCGCGTCGGCCACCTCGATCAGCGCGGCGCCCACGGGCACGGAGCCTTCGCTCTCCTGGATGACGCGCAGCACCGAGCCTGCCACGGGCGAGCGGATTTCCCAGCGCGCCCCGCGGCTGACGCGGCCCGCGCTCTCGGCGCGGTACCGGGTGAGCGCGGCGCGCGCCTGCTCCACTTCGTGCCTCGCGGCATCCTCCGCGAACTGCGCGGCCTCCAGCGTCTTGTCCGCCGTCCGCAGCGCGAGCTCCGCCTGCTCTAGGGCCATCGGCGAGAGGAAGCCGTCGGCCGCCAGCTTGCGCGAGCGGAGCGCATCCAGACGCGCCTGGTCGAGCTGCGCCTCGCTGCGCTGGCGTTCGGCCGCCGCACGCCGTTGCAGCGCCCCGGCCGTGCCGAGCCGGCCGTCGAGCTCGCGCTCGGCGCGCTCATCCAGGAATGCGGGTGCGGTAGGCGCCAGCACGGCCACGACCTGGCCGGCCCGAATGGGATCGCCGGCCCTGAGCCCGATGCGTTGCACTGTCCCCGCCAGCGGGGCGGAAATCACGTAGCGGTCGCGCACCCGTGTCTTGCCGTCCTCGATGACGGATTGCTCGAACGCGCCGCGCGTCACCGTGGCCGTTTCCACCGGCACGGGCTGCGCGCGCAGCGCCCACGCTGCGGCAAGCACGATGCCCGCCGCAGCGGCGCCTAGCGCGATCCTGTTTGCGGTTTTCATGTCTTACTCCCGGGTCTTGAGCACGCCGACAAGGTCGAGGCGGTCGATGCGCCTGCGCACGATGAGCGCGCTGGCCGCTCCGGCGCCCGCGACGGCCGCGGCGGCGAAAAGGTAGGTGTCGGGACGGATGACGAGCGGTATCTCGAACACGTCCCCGTGAGTCAGCGCGACGATGAGGGCGGACAGCCAGTACCCGGCGAGCAGACCGAGCGGCACCGCGGTCAGGATCTCGAACGCCAGCTCGCCGAGGAGCAGCACGGAAACTTCCGCCCGCGTCATGCCGAGCACGCGCAGCGTCGCAAGCTCCCATGCGCGTTCCGCCAGCTGGATGCGCGCGTTGTTGTAGACCACCCCGACCGCGATCGTGGTGGCGAAGGCCGTTAGGATCGCGGTGAAGAACAGCAGGTTGCGCGCGCTGTTGCGCCGGAATGTCTCCAGCAGCGAGCTGGTCACCGTCACCACCGCCACCGCCGGCATCTGCTTCAGGCGCTGCAGCAGCGCAGGCTCCTGCTCGCGGCTTGCGAGCAGCCCCGCCGCTGAGACCACCGGCCCCTCGCGCGCCAGGCGGTTGAGTTCCTCCAGGCGCATCCAGGCGTTCATGCCGGCGAGCTCGCGCACCGTGGCGCTCACCCGGAAATCGGCATTGACGCGCCTGCCCTCGAGCAGCTCGACGCCGACCATGTCGCCGGCCGCCACGCCAAGGCGCTCCGCCAGCCGGGTCGTGAGGATCATCCCACCGGGCGCGGGCTTCGATTCCCGCAGGCCGGCATCGACGATGCGAAGCAGCCGGCCTTCGTCGGTCACGCCCGTGACCGTGGTGCGGTAGCTGCGGGCGCCTGCGCGCAGCCGCGCCGGGATGACGCGGGTGGCTTCCGCCTGCTGCACGCCTGGCAGACGCGCCAGCTCGGCAATCACCCCGCGCGGGCGCGGCTCGACGAAGGCGATGCTCACCCCGGCCGGCTGCACGCGATTGAACTGGACGTCGATGAAATGATCGACCGAATCGCTCCAGAACGTGCCCGAAAGCAGGATTGCCACCGATGCCCCGATCCCCGCGACGGCCAGCGCCGCCCGCACCGGCCTGCGCTCGAGGTTGCGCAGGATCATCCGCTGCGCCGGCGTCAGCATCGCGGACAGGCCCAGGCGCTCGACCAGCAGCGGCCGGAACGCGTCCGGCGCGGGGGGCCGCAAGGCTTCCGCGGCACGCAGGCGAAGGATGCCGGCGATCGCGGCAAGCGCGCCGCCGAAGGCCGCCAGCGCCGCGATCGCCGTGCCCGCCGCCAGGGTCCAAGGGACGACGCGGAACCGGACCTGCGGGAACTGGAAGAAATCCGTATACAGGCCCGTCATCGCGCTGCCCAGCCACCCTCCCAGTGCAGCCCCGGCCGCGGCACCCAGCACCACGATCACCGAGGCGAACTTCAGGTAATGCGCGCCGATCGTTCGATTGTCGTAGCCCAGCGCCTTGAGGGCGGCGATCTCGCCGCGCTGGGTTTCCACCTGCCGGCGCAGGACCACGTTGAGGATGAACGCCGCGACCGCGAGGAAGATGGCGGGCAGCACCGAGCCGATCACCCGCTGCTGCGCGATCTCCTGTTCGAGGATGCGATGCGACGGCTGATCCTCGCGGGCAATGGCCCCCAGCGATCCGTAGTCGCCCAGCACGCGGTCGATTCCGGCGATGACCGGCGCCGGCGATGCGTCGCCCTGCAGGCGCAGCGAGACCGAGTTGAACGCGCCTTCCATGTCGTAGGCGGCGGCCAGCCGGTCCGCGTCCACCCACAGCACCGCGAACCATTCGTCGTCCGGCATGCCGCCGCCGCGGGTCGCATAGATGTATTCCGGGGAGAGCACGCCGCCCGTGATCTGCAGCCGCTCCCGCTTGCCGTTCACCAGCACCGTCACTTCAGCGCCGGGCGCAAGGCTGCGGGCCTCGAGGAAGCGCAGGTTGGCCACGGCCTCCGTGGCGGAGCCGGGCACGGGCCAGCGGCCCGCCTTCAGCGCGAGCCGGTTCATCGCGGGCCGGCGCGTGAAATCCGCGCCGACCAGGCGCGCCACCATCGGCGGCACGACGCCCGGGACGTCGAGCTGCGTGTCGTGCACGATGCGCGCCTCGATGTCCGCAACCCCCGGCAGCAGCCGCAGCCTCTGCACCTCGGCGAGCGGTGCCCGCTTCACCGACGCGAACAGGTGGGCAAAGCGCGCGCTGTCGTAGTAGAAGTCCCGCGACCGCCCCAGCGACTCGTGGGTCGAGAAGGTGGCCACGAAGCCGCCGATGCCGCAGCCGATGACCAGGGCGATCGACACAACCTGGCTCTTCAGCGCCCAGAGATCGCGCTGCAGCTTGCGGTCGATCGCCGCGGGCCGGCGCATGCTCACCACGAAATCTCCGCCGGCGTCAGCTTGCGCGGCGGTCTCTCTATCGCCGCGATGCGGCCGCTGGCGATGCGCAGCACGCGGTCGGCCATGCCGGCAATGGCGGCATTGTGGGTGATGACCATCGCCGTGGTCCCCAGCTCGGCATTGGTCCTGGCGATCACTTCCAGCACCAGCTTGCCGGTTTCGTAGTCGAGCGCCCCCGTCGGCTCGTCGCAAAGCAGCAACTGCGGCCGTTTGGCGACCGCGCGGGCGATCGCCACCCGCTGCTGCTCGCCGCCCGAGAGCTGCGACGGGAAGTGGTCGAGGCGCTCGCCCAGGCCCACCCACCGCAGCGCTTCCTCGGCGGGCATCGGATCGGCGGCGATGTCCGTGACGAGCTGCACGTTCTCCCGCGCGGTCAGGCTCGGGATCAAATTGTATAACTGGAACACGAACCCGACGTGCTCCCGCCTGAACCGGGTGAGGCCCGCTTCGTCCGCCGCCCCGAGCTCGCGCCCCCGGAAGATCACCTGCCCCCCGGTGGGCGTGTCGAGGCCTCCGAGGATGTTGAGCAGCGTACTCTTGCCGCTGCCCGAGGGGCCGAGCAGGACGATGAACTCGCCGGGCAGCACGTCGAGGTCCACGCCGCGCAGGGCCTGAACTTCCGCCGCACCCGTGCGATAGGTCTTGGTAAGGCCGCGGACCTGGAAGACGGGGGCGGAGGTGTCGGGCATTTTTGTCCTGATTCGGGGCGGGAAGTCGCGCCATGGTGCCGCGGCGCCCCGGGCACGTCTTGATTCACGTCAACAGGGTGGCACGCACGGGCGACGGACCGCGGCCGCCGCACCGCGGGAAGCTTGACCCCGGTCAAGTCCCGACTGCGGGCGCACCGATACATTGCCCGGGCGATCCAACCACGGGAGAACGCTAATGAGCGCCAAGGAACTGCTGTTTCACCATGATGCCCATGAGAAAGTACGCAGGGGTGTCAATACCCTGGCCAACGCCGTCAAGGTCACGCTGGGGCCCAAGGGCCGAAACGTCCTGCTGCAACAGAGCTTCGGGGCACCGCTCGTCGCCAACTCGGGGGTGGTGGTCGCCAAGGCGATCGAGGTCGCCGATCCGTTCGAGAACATGGGCGCCCAGCTCGTGCGCGAGGTGGCGGCCAAGACCTCGGAAGTGGCCGGCGACGGCACCACCACGGCGACGGTGCTGGCGCAGGCCATCGTCAACGAGGGCATGAAGTTCGTCGCCGCGGGGATGAACCCGATCGATCTGCGCAGGGGCATCGAGCAGGCCGTCGCCTCCGCGGTGGAGCAGCTGAAGAAGCTGTCGCGGCCGTGCTCCACGCCGACCGAGATCGCGCAGGTCGCCAGCATCTCGGCAAACAATGACCGCACCGTGGGCGACATCGTCTCGCGGGCCATGGAAAAGGTGGGCAAGCGCGGCGTCATCACCGTGGAGGACGGCTCGGGCCTCGCGAACGAGCTCGAGGTCGTCGAAGGCATGCAGTTCGACCGGGGTTACCTCTCCCCCTATTTCATCAATGCGCCCGAGCGCCAGGCGTGCGTCCTCGACGACCCCTACGTCCTGATCCACGACAAGAAGATCTCCTCCGTAAAGGAGCTGCTCCCCGTGCTTGAGGAAGTCTCGCGGGCCGGCAAGCCCCTGCTGATCATCGCCGAGGAAGTTGACGGCGAGGCCCTCGCCACGCTGGTGGTCAACGCGGTACGCGGCATCGTCAAGGCGTGCGCGGTGAAGGCGCCGGGCTTCGGCGACCGCCGCAAGGCCATGCTCGAAGACATCGCCAGGCTTACCGGAGGCGCCGTGGTGGCCGAGGAACTGGGCCTGAAGCTGGAGAATGCCAAGCTCGCCGACCTGGGCCGCGTGAAGCGCGCGGAGGTCGACAAGGAAACGACCACCCTCATCCATGGCGGGGGCGATCCGGCCGCGATCGAGGCGAGAAT
The DNA here is from genome assembly GCF_036383835.1 of Ramlibacter sp. Taxonomy (GTDB): domain Bacteria; phylum Pseudomonadota; class Gammaproteobacteria; order Burkholderiales; family Burkholderiaceae_C; genus Ramlibacter. The sequence goes on from NZ_DASVNN010000063.1 coordinate 5,313, forward strand.
CGCCAGCATCCGGGCGGAAAAGGAAAAAGCGACCAGCGACTACGACAAGGAAAAGCTGGAGGAGCGCGCCGCCAAGCTGGCCGGCGGGGTGGCGGTCATCAAGGTCGGGGGCGCCACCGAGACCGAGATGAAGGAGCGCAAGGTCCGCATCGACGATGCCCTGCATGCCACGCGCGCGGCGGTCGAGGAAGGCATCGTGCCCGGTGGCGGCGTCGCCCTGCTCAGGGTGCGCGCCGCGCTCGGGGGCATGCACGGCGAGAACGGCGACCAGACCGCCGGCATCCAGATCGTGCTGCGTGCCCTGGAGGAGCCGTTGCGCCAGATCGTGGCCAATACGGGCGCCGAATCGTCCGTGATCCTGAACGCCGTGGCCCAAGGAGACGGCGCGTTTGGCTACAACGCGGCCAACGGCCAGTTCGGCGATATGCTGCAAATGGGCGTCATCGATCCCACCAAGGTCACGCGCAGCGCGCTGCAGAACGCGGCGTCGGTCGCCTCGCTGATCCTGACCACCGATTGCATGGCCGCCGAGCCGCCGCAGAAAACGGCGCCGCAGGCCACGGAGCCTTTCGCCATGTGAGCCGGGCCCGCCGGCGCGCCGTCAATCGGCTTGCTTCGCCTGGTCCCGCGCGTGGCCGGCGTGGTGCTTTGTTTCCCCCCGCGCGCGCTCCATGGTTTCGTCCAGCTGCCTGCGCACGGCGGCGAAAGCCTCCCGCGCGGCCCGCTGCGCGTCTTCGCTCGTGCGTTCCACCACCACCTCGCCCCCCGCAACGTGCAGGTGCACGCGAACGCTGAAGTCCCGCCCCGGGCGATGGTGGCGGTGGGGCAGCTCGACGGTCGCCTGGCAGCTTGTCGCCCTGGCGTCGCCGTGGCATGCCTTCGCCGCGAGCTCGTGGATGAGGGACTCGAGGGCCGGGGAATGCGCCAGCCCGTGAAAGACCACCTGAACGGGAATCGGCATGGCGGGACGCTCAGGCGACGGCACGGCGCAGCCGGGCTTCGCGTTCGCGGCCGCTGGACGAGATATTCGCCAGCGCGCTCAGCTCTTCGGCAAGCAACGACAGCAGGTCGTCCTTGGCCACGATACCCAGCAGCGCGCCGTCTCCGGCCGTGACGACCATGCGATGCACGCCCTTGACCTGCATGAGCTGCACCACCTCGGCGATGCCCCAGCTCTCGTCGACGGCGGCGAATCGCGGCGCCATGAGGTCTCCCGCTTCGATGACGGCGGGGTCGAGGCCCAGCGCCACCACGGCGATGGCGATGTCCCGATCGGTGACGATGCCCACAGGAAATCTGGCGCCATTCCTTTCATCGACGATAACGACGGTCCCGACATGCTGTTCCCGCATCAGGCGGGCCGCTTCGCGGACGCTCACGCCGGCCGCGGCATGCACGACGTTGCGATTGCAGACTTCTCCGATTGTCATGTTGCTCTCCTTGATGTGTGCTGACCAACCCGCCTGCCGGCCCGGGTCCGGGTCCCTGTATCCAGGCCAGTTCCCGACGAACGGATTCTGGGGCCTGTGGCGGTCTCCCCCTTGACGCAGGTCAATGCGGCCGCCGAACGGGCGCCTAGACTGCGATCCATTGCAATCCCGGAGAGCACCCATGACATTGAATGCGCAGCAACGCAATGAGCTCAGGAACATCCTGGAATTGCGCTACAACAGGCTGCTGAGCGAGCTTGAGGCCGATCGAGCGAAGGCGGTCGCATCGATTTCCCTGGCCGAGGGCCGGCGCGGCGAAGCCGATGAACGCCCGGCCGCGATGCAGGAGGCCGGCGTCGCCAACGCGGAACTGAGCCGCGACCGGCACGAACTGGAGGCCGTGCAGCAGGCTCTGGCTCGGTTCGACAGCGGCGACTACGGGACCTGCGTTGCCTGCGGGCGGCGAATTCCCTGGGCGCGCCTGCAAATTGCCCCGGCCGCCGCCCGCTGCCTGGATTGCCAGCAATCCCACGAGCGGCTCGCCGCCTCGTAGGCGCGGCGGCGGGGCGCATGTCCCGGATGGCGCCGGCGGCGTAACTCAAGCCCGCATTCCGGCGCCTTCCAGGGACGAACACAGGGCGCGACCCAGCGATGCCGCAAGGGGCCCCGGGTCCACGGCGCGGCGCAGCAATTGCGCGCAGGAGATGGTCGAGGCTTCGAGCATTGCGGCGTGCCGGACATCCATGCCCATCACGTCGCACAGGACGCTCCAGGGCGGCGGCGCGATGAGGATGCCGGAGGAGAACAGCGTTCCGCCCGCCTTGCGCGCCTGCGACAGGCCGACGATCTTGCGGCGGCCCGCGGCCACTTCCCAGTGGGACAGCGCGCCGAAGCAGGCCCAGCGCCGCTCCGGCCCGTGCTCGCCGACGTCGCCCGGCCGGATGCAGCGGCAATCCAGCCCCAATGAGCGCAACCAGCCCTGATGGGCTTCGCCGAACCAGCGGAAGCTCTCGACGATGGCCGGGCACACCAGGACGTGTCCCGCCGGCAGCACGACTGAAACGCCCAGCAGCCATGGACCCGCCAGCACGGCGCCGCCCCCCGTGGGCCGCGTGCACAGTTCCACATCGCAGGCGGCCGCGCGCTGCTCCATGTCCGGCCGCGTCCGCTGGGACGCACCCAGAACGACCGCCGGCCGTGCATAGATCCAGACGCGCACCTGCGGGCTCCCTGCGCCACCGGCCAAGGCTCTGGCGATCCAGGCCTGCTCGTCCGCCGAAGAAGCCCCGCCGGTACCCGCGCAGGTGACGCTCACCCTGTCCGCAGCGTCGCCAGGCTCGCGCCGCGGGCGAATGTCTGCTCTGCGGGCACGTGGATTTTCTCGATCACGCCCGCAGCCGGGGCGGGGACTTCCAGCGTGGCTTTCACCAGCACCACGCGCACGACGGGCTGGCCGGCCGTCACGCGCTCGCCTTCCTTCACGAGCCACTGGTCCACCAGCGCTTCCGTTCCCGGCTCGACGTCCTTCCACAGGGCGTCGTCGAGGGCGATGCCCGTCAAGCTGCCCTCTGCAGCTTCGTCGCCATCATCTGCCGGCAGGCATTGGCGATCGATTGCACCTGCGGAATGACATGCTGCTCCAGCGGCCTGATGTACGGCACCGGCACCCCGGGCACGCCCAGGCGCCGCACCGG
>NZ_DASVNN010000064.1:0-125262 GCF_036383835.1 Ramlibacter sp.
GCCTGGAAGCGCAGACCGTCATGTTCGGCATGCCGACCATGATCCGCATCCCCGACGTCGTCGGCGTGCGCCTCACCGGCGCGCTGGCGGCCGGCGCGCAGGCGACCGACCTCGCGCTCACCGTCACGCAGCGGTTGCGGCAGGCCGACGTGACCGGCGACTTCGTCGAGTTCTTCGGTCCGGGCGTGGCGACGCTCGATGCGGGCGATCGCGCCGTGGTGGCCAACATGGCGCCGGAGTACGGCGCCACCACCGGTTTCTTCGCGGTGGACGCGCACACGCTGGACTACCTGCGCCAGACCGGCCGCGGCGCAGAGGCGGTGGCGCTGGTCGAGGCCTATTGCAGGCGCGCCGGCCTGTGGTTCGACCCGCAGGCGGCGCCGCGCTATTCGCGCGTGGTGGAGATCGACCTGTCCGCCATCGGCATCCACGTGGCGGGTCCGCGCCGACCGCAGGACCTGCTGGATTTCGCCGCGACGGGCGAGGCGCTGCGTGCGACCGGCTTCGGCGGAAAAGGCGAAGGCGCGATGCCGCGCCACCCGGTGGCGATCGCCGCCATCACCAGCTGCACCAACACCTCCGATCCGCGCCTGCTGATCGCCGCCGGCCTCGTGGCCCGCAACGCGCGCGCGCTCGGCCTGCGCGCGCCGGCCTGGGTGAAGACCTCGCTGGCGCCCGGATCGCCCGCCGCGGCTTCCTATCTCGAGCGTTCGGGCCTGCTGGCCGACCTGCAGGCGGTGGGCTTCGGCATCGTCGGCTACGGCTGCACGACGTGCATCGGCAATCCCGGGCCGCTGACCGAGCCGATCCGCGCCGCGCAGGGCGCCGGCCACGCCAAGGCCGTCGCGATCCTCTCCGGCAACCGCAACTTCCCGGGCCGCGTGCATCCGGACATCGAGCTGAGCTTCATCATGTCGCCCGCATTGGTGGTGGCCTTCGGTCTCGCGGGCGATGCCGAACGCAACCTGCGCGACGAGCCCGTGGGCACCGCGCCGGACGGCCGCCCCGTGCGCCTCGCGGACCTGTGGCCCACGCGCGAGGAGATCGAGTCGCACCTGCGCTCGGCGCTCGATGCCGGTGACTACGCCCGCGACTTCCGCGAGGCGTCCGCCAATCCGCTGTGGAAGGCGCTGAAGGCGCCCGAAGGCGCGCGCTTTCCCTGGGATGCCGGGTCCACCGCGCTGCGCCGGCCGCCCTTCGCGGCGGTGACCGAAGGCAGCCTGCTCGGCCACTACACCGCGCAGCCGCTGCTGGTGCTGGGCGACGACGTGACCACCGACCACATCTCGCCCGCCAGCGCGATTCCTCCCGACAGCCTGGTGGCCGACCACCTGGTGGCGCGCGGCGAGCAGCGCGACGACCTCAACGTGTTCGCCTCGCGCCGCGGCAACTGGGAAGTGATGCTGCGCGCGGCCTTCCACAACAAGACGCTGCGCAACCTGCTGCGGCCCGATGCGCCCGTCGCGCACACGCTGCACGTGCCCAGCGGCCAGGTGCTGCCGATCTGGGAAGCGGCCGAACGCTATCGCGCGGACGGTCAATCGGTGGTCGTGGTCGCGGGCGAGCGCTATGGCATGGGCTCCTCGCGCGACTGGGCCGCCAAGGGCCAGCGCCTGCTGGGCATCCGGGCCGTGCTGGCCTGCAGCTTCGAGCGCATCCACCGCTCCAACCTGATCGGGATGGGCATCCTGCCGCTGCAGCTGCCCGAAGGCGTGCATCCGGACAGCCTGGCGCTGCAGCCGGGCGATCGCCTCGACATCGACGCGCGCACCGACGCGCTGAAGGTGCGCGCCGCCGTACCCGTGAAGCTGCTGCGCGCCGATGGCCGCGTCGAGACCTTCGCCGCCACGGCCGCCGTGGAAACGCAACTGGAGATCGACCTGCTGCGCGCCGGCGGCGTGATCCCGGCCATCCTGCAGGAGCGCCTGTCGTGAGCGTATTGGCCTTCGTCGGCTCGCGCACCACGCGCGAACGCAATGCGCGCGGGGAGGGCATCAGCGTGCTGCGCGTGGCGGACGACGGCACGCTCGCGCGCGTGCACCTGCAGGGCGGCTTGGTGAATCCTTCCTTCCTGGCGCTCAATCGCCGCGGCGACCGTCTCTACACGGTGCACGGGGACCAGCACGAGGTGAGCGCCTTCGCGGTCGACGAAGACGGCAAGCTGGCGTTTCTCAACCAGGTCGGCTGCGGCGGCCGCAACCCGGTGCACCTCGCGCTCGATCCGAGCGAACGCTTCCTGGTCGTCCCCAACCACCTGGACGGAACGCTCGCGGTCCTGTCGGTGAAGGAAGACGGCGCCCTGGGCGAGCTGCTCGAACTGACGAAGCTGCCCGGTGTGCCGGGCCCGCACCGCATCGAGCAGCCGTTCTCCAAGCCGCACTTCAATCCCTTCGACCCCAGCGGCCGCTTCGTGCTGGTGCCGGACAAGGGCCTGGACCGCGTGTTCAGCTTCCGCTTCGATGCCGGCCGGCTGGTGCCGGCGGCGCAGCCCTGGGCGCAGGCGCGCGAAGGCGCCGGGCCGCGCAACCTGGCCTTCCATCCGGTGCTGCCGGTCGGCTACGTGCTGAACGAGCTCGATTCCACGCTCGCCACCTGCGGCTTCGATGCGGAGAGCGGTGCCCTGCAGCCGCGCCACCTGCTGACGACGTTGCCGGCAACGTTCACCGGCCACAGCCGCGGGGCGCAGCTGCAGGTGGATCCCTCGGGACGATTCCTCCATGCGTCGAACCGCGGGCACGACAGCATCGCGCTGTTCACCCTCGACGCGCAGGGAACGCCGGCCTTCGTGGAGGCCTTCTCCAGCGGCGGCCGCACGCCGCGCTTCATCGCGCTCGGCCCGGTGGGCGACGTGCTCTATGCGTTGAACGAGGACAGCGACCGCATCGCGGTGCTGCCGCGCGACCCGGCCAGCGGCCGCCTCGGCGCGCCGCGCCAGGAACTGCCTTGCGGCAGCCCCGTGTGCATGGTGTTCAGGGCTTCAGCACGTTCCTGATCTTCGCCAGGTTGCGCAGCGTGCTTTGCAGGTGCTCGCGCAGCATCCCGGAGGCTTCCTCGTTGCGGCCCTGTTCCAGCAGGTCGAGGATCTTCAGGTGCTGCCTGCAATGCTGCTTGTAGCGCTGGCGGTCCTGCATCGAGCGGTAGGACAGCAGGCGGCGCACGCGGTTGACGCGGCGGATCGCGTCGATGAAGAAGGGATTGCCCGAGCCTTCCACCAGCGCCTCGTGGAAGCGCACGCCGCGGTCGTGGATCTGGTCGGGCGTGTCGGTCTCGATGCCGCCTTCCAGCAGGTGGATCTCGGCGGCGCGGCAGCGCGCGAGCACCTGCGGGTCGATCCGGTAGCCGGGCTCCATCAGCGCCATCGGCTCCAGCGCGAGCCGCAGGCGGTAGGACTGCAGCAGGCTCTCCGGCGTGGTGAGCATGGGCGAGAACTCCCAGCCGTAGCCGGGCTTCTTCTGCACCCAGCCTTCGTGGGCCATGCGCGACAGCAGGCCCTGCAGCTGCGCCGGGGTGAGCTCGTAGCGGCGCTTGAGCAGCGCTTCGGTGAAGGTGTCGGGCAGCTCGCCGCGCAGGCGGTCCTCGGCGATGCGGAAGTAGATGGCGGCGAGGTCGTCGCCTTCGCCGAGGTCCAGCACGCCGGCCTCCGCGCGCGCGAGTTTCTCCGCGCCCTTGGCGAGGAAGTAGCCGCGGTTCGGCTGCCGCTGCAGGATGCCTTTGTCCTCCAGCAGGCCGAGGGCCTCGTTGATCGGCGAGCGCGACACGCGCAGGCGGTCGGCCAGCCATTGCGCGGGCAGGTGCGCGCCTTCCTCCAGTCCTTCGGTGCGGACGAGGTCGAGGATCTGGCTGGCGATGGGCTTGTCGGTGGTGAGCATGGAGGGCGGTGTGCGGACCTGCATAGGGTAACGGGAAATCCCTGAGCGTTCGGGCTGGCCAGATTGCTCTTTAACTAGCTAAAATGCAATCATCAACAACGCGGGATTTCCCATGCAAAGACGCCATCTCCTCTGCGCCGCCGCCGCTGCGACGCTGCCCTTCGCCGCGCAGGCGCAGGACTTCCCGGCCAAGCCGATCACGGTGATCGTGTCCTTCGCCGCCGGCGGCAACAACGACATCCGCGCGCGCATGCTGGGCGTCGAGGTGGCCAAGAGCCTCGGCAAGAGCATCGTGGTGGACAACAAGCCGGGCGCGAGCGGCAACATCGGCCACGACTACGTGGCGCGCCAGGCGGCCGACGGCTACACGCTGGGCATCGGCGCCATGGGCCCGCTGGCGGTGAACCCGTCGCTGTATCCGAAGATGAATTTCGGCGCGAAGGACTTCACGCCCATCGTGCTGATCGAGAAGGCGCCGCTGGTGCTGGTGACCCGCGTCGACAAGCCCTTCAAGAACCTGAAGGACGTGATCACCGCGGCCAAGGCCAGGCCGGGCGGGCTGTCGATCGCCAATGCGGGGCCGGGCGGCGCGCACCACCTGAGCGCCGAACTGTTCAAGCAGCAGGCCGGCATCTTCATGCTGTCGATCCCGTACAAGGGCGGCGGTCCCGCCGCCAACGCGCTGCTGTCCGGCGAGGTGGACATGATGTTCGAGCAGACCTATGCGGCGCTGCCTTCCATCCAGGCCGGCAAGACGCGCGCGCTGGCCGTGACGAGCGAGAAGCGCCTCCCCAGCCTGCCGGACGTGCCGACGATGGCCGAACTGGGTTATCCCAGCGTGACGGTGTCGAACTGGCTGGGCCTGGTCGGTCCCAAGGGCATGCCGCCGGCGGTGGTGAAGCGCCTGAACGAAAGCTTCAACGCCGCGCTCGGCGTGCCCGATGTCCGCAGCAAGATCACCGGCCCCGGCAACGAGATCGGCGGCGGCACGCCCGAGCAGTTCGCGAGCTTCATCGAGGCCGAGAACAAGCGCTGGGCCCAGGTGGTGAAGGCCGCGAACATCAAGCTGGAGTGAGGTCCGGGCGCGGCGGTAGTGAACGTCGCAGGAAGGCCAGCATGCGCGTCCATGAGTCCTTCCGCGCGTGGGCGGTCGCCTCCGGCGTGCCGCCGAAGTCGACCTCTTCGCCGGACACCCGATGCGTGAAGCGGGTGAGCGTCGTCGATACGTGCGGCCAGCCGAGGAAATGGCCCGCCTCCGGGTAGGCCAGGACTTCCACTTCGTGCGGAAAGCCGCCGTGCCTGAAACGGTCCAGCGCGAACGCGGTCAGGTCCGCCGACGGCCACATCCGGTCGGCCGCACCGAGCACCAGCATCACAGGGCCGCGGATGTTCTCGACGCGGATCGCGCTTGCTGCGAGGAGGGCAGGGTCGCGCAATGGCCGCAGGTACCACTCGAAGCTCTCTTCTTCCGCCTCGCCCCTTGCCACCATCGAGAGCCATTCCTCCATGGGCATCACGTCGGCATATGCAAGTTCGTCGCCGCTGAGCGTCCAGGCCGAATGTCCGCTGGCGGGGTACGCCGGCCCCACGATGCCGCTCGGGGAATAGGCGACGACCGCGCTGATCGAGGGAAACGTCGCGCCCAGCAGGAGCGCGAGCTCGCCCCCGCGTGAAGAACCGCAGACTGCCACGCCACCGGGCTGGACGCCGGGGCTGGCGCGCAGCCAAGCCAGGGCCTGGCCGAAAGTTTCCAGCGGGATCCGGTCCAGCGTGGCGGGCAACGCTTCCAGGCCGAAGTAGCCCAGGGCCAGCGCCGCGAATCCGTTCGCGGCCAGCAGGGCCGCCATCTCGCCGGACCACGACAGGCCACCGCCGGATCCGCCCACGACCAGGACGGCCGGATGCCGGCCTTCCCGCTTCGGTCGGAACAGTGCGCCGACGAGGCCGTTCTCGCGAAGCTCGGTGCGCGACACGATCGCCGCATCGAAGTACATCCGGCGCAAGCGATGCGTGATGCGCTCGTCGGTCCCCTCCACCTCCGCGGAGAGGGTCACCGCCATCGGGTCGGCATCCAGCGCCAGCCACGGCGGGGCCGCGGCGGAATCCTGCACGGAGCGTGACCAGAACAAGCCCATCGCGTCGATACCCGCGTACCCGCCCGCGAGCGGTGCATCGCGGGCGAGGTCCAGGTCGCCGCGCGTTGCGGCGAAGGTCGCCTGGGAGGCGAGCACCTTCCCGTCCGGCGTGGCCGATGTCGCTCGCACCACCAAACGCGCATCCGGCGAGACATTCTCCACCGTGATGTGCAGCGCCTCGTCGACGCGGCAGGCAGTTGGGAGCAAGCCGAAGCGCATCCGCCGGCGGTGCCGCTCAGTAAGGCGGCGCGAAGCCGTTGCGGCCGGCGCTGATGCGCGTGGCCGTCGGCTGGCCCTGCACCTCCTGCGCGCTGACGGCGATGGCGCTGCCGACGGCGAGCATCGCGCGCTCGCCGGGGCGCAGGCTCACGATCGGCGTGCCGGGCGGAACCACGATCGTCTTCTGGCCATCGCCATAACGCAGCTCGAGCCGCTGGCCATCGGCCGCGGTGGCGACGCCGGCCACCGTCGCATTCGTCATCGTGCTTTGCGGCAGGAAGTCGAAGGGCCGGTGGCCCTCGCCGGTGCCGCGCATGTTCTCCGGGAACACCGTGACGGCGATCGCGCGCTGCGTGCCATCGGGCTGCGGCATCGCGCCGACGCCGATGAAGCTGCCCGGGCGGATGTCGGCCAGGGTCACCGGATACACCTCGGTCACCACGAGGTTCGCCGGCAGCGCGAGTTCCACGCGTTCGCCGCCGCGGGTGCGCAGCACCAGGCGGGTGTCGCCCAGCGACTCGATCGTGCCGCGCAGGCGCACGCTCCGTGCCTGCGCGAAAGCCATGCCGGGCAGCAGCGTGCAGGCCAGCATCGCCGCGCAGAAGGCCCGTCGCATCGTCTTCATCGTCGCTCTCCTTCTCAGCCTTGCAGGCCCTGCTCGATCGCCTCGATCAGCGCCTCGGGCTGGGCCGGCTTCACCAGATGCCTGCGGAAACCGGCTTCGTAGGCCTTGACGGCATCCGCCGCCGTGCCGTAGCCGGTGAGGGCCACAAGATAGCAGTTCCTGCCGTTGCGATGCGACTGCATGCGCGCGGCCAGCTCGTAGCCGCTCATGCCGGGCAGGCCGATGTCCAGCACCGCCACCTGCGGCTCGAACGCGTCGAGCAGGGCGAGGGCGACGCCGGGGTCGTAGGCGACCTTCACTTCGTAGCCCGAAAGCGCGAGCAGCGTGCCGGCGGTGTCGGCCGCGTCCTGGTTGTCGTCCACCAGCAGCACACGGGCCTGCGCGCCGTCGCTCGCGGGTGCGTGCGGCGCGGCCGCCGCCTGCGCCGGCGGCTGGATCACCGGCAGGCGCAGCGTGAGGGCGCTGCCGCGGCCTTCGCCCTCGCTGTGCGCCTGCACCGAGCCGCCGTGCATCTCCACCAGGCTGCGCACGATCGGCAGGCCGAGGCCCAGGCCGCCGCGCGCGCGGTCGGCGTCCTGCGGCGCCTGGTAGAACAGCTCGAACACGTGCTCCAGCACCTCGGGCGGCATGCCGATGCCGTCGTCGCTCACCGTGATCCCGGCTTGCGCGTCCTGCAGGCGCAGCGCCAGCGCGATGCGCCCTTCCGGCCCGGTGAACTTGACCGCGTTGCCCAGCAGGTTGTTGAGGCACTGCGACAGCCGCACCTCGTCGCCGCTCACCCAGAGGTTCTCGGCGTCCGGCGCGATGTCGACGGCGAAGCGCCGCAGTCCCAGCACGGACTGCACCGACTGGCCGGCTTGCCGCACCAGTTCGGCGGCGCGCACGGGCTGCATGCGCATCTCCAGCCGCTTGCCGGTGATGCGCGAGACGTCCAGCAGGTCGTCGACCAGCCGCTTCATGTGCGCGACCTGCCGCTCCATCACCTCGCGCTCGGTCTTCGAGCCGGGGTCGCCCTTGCGCGCCATCAGGTGCAGCGCGGTGGCCATGGGCGCGAGCGGATTGCGCAGCTCGTGCCCCAGCATGGCGAGGAATTCGTCCTTGCTGCGGCCCGCGTCCTCGGCACGGCGCAGGGCCTCGGTCACGCGCGCGAGCAGGCTCTCGCGTTCCGCGGCGGACCGGTCGCGTTCGGCCGAGGCGTCCTGCAGCGCGGCGCCCACGTCCTGCAGTTCGGCGATGCCCAGCGGCTCCAGGCGCACCGGCTCGCCGCGCCCGAGCGCGCCGGCCGCGCCCTTCAGCTGGTCGATGGGGTCGAACACGTCGCGCGCGAAGTACCAGGCGGCGAAGGCGGCGAGCGCGAGCGAGGCGAGCAGGCCCCCGCCCACCGCGCCGAGCACGCCGTACAGGCCGCGCTCGGAGCCGGCCTGCGCGATTCCCGTGGCCACGACCCAGTGCGACCGGGGCAGGCGCACGTAGCCGGTCTGGCTGCGCGCGCCTTCGAGCGTGACGGTGTGGCCCGCGCCTTCGGAACGGCCCTGGTTCAGCAGGGCCTGCAGGGACGGCGACGGTCGCGCGGAGGCGTGCTCGCGCGAGCGCGACACGCGGTTGTGGTTCTGGTCGAACACCGCCACCACGGAGGTGGCGGGAAGCTGCTGGCTCTGCAGCACCGTGGCGATGCGCTCCACCGGGACGACCGCCGTGAGCACAGCGGCCAGCTTGTCCCCGCGCAGCACCGGGACCCGGACCGCGAAGGCGGGGCCAAGACGATGCGGCCCTTCGGCGACCGTCCCCACCACGGGCTCCATGCGGGCGACGACCAGCTGCATGCTCTCCTGCTCCACCGGCGACGCCGGGACGTTGCCGAAGGACGCGGCGGTGCTGAGGACCACCTTGCCGGCGGGATCGGCCAGCACGACGGCACGCCAGCCCTGGTGGACGGCGATGCGCCGGGCCAGCGCATGGAAGTCCCGGTGCCGCTCCGGATCGAGTTCGTCGAACAGCGCGATGCTCTGGAGCACGCCGATCGTGGAACGCAGCTCCGCGTCCACTGCGGCGCCCATGGCGCGGGAGATGGCCAGCGCGGTGTCCTGCGCGTCGCGCTCGCGTTCGCCCGCCAGGTAGGCCAGCACCACGCCGGCGACGATGGCCAGCGGCAGCAGGCCGCTCGCGGCCAGCAGGAACAGGCGGAAGCGCAGCGGCCGGCCTTGTCGCTGCGGCTTCATTTATTTCAGCCGGACGACGTAGCGGACGAAATCGTCCGCCTGCGTGAAGCGGTCGTAGAGCCGCCGCGCCTCGGCGTTGTCGGCCTTCGTCATCCAGTACAGGCGCGCCCAGCCTTCGGCGCGCATCGCGTTGCGCAGCCACTCCAGCAAGGCGGTGCCGACACCGTGGCCGCGCGCGGCCGGCGTGACGTACAGGTCCTCCAGGTAGCAGACGGCCTGCGTCTCCCAGGTGTTTTCGTGCACCACGCAATGGGCGAAGCCGTAGACCTGGCCGTCGACTTCGGCCACGACGCACATCACCTGCGAATCGGGATCGAGGATGCGCTTCCAGGTGCGGTTGGTGACCTCCTCGGGCAGCTGGGTCCCGTAGAAATCGCAGTAGCCGCGCCAGAGCTGGCGCCAGGTGGCTTCGTCCGAGGGCAGCGCGGCCCGGATGGTGCAGGACATGGGAGTCACATGCACATGTTAACGGCCTTCGTCCTCCCCGCGGAGGCGGGGATCCAGGGCATTGCGAAGAGGCGCTGCGCGCCGTCCTGGGCCCCCGCCTACGCGGGGGTGACGTCGTGCAGTTGCCTTGCCAGCAACACCGCCGCGTGGATCGCTTCGCGCTGCGCACCATCGTGGATCTGGTGCCTGCAACTGGTGCCGTCGGCGACCACGATCGCGTCGGGCGCGGAGCGCACGGCGGGCAGCAGGCTCAGCTCGGCCATCTGCATGGAGACGGCGTGGGTCTTCGCCTCGTAGCCGAAGCTGCCGGCCATGCCGCAGCAGCTCGACTCGATCAGCTGCGGCTGCGCGCCCGGGATCAGCTTCAGCACGTCCAGCACCGGCGACACCGCGCCGAAGGCCTTCTGGTGGCAGTGGCCGTGCACCAGCACGGGCTGCGCCACCGGCTTCAGCTTCGCGCGCAGCGTCTCCAGCCGGCCGGCCTGCGCTTCCGCCGCCAGGAATTCCTCCAGCAGCAGCGACTGCTTCGCCAGCGCCTGCGCGCGTTCGCCGAAGCCCATGGCCGTCATCTCGTCGCGCAGCGTCAGCAGGCAGGAGGGCTCCAGGCCCACGACCGGGATGCCCCTGGCCACGAAGGGCTCCATCGCATCCAGCAGTTCGCCCGCCTTGGCTTTCGCTTCCTCCACCATGCCGCCGGCCAGGTAGGTGCGGCCGCAGCACAGGTGCTTGCCGTCGTCGACCTGCTTGCTCGCCACGTGCACCGTGTAGCCCGCTGCCTGCAGCACGTCGAACGCCGCTTTCGCATTGGCCGATTCGAAGAAGCCGTTGAAGGTGTCGACGAACAGCACGACCGGGCGGGCCGCGGCCAGCACCTCGTCGCGCGAGGCGCCGCGCACGCCGCTGTTGAAGAAGTGCTCGGCCTGCCACTCGGGCAGGCTGCGCTTCGCGGAAAAGCCCAGCAGCTTCTCGCCCAGGCTCGCCAGCAGCGGGCTGCGGTTGCGCAGGTTCAGCAGGCCGGCGATCCTGCTGGCGCCGGCGGCGTACTCGGGCAGCCTGGCGATCAGCTTGTCCTTCAGCGACCAGCCGTTCTTGCGGCCGTCGGCATGGCGGAACTCGATCTTCATGCGCGCCATGTCGACGCCCGTGGGGCAGTCGCGCTTGCAGCCCTTGCAGCTGACGCACAGCTCCATGGCTTCGCGCACCGCTTCGCTGGCCAGGCCGTCCGGCCCGAGCTGGCCGCTCACCGCCAGCCGCAGCGTGTTGGCGCGGCCGCGCGTGAGGTGCTGTTCGTCGCGCGTGACGCGGTAGCTGGGGCACATGGTGCCGGCGTCGAACTTGCGGCAGTGGCCGTTGTTGTTGCACATCTCCACCGCCTTGGCGAAACCGCCGGCGGGATCGCCGCCGGTGCCGGGCGCGGTGGTCTGCTCGGTGGCGGGATCGTTCTGCACGTTCCAGGCGCTCCAGTCGAGCACCGGCTGCAGCGGGATCACCTTGTAGCCGGGCGGGAAGCGCATCAGCCGCGTGTCGTCCATGCGCGGCGGATCGATGATGCGGTTCGGCGACAGCAGGCCGATCGGATCGAACATCCGCTTGATCTCGCCGAAGGCGGCGTCGATCTCCGGGCCGAACTGCCACTGGATCCATTCGCCGCGGCACAGGCCATCGCCGTGCTCGCCGGAGTAGGCGCCCTTGTACTTGCGCACCAGCTCCGACGCTTCCTCGGCGATGCGGCGCATCTCCGGCGCGCCGTTGCGCCGCATGTCGAGGATCGGCCGCACGTGCAGCGTGCCGACCGAGGCGTGCGCGTACCAGGTGCCCTTGGTGCCGTGCCTGCGGAACACCTGGGTGAGGGCGTCGGTGTATTCGGCCAGGTGCTGCAGCGGCACCGCGCAGTCCTCGATGAAGGAGACCGGCTTGCCGTCGCCCTTGAGGCTCATCATGATGTTGAGGCCGGCCTTGCGCACTTCCCACAGGTTCTTCTGGGGCGCGTCGTCCGACATCAGCACCACCGAGCCGGGCAGGCCGAGGTCGCCCATCAGCTCCTGCAGTTCGCCCAGTTTGCGCACCAGCGTGGACTTGTCGGCGCCGGCGAATTCCACCAGCAGCAGCGCGTCGGGCTGGCCGATGAGGGCGCTGCGCACCGTCGGCGCGAAGGCCGGGTTCTGCAGCGACAGCTCGATCATCGTGCGGTCGACCAGTTCGACGGCGGTGAGCGTGCCATCGGTGCCCAGCTTCACGATGTGCTGGGCCGAATCCATCGCCTGGTAGAAGCTGGGGAAGTTCACCACGCCCAGCACCTTGTGCCTGGGCAGGTCGGACAGCTGCAGCGTCAGCGATTTCGTCAGCGCCAGCGTCCCTTCGCTGCCGATCAGGAGGTGCGCCAGGTTGACGCTGCCGTCCTGGGTGTAGGGCCGCTCGTTCTGGTTGTGGAAGACGTCGAGGTTGTAGCCCGCGACGCGGCGCATCACCTTGGGCCAGCGCGACTCGATCTCGGGCTGCAGCGCCAGGGCGAGGTCGCGCACCTTCTCGCCGAAGGCGCGCGCGGTGCCGGTGCTGGCGTCGAAGCGGCCGAAGGTGTGCAGGGCGCCGTCGGACGTCCAGGCTTGCGCGCCCAGCACGTTGTGCACCATGTTGCCGTAGGCGATGCTGCGGCTGCCGCAGGAGTTGTTGCCGGCCATGCCGCCGAGCGTGGCCTGGGCCGCGGTGGAGACGTCCACCGGATACCAGAGGCCGGTCTTCTTCAGGTGGGCGTTGAGGTGGTCCAGCACGATGCCGGGCTCCACCGTCACGGTGCGGGCGGCCGCGTCGACGTCCAGCACGTTGCGCACGTGCTTGGAGAAGTCGATGACGAGGCCGGCGCCCACGGTCTGGCCGCACTGGCTGGTGCCGCCGCCGCGCGGGACGATGGGTACCTTCAGGTCGCGGCAGATGTCGAGCGCGACGCGGGCGTCCTCGGCGCTGCGCGGCAGGAACACGCCGACCGGCATCACCTGGTAGATCGACGCATCGGTGGCGTAGCGGCCGCGGTCGGCGGGCGAGAACAGCACTTCGCCCTGCGTTTCGCGGGCAAGGCGCTCGGCGAGCTTGCCGGCGACTTCGTTGCTGGCGCGCGCGACCTGGTCATAGGCCTGGCCCGCGGCTTCTCGGGTGACTTCGAGTGGCAGCGGTGCGTTCATGCGGCCCCCTTGCTGGTCTTGTGGACGGCACGCAGCTGCTCCAGCACCACGTCGCGCTTGTTGCGCAGGTGGGTGAGCAGCACCTCGCGCATGCCGGCGGCGTCGCGCGTGGACAGGGCTTCGATCATCTTCTCGTGTTCCTTCACGGCCGTCTTCCACTTCTCGCCGTCCTGGTTGGAGCGGAAGCGCAGCGCCTGTAGCCGGGCATTGACCTGGCTGTAGACGGTCTCCAGCACCGGGTTCTTGGCCGCCGCGTTGATCGCGTCGTGGATGCGCGCGTTGAGCGCGTAGTAGGTGGAGAGGTCGCGCCGGGTGTAGGCGGCCATCATCTCGAACTGCATGGCCTGGATCTCGGCCAGTTCCCTGGGCGTGATGCGCTGGGCCGCGAGTTCGCCGCTCAGCCCCTCGAGTCCGGCCATCACCTCGAAAGTATTCAGCACATCCTCTTCCGTCAGGGAAACCGCTATCGCGCCCCGATTCGGGACCAGTTCCACTAGCCCCTCGGCGGCGAGCATCTTGATCGCCTCCCGCAGGGGCGTGCGGGAAACGTTCAGCAGCTCGGACAGTTCGCGTTCATTGAGCTTGGCGCCCGGGGCGATGCGCCCTTCCACCAGCATCTGGCGCAGGCGCTGCGCCACCTGCTCGTGCAGGGCAGCGCGGGGAATCGAGATCACATCGGCGGTCATGGACGCTATTTTGTATGCAAATTAAAAGGTGAGCAAACCGTTAGTTCAGGATAGTCGGGTATTGACATTCGCATTTTGTATGCAAAAAATGGCGTCCATCGTCCACCCGTCCTGAAAGAGCACGCCCATGGTCACCCTCGACTTCCACCCCACCGGCCGCCACTTCCTGCAGATCCCGGGTCCGTCCCCGGTGCCGGACCGCATCCTGCGCGCCATGAGCTACCCGACGATTGACCACCGCGGTCCGGAGTTCGGCGTGCTCGGCCTGCGGGTGCTCAAGGCGATCCAGCAGATCTTCCAGACGAAGAACCCGGTGGTGATCTATCCGGCGTCCGGCACCGGCGCCTGGGAAGCCGCGCTCTCCAACACGCTGTCCCCCGGCGACCACGTGCTGATGTACGAGACCGGCCACTTCGCCAGCCTGTGGAACAAGATGGCCACCCGCCTGGGCATCAAGACCGAGTTCATCGGCCTGCCCGGCGTCGAAGGCTGGCGCCGCGGCGTGCAGGCGCACCTGATCGAGGAGCGCCTGAAGGCCGACACCCAGCACAGCATCAAGGCCGTGTGCGTGGTGCACAACGAGACGTCCACCGGCGCCACCAGCAACATCCTGGCGGTGCGCCGCGCGATCGATGCCGCGAAGCATCCCGCACTGCTGCTGGTCGACTCGATCTCCGGCCTGGCCTCCGCCGAATACAAGCACGACGAGTGGGGCGTCGACGTCACCATCAGCGGCTCGCAGAAGGGCCTGATGCTGCCCCCGGGCATCAGCTTCAACGCGATCTCGCCCAAGGCGCTCGAGGCGAGCAAGACGGCCAGGCTGCCCAAGTCCTTCTGGGCCTGGGACGAGATCGTCGAGATGAACAAGACGGGCTACTGGCCCTACACGCCCAATACCAACCTGCTGTACGGCCTGGCCGAAGCCTGCGACATGCTGCTCGATCCGCACTTCGGCGGCCTGCAGGGCGTGTTCGCGCGGCACCAGCGCTGGGCGGCCGGCGTGCGCGCCGGCGTCAAGGCCTGGGGCCTGGAGACCCAGGTGATCGAGACGGCCACGCAGTCGCCCGTGCTCACCGGCGTGGTCATGCCCGAGGGCGTCGATGCCGACGTCGTGCGCAAGCTGATCTACGAGCGCTTCGACCTGTCGCTGGGCACGGGCCTCGGCAAGGTCAAGGGCCGCATGTTCCGCATCGGCCACCTCGGCGACTGCAACGACCTCACGCTGATGGCGGCGCTTTCCGGCTGCGAGATGGGCCTCAAGCTGTGCGGCGTGAAGCTCGCCGGCTCCGGCGTCGCCGCCGCGATGGAGTATTTCGCCGGCCATCCGGCGCCGGTCGCCCTGCAGAAGGCGGCCTGAACGACAAGCATCCACAGAAGAAGCCGCGTTCCCCTTCCCACTTCCCCACCATCAAGGAGGCTTGCATGCAACGTAGAACTTTCATGACCGGCGTCGCCGCATCCGTGGCCCTGCCCACGCTGCGCGCGCAGCAACTCGGGCTGCCCAACGGCCCGATCCGCATCGTCGTGGGCTTCGCCCCCGGTGGCGGCACCGACGCCCTGGCGCGCGTGATGGCGCAGAAGCTCGGCCCGGTCTGGGACCGGCAGGTGATCGTGGAGAACAAGGCGGGGGCCTCCGGCATGATCGCCGCCGAATACGTTGCCAAGCAGCCTTCCGACGGCAGCACACTGCTGATGGCCCACATCAACAGCCACGCGCTGGCCCCCGCCATGGGCATGCGCATGGGCTACTCGCCGGACCGCGACTTCGCCCCGATCATGCTTGTGGGCGTCACGCCCAACCTGCTGATCTGCAACGAGCAGCAGCCCGCCAAGACCGTGAAGGACCTCGTGGACCTGTGCAGGAAGAACCCGGGCAAGATCAGCTTCGGGTCCGCCGGCAGCGGCTCGGCCCAGCACCTGGCGCTGGAGATGTTCAAGCTGCGCGCCAAGGTCGATGCGATCCACGTGCCGTACAAGGGCTCGGGCCCGATGCTCACCGACCTGATCGGCGGCCAGATCCAGTACAGCTTCGACACCATGACGGCGGCCACGCCGCACGTGAAGAGCGGCAAGGCGATCCCGATCGCGCAGACCCGCCTGAAGCGCGCCAAGAGCTACCCGAACGTTCCCACCATGGCCGAGAGCGGCTTCCCCGGCTTCGAGGCCACCACCTGGTACGGCCTCGTGGGCCCCGGCAAGCTGCCCACGCCGCTGGCGCAGCGCATGAACGAGGACATGAACAAGGTCTTCGCCATGGCCGACGTGCAGGAGAAGTTCGAGCAGTTCGGCGCCGAGGACGGCGGCGGCTCGCGCGAGAAGTTCGCCCAGTTCATGACCAGCGAGCTGAAGACCTGGACCAAGGTGGTGAAGGAAGCCGGTGTCAAAGCAGAAGGTTGAAGAAGAAGGCGGGCGGCCCCTGCCGCTGGCCGGTGTCCGGGTCCTGGACATCAGCCAGGTGATGGCGGGGCCCTATGCCTGCATGCTGCTGGGAGACCTCGGCGCGGACGTGATCAAGATCGAGCCGCCGGGCACGGGAGACCAGACGCGCGGCGCGATGGGGTTCAAGATGAAGGGCGCCGACAGCCTCGGCTTCCTGAACATGAACCGCAACAAGCGCAGCGTCGCGCTCGACCTCAAGTCCGACGCGGGCAAGGAAGTGCTCAAGGCGCTCGCGAAGCACGCCGACATCCTGGTGGAGAACTACCGGCCCGGCGCGCTGCGGCGCCTGGGCCTGGGCTACGACGTGCTGAAGGAGATCAATCCGCGGCTCGTCTACACCAGCATCTCGGGCTTCGGGCAGACCGGTCCCTGGGCGGACCGCCCCGGCTTCGACCTGATGGCGCAGGCCATGTCCGGCGTCATGAGCGTCACGGGCTATCCCGACAGCCCGCCGGTGAAGGCCGGCGTGCCGGTGGCCGACATCGGCTGCGCGCTGTTCGCGGTGTACGCGACGCTCGCCGCCTGCATCGGCGCCCGCAACACGGGGCAGGGCCAGTACATCGACGCGGCGCTGTTCGACACCGCGATGGCCTTCTCCGTCTGGGACACCTGCGACTGGTGGGGCACCGGCAAGCCGCCGCAACCGCTGGGCACGTCGAACAAGATGACCGCCCCCTACCAGGCCATGGCCTGCGCGGACGGCCACTTCGTGATGGGCGCGAACAACCAGAAGCTGTGGATGCAGCTGTGCCGCTTGCTGGGGCGCGACGAACTGCCGGACGACGCGCGTTTCACCACGATCGCACAGCGTCTCGCCCATCGCGCCGAACTGCAGGAGGAACTGGAGCGGACCTTCCGGCTGCACGGCAAGGACCACTGGGTCGAGACGCTGCTCGCCAACGGCATCCCGGCCGGCCCCATCCTGAGCTATCCGGAAGCCTTCGCCAGCGAGCACGCGCAGGTGCGCGGCATGCGCATGGACATCGACCACCCGGTGGAAGGCAAGGTGCCCAACATCGGCTTCGCGGTGAAGCTCTCGGGCACGCCGCAGCAGGTGCGCCGCCATCCGCCGCTGCTGGGTGAGCACACCGGGGAAGTGCTGGAGGAAATCGGCATCGGCGGCGCGCAGCTGGCGCGGCTGCGCGAGGAAGGAGCGTTCGGTCCATGAGCAACGAGGGTGCAGTCCACCTCGAGATCCAGGGCGGCATCGCCTCGGTGACCTTCGACCGTCCCGAGGCGCGCAACGCGATGACGTGGTCCATGTACCAGCGCCTGCGCGCGATCTGCGAGCAGGTGCGGGAGGACCACGCCGTCCGCGTGGTGCGCTTCCAGGGCGCCGGCGGCGAGGCTTTCGTCGCCGGAACCGACATCGCGCAGTTCCAGCACTTCGAGGGCGGCAAGGACGGCGTCGAGTACGAGCACCGCATCGACGGCACGATGCAGTTGCTCGCGGCGCTGCCCATGCCCACCGTGGCGGTGGTGCAGGGCTGGTGCATCGGCGGCGGCCTGGCCATCGCCAGCACCTGCGATTTCCGCATCGCCACGCCCACCGCGAAGTTCGGCGTGCCGATCGCGCGCACGCTGGGCAACTGCCTGTCGATGGGCAACGTCGCCGCGCTGGTCGCCAACTTCGGACGGCCGCGGGTGCAGCGCCTGCTGATGCTGGCCGACATGATCGGTGCCGAGGAAGCCAGGGCCTGCGGCTACGTGCTGGAGATCGCCGAGGCCGATGCCATCGAGGCGGCGGCGCAGAAGCTGTGTGCGAAGCTCGCTTCGCTCGCGCCCGTCACGCAGCAGGTGAGCAAGGAGGCGCTCAACCGCCTGCTGAAGCACGGCCTGCCCGACGCCGAAGACCTCATCCGCCGCACCTACGGCAGCGAGGATTTCAAGGAAGGCGTGACCGCGTTCGTGCAGAAGCGCTCGCCGGCCTGGAAAGGGAAATAGGTCCCCATCGGCCCCGTCCTACGCAGCGCGCCCGCTGCGCTGCCTAGGATGGGTCAGCCACCGGAGACCGCCATGGCCGCGAAGCCGCACGATTCCCTGCCGGGCTCGAACGCCCCCACGCGTCCGGGCGACACCGCCGACCTCGACCTGTCCGTCGCCGGCGAGGAGGATCCGGGCGCGTCGTTCGACCTTCCTGCCAACCCGCCCGGCGGCACGACCGACACCGGCGAAAGCGTCTGCCCGCAGTGCGGCGGCAACGGCCGCCTCGGCGGCTCCACGTGCCCGATCTGCCAGGGCAAGGGCAAGGTGATCGCCGGCATCGGCGGCGCCTGAGCGCGCGGGCCGCATGCAGCAGCACGCCGCGGACTCCCTGGGCCTGCTGCCGCCCATCCGGGCGCTGCAGACGCGCCAGGGCCGCCTCGGCTACATGGTCTCGGGCAAGGGCCCGTCGACCATCCTGCTTTTCAGCGGCGCCGGCATGAGCCTCATGGGATGGGAGCCGCTGTACCCGCAGGTCGAACAGCTCGGAACGGTGTTCGGCTGGAACCGCTTCGGCATGCAGGGCAGCGACCCGCCGCAGGAACGCCAGACCGGCCCGGTGGTGATCGGATCCCTGCGCGAACTCATCGGTTACGTGGGGCTCGAGGCGCCGTACATCCTCGTCGCGCATTCGCTGGGAGGCCTGTTCGCCAACCTGTTCGCGCGCCTCTATCCCGAGGAAATCGCCGGTGTCCTGTTCCTGGAGGCGACGCACCCGGCTGACCATGCGTTACTGAAGAAACACGAGAGCCACCTCACGCGCGCGCTCGCCAGGATGCTCGCGCTGCCGCAGGTCCTGTTCAAGCCCAACCTGCAGACCGAACTGGCCTGCGTGGCCGACACCGTGCGCGAGATCGAGGCGGCGGGCCCCTTCCCGCCGGTGCCGCTGACCGTCGTGACGGGCGGCCTCACGCCGAGGTCCTGGCTGATGTCGCCCGGCGCGGTGGGCGCCAGGCGCGCCCACCAGCAGGAACTGGTGCGCCTGTCGCCGCTGGGCGAGCAGGTCATCGCGCAGAAGAGCGGGCATTTCCCGCAGATGACGGAGCCGGATCTCGTGCTGCGCGTGCTGGCGGAGCTGGTGGCGATTTCCTGAGGCCGCCAGCCGTCCGGCGCTCAAGCCTCCATCACGCTCGCCGCGCGGATGGTGCCCACCGGCACCAGCCGCGGCACGGCGATCGAGTCGGCCCGGTGCACCGACAGGTGGATCACGTCGACGCTGTCGACGAACGCGTCGCGATACAGCAGTTGCCCATTCAGCGCCATGCCTTCGTTGTCGATCTTCAGCAGCGCGGTGGCCACCGAAGCGACGCCCTTGCTCACCGGCGCGAGGTTGAGGGTGGCGTAGCCTTCGCGGATGCGGCCGGCCAGGCGCAGGGTCAGGTCGAAGGACTGGATCTCCGAGCGGTAGCGGATGATCATCAGGCCCACGAGGTCCGCGGCGTCCTGGTCCAGGGTCACGGTGATCTCGGTCCATTCGCCGTTGGAGGCCGTGACGCCGGTTCCCAATCCTTTCCATTCGCCGGAAATCGTTACCCCTTGGTACCGCCAGCGTCGTGCGAGCGGCAACACCGTGTCGCCCCAGAAGCGGCTCAGGGCGAACAGCAGGAACGCGGAAAGCAGGCCGCAGATGATGCCGAGAACGATGGGAAGCGTGGTCTCTGTCATGGAACTGGAGGCTGTTTGCGCGGCGTCGGGTCCTGCCGCAACGGATGCAGCCACTTTGCCACCGGCGCGCCGGGGACCTGTTCGCGAGTGCAACAGCTGTCAGGCCGCGATGATCCCCGCCGCCTGGCGCACCAGGCCGTCGGCCTGCGGCCCGAGCCGGAACGCGCGCGTGAAATCCTGCACACCGTAGTCGGGGTGCGAGCGCCGGATCGCCGCCGCGTAGTCCCCCGCTTCGCGCGTGCGCCCGGCCAGGGCCAGGCAGAACATCGCGATCGCCCGGATGTGGACGTGCGCGTTGGGCCGCGCCGCCGACCGCACCGCCCAGTCGGCGGCCTCCTCGCAGCGCCCCAGGCGGATCAGCGCCAGCGCGCGCGACGCCAGCATCCCGAACAGCAGGGGGTCCATGGGACTCAGTTCGCGCGCCTGGTCCGCTTCGGCGATGGCCACCAGCGGATCGCCCGACTGCGCATGCACGAAGCCGAGGGTGTAGTGGCCGAGGGCGAAGTTGGGACTCAGCTCGATCGCGTCGCGCAGTTCGCGCAAGGCGTCGTCGTCGCGCTGCTTCAGCCACAGCGCGCGTCCGAGCGCCCAGTGGGCGGCGGGATCGCGTTCGTCCGCCATCAGGCCTTCCGCCGCCGCGGCATAGGCCCGCTCGATGGCCGCGTCGCGCTCGGCCCAATCGAGGAACGCGTCCTGGAAATGCGTGAACGACAGGCCCGCGTGCGGCCGCGAGAAGGTGGGGTCGAGGCGCACCGCGGCCTGGAAGAAGTGCCGCGCCTGCTGGTTGTCCTCGCGGTTGAAGCGCACCATGTGCCACAGGCCGCGGTGGTGCGCTTCCCACGCGTTCAGCGAGTTCGGGTTGCGCAGGATCGCGCGGTTGCGTTCGGCCACCTCGATCTGGTTGGCGATCGCCGTGACGATGCGGTTGCCGATCGTATCGAGCACCTCGAAGGCGTCGTCGACGCGGCCGGAGAATTCCTCGGCCCAGACCACCTGCGCGCTGCGCGTTTCCGTCAGCTGCACGGTGACGGCGAGCCGGGCGTCGTCGCGCCGCAGCCAGCCGCCGGCCACGTAATCCACGTCGAGGCGGCGGCCGGCGTCGTCCGGATCCACGTGCCGCTCGGACAGCGCGAACATCGTGCCTTCGGCGATCACGAACATGCTGCGCAGCTTGGCCAGGCGCGTGATGATGTCGTGCGCCATGCCGTCGCCCGGGCCGCCGCGCACCGCGACGCCGCGGGTGCGATCGAGGAAGGGCATGACGGCGAGCGAAGCGCGGCGCCGGGCCGAAGCGGGAACCTCGGGCAGCGTCTCCTGCAAGGCGATGACGGGGCGGGCCGTCGCGATGGCCGTGCCGTCGTTCGCGTGGCGGGCCTTGGCGGCCTGCCAGGCGCGCCCGATCGGCGTCCAGTCCTGCCCCTCGGCTTCGTAGCGGCGCGCCGTTTCGGCCAGGTGCTCGTCGCCCTCGCGCAGGCGGCCGCGCGCGGCGAGCGCGTCCAGCAGCTGTTCGTGCGCCTGCCGGTCGAAGGGCGCGATGGCGATCCAGCGGGCGAGGGCGGACATCGCCGTGTCGCTGCCGGTCGGAAGCGCGCGCACCCAGTGTTCCAGCACCGCCGCGTGCGCATTGCGAAAGCGCCGGCGCTCGGCCACCAGCCAGCCGGTGAATACCGGGTTGTGCGGCAGGTCGAGCGCATCGAGGAGATCGCCCTGCGCGAACCGGGCGGCGAGTGCTTCGAGCCGCGCGGCCGGCAGCGCCGGCACGCCGTCGTGCAGGGCCTGCAGCACTGCCTGCGTGTCGACGTCGTCGTCCGAGAGGTCGAGCGCGACGCCGTCGCCATCGGCGATGACGCGCGTGCGCCCGGGTTCGTCGAGCAGGGAACGCAGCTTGCTCAGGCACCAGCGCAGTTCGCCGCGCGGATCGCTGGGGAGGTCCCACAGCAATTCGCACAAGTGGCTGCGCGTGGTGGGGCGCTCCTGCAGGGCGAGCCAGGCGAGCAGGGCACGCACCTTGCGCGAGCGGGGCAGGGCGAGGGGCGTGCCGTCGCGGCTCAGCGCGAGCGGCCCGAGCAGCCGCAGCGCGAGGCGCGATGCGCCGGGCGCGTCCGAAGGCAACCGCTTGCGAATTTCCACGCCGATTCCCACGCCGGCCACCACGCCGGCTTCCACGTCCCCGGCGGAGAGTCGTGTCTCCCCCTTCTTCACCGAGGAACGACCATGACCCCCTTGCCCACCACCGCCGTTGCGCCGCAAGCCGCCGCCGACTTCAGCGCGATCAAGACCCGCCAGAAGGCCGCCTGGGCTTCGGGCGACTATGCCGTGATCGGCACCACCTTGCAAATCGTCGGCGAGACGCTGTGCGAGGCCGCCGACCTGCGTGCCGGCGAGCGCGTGCTCGACGTCGCCGCCGGCAACGGCAACGCCACGCTCGCCGCGGCGCGCCGCTGGTGCGAAGTCACTTCCACCGACTACGTGCCAGCGCTGCTGGAGCGCGCCCGCGAGCGTGCCGCGGCCGAGCGCCTGCACGGCATCGACTTCCGCGAGGCCGATGCCGAAGCCCTGCCTTTCGACGACGGCAGCTTCGACGTGGTGCTGTCCACCTTCGGCTGCATGTTCGCGCCGAACGCGCCGCGCGTGGCCGGCGAACTGCTGCGCGTGTGCCGCTCCGGCGGCCGCATCGCGATGGCCAACTGGACGCCGGAGAGCTTCATCGGCCAGGTGTTCAAGCTGATCGGCCGGTACGTCCCGCCGCCCGCCGGCATCACGCCGCCGGCGCAGTGGGGCACGCGCGCGCTGCTGTCGGAGCTGTTCGAGGTGGGCTCGTCCCGCATCGCGACCGGGAAGCGCCACTTCGTGTTCCGCTACCGCTCGCCCGGACACATGCTGGAGATCTTCCGCGGCTACTACGGGCCGGTGCTGAAGGCCTTCGCGGCGCTCGACGAGGACAAGCAGCACGCGCTGGCCGGCGAGTTCGTCGCGCTGATGGAGCAGTTCGACGCCGTGCGCGATGGCGGACTCGTGATCCCGAGCGAGTATCTCGAGATCGTCATCACGCGCCGTTGAGGCGGTCGCGCTTACAACCTGAGCCGTAACCGCACGTATTCTCCGCGCCGCCCGTGCGATGCGGCCCTACAGTCCCCCCATGCACATCAAGGAATTTTCCACCCGCGTGGTCGCCTTCAAGCTGGCGGCCGCACTGGAGAAATACGAGATGGACCTGCGCGCCCTGGCGGAGACCTGGGCCGATCCGGTGCTGTGGCGCCGGCTGCAGGACGAGTTCGGCGAGCTGCGCATCCTCGGCGCTTCGTTGCCGAAGCTGTCGGTGAACTGGGTCGCGGTGCTGGTCTCGCGCGCGAGATTGCTGCAGGCCTTGTGCACCCGCGCGGCGCTCGGGTCGGAACTGCAGGAGCACCTGCGCGCGGTGGAGTCGCTGCGCGATCGCTGCGTGCGCGCGATGGGCCTGCCGGGCGGCGCGCCGGCCTGAAGAGGTCCCGCGCCGGCCCGTCCGCCAACGAGCGTGTAGATTCGGCGTCGTGACGACCAACAGGCTCCAGTCCGAACTGCAGCGCCTCTTTGCCGGAGGCGAGGCGCCGCGCGACGACACCGGCTCCACTACACCGCACGCCGCCGCGATGCAGGTGGGACTTTCGGGCGCCGGCGCGTGGCCCGCCCTCTCGCGCATGTGGCAGGGCGTGCAGGCCGACCTGGACCTGCCCGCGCCCGGCATCGCCGTCTCCGGTGAAGAGGGGTACCAGCTCTGGTTCGCCCTGGCCCAGCCGGTGGGCGCGCAGGATGCGGAAGCCTTCCTGGCCGCCTTGTGCCGGCGCTATCTCGACAACGTGCCGGCGCAACGCATCGCCAGGTCTGTCGTGGTCGCCGGTGGCGACAGCGCCACACGCGTGCCGCCCGCGGAGATCGCACCGGGGCGCTGGTCCGCCTTCGTCGCTCCGGATCTCGCGGGGCTTTTCGCCGAGGAACCCTGGGTCGACTTGCGCCCGCCGGACGACGCCCAGGCCGACCTGCTTTCCCGGCTGCAGCCGATCACGCCCGCCGCGTGGAAGGCGGCCTGCGATCGGCTGCTTCCCGGCGACGCGCTGGTTCCGCAAGGCAGGGGAGAGGCCTTCCTCCCGCCGCAGGGACGCGCCCTGGCCGTCACGCCGTCGTCGCCGCCCGCGGCGCAGCAGGATCCGCGCCGCTTCCTCCTGGAGGTGATGAACGACCCGGCGGTGGACCTGCGGCTGCGCATCGAAGCCGCCAAGGCACTGCTGCCCTACGCGGAGCGCTGATTCGAAGGCTGGTCTTCCGGCATCGAGCGTTCGCTGGTGAACGAGACGCCCCGCAGGATCTTGCGCAGCGACCGCTCCAGCGGCCGCTGCTCGATGTCCGGCTCCAGGGTGACGCATACCCGGGCGGCGCCGAGGACTTCCGCGCCGCGCGGATCCAGCTCGAGGCGCAACAGTCCCGGCGACAGGACGGCCTCCTGGATGCCGCCGTGCAAGGACCACTGGCGATCGGAAAGTTCGAGGTAGGGCAGGCCCGGCACGCTGCCCGCGAGCTGGCGCGAGAGCAGCACGTAGGGCGCGGCGCCCCGCGCCCGGGCACCCACCAGGGCCACGCTCATGGCGCCGTCCTGCTCCTGGCAGGCCATGTGGACGGCGGCCACCCGGGAGCGATCGCCGGAAGCGCGGGACCCGCCGCGGCGCGCTCGCAGCGCCAGGCCGATTTCGACGAGGCAGCTGATCGCCGCACCGGCGAGGACGAAACGGAGTTCCTCCTGCAGCAGCGACAGGCCGGCAAGGGCCAGGAGCAGCAGGAGGGCGGCACTGCGTACGAGGTGGCGCATCATCGAAGGGATGCAGCCGCAAGGCATGGATTTCTCACGGGCGCCAGCGTAGCCGGTGAATGCGGCGTCCTCCCTGCTCAAGAAGTAAAAGCGGCCGCTCTTCTCAACCGTCGGGGCGCACTTGCAGTAGATTCGCCCTCGTGATCCTGACCACCCCCTCCCTGCGCACGCTGCCCAACGGCGTGCGCCTCCTCGCCATCCCGCTGCCGCACGTGCGCAGCACCAGCGTGGGCGTGTTCCTGCACGTCGGCTCGCGCGACGAGACGGCGGCCAACAACGGCATCAGCCACGTGCTGGAGCACATGGCCTTCAAGGGCACGACCCGCCGCACCGTGCAGGAGATCAACCTCGACGCGGAGAGGCTGGGCGCCGACGTCAATGCGTTCACCAGCAAGGACACCACCGGCTACTTCATGACGGGCCTCGGCCGGCATGCGGGCGAGTTCCTGGGCATGCTCGCCGACATCGTCCTGAACAGCACCTTTCCCGAAGCGGAGCTGAAGCGCGAGCTGGAGGTGATCCGGCAGGAGGCGATCGAGTACGACGAAGACCCGGAGGAAAGCTCCGGCGAGCTGCTGGATCGGGCGCTGTTCGGCGCGCATCCGCTGGGCATGCCGGTGATCGGCACCGTGGCCAACATCGAGCGCTTCACGCGCGACGACCTCGTGGCGCACGTGCGGTCGCACTACGTGGCGGAGCAGACCGTTGTCGCCATGGCGGGCGAGGTCGACGTCGAAGCGTTCTTCGCGCAGGGCGAGGCGCTGTTCGCCGGCATGCCGCGCGCTTCGGTGGCGGTGCCCGCGCCGGCCGTGCCCGGACACGTGGGCAGCGCCATGGGGCGCCGCTTCACGCAGGTCTCGCAGGTGTTCATGAACGTCGCGTACCCGGTGCTCCCCGAAGCCGCGGTGGACCTGCGCGACCAGCGCTGGCGCCTCGCCGGCTCGCTCGCCACCATCCTGTTCGGCGGCGGCATGTCGGCGCCGCTGACGGACACCGTGCGCGAACGGCTCGGCCTGGCGTACACGGCGCACTCCACGTCGGAGAGCGGCGACGACTGGTTCAGCTTCATCGTCCATGCCGTCACCACGCCGGAGCAGCTGGACGAACTGGTCGGCGCCGCGGGCACGCTGCTGCGCGCGCATGCGCAGGAGATCGACCCCGTGCACCTCGAACGGGCGAAGAACCAGCTCACGGTGTCGCGCGTGCGCTCCTCGGAACGCACCTATGCGGCGATGGAGCGCGCGGTGGAGGAGCTGTTCCTGCGCGGCACCATCGGCGCGCTGGGCGACACGCTCGACCTGATCGAGGAGATCACGCTGGAGGAGGTGCGGGCGGTGTTCGAGCGGATGCTGCGGCATCCGCCGGCGCTGGCGATCACGGGCAAGGGGGCGACGGCGAAGGCGGCGAAGCAGCTGGCGGGGAAGCTGCGGGCGGGGTGAGGGTGCTCGACGGCGCCTGCCCTTGCCGGAGTCAAACCGGCGAGAACGACACCGACCGCAGCATCTTCGTCTCCTGCTCCAGGATCACGTCGAGCTCGCGCAAGGCGTTCACGTAGTCCGGCCACAGCGGGTCCTCCTCCATCGCCTTGCGCCGGCGCTCGCGCTCGGCCAGGCTGTCGAAGGCCCAGAGGTGCACCACCTGGTTCAGCGGCCCCACCTCCGAGACGAAGAAGCCCACCAGGTGGCCCAGGTGCTTCTTCTGCAGCGGCAGCGCCGCCCGCTCGTACAGCGCGAGGAAGTCGCGCGTGCGCAGCGGCTTGAGGGTGTAGGTCCGCTGTTCGACGATCATCGCGTCACTCGACCTTGATGCCGAGTTCGGCGATCAGCTTGCCCCAGTAGGCGTGGTCGGCGGCCATGCCGGTGTTCACGGCGGCGGCCGGCGTGCCGGTGGGCGTGAGTCCCAGCGAATGCAGGCGGGCCTGGATCTCCGGCATCTTCACGACCTTGACGATCTCGGTGTTCAGGCGCGTGACGATCGCATCGGGCGTGCCCGCGGGCACGAAGAAGGTGTGCCACGAGTTGCCGATCACGCCGTTTGGATCGAGCTCCGCGTTGTACTCGGTCATGGTGGGAACGTCGGGCAGCGCCGCGACCCGCTGCGCGCCCGACACGGCCAGCGCCTTGATACGCTTGGCCTGGATCGAGGGGATCGCGGTCGTCGACGCCTCGAGGTACATGTCGACCACGCCGCTCATGACGTCGGGCGAGGGATTGGTCTTGTACGGCACGTGCGTGAGCTTGATGCCCATGCGGCGCGCCCAGGCCTCGAGCGCCACGTGCGGCTGCGAGCCGACGCCGGCCGAGGCGTAATTGAGCTTGCCGGGATTCGCCTTCGCGTACGCCACCATTTCGGCCATGGTGTTGAAGGGCGCGTTCGGCTTGGCCGTGATGATGTGCGGCACGATCAGCACTTCGGTCACGGCCTTGAAGTCTTTCAGCGGGTTGTACTTGGCCTGCGTGTACAGGTGCGGCGCGATCGCCATCACGCCCTTGACCGTGTAGAACAGGTTGTAGCCGTCGGCGGGCATGGTGGCCGCCGCTTCGGCGCCGATCATGCCGCCGGCGCCGGCGCGGTTGTCGACGATCACCGGCTGGCCGAGCGCCTGCGACAGCTTGTCGGCGATCACGCGCGCCACGACGTCCGGCGAGATGCCCGGCGCGTAGGGCACGATCACCTTGAGCGGCTTGTTCGGATACCCGGACTGGCTCCATGCGGGCAGGGCGAGCGCGGCGGCGGCACCGGTCGCGCCGGTGAGCAGGGTTCTGCGTTTCATCGGTGTTGTCTCCTGGTTCTTCGCTGGCAGGGAAAGGGAGCGCTTCAGCGGCCGCCGGACACGTCCAGCAGCGCGCCATGGATGTAGCTCGCCTGCGAACCGCACAGGAAGCTCACGACCCGGGCCACTTCGTCGGCGCTGCCGACGCGGGCCATGGGCACGGTGGGCGCGAGCCTGGCCAGCGTTTCCTGGCCGCCGTGCGCCTCGTGGATCTCGGTGTCGATGAGGCCGGGCCGCACCGCGTTGACGCGGATGCCGTGCGGCGCGAGCTCGCGCGCCAGGCCCAGCGTGAGGCTGTCGATGGCGCCCTTGGAGGCGGCGTAGTGCGCCTCGTTCATCATGCCGCCGGTGCGCGCCGCGACGGAGGACATGTTGACGATCACGCCGCCGCGGCCGCCCCTTTGCGTCGACATCTGCTTCGCTGCTTCGGACACGCAGTAGAAGCTTCCGAGCACGTTGGCGTCGAACACGCCGCGCAGGTGCTCCGCATCGGCGTCGAAGATCGAGCGCGTGCCGCCGACGACGCCCGCGTTGCTGACCATGGCGTCCAGCCGGCCGAACATCTTCTGCGATTGGGAGAAGAGGCGGCGCACGTCCTGCTGCTTCGCCACGTCCGCCTGCACGGCGAGTGCCTTGCGGCCGGCCTTCTCCACCAGCGCCGCGGTCTCGTTCGCGGCGTTGACGTTGGACAGGTAGCTGAAGCAGACGTCCCAGCCTTCGCGCGCCAGCATGAGGACGATGGCGCGGCCGATGCCTCGGCTGCCGCCGGTGACGATGGCCACGCGGCCCTTGCTCTCGATGTCGCTCATTCGCGTCCCCTGTTGGTATCCGATGACGTGGCGGGCGCGTGAAGCGTGCTATCGTGCTTCGCGCCATGCCTTCCGCTGCCAAGACCGTCCGCCACGTCGCCGCCCGCCCCGCGCTGAAGCAGGTGAAGAACGTGACCCTGCGCGAGCAGGTGACCGAGTCGGTACGCAGCGCGTTGATGAACGGGCACTTCCAGCCCGGCGAGGTGGTGACCGTCAAGGCGATCACCGAGTTGCTGGGCGCGAGCGTGATGCCCGCGCGCGAATCCATGAACCGGCTGATCGCCGAGGGCGCGCTGGAACTGCGTCCCAACCGCACGGTGATCGTGCCGGTGCTCTCGCGGCATGAATTCGACGAACTGACCGACCTGCGCTGCCACGTCGAGGGCCTGGCCGCCTCGCATGCCGTGGCGCACGCGGACGCGTCGCACGTGCAGCAACTGCGCGAGATCGACCGCGCGATGCGCGCGTCGGCGCGCAGCGGCAATGCCGACGCCTATCTCGACGGCAACTTCCAGTTCCACTTCCTGATCTACCGCCTGGGCGCCAGCCCCTTCATGCTGTCGATCATCGAAAAGCTGTGGGTGCGCGTCGGCCCGCTGCTGCGCTCCTGCTTCAACGAGACCGGCTTCTCCGATTCGAGCAAGCACCACGCGCAGATCGTCGAGGCGCTGGGCGCGCGCAAGGCCGGCGAATTGCGCAAGGGCATCGTGGCCGACATCGCCATGGCCGCCGACACCATCCGCGCGGTGCAGGCCGGGCGCGCCGAGGCGCGCAGGGCGGTGGGAGCGGGCCAGGGGGCGCATCGCGCAGCGGATGCCTGGCTCTAGAAGCGGACCTGGTCCGCGCCCTTGAGCTGCAGGATCCCGCGCGCCTCGGCGGGCGTGGCGACCTGCAGGCCCAGGCCTTCGACGATCTTGCGGATCATGCGCACCTGCTGCGCATTGCTCTCGGCCAGCGTGCCGGGGCCGGCCCACAGGCTATCTTCCAGGCCCACGCGCACGTTGCCGCCCATGCCGGCGGCGATGGTGGCGATCGTCATCTGGTGGCGGCCCGCGCCGAGCACGGACCACTGGTAGTCCTTGCCGAAGAGGCGATCGGCCGTGCGGCGCATGTGCGCGACGTCTTCGGGATGCGTGCCGATGCCGCCCAGGATGCCGAACACCGACTGCACGAAGAAGGGCGGCTTGATCAGGCCGCGGTCGGCGAAGTGCGCGAGGTTGTAGAGGTGCCCGATGTCGTAGCACTCCAGCTCGAAGCGCGTGCCGTTGGCGGCACACTTCGCCAGCGCGAATTCGATGTCCTTGAAGGTGTTGCGGAAGATCAGGTCGCGGCTGTTTTCCAGGTGCTGCCGCTCCCAGTCGTGCGTGAATTCCTTGAAGCGCTCCAGCATCGGGAACAGGGCGAAGTTGATCGAGCCCATGTTCAGCGAGGCCACTTCGGGCGCGAAGCGCATCGAGGGCTGGATGCGCTCCTCGATCGTCATGAAGGGCGAGCCGCCGCTGGTGAGGTTCAGCACGGCGTCCGTGCGCGCCTTGATCTGCGGCAGGAAGCGGCCGAAGGCCTCGGGGCTCTGGTCCGGCTTGCCGGTGACGGGATCGCGCGCGTGCAGGTGGATGATGGCCGCGCCGGCCTCCGCCGCACCCACCGCCGCCTCGATGATCTCCTCCGGCGTCACCGGCAGGGAGGGCGACATCGACGGCGTGTGGATGGCGCCGGTGACGGCGCAGGTGATGATGACTTTGCGCATGGAGAGGGATCCCGACGACGACCTTGATGTTTGATCAAAGGCGAGTGTAGGGGCCGTCGTCCGGCCGGCTCTACAGGTTTACCCGGTGCCCGATGCGCACTGCGCTAGAGTCGCGCCCATGCAATGGCTCCGTTCCCTCATCGCCCGATCGCCCAGGCGCGCCCTCGTGCTCGGCAAGACCTTGTTCCTCGCGGGAGCGATCCTGATCCTCGGCGCGGTGTTCGCGCGCGCCTCGCTGGTGGCGCTCAATACGGATCGCGCCGAAGCCAGGCAGCCGGCGTTGCACACGCTGGCCGAGGCCTGGCCGCAATACCCGACGTGGCTGGTGCCCGAAGGGCCCGTCGGATTCGGCATCGCCGCGGTGCTGGTGCTCGTGGGCATGGGCGTGACTTCGCTGGCGGAGTCCGCGCGGCGCAAGCAGAAGCGTTGAAGATGGCGGCGCGCGCGATCGACGTCCGTCCCGCGGTTGCGGCGGACGTGCCGGCGATCCTGGGGTTCATCCGGGAGCTGGCGGTCTACGAGAAGGCCGAAAGCGAAGTGGTGGCGACGGAGGCGATGATTTACGCGTCGCTGTTCGGCGAGGCGCCCCGCGTCCACGCGATCATGTGCAGCGTCGACGGCACGACTTGCGGCTTCGCGCTGTACTTCTTCAACTACTCCACCTGGCAGGGCCGGCAGGGTCTCTACCTGGAAGACCTGTACGTGCAGCCGGCGTATCGCGGCGCGGGGGGCGGCAAGGCGCTGCTCCGCCACCTCGCGCGCATCGCGGTCGCGAACGGCTGCGGACGCTTCGAGTGGAGCGTGCTCGATTGGAACGAGCCGGCAATCCGGTTCTACCGTTCGCTCGGCGCGGTGGCGATGGACGAATGGACGCGCTATCGCCTCACGGGCGAAGCGCTGGCGACGTTCGCGGCGGGCGAACCGCCCGCCCGCTGAGCCGC
Source organism: Ramlibacter sp. (assembly GCF_036383835.1). Classification (GTDB taxonomy): domain Bacteria; phylum Pseudomonadota; class Gammaproteobacteria; order Burkholderiales; family Burkholderiaceae_C; genus Ramlibacter. The sequence continues at coordinate 30,574 of NZ_DASVNN010000064.1, forward strand.
GATCAGACCTTGATCAGACCTTGATCAGGCGCGCGAGCTCCACGGCTTCCTTCGCGCCGAGGGCGGCGTTGCGGATGTGCCGCTGGGTCTCGACCGGCAGCTGGGCGGTGTTCAGGCCGGTCCACTTGTTGCGGCCCTTGATCGACAGGTTGTAGTGCACCGACACGCCTTCGCGCAGCTTGGCGGCGTACAGCGCAGGGTCGGACTTCAGGTGGCCGATGCGGGGGCTCGCCCATTGCGCGCCGAGCTTCATGTACTTGGCGGCGGCGAACACGGCCTGCACGGGGTCCTGCGGGTCGTCCAGGCCCATGGCCTTGGCGGTGCGCGGCTCGAACTGCGCCAGGCCCAGGTTGGGCGTGCCGTTCTTGCTGGAGCCGGTGCGCTGGATCCAGGACGTCTCGGCTTCGATCACGCCGTACACGTCGTTGTAGTCCAGGCCGACTTCGCCCAGGCCGGCCTTCTCGGCCGCGGCCTTGGCCAGCAGGATGCGCGAGCCTTCGTCGAGCGTCTGCACGGGCTTGCCGCCCCAGCGCACGGTCTCGAACTTGATGGCGGACCGCAGGGCGGCCTCGGTGCCGGCCTTGGCCACCACCGGCGCGGCGAAGCGGATCGCGGGCTGCACGGCGGGCTTGAGGGCGGCCACGGCGGCGGCCGCGGAAGGGGCCTTGAACTGCAGGGCCACACGCGGCTGGGCGCTCGAAACCTGGCTCGTCAGGGCGGCCACGCCAACGGCGGCGAGGGAAACGGCAACCCGGGCGGTGGTGTTCTTGCGCAAGCTCTTCATCGTGTGTAGGTCCTTCTTGATCAGCGTGTAGGCGACTTCTGATAGACCCGTAGGAGGGACGGAAAGTTCTAAGCTCGGCGTGGACGTATTTGGGGATTGGGAGGCTCGATGAGCCCCGATGTCGCTCGGCGCAGGCCCAACGGTGGGCAAGCAGAGCTTGCCCAGCCTTCGAGGCCGCGTGGGAGCCGTAGGGTGGGCAAGCCCTGCTTGCCCACCATTCCCCGAAATCGAAGAGCTACGCCAGCCGCCGGAACCACACCACCGACAGCGCCCCCGCGCCGAGCATGAACAGCCCCGCCGCCAGCGCGAGCAAGCCCGTCAATTCGGTTTCGCGCGTTTGCACCGCCAGGCGCGAGCCGAGGTTCTCGTAGACCGTGCGCAGCTTTTCCGCGGTGCCCGCATGCTCGTACAGGCCGCCCGTCATGCGCGCGACTTCGCGCAAGGTCGCTTCGTCCAGCTGCAGGTAGAGCGGCAGGCCTTCGCCGGTGGGGGCGGTGCCCGCGGTGGCGCCGAGACCCACGACATAGATGCGCACCCCGCGGTCGGCCGCCATCTTCGCGGCTTCCAGCGTGTCGATCCCGGTGGTGCGCCTGCCATCGGTCAGCAGGACGATCGCGGCGGACGCGTACGAGCCCGGCGCCACCGGCGCGATCGGCTTCGGCGGCCCCTTGGGCTGCTCGTCGAGGCTGCGGCCGTGCGACTTGCCGCTGCCGAACGTCATCTCGCCGACGTCGATGCCGTGGTCCGGGAATAGTTCGGCCAGGCACAGCACGATCGCGTTGCCCACCGCCGTGTGCATCTGCATCTGGAAGCCGTCGATCGCGGTGACCAGCGCCGCGCGGTCCAGCGTGGCGCGCTGCGCCACCTGCGTGCTGCCGGCGAAGGTGACGAGGCCCACTTCGATGTCGCGCGGCAGGTCGCGCAGGAACAGCTTGGCCGCCTCCTGCGCCGCCGCCATGCGCGTGGGCTTCACGTCGCTGACGCGCATGCTGAGGGACACGTCCATCGCCAGCATGACCGTGGAGCGTCCCCAGGGCAGCGGCACGCGCGCCACCGGGCGGGCGGCCGCGAACAGCAACAGCGAGCAGGCCAGGAACAGCAGCGCGGGCGGCACGTGCCGCTTCCAGCTGCGCGTGCCGGCCGCGCGCACCGTGCCGATGCTGCTGTAGCGCACGGCGACCTTCCCGCCGCGGCGAACCAGCCAGAGGTAGGCCGCCGGCAGGAGCGGAAGTGCCAGCAGCAGCCAGAGGGATTCGGGCCACAGGTAGAGCATCGCGATGCCGCGCGGCCACGGCGGCTCGGCGGTCCGCACATCGTGCTCCCGGCGCGGCGGCTTGGCAATCGCCGGGCCCGCGCGGCCCCGGGCTTCAGTCGACGCGCGTGAACGTGCGCCGCACGTGCTGCCGGTCCAGCATCTCGAAGTGCCACCACTCGTTGTCGATGCCGCCGAAACCGCCGTGGGCGACGGCGCGCCGCAGGAGTTCGCGGTTGGCGACCTGGTCCCGCGTGAGCTTCCCCTCGGCGAGGTTCCTGGCCTCGAGCACCGGGTGCGACATCTCCGTCATCTCGTCGAAGCCGCTGCCCATGTCGAGCTCGCGGCCCCGCGGGTCGAGGATCGTCGCGTCCAGGGCCATGCCGAAGGAATGGATGGAGCCGCGCGCCGGATCGGCGACGTACTGGCGCAGGTCGGTGCCTTCGAGGAAGTCCCAGAGCTGGATCTGCACGCGGTGCGGCCGCAGTGCGTCCAGCACGAGGAGGCGATGGCCGCGCGCCTCGCGCGCCAGCAGGTCCGCCGCGCGTTCGAGTCCCTCGGCGGCCAGGCGGTGCAGCCAGGCGCAGTCGAGCGTGCCGTAGAGGTCGTGGCCGACGAAGTTGTTCGGCGTGGCATAGCGCAAGTCCACCGCGACGGGCGCGACGGTGGACAGGTGCCGGAAATCAGGGTGGGAACCAACGTCTTCGCAGCGCATCGGGCTGAAGGATACCTGCCCGGAGTGGCCGCCCAATGAAAAAGCGCCGCATGCGCGGCGCTTTGGGGAAGCCCTGGGTCCCCGCCTGCGCGGGGATGACATTCAAACGCCCAGTTCTTCCTGAACTTTTCGCAGCAGCTGGCCGCCACCGAAACTCAGTTGCTCGGGCGGGGTGCCGCCCGCCGTGACGCGGATCGCGCAGTACTTCAGCTCCGGGATCTTGGCCACCGGGTCGAGCGCGTCGTTCGTCACGCGGTTCACCGCCGCTTCGTAGTAGCAGAAGGGCACGAACACGGCGCCGCGCGGCGAGCTTTCGTCGGCACGGCCGTACAGCGACACCTTGCCCCGGCGCGACTCGATCGTCAGCAGCTCGCCGGGCTTCACGCCCATCGCGGCCAGGTCCAGCGGGTGGACGAGGGCGACCGGATCCGGCTCGATCGCATCGAGCACGGTGGCGCGGCGCGTCATGCTGCCGGTGTGCCAGTGTTCCAGCTGGCGGCCGGTGATCAGCACCATCGGGTACTGCGCATCCGGGCGCTCCGCGGCGGGGATGATGTCCGCCGGCACGAAGCGGGCCTTGCCGTCGGCGCGCGGGAAGTCCTCGACGAACACCACGGACTCGCCGGGGTCGCCTTCCTGCGTGCAGGGATAGGTGACCGCGTCCTCGCGCTCCAGGCGGTCCCAGGTGATGCCGCCGATGCTCGGCATGCTGTGCCGCATCTCGTCGAACACCTCGGACACGTGCTGGTAGTTCCAGTCCAGGCCGAGGCCGCGCGCGATCTCCTGGATGATCCAGAGGTCCTGCTTGGCGTCGCCGGGCGGCGTCACGGCCTGCCGGCCCAGCTGCACCAGGCGGTCGGTGTTGGTGAAGGTGCCGTCCTTCTCGGCGAAGGCGCTGGCGGGCAGCACGACGTCGGCGAGGGCGGCGGTTTCCGTGAGGAAGATGTCCTGCACCACCAGGTGGTCCAGCGCGGCCAGCATCTCGCGGGCGTGGTTGGCGTCGGGATCGGACATCGCGGGGTTCTCGCCCATGATGTACATGCCCTTGACCTTGCCGTCGCCGATGGCGTGCATCACTTCCACGACGGTGAGGCCGGGCTTGTCGTCCAGCGTGCCGGGCGCGAGCTTCCAGTGCTTCTCGAAGCGGGCGCGCACCTCGGGCTCCACGACCTTCTGGTAGTCGGGCAGCATCATCGGGATCAGGCCGGCGTCGGACGCGCCCTGCACGTTGTTCTGGCCGCGCAGCGGATGCAGGCCGGTGCCCGGGCGGCCGATCTGGCCGGTGAGCAGCGACAGCGCGATCAGGCAGCGCGCGTTGTCGGTGCCGTGCACGTGCTGCGACACGCCCATGCCCCACAGGATCATCGAGCCCTTGCTGGTGGCGAAGGCGCGCGCCGTCTCCTTCAGGACGTCGGCGGGAACGCCGCAGACGGATTCCATCTCCTCGGGGCTGTAGCCCACCAGGTTCTTCTTCAGCTCCTCGAAGCCGCTGGTGCGCGATTCGATGAAGGCCTTGTCCGCCAGGCCCTCGTGCACGATGACGTGCATCATCGCGTTGAGCATGGCGACGTCGGTGTCGGGCTTGAACTGCAGGTGACGCCAGGCGTGGCGGGTGAGGTCCGACTGGCGCGGGTCCATCACGACCAGGCGGGCGCCGTTCTTCGCCGCGTTCTTCATCCAGGTGGCGGCCACCGGATGGTTGACGGTCGGATTGGCGCCGATGACCACGATCACTTCGGCCTTGGTCACGTCCATCACCGGGTTGGACACGGCGCCGGAGCCGATCCCTTCCAGCAGCGCGGCGACGGAGGACGCATGGCACAGGCGCGTGCAGTGGTCGACGTTGTTGCTGCGAAAGCCGGTGCGCACCAGCTTCTGGAACAGGTAGGCCTCTTCGTTGCTGCCCTTGGCGGAGCCGAAGCCGACGAGGGTCTTCGGGCCCTGGGTGTCGCGGATGTCCTTCAGCTTGCCGGTCGCCAGGGCCAGCGCCTCCTCCCAGCTCGCTTCGCGGAAGATCTCGTGCACGCGCTCGGGATCGAAGATCGCCTTCGGGTCCTTGGGCGCGTCGGCGCGGCGGATCAGCGGCTTGGTCAGGCGCTGGGGGTGGTGCGCGTAGTCGAAGCCGTAGCGGCCCTTCACGCACAGGCGGCCATGGTTCGCGGGGCCGTCACGGCCTTCCACGAACAGGATCTTGTTGTCCTTGACGTTGTACGTGAGCTGGCAACCCACGCCGCAGTACGGGCAGACGGAGTCCACCTGCTTGTCGGGGACGGGCAGGGCGGCGTCGCGCGCCGGCATCAGCGCGCCGGTGGGGCAGGCCTGCACGCATTCGCCGCAGGCCACGCAGGTGGACACGCCCATCGGGTCGTCCATGTCGAACACGATCTTGGCGTGCTCGCCGCGGAAGGCGAGGCCGATCACGTCGTTCACCTGCTCGTCGCGGCAGGCGCGCAGGCAGCGCGTGCACTGGATGCAGGCATCCAGGTTCACGGCGATCGCGGGATGCGTGAGGTCGGGCGCGACCTGGCCGCGCGAGGGGAAGCGGGGCTTGCCGACGCCGAGCTTCGAAGACCATTCGTCCACCTCGTTGTGGCGGGTGTACTCGGTCTCCGGCATGTCGGACTGCAGCAGCTCCAGCACCATCTTCTGCGCCTTCACGGCGCGCTCGCTGTTGCTGGTGACTTCCATGCCGGCGGTGGGCGCGCGGCAGCAGCTCGGGGCGAGCACGCGCTCGCCCTTGATCTCCACCATGCACGCGCGGCAGTTGCCGGCGGGATCGAGTCCGTCCTTGTAGCAAAGGCGCGGGATCTCCACGCCCTCGCGATCGGCGACCTGGATCACCGTCTCGTTGGCGCGGGCCTCGACCGCCTTGCCGTTCAGCGTGAACTTGACGACGGGGGTCTCGATCTGCGCCATTTCGGCGCGGGTGACGGCGTTCATGTTTGTAGTTCCTGAAAAACCAACTTCCGGACGCAGAGGCCGCAGAGGTCACGCAGAGGACGCAAAAGAGAGATCATCTTTTCTGGTCTTCTTCTGCGCTCCCTGCGCAACCTTTGCGTCCTCTGCGTCCGGATGTCGGATGTCTACGCCAACTCGTGCGGGAAGTACTTGATCACGCAGTCGAACGGGTTCGGCGCGGCCTGGCCCAAACCGCAGATCGACGCGTCGCGCATCACCTGCGACAGCTCCGCGAGCAGCGTCAGGTCCCACTTGGGCGCCTGCATCAGCGCGTACGCCTTCGCGGTCCCCGACCGGCAGGGCGTGCATTGGCCGCACGACTCGTCGCGGAAGAACCTCAGCGTGTTCCTCGCCGCGGCCGTGGCGGTGTCCTTGTCCGACAGCACCACCACCGCCGCCGACCCGATGAAGCAGCCGTAGGGCTGCAGCGTGTCGAAGTCCAGCGGGATGTCGTTCATCGAGGCCGGCAGGATGCCGCCCGAGGCGCCGCCCGGCAGGTAGCCGTAGAACTTGTGGCCGGTGGCCATGCCGCCGCAGTACTCGTCGATCAGTTCCTGGATCGTGACCCCGGCCGGAGCCAGCTTCACGCCCGGGTTCTTCACGCGGCCCGACACGGAGTAGGAGCGCAGGCCTTTGCGGCCGTTGACGCCCTGCGAGGCAAACCATTCGGCGCCGCGCTCCAGCAGGTCGCGCACCCAGAACAGCGTCTCGAAGTTGTGCTCCAGCGTCGGCCGGCCGAACAGGCCGACCTGCGCCACGTAGGGCGGACGCAGGCGCGGCATGCCGCGCTTGCCTTCGATCGATTCGATCATCGCGGACTCTTCGCCGCAGATGTAGGCGCCGGCGCCGCGGCGCAATTCGATCTTCGGCAGGCCCTTCGACGGCGGATCCTTCTGCAGGCGCGCGATCTCCTGTTCGAGCATCGCGCGGCAGCCGTGGTATTCGTCGCGCAGGTAGATGTAGATGGCGTCGATGCCCACCGCCCAGGCGGCGATCAGCATGCCTTCGAGGAAGCGGTGCGGATCGCGCTCGAGGTACACGCGGTCCTTGAAGGTGCCGGGCTCGCCCTCGTCGATGTTCACGGCCATCAGGCGCGGGCCGGGTTCGTTGCGCACGATGCGCCACTTGCGGCCGGCCGGGAAGCCCGCGCCGCCGAGGCCGCGCAGGCCCGAGGCCTCCATCACCTTGATCACGGACTCGATGTCGCGCTCGCCCGTGAGGCACTGTTCCAGCGTCTTGTAGCCGCCGGCGGCACAGTACTGCGACAGGCCCGTGTAGCCCTCGGGCTCGTGCTTCGTCGCCTTTTCCTTGACGCACTCCGCGACCTTCTGGGTCGTGGCGCAGGGCACCGGCTTCTGGCCGACGACCGCGGCCGGCGCCTGTTCGCAGCGGCCGATGCAGGGAGCAGCGATGACGCGCACGTCGCGTCCGAGCACGGACGGCAGCCTGGCAAGCAGTTGCTGCGCGCCGGCCATTTCGCACGACAGGCCGTCGCAGACGCGCACGGTCAGCGCCTCGGGCGCCTCGTCGCCTTCCTTGACGATGTCGAAGTGGTGGTAGAAGGACGCCACTTCGTAGACCTCGCTCTGGGCCAGGCGCATCTCCTGCGCGAGCGCGGAGAGATGCGCGGCCGAGAGGTGGCCGAAGTGGTCCTGCAGCTTGTGCAAGTGCTCGATCAGCAGGTCGCGCTGGCGCGATGCGTCACCGAGCAGCTGCCGCACTTCGGCCAGCGCCTGGTCCCCGGGCTTGCGGCCCTTGGGACCCTGGCGCTTGCGCTCCCGCAAGGGGAGCGCGGCCGCGGCGATGGGAATGACGCGATGACCTGCCATCTCGACTCGCTTACTTCAGGAGACCGGCGGCACGGGCCCACTGGTACTTGGCGCCCAGCACTTCCACCGGGAGTTCGGTGGAGTAGGCATAGGCGGGGATGCCGTTCTCGTACAGGTACTGGGCGGCTTCCTCGACTTCCACGTCGCCGGCGAGGGACACCACCACCGGCTTGACCTTGCCCTTTTCCTTCATCTCGTTGACCACCTGCACCATGTTCTTTGCGAACACCATGGGCGGCGTGACGATGGTGTGCCAGTAGCCCAGGATCAGCGCGTGGACACGGTCGTCTTCCAGGCCCAGCTTCACCGTGTTGACGTAGGTGATGGGCGGCTCGCCGCCGGTGATGTCCACCGGGTTGCCGGCCGCGCCGAACGGCGGGATGAACTTGCGGAAGGCGGCGTCCAGGTCGTCGGGCATCGGCTTGAGCAGCTTCAGGCCGTTGTCGACGCAGGCGTCGGACAGCAGCACGCCGGAGCCGCCGGCGCCGGTGATGATCACCACGTTCTCGCCCTTGGGCGTCGGCAGGATCGGCACGCCGCGCGACAGCTCCAGCATCTGGCGCAGGCTGCGGGCGCGGATCACGCCGGACTGCTTGAGCACGTCCTCGTAGATCTTGTCGGTGCCGGCGACGGCGCCGGTGTGCGAGGCGGCGGCCGCGGCGCCCATCTCGGTGCGGCCGGCCTTGAGCATGATCACGGGCTTCTTCTTCGAGACGCGCTTGGCGACCTCGGCGAAGGCACGGCCGTCCTTCAGGTCTTCGGCGTGCTGGGCGATCACCTTGGTGTTCTCGTCCTGCTCGAAGAAGAGGAGCAGGTCGTCCTCGTCGATGTCCGACTTGTTGCCCAGGCCGACGATCGCCGAGACGCCCATCTTGGCCGAGCGCGAGAAGCCGATGATGGCCATGCCGATGCCGCCGGACTGCGAGGACAGGGCGGTGGAGCCCTTGACGTCGTAGGCCGTGCAGAAGGTGGCGCACAGGTTGGAAGGCGTGTAGTAGAAGCCGTAGATGTTCGGCCCCATCAGGCGGATGTTGTACTCGCGCCCGATCTTCTGCAGTTCTTCCTGGCCTTCGACGTTGCCGGTCTCGCCGAAGCCCGAGGGGATCAGGATGGCGCCGGCGATCTTCTTCTCGCCGCATTCCTTCAGCGCGCCGGCCACGAGGGCCGCGGGGATCGCGAACACCGCGGTGTCGATCTCGCCGGGGACGTCCTTCACGCTCTTGTAGGCCTGCAGGCCCATGATCTCGCCGCCCTTGGGCGTGATCGGGTAGATCTTGCCCTGGTAGCCGCCGTTGATCAGGTTCTTCATCACCGAGTTGCCGATCTTGCCGGCCTGGTCGGACGCGCCGATCACCGCCACCGCCTTCGGCTTCATGATGCGGTTCATCGACGTGACGACGTCCTTCTCGGCCGGGCGGTAGCGCGCGGGCTTCTGGTCGAAGTTCAGCACGATGCGCACGTCGGCGGCGATCGCGCCTTCGTCGGAGGCGAACACCGGGTTCAGGTCCATCTCGGAGATCTCGGGGAAGTCCGAGACCAGCTGCGAGACGCGCACGATGGTGTCCTGCAGCGCTTCGCGGTTCACCGGCTTGGCGCCGCGCACGCCCTTCAGGATCTCGGCGGCCTGGATGCCGTCGAGCATCGAGCCGGCGTCTTCGCGGGTGGCCGGGGCCAGGCGGAAGGTGACGTCCTTGAGCACTTCCACCAGCACGCCGCCCATGCCGAAGGCGACCAGCTTGCCGAAGCTGTCGTCGGTCATCGCGCCGATGATGGTTTCCTGGCCGCCCTTGATCATCTGCTGCACCTGCACGCCGACGATCTTGGCGTCCGCCTTGTACTTCCTGGCGTTGGCGATGATCTGCTCGTAGGCGGTCGCTGCTTCATCGGCGTTCTTCACGCCCACGACCACGCCGCCGGCTTCCGTCTTGTGCAGGATGTCCGGCGAGACGATCTTCATCACCACGGGGAAGCCCATGGAGGAGGCGAGCGTCATCGCTTCCTTGCTGCTGCCGACGACGCCTTCCTTCGGCACGTTGATGCCGTAGGCGTCGCAGATCTGCTTGCCTTCAGGGGCCGTCAGCGAATCGCGCTTGTCCTTCTTCACCGCGTCCAGGATCGCGCGGACCTTCTGCTTGTCAGCTTGGAAATTGGCCATGTAGTGCCCCTTAAAAATTGGTTTGTCTCTCGGGTCCGGGTCGCGTCAGACGACCTTGGCCGTGCGCAGTTCGGCGATCTGGTCCTTGCTGTAGCCCAGCTGCTTCAGGACTTCGTCGGTGTGCTCGCCCAGCAGCGGCGAACGGGTGACTTCGGTGGGGCTGTCCGAAAGCTTGATCGGGTTGCCGACCGACAGGTACTTGCCGCGCTTCGGGTGGTCCACTTCGACGATGGTGCCGGTGGCGCGCAGCGATTCGTCCTCGGCGATCTCCTTCATGGAAAGGATCGGGCCGCAGGGGATGTCGTACTTGTTGAGGATCTCCATCGCCTCGAACTTCGTCTTGGTCTTGGTCCACTCCTCGATGCGGCTGAAGATGGTCTTCAGGTGCGGCAGGCGCGCCTTGGGCGTGGCGTAGCTGGGATCGGTGATCCAGGTTTCCTCGCCGATCACCTTGCAGATCGACTCCCACACCGGGGCCTGCGTGATGAAGTAGATGTAGGCGTTCGGGTCGTGCTGCCAGCCCTTGCACTTCAGGATCCAGCCCGGCTGGCCGCCGCCCGAGGCGTTGCCGGCGCGCGGCACGGCTTCGCCGAACTCGGTGTCGGGGTACTGCGGATATTCCTGCAGGGTCTTGGTGCGGTCCAGGCGCTGCTGGTCGCGCAGCTTGACGCGGCACAGGTTCAGCACGGCGTCCTGCATGGCGGCCATCACCTTCTGGCCGCGGCCGGACTTCTCGCGCTGGAACAGCGCCGTCACGATGCCCAGGCACAGGTGCAGGCCGGTGCCGGAGTCGCCGATCTGCGCGCCGGTCACCAGCGGGGGGCCGTCGTCGAAGCCGGTGGTGGAGGCCGAGCCGCCGGTGCACTGGGCGACGTTCTCGTACACCTTGCAGTCTTCGTAAGGGCCGGGGCCGAAGCCCTTGACGGAGGCCATGATCATGCGCGGGTTGATCTGCTGGATGCGTTCCCAGCTGAAGCCCATGCGATCGAGCGCGCCGGGAGCGAAGTTCTCCACCAGCACGTCGCACTGCTTGATCAGCTCGATCAGCACTTCCTTGCCCTTGGGATTCTTGGTGTCCAGGGTGATGGAGCGCTTGTTGTGGTTCAGCATCGTGAAGTAGAGGCTGTCCACGTCGGGGATGTCGCGCAGCTGGCCGCGCGTCGCATCGCCTTCGCCGGCGCGCTCCACCTTGATCACGTCGGCGCCGAACCATGCCAGCAGCTGCGTGCAGGTGGGGCCCGACTGCACGTGCGTGAAGTCGAGGATCTTGACGCCTTCGAGTGCTTTGCCCATGTCTATCGTCCTATGAAGTTTTGGATTCATGTCGCCGTCCCCGCGGAGGCGGGGACCCAGGGCATCCGGAAGCCCTGGATTCCCGCCTCCGCGGGAATGACGGTGTTACGCCTTCTTCTTCGCCGCGGCGGGGTTCAGGCTGGTGATGCGGCCAGACTCGGTGCCGGCGGTCTCGTCGATGATCGCGTTGATCAGCGTCGGCTTGCGGGAGGAGATCGCCTCCTTCAGCGCGCGATCGAGTTCCTCGGGGGTCCTGGCGGTGACGCCGACGCCGCCGAAGGCTTCCATCATCAGGTCGTAGCGTGCTTCCTTGACGAACACCGTGGGCGCCACCTCGGTGTTGCGCGGGTTCTTGTCGGTGCCCTTGTAGATGCCGTTGTTGTTCATCACGACGATGCACACCGGCAGGTCGTAGCGGCAGATGGTCTCGACTTCCATGCCGCTGAAGCCGAAGGCGGAGTCGCCTTCCACCGCGATCACCTGCTCGCCGGTGACGGTGGCGGCCGCGACGGCGAAGCCCATGCCGATGCCCATGATGCCCCACGTGCCGACGTCGAGGCGGCGGCGCGGCTCGTACATGTCGACGATCGAGCGCGTGAAGTCCAGGGCGTTGGCGCCTTCGTTCACCACGTAGGCCTTGGGGTTGGCCTTGACGGTGTTCCTGATGACGTTCAGCGCGCTGTGGAAGTTCATCACCGGCGGGTTCTTCGCCAGCGTCTCGGCCATCTTGGTGAGGTTCTTGTCCTTGCGTTCGGCGATCGCGCCGGTCCAGTCGGACGGCGGCTTGCTCCAGCCGGAACCCATGGCCTGGTTCAGCGCGGAGATGCACGAACCGATGTCGCCGATCACCGGGGCGGCGATCGCGACGTTGCTGTCGGCCTCCGTCGGGGAGATGTCGACCTGGATGTACTGCTGCTTGCCCCAGCCCTTGGAGTCGGCCGCGCCCCAGGTCTTGCCCTTGCCGTGCGACAGCAGCCAGTTCAGGCGCGCGCCCACCAGCATCACGACGTCGGCTTCGGCCAGCACGTAGGAACGGGCGGCGGAAGCGGACTGCGCGTGCGTGTCGGGCAGCAGGCCCTTCGCCATGGACATCGGCAGGTAGGGGATGCCGCTCTTCTCGACGAAGGTCTTGATCTCGGCATCGGCCTGCGCGTAGGCGGCGCCCTTGCCCAGGATCACCAGCGGCTTCTTCGCGGACTTCAGCAGGTCGACGGCGCGCTTGACGGCGTCGGCGCCGGGAACCTGCTTCGGCGCGGGATCGACCACCTTGATCAGGGAGCGCTTGCCGACTTCCTTGTCGATGGACTGCGCGAACAGCTTGGCGGGCAGGTCCAGGTACACGCCGCCGGGACGGCCGGACACGGCGGCACGGATGGCGCGCGCGATGCCCACGCCGATGTCCTCGGCGTGCAGCACGCGGAAGGCGGCCTTGCACAGCGGCTTGGCGATCGCCAGTTGGTCCATCTCCTCGTAGTCGCCCTGCTGCAGGTCGACGATCTCCCGCTCGCTCGAGCCGGACACCAGGATCATCGGGAAGCAGTTGGTGGTGGCGTTCGCGAGGGCGGTGAGGCCGTTCAGGAAGCCGGGAGCGGACACCGTGAAGCAGATGCCGGGCTTGCCCGTGATGAAACCGGCGGCGGCCGCGGCGTTGCCCGCGTGCTGCTCGTGGCGGAAGGAGATGACCTTCATGCCTTCGGCCTGCGAGATGCGCAGGAAGTCGGTGATCGGGATGCCGGGCAGGGCGAAGATCGTGTCGATGTCGTTCAGCTTCAGCGCGTCGATGACGAGATGGAAGCCGTCGGTCTGATCGCGATCTTGCGTTTCGGTGGTCATGGTGAAGTGGTCCTGGTTGGGAGTGCGAGAATGTTAGAAGTCGGGTTCGCCAAACCCACTTGACTGCGGTCAATTTTCGAAAAATTGGCCGGCCATTAAGGGGAATCCCTCGCTCCATCCCATGTCCTCCATCGACAAGCACCCCGAACGCAACGTGATCCGCGTGCAGCTGGCCCACAACGTGGCTCTCAAGGCCATGACGCCGGCGCAGATGGCAGAGCTGGAGCCCCTGCTGGTGGTGGTGGATTGCCAGAAGGGCGAGTCCCTGCTGAATCAGGGCGTCCACGAGATGGAGCAGTACTTCATCCTCGAGGGCATCCTGAAGCGGGTGGTGGGCAACCAGGAGGCGAAGGAGATGATCCTGCGCTTCGCCGACGAGGGGCAGATGGAGACCAGCTACGCCGCCTGGCGGCTGGGGACCCCCGCGCCCTACAGCATCGTGTGCGTGACGCGCGCCCGGGTGGCCAAGCTGCCGCTGCGCGACTGGGTCACCTTCCTCGACCGGCACCCGAACATCAAGCAGGCCTTCGAGTACGAAGTGATGTACCACATGAGCGAGATCATGGCGCACACGATCACGCTGCACCTGCTGGACGCGCCGGGCCGGGTGAAGCGCTTTTTGCGCAAGCACCCGGAGCTGGAGGAGCGGCTGCCGAAGAAGGAGCTCGCTTCCTACCTGAACCTCTCGGCGGAGACGCTGAGCCGGTTGAAGTCGCGGGGGAAGATCTGAACCTGTCATCCCGGGCTTGACCCGGGATCCACGCAGCGCCCGATCGAGCGCCGCATGGATTGCGGGTCGAGCCCGCAATGACAAGATCGGGTCAACCCTCCAGCTGCGCCCGGCGCATCGGCCGCAGCGCGAACCACGCCAGCAACGCCGCGACCGCGTTCATCACGCTCGCCGCGATGAACACCGCGTGCCAGCTGCCGGTCATGGCCGTCAGTACGCTGGACAGCGGCACCAGCAGGGCGGCGGTGCCCTTGGCGGTGTACAGCAGGCCGGCGTTGGAGGCCGCGTACTTCGAACCGAAGGTGTCCGCGCAGGTCGAGGGGAACAGGCTGTAGATCTCGCCCCAGGCGAAGAACACGATGCCGGTCAGGATCACGAAGGCCACCGGGTTGCTGCCGTACTGGTACAGCGCCAGGATGCCCACGGCTTCCAGCGCGAAGGCGATCAGCATGGTCAGCTCGCGGCCGATCTGGTCCGACACCCAGCCGAAGAAGGGGCGCGTCAGGCCGTTGAGCACGCGGTCGATGGCGAGCGCGAAGGTCAGCGCCGGCAGCACCAGGCCCGCGATGTTCACCGGCACGTCGCCGATCTTGAAGTCCTTGGCGATGGGCGCGAGCTGCGCGGTCGCCATCAGGCCGCCGGCGGCCACCAGCACGAACATCAGGTACATGACCCAGAAGACGGGCTTGCGCACCATCTCGCCGGGCGTGTAGTCCTTGCGGGTCTGCAGCACCTTCGCGGTGCCCACGCCCAGCTTCTGCGCCTCCGGCGCGCGCGCCAGGAACCACGACAGCACGAAGATGATCGCGCCCTGGCCGATGCCGAAGTACAGGAAGGCGGCTTCGTAGCCGTGGTTGTGGATGTAGGCCGAGATGGGCACCACGGTGAGCGCGGAGCCGGCGCCGAAGCCCGCGGCGGTCAGGCCGGCCGCGAGGCCGCGGCGATCCGGGAACCACTTCAGCGCGTTGCCCACGCAGGTGCCGTAGACCGCGCCGGCGCCGACGCCGCCGATGGCCGCGCCCACGTACAGCAGCGTGAGCGTGTCGGCATAGGCGTTGACGATCCAGCCCAGGCCGGCGAGCAGGCCGCCGCCCATCACCACCACGCGGGGGCCGTACTTGTCGACCAGCCAGCCCTCGATGGGCACGAGCCAGGTCTCGGTGAGCACGAAGATCGTGAAGGCCACCTGGATGGCCGCCCTGGTCCAGTGGTACTTGTCCGCGATCGGATTGACGAACAGCGTCCAGCCGTATTGCAGGTTGGCGATCATCGCCATGCAGATGATGCCCATGACGAGCTGCGCCCAGCGGAAGGCCGCGCCGCGCTCCGCGTTTGCGCTGCCCGCCGCAGCGGGCCCGACGCCGGGCAGGGCGCCAACAGTCTTGTCCATCCGTGTTCTCCTGTGATGTGGTTTGGAAGGAAGGTAATTGCAGGGAGGGATGCCTCGCCGGTGGTGCGAGGCGGAGGTCGTATCGATTTCGCTGGTCAGGTTCTACTCAGTTTCGGCTCGCCGAAATGAGAAGCGGCCCCAGAGGGCCGCTTCCAACTTCGGTGATCCGCTTGGACTCATGTCTTCGCGTAAGTGAATTTGCGCGACACCTTCATCAGGTGCAGCTTGTTTTCCACCTTGCCGACGCCCGCCACGGTGCTTGCCACGCGTTCGGATTCGGCCTTTTCCTGTTCGTTCACCACGATGCCGCTCAGGACGACGCGGCCCTCGCGGCCGTCGATCTGCACGTCGACGTTGCTGGTGGCCTCGTTGGCCTTCAGCGCGGCGCGCACGCGCGCGGCGAGGGCCAGGCCCGCCAGCGCGGCGCGCGACTGCGGCGTTTCCTGGAATTCGGGACGCCTGGCGAGCTGCAGGACCTGTTCCGCGCAGCTGTCCACCGACACGCGTTCGGTGTTGAGCACGAGGTCGTAGAGCAGGGGATCGCCCCAGGTCACGCCGAACTGCGCGTTCATGCGCTGGGCATGCGCCGCGTCGCTGCGGCGCAGTTCCTGTTCGGCCGCGTCGCGGTTGTCGGTGCCGAGGTGGTCCATCAGCCAGGCCAGGCGCGACTCGAAGGAGCGCGTGACGCGCACCCGCACCACGTGCTGCACCGGGTGCAGCAGGCAGGTGGCGCCCCAGCCGCGCAGCACCACGTTGCCGCGTTCGGCCTGCGCGAACACTTCCTCCGCGGTGTAGAGCGCGACCTGTTCCTTGTCGGTGGACAGGCGCTCCACGATCCCGGCCTTGCCTTCGCGCAGACGGCGGATCAGGCTGGCCGGCACCTGCATGCGGCCGGCGACGTTCTCCACCACTTCGTTGCGCATGACGGTGAGTCCGCCCATCTCGGCGACGCGCATGGCGACGTCCTTGGCGAGCGATCCCATTTCCTGGGTGAGTGCGATGACGGGCAAAGTGAGCCTCCTCTTCGTTCCCTGGCGATCAGTCCACCGGCTGTTCGGCCGCGAAGCCGGCGGCCTTCGGACGGCGCACCTTGTTCACGAGCTTCGACAGGACCGGCCAGACCAGCATGATCAGCGCCAGGCCCGTGATGGAGCCCACCAGCGGGTTGGACACCATGATGCCGAGGTCGCCCTGCGACAGCAGCATGGCCTGGCGGAAGGAGTCTTCCGCCTTGTCGCCCAGCACCAGGGCCAGCACCAGCGGCGCCAGCGGGTAGTCGAGCTTCTTGAACACGTAGCCGATCACGCCGAACAGCAGCATCAGCCAGACGTCCATCATCGCGTTGTGCACGGTGAAGGCGCCGATCGCGCAGATCACCACGATCACCGGGGCGATGATGGAGAAGGGGATGCGCAGGATCGAGGCGAACAGCGGCACGGTGGTGAGCACCACGATCAGGCCGGCCAGGTTGCCGAGGTACATGGAGGCGATCAGGCCCCACACGAAGTCCTTCTGCTCGACGAAGAGCAGCGGGCCGGGCTGCAGGCCCCAGATCAGCAGGCCGCCCAGCAGCACGGCCGCGGTCGGCGAGCCGGGGATGCCCAGCGCCAGCATCGGCAGCAGCGCGGAGGTGCCGGCGGCGTGCGCCGCGGTCTCGGGGGCGATCACACCCTCGATGTGTCCGGTGCCGAAGCTGGCGCCGTCCTTGGACATCTTCTTCGCGAGGCCGTAGCTCATGAAGGAAGCGGGCGTGGCGCCGCCGGGCGTGATGCCCATCCACATGCCGACCAGGGAGCTGCGCAGCGACGTCATCCAGTAGCGGGGCAACTGCTTCCAGGTTTCGAACACCACCTTCGGATTGATCTTGGCGCTCTTGCCGGAGAAGGCGAGACCTTCTTCCATCGACAGCAGAATCTCGCCGATGCCGAACAGGCCGATCACGGCGATCAGGAAGTCGAAGCCGCGCATCAGCTCCTCGAAGCCGAAGGTCAGGCGCAGCTGGCCGGTGACGGTGTCCATGCCGACGGCGGCCAGCGCGAAGCCGATCGCCATCGAGCCCAGGATCTTGAAGGGCGAGCCCTTGCCCATGCCGACGAAGCTGCAGAACGTGAGCAGGTAGACCGCGAAGAATTCCGGCGGGCCGAACTTGAGCGCGAACTTCGCGACCAGCGGCGCGAGGAAGGTGATCATCAGCACCGCGACGAAGGCGCCGATGAACGAGGAGGTGAAGGCCGCCGTGAGGGCCTGCCCCGCCTGGCCCTTCTGCGCCATCGGGTAGCCGTCGAAGGTGGTCGCCACCGACCACGGTTCCCCCGGGATGTTGAACAGCACCGAGGTGATGGCGCCGCCGAACAGCGCGCCCCAGTAGATGCAGGACAGCATGATGATCGCCGAGGTGGGCGACATCGAGAAGGTGAGGGGCAGCAGGATGGCGACGCCGTTGGCGCCGCCGAGTCCCGGCAGCACGCCGATGAGCACGCCGAGCGTGATACCCACCAGCATGAGGAGCATGTTCATCGGCGTCAGGATGACGCTGAAGCCATGGAACAGGGCGCTGAGTTCGGTCATGACGGTTGTGAGGCTGGCCTGTGGCGAGGAAAGGGAAACGGCTTCAGTAGCCGAGGAAGCCGAGCGGGTTCAGCCAGCCCTTGTGCAGGGGCACCTTGAACCAGACTTCGAACATCATGAAGAAGACGACCGAGATGACGATGGCGATCGTCGCGCTTTTCGCCTTGCCGTAATTGCCGAGGATGATCATGAAGCCGGCGATGTACACCGCCGAGGCGATGTAGATGCCCACGACGTGGATCGCCAGCACGTAGACGGCAGCCGGCAGCAGCACCGACAGCACGCGGCGGATCTGCTCGCCGTCGACGAAGATCTCCATGTTGCGCTTCTTGCCCAGCAGCGCCTGGTACAGGATGCCGCCGCCGGAGATGCACAGGATCAAGCCGATGTAGAAGGGGAAGTAGCCGGCGCCCGGACCATCGCTGGTCCAGCCTGCGCCGAGCTTGTAGCTGCCGGACGCCACGACGAGGCCGAGCAGCAGCACGAGGGCGGCAACGCCGGCTTCGACGGCGAACGTGGGAACGCCCGTGCGCGCGGCGGCTTCGGGCTCGTGGTGGGTGTCCATGGGGGCGGGTCTCCTGCCGGTGCGGCCGGCACTGTCGGAATCGAGGGAAAGAGGTCGCAATCGGGCGGAAAGCGCCCCCGCGTTGCGCGGGGGCCTGGGGATCACTTGGCGATGAAGCCGGCTTCCTTCATCAGGTCGCGGTGCTGCTGTTCCGCCTTGCCGAGCCAGGTGTTGAAGGTTTCACCTTCCATGGAGGTCTGGTTGAAGGCACCCTTCTCCATGTACTCCTTCCACTCGGGGGTCTCGCGGACCTTCTTCAGCAGGTCGGTGTAGAACGCCACCTGGTCCTTGTTCACGCCCGGGGGCATGAAGATGCCGCGCAGCATCGTGTAGTGCGACTGCACGCCGGCTTCCTGGCAGGTGGGG
Organism: Ramlibacter sp.; assembly: GCF_036383835.1. Lineage (GTDB taxonomy): Bacteria > Pseudomonadota > Gammaproteobacteria > Burkholderiales > Burkholderiaceae_C > Ramlibacter. Next base: position 49,012 of record NZ_DASVNN010000064.1, read on the forward strand.
ATGTCGCCCCAGGCCATGGTGTCGGTGATCTTGGCCTTGTAGGGCATGCGCTTGTCGTCGAACACGCACAGCGGGCGCAGCTGGCCGGCGCGCCACTGGGCCACGGCCTCGATCGGGTTGTTCACCGAGGAGTCGACGTGCTTGCCCACCAGCTGCACGGCCACTTCGCCGCCGCCCTTGAAGGGAACGTAGATGAACTTGGCGCCGGTGGCCTTCTCGAGGCCCACGGTCAGGATCTGGTCTTCCTGCTTGGAGCCGGTGCCGCCCATCTTCATCTTGCTCGGGCCGGCCGCCTTCACCGCGGCGAGGTAGGACTTGGCGTCCTTGTACGGCGTCTCGGCGTTGACCCACAGCACGAAGTTGTCCAGCGCCATCATGGACACGGGAGTCATGTCGCGCCAGTTGAAGGGAACGCCCGTGGCGAGCGGCGTGGTGAAGAGGTTCGACAGCGTCACGACGATCTTGTGCGGATCGCCCTTGGCGTTCTTCACGTCGAGGAAGCCTTCCGCGCCCGCGCCGCCGGACTTGTTCACCACCACCAGCGGCTGCTTCATCAGGTTGTGCTTGACGACGACGCCCTGGATCAGGCGCGCCATCTGGTCGGCGCCGCCGCCGGTGCCGGCGGGCACCACGAATTCGACGGGCTTCGTCGGTTCCCACGCGGCGTGGGCAAGGGGAGCGGCCAGCATCGCGGCGGACGCGATGGCGGCTGCCATGGCGATCGACATGCGGTTCTTGAGGGTCGGGATTCTCACGCTTTGTCTCCTGTGTGTTCGCCTCGCCCGTGCCATCTGTCACGATGACATTCATCGCGAGAACGCAGCCGATGGTCCAACCAAGGAGGGTCGAATTCTCTTGACTGCGGTCAATTTTTCGGAAGTGAAGTGCCCTTCTAGGGAAAGTCCGGGGGAGTGGAACTCGCTGGGAACGAACGAGTCGCCGCGTGCCCCTTAGGGAGCACCCGTATGAGTACGTACGAACGCAAAACGCGCCCCGTGGGGCGCGTCGGCGTGTCGTGCGATCAGCGGACCACCTGCGGCCGCTGCCGCGCGCTTTCGGCGGCCTGGACCAGGAAGTCGGCGTCGTAGGCGCGCAGCAGGTGCGGGCGCTCCTTCTCGAGCCAGGCGCGCAGCCCTTCGCGGCCCGAGGCGCACGCGGCGGCGTCCCAGTCGCGGCACAGGTCGAGGGCGTCGTCGGCGGTGTAGGTGGGGGTGGTGTCCTGGCGCATGGGTGTCTCCTTGAACTTCCTGTGCAGTGCACTCTAGGCGCCGGAATCGATTAATGACAGTGAAACGTTTTGATCATTTGCATTAGCTTGGAGTTATGATCGCGCCACGATGAGACACGCCACCCTGCGCCAGCTGAAGGTCTTCGAAGCGGTCGCGCGCCACCGCAGCTTCTCGCGCGCCGCCGAGGAACTGCACCTGACGCAACCGGCCGTGTCGACGCAGGTGCGCAAGCTCGAGGACCACGCCGGCCTGCCCCTCTTCGAGCAGCTGGGCAAGAAGATCCACCTCACGCCCGCGGGCACGCAGATGTTGCAGTCGAGCCGCGAGATCATCCAGAAATTCCAGGAGGCGGAGGAGGCGATGGCCCAGTACAAGGGCGTCTCCGGGGGGCGGCTCAACGTTTCGGTGATCAGCGCCGGCGACTACTTCTTTCCCCGCCTGCTGGTGGAATTCGCCCAGTGCCACGCCGGCGTGACCCTCAACTTCGGCGTGTGCAACCGCGAGGAACTGCTCACCCAGCTGAAGGACAACGTCACCGACCTCGCGGTGATGGTGCGCCCGCCGGAGGACGCCGACACGGTGGCCGAGCCCTTCGCGCCGCACCCTTACGTGATCGTCGCCGCGCCCACGCATCCGCTGGCGAAGACGCCGCGCATCGCGATGTCGCGCATCGTGCGCGATCCCTTCGTCGTGCGCGAGAAGGGCTCCGACACCTGGAACTCGATGATGGACGGCTTCGGCACGCAGCTCGCGAACGTCAACATCGCGATGGAGATCCGCAGCACGGAGACGATCAAGCAGGCGGTGATGGCCGGGATGGGCGTGAGCTTCCTGTCGGCCCACACGGTGGGGCGCGAGCTGCAGTCAGGCAGCCTGGTCGTGCTGGACGTTCAGGGCTTTCCGCTGATGCTGAACTGGTACGTGGTGCACCGGCGCGCCAAGCGGCTGCCGCCGGTGGCCCAGGCCTTCAAGGACTTCCTGCTGCAGGACGGCGCGACGCTCATCGACCGCGCCCTCGGCTTCACGAAGAAGCCCGCACCCAGGACTGCCACTCGGTCGAAATAGGCAGCCCGCGCTGCTTCGCGAATTCGCCCGCGGACAGCTTGCCGCCGCCTTCCGGGCGCAGCTTGAGGATCTCGATCAGGCCGCCCTGGGCCCAGATGACGATGGACGTCCCGGTGACGCCGGCGACGTCGCCCGGCCGGTGCCCGCGCGAGACGTAGCGCCCCACCACGTGCTTGTGGCAGTCGTACACGCGCACCTTGGTGCCGGCGAGCATCATCCACGCGCCCGGCGCCGGGTTGCAGGCGCGGATCAGGTTGTAGATGGTGTCGACGTGGCCCGGCCAGTGGATCTCGCAATCCTCGTCGAGCATCCAGCCTTCGTAGGTCGCCTGGCTTTCGTCCTGCACCTGTTCGCGGTGCCCGTTCGCCATCACCAGGTCGGTGGCTTCGAGCAGCGCCTCGACGCCCAGCGGGAACAGCTTGTTGAAGTAGACCTCGCCGAGCGTTTCGGTGGCGCCGATCGGCACGCGCTTCTGCAGCAGGATCGGCCCTTCGTCGAGGCCGTCGGTGGGACGGAAGATGGTGAGCCCGGTCTCCCCCTTGCCGAGCGCGATCGGCCAGCTGATCGAGGAAGGGCCGCGGTGCAGCGGCAGCAGGGAAGGGTGGTACTGGATGGTGCCGTGCCGCGGGATGTTCACGAAGGATTGCGGCGCGAACTGCAGCACGTAGGCCATGACGCCGATGTCGGCGTCGAGCGAGCGCATGGCCTCTTCGGCCTCGGGGCTGCGCAGGCTGGCGAAGGAGAACACCGGCAGGCCGCGCGCCATGGCGTCGGCCTTCAGGGCGTCGGGCTTGGCGCCCGGCTTGTCCGGGACGCAGAACACGCCGGCGATGGTGTCGCCGCGGGCGATGAAGGCATCGAGGACGGCCTTGCCGAAGTCCTGTTGTCCGATGAAGGCGATGCGGGCCATTGTGGATTCTTTCTTCAGCGCAGGAGGAAGTACGCCGCGAGGCAGTACAGGACGACCGCGAACACTTTCTTGAGCGGCTGGATGTCCATGCGGTGCGCGGTGCGCGCGCCAACTGGTGCCATCACCATGCTGGCCGCCGAGATGATGAACAGTCCGGGCAGGTACAGGTAGCCGACCGACCCGGGCGGCATCTGCGGCAGCCCGAGACCGGCGTAGATGTAGCCGATGGTGCCGGCCAGGGCAATCGGGAATCCGAGCGCGGCGGAGGTGCCGACCGCGTCGTGGATCTTGATGTTGCACCACGTCATGAAGGGCACCGACACGAAGGCGCCACCGGCGCCCACGAGCGACGAGAGCAGCCCGATCACGTTGCCGACGCCGAAGGTGGCCAGCGGTCCCGGCAGCGTGCGGCTCGGTTCCGGCCGGCGATTGAGGAACATCTGCGTCGCCGAGAACGCGACGAAGATCGCGAACAGGATCCCGAGCAGCTTGCCGGGCAGTGCATGGGCGATCTGCGCGCCCAGCAGGGACCCGACCAGGATGCCCGGCGCGAGCACCTTCACCACCGGCCACAGCACCGCGCCGCGCTGGTTGTGCGCGCGCACGGAGGAGACCGACGTGAAGGCGATGGTGGCCAGCGAGGTCGCCACGGCCATCTTCACCGTGTAGTCGGCGGGATAGCCCTTGTGGGCGAGGATGATGGAGAGGAAGGGCACCATGATCATCCCCCCGCCGATCCCCAGCAGCCCCGCGAGGAATCCGGTACAGGTGCCGATGGTGGCGAGTTCGAGGATCAGGATCGGGTCCAGGAGCGACATCGTTGTTGTGGGTGGGCAGCCGGGCATTGTCGCAAAGGTTGCCTCCGTCATCCCCGCGCTACCCGTCATCCCCCCGCTACCCGTCATCCCCGCGCAGGCGGGGATCCAGGGCTTCCTGTGTTGAAGCGGCTGCGCCGCTTCCCGCTTTTTCGCATCGCGCCCGGCTGCCAGCCCCCGCGCGGGCGGGGCCGGGGTCGCGCTGGCATGGCGTCCTTCGCGCCTTTCGGCGCTCGGCAAACCTGCGAGGACCGGGCAGGCGGCCCCCGCGACCGAACTCGCTGCGTGTTTGCCCGCGCGCGGCCAAACACTCCGCTCAGACACCGGTGTCGCGAGTCAGAAACGTACGCGCGGCTCGATACGCTTCGCTCTCGTAGCCGCGCTGGTCCGCCTGCCCGGTCCTCGCAGGCGCCATGCCTTCATGCGCGACCCCGGCCCCGCCCGCACGGGGGCTGGCAGCAGGGCAGGGCGGTGGCGCATTGTTCGTTGCCACTGCCATCGTCCGCGTGATCGCCGTAGGGTGGGCAAGCTCGCTTGCCCACCATTTCCCGTGCAAAGCGGCGCAGCCGCTTCCATGCGAACGCCCTCGATCCCCGCCTCCGCGGCGATGACGAGGATCAGCGCGCCACCAGCACCGGGATCGCCGATTCCGCGACGACCTTGCCCGCCACGCTGCCCAGCATCAGCCGCGCGACGCCGGTGCGGCCATGGGAGCCGAGCACGATCAGGTCGGCTTCGACCTGGCGGGCCGACTGCACGATGCCGGCGGCCGCGGCCACGTCTTCGACCAGCCGCGGCTGGAACGGCACCTTGGGCGCCTGTTCGCACTGCGCGTGCACCTTGGCGTGCGCCTCGGAGGCATGCTGCAGCGCGGCCGACATGTAGGCCTGGAATCCCAGCGGATTCGCCTCGCCGATGCCCAGGTAGGGGTAGGGATCGACGACGTACACCGCGGTGAGCTTCGCGCCGTGCACGCGCGCGAGATCCACGGCCAGTTGCGCGGCGTGCTCGGACGCCGGGGAGCCGTCGGTGGCGAGGAGGATGTGCTTGAACATGGTGGGTCTCCGGGATGGATGCGGCCATCGTGCCGCTTCCACCGTACGCCATGCTTGACGTGCGTCAAGCGCGTCAGCGCGACAGATAATCGCCGCCATGGCCTTTCCCCTCGACGGCACGTCCATCCCCCACGGCATCCAGCTGGCCATCGCGCCGGTGTTCCTGCTTACCGCGGTGTCCGGCATGATCGGCGCGGTGGCCAGCCGGCTCGCGCGCATCATCGACCGCGCGCGGCTGGTGGAGGACCGGGCCCTCGAATCGACCGACCTGCAGTTCCTCGATCGCGCCGAACGCGAACTGCAGCAACTGCGCGTGCGCGGCTGGCTCGCCAACGGCTCCATCGCGCTGCTCACCAGCTGCGCATTCCTGATCGGGCTGACGATCATCGTGCTGTTCCTGGGAGAGACGGGCGGCATCAAGATCAGCGGATGGGCGATCGGCAGCTTCCTGCTGGGGGTCGCCTGCTTCCTGGCGGCGCTGCTTTGCTTCCTCGCCGAGACTTTCCTGGCCACCCGCCTGCTCGATTTCCAGGTGCACCGCCCGCCTGGGGGACCTTCCGCTTGAAGCGCCCGTGAGGCGGGATTAGCATGGTCCGGCCGCGCGGTGCGGCAGTGGAGCGCGTATGCCGCAGCTGATTGCCACGGTGAAGGGTGTCGAGGTCAAGCACGTGTACCTGCACAAGGACCGCACCACCCTCGGCCGAAAGCCGGGCAACGACATCATGTTCGACACCATGGTGGTGAGCGGCCAGCACTGCGCCTTCGACCTCGTGGGCGTGGCCGACGTGTTCCTCGAGGACCTCGGCAGCACCAACGGCACCTACGTCAACGACCGCATGGTCAAGGAGCGCACCAAGCTCGCCGACGGCGACGTGATCGCCATCGGCCCCTATCGCATCCGCTACCTGCAGGCGAGCGAGGCCCCCAGCACCTTCGGCGGCACGCTGTCGTTCCCCGCCGACGCGATGCCGCTGCACGCCAGCTTCGAGGTGCTCTCCGGCGGCTCCGCCGGCCTGGAGATGCCGGTGCTGAAGGCCGTCACCACCTTCGGCAAGCCGGGCGTGTCGGTGGTGTCGGTCGCGCATCGCCGCAACGGCTTCTTCGTCACCCACCTCGGAGGCGCCACGGCGCCTCTGGTGAACGGCACGCCGCTGGGCAGCGACCCGGTGATGTTGTCGGATCGGGACGTCCTCGACATCGCGGGCACGCAGATGCGGTTCCAGCTGAGGGAATGAAGGACAATCGGCGCATGGGACTGATCCATCGCATCTTCGGCAACGGCAAGGAAGTCCAGGCGCCGGGAGGGTCCGGTACCACGCAGTTCCATGAAAGCGAGCCCGACGCCCAGGACTCGCAGCCTTCGCGCACCTCCCACCGCGACCTCGTGCAGGTGATGCTGCGCGACACCATGCGCAAGCACGGCATCCCTTCGGACTGGATCGAGTGCCGCATCCTGTCCGCGGTGACGCGCGGCGGCCGCAACGGCCTGCACGTGAACTTCGTCGTGCGCAAGGCGCACGACCGGCTGATCACCTATGTGTTCGCCTTCCAGGACAGCTTCGAACGCGAGCTCGCGCGCTACGAGCCGCGCGCCCGCAGCGACTGGCTGCTGAGCCTCGGCTGGGAGTTCCAGGGCTTCAACGCCGACGAGATGCCGGATCCGCACACCTGGGCCCAAAGCGGCCCGGCGCCGCTGGGCCCGACGGGCCGGGGCCGCTCCGACGAAGAAGCCCCCAAGACCGACGACGACGTCCAGCGCGACCTGAAGGCCCTGTTCGCCATTCGCGACGCCGCCCTGGCGGACACCGCCCGGCGTCCCTCGCGCAAGAGCGAGCGCGACGACGACCCGCCGGATTTCCAGCCGACCCAGCCCTTCGACGACAAGCCGTCCTGAGCACCGTACCGGTGCGCTCCGCGTCGTATCCGCGCTGCACTGGCGGTGTCGGCCCGCAACAAGCTCGAAGCAAAAGCAACGGCCGCGCCGGAAACACGGCTGCCCGTTACCCATCGATACTCCGGCCCGGAAGCGCCCACCGAGCATGCCCCTTCTTGTCCAACCAAGTAGGGAAACAGCAATGGAGAAGAAGTTGCGTGGGAGCTCCAGGATCGCCGGGGCCATCGGCCTGGCGGCCATGACGTTGCTGGCCGCCTGCGGCGGCGGCGGTGGCGATGGCGGCGGCGGCAGCAGCGGCCCGGTGCCGCAGGGCACGGTCAAGATGTCGATGACCGACGCGCCGTCCTGCTACCGGAACGTGTGGGTGAACGTGGAGAAGGTGCGCATCCACAAGAACGGCACGACCGCCGACACCCAGGCAGGCTGGGAAGAGATCATCCCGCCGAACGCGCCGGTGAGGATCGACCTGCTGAACCTCACGAACGGCGCGCTGGCCGACCTCGGCACCGCCACGGTGGATGCCGGCGCGTACCGGCAGATCCGCCTGGTGCTGGCCGACAACGGCAACGAGGTGATCCTGCTGGACGGCACCCCGCAGCAGCTCAAGACCCCCAGCGCGCAGCAGAGCGGCCTGAAGATCCAGGCCGACTTCGACGTCGCGGCCAACAGCACCACCGAGATGCTGCTCGACTTCGATGCCTGCAAGTCGATCGTGATCGCCGGCAACTCGGGCCAGTACGTCCTGAAGCCGGTGGTGCGCTTCACCGACCAGCCGGCCGGCTCCATCACGGGCTACGTCACCACCACCCTGACGCTGGGCAAGACCGCGGTCTCGGCCCAGCAGGGTGGCGAGGTGCTGCGCTCGACGGTGCCCGACGCCAACGGCCAGTTCCGCCTTGCCTACCTGCAGCCCGGCACGTACACGGTGGTGATCACCTCCGATGAACGCGCCACCGGCGTGATCAACAGCGTGCCGGTCGGCACGGCGACCACCGCGGTGAACGGCACGGCCAGCTATATCGTGCTGCCGACGTCGTCGATGACGACGGTGACGGGCACGGTCACGGCGAGTGCGGTCGCTGTGACCGACGCGACCGTGACGGCCTTCCAGAACGTCGCCACCGGCGGGCCCATCCAGGTGCTCAGCGTGCCGGTGGACCTCGACTTTGCGACCTACACGATGCGGCTGCCGACCGCGGACCCGGTGCGCGCGCCGTATTCCGCCTCGGGCCTGGCCTTCGCGGCCGACGCCACCGCGGCCGGCAAGTACGACCTGAAGGCGGTCTCGCCCACCAAGGGCACGAAGTCGGTCGTGTTCGACGCGCGCGGGGCGGCCACGACGGCCAACATCGCCTACTGACGCCCGGCGTCCGCCTTTATTCATGCGCAAGGACCGCGCTCAGCCGAAGACCTGGAGCGTCTCGTAGCCGCGGCCACCCGGCAGCGAGCGCACCAGGTGGTAATGCGGGCCCGTGCGCCAGCGCAGCGGCTCGAAGCCGGCCGGGGGCCGCGCCCCGAAGGCCTTGCGCGCCAGCGTGGCGTGCGGACGGTAGCGCCGCGCTTCCGTGACCATGCCGAGCGCCGTGAGACGCTCGCCGAGCACGGCATGCAGTTGCAGCAGTTCCGGCGGGACCGTGCCCGCCTCCAGCACGGCGATGCCTCCCGGCCACACCTGCGCCACGTCGAGCAGCAGCTCGCACGCTCCCCACTCGACCTCCAGGCCTTCCTTCAGGTCGGGCAGCCTCCCGGATGCGACTTCGCCCAGGAAGTGCAGGGTGAGGTGCAGCCGTTCCGGCGGGGTGTGGCGGGCCGATGCCGGCCATTGCCACGCATGCGCATGCCGCTCGAGTGCAATGCGCTCCAGGGTGGTCGGCCACAGGCCGAGGAAGAGGCGCAGGCTGGACGGGGCAGCAGTGTCCATTCGGCGATTCTGGCGCGCCACGCATCGACGCAGGGCCAAAAAAGAGAGCCCCGAAGGGCTCCAACGCTCGTGACCGGTTCCTGATGAGCAGCGGTTCGCGCTACAGTCACGCCCAATGTACAGGCCGGTGCGGTTTCTGCCAGCGGGAAAACCAGTGCCACCGCGCAGCCTGGCGAACTAGAAGAACGATGAGCGTTCCCGAGCTACCGGCAGAAGTCCGCCGGTTCATCCTCACCAGCGTGCCGTCCGTGCCTTACCTCGAGGCCGTGCTGCTGCTGCGCGCCGAACCGGCAAAAGACTGGGACGCCGCCGAGCTGGCCCGGCGCCTCTACGTGCGGGAGCGCAACGGCGCCGACCTGCTGGAGCAGTTGCGCGCCAGCGGCCTGGCCCAGGCTGCCGGGGAGCGCGCCGTCCGATATGCTCCCACGGCCGAGCTGGCCGACCTGATCGATCACGTCGCACACGCCTACGCCTCCAACCTGGTGGCCGTGACCGACCTCATCCACTCGCGCATCGACCGGCGGGCACAGCAGTTCGCCGATGCGTTCCGTTTTCGCAAGGACTGACATGGCCGCGGTCATCTACACGCTTTGCGCATTGACTTCGATCACCTGCCTGGTGTTGCTGTGGCGCAGCTGGCGCGCCAGCGGGGCCCGGCTGCTGTTCTGGAGCGCGATGTGCTTCGCCGCGCTCAGCGTGAACAACGTGCTGCTGGTGATCGACCGGCTCGTGCTCCCGACGGAAGTGGACCTCGGCACGCTGCGCCTGATCTGGGCGCTCGCCGCGGTGCTGCTGCTGCTGTTCGGGCTGATCTGGGAGGAGGACTGAGCATGACGCAGGTCCTCATGGGTGCGGTGGCGATGGGCTGGCTGCTCGCCGGCCTGTTCTTCTTCCGCTTCTGGCGCCACACGCGCGACCGCTTCTTCCTCTGGTTCGCGCTGTCCTTCTGGCTGGAGGCCGCCGACCGCGTCGCGCTCGCCACCATCACCGGCGCGGGCGAGGACAACCCGATCTTCTACGGCGTGCGCGTGCTCGGCTACGGCCTCATCCTGCTGGCCATCTGGCAGAAGAACCGGCGGCCGCCGAAGCGCTGATCAGAACTTCGGGATCCGCAGCGTCTTGCTGATCATGAGGCTGCCCGACAGCACGAACAGCAGGGCGAGCGGATGCAGTTTCCAGGGGCCGAGCTCCATGGCGCCGCCCCACAGGTTCTCGCCGAGCGCACCGCGCCAGGCGGCCCACGCGAGCACGCCCGTGAGCACCACGCTGGTCGGGATGGGCGTGCCTTCGAAGTACTTCACCTTGCCGGATTCGTCGCCCGCGAGCTGTTCCGCGGTGACGTTGTAGCGGGCCAGCCGGCTCACGCCGCAGCAGACGAAGTACAGCAGCGCGGCGGCGTCCCAGCCGCCCTGCATGCCCGCCGCGAAAGCGAGCGCCGCGGGCGCGACGCCGAAGGAGATCACGTCCGAGAGCGAATCGAGCTCGCGCCCGAGCGCCGAATGCTGGTGGCGGGCGCGCGCGATCCGGCCGTCCAGCACGTCGAAGGCGAAGGCGGCCGGCGCCAGCGCGGCGGACAGCAGGAAGTGGGTGGTGTCGCCGCTGGCCATGTACACCATGGCCAGCAGGATGGCGCCGACGCCGCAGGCGGCGTTGCCCAGGGTGAAGAAGTCGGCCAGGTGGAAGGACCTGACCATCGAGAAATGCCGGGGTGCCGTGCGTTGCATGCGTCGTCCTTGCTCGGCACCCACCTTAAGCACCAGCTTGGAGGCGGCCCGTCGTCCCCCGGCACGGGCCGTTGTAGTCGCGCGCCGACTTACTGGCGGATGCGCCCGCTGCCGCTGACGATCGAGAGCTCGACGAAGCGGGAGCCGTTGCGCTTGTTGGGACGGAAACCGACCACGTAGCCGCCGAGGTCGTAGCTCTCCATCGCGTCGAGCGTCGTGGCCATGGCTTCGCGCGTCGGCTTCGCGCCCTGGCGCCGCACCGCCTCGACGATCACCTTGGCGGCGATGAAGCCTTCCATCATCGAATAGCTGACGGGCACTTCCAGCGTGTTCGCCTTGGCCAGGTCGTTGAATTCCTTGGCCAGCCTGGTGGAGATCTTGTAGGGGCTCGGCGTGACCTGCGCGATCGCGACGCCCTGCATCTGCTCCTCCGACAGGCGCTTGGACATCTGTTCGATGTCGGCGCCGGAGTGCGCGAACAGCTGCGCCGCGCCGCCGCCGGAACGGTACTGCTCGATGAAGCCCGCGGCCGCGCCGCCGCTGGAGATCATCAGGATCGCCTGCGGCGGGTTCTTCAGGAACACGTCCACGGCAGGCGTGACGCGCGCCGTGCCGGGCGGGTAGGAGGCCTTGGACGCGATGCTCGCCTTGGCCTTGGCGGCGGCATCGTCGGCCGCCTTCAGCAGGGCCGCCGCGCCCGGCCCGTCCTCGTAGAACAGGCCCAGGCGGGTGATCCCGATGGTGGCGAGATGCTCGGTGAGCTTGTTCAGTTCGTCCGCGAGCGTGGCGCGCACGCTATAGAGCAGCGGCGTGTCGGGACGGATCTCCGTCGTGCGGTAGCCCACCAGCGCGATGCGCTCCTTCTCCAGCATGCCGGTGGCCACCAGGTCGGTGATGTTCTTGCTGCCCACGTAGCCGGCCAGCACCATCGGCTTGTCTTCGGCGAGCACTGCCTTGGTGGCGGTCACGGTGTCCTCGGGGCGGCCGGCATCGTCGCGCCGAACCAACGAGAAGGTGTGGCCGTTGATGCCGCCGGCCTTGTTCACCGCGTTGAACCAGAGTTGCATGCCGGTGGCGTAGGCGCGCCCCTGGCTGGCCTCCAGGCCGGACATCGGGCCCACCTGCGCCACGACGATCGTGGCGGCGTGCACCGCCTGCGCAGCCCACCAGGCTGCCGTTGCCAGCGCGGCGCGTGCCGCGAATTTCCTCGTTCCCATTCGTTCTCCAGCGTTGTGCGCGAGACCATAAGCCGATGGTTTCCATTTTCCACTCTGGAAAGCCCTGACTTGCCGGAATTTGGCCACGCGGCGTCGTTGGGTTCCAATCGGCACATGCAGACCGCCGGCCGCGAGGCCATTGAATCACCCTACGCCTGGGCCCGCCTGGCGATGTCGCTGCTGCTGATGACGATCGGCGGCTCCGGCATGTATTCGGTCACGGTGGTGTTGCCGCGGATGCAGCAGGACTTCGGCATCGCCCGCGGCGACGCGTCGCTGCCGTACACGCTCACCATGATCGGCTTCGGCATCGGCGGGGTGCTGATGGGGCGGCTGGCCGACCGCTTCGGCGTGATGCTGGCCGTGATGCTCGGCGCCGCGGGCCTCGGCATCGGGTACATCGCGGCCGGACTGGCGCCGGGGCCGGCGCTGTTCGGGCTCGCGCAAGGCGTGTTCATCGGCATGCTGGGGACGTCGGCCAGCTTCGCGCCGCTGGTGGCCGATACCTCGCGCTGGTTCGACCGCCGCCGCGGCATCGCGCTGGCGATCTGCATGAGCGGCAACTACACCGCGGGCGCGCTCTGGCCGCCGGTGATGCAGCACTTCATCGACAGCGTGGGCTGGCGCCAGACCTACATCGGCATGGGAATCTTCTGCATCGCGAGCATGCTGCCGCTGGCGCTTTTCCTGCGGCGGCGCCCGCCGGTGCAGGATTTCGCGGGCGCGGCCGCCGCGCCGGCCGGCGGCTTCGTCCCGCCGGCGCAGCGGCCGCTGGGCCTGCCGCCCAACGCGCTGCTGGCGCTCCTGTGCGTGGCCGGCGTCTCCTGCTGCGTGGCGATGTCGATGCCGCAGGTGCACATCGTGGCCTATTGCGGCGACCTCGGCTTCGGCGCCGCCCGCGGGGCGGAGATGCTGTCGTTGATGCTCGGGATGGGCGTGGTGAGCCGGCTCGTCTCGGGCTGGATCTCCGATCGCATCGGCGGACTGCGCACGCTCTTGCTCGGATCGCTGCTGCAGGGCGTGGCGCTGCTGCTGTTCCTGCCGTCCGACGGGCTGGTGTCGCTCTATCTCGTGTCGGGCCTGTTCGGCCTGTTCCAGGGCGGCATCGTGCCTTCGTACGCGCTGATCGTGCGCGAGTACTTCCCGCCGCAGGAGGCGGGCGCGCGTGTCGGCACCGTGCTGATGGCGACGCTGCTCGGGATGGCGCTGGGCGGCTGGATGTCCGGCGCGGTGTTCGACCTCACCGGCTCCTATCGCGCCGCCTTCCTCAATGGCATCGCCTGGAACCTCCTGAACCTCACCATCGTCGGTTTCCTGCTCTGGCGCGCCAACGCGCTCGGACAGATCCGCGCCTGGCCGCTGGCGGGGCGGGGCGCCGCCGCCTGATCCTCTATAGTCGCGCTGAATGCGCGCGCCCGCCGTCATCGATCGCCGCCGCCTGCTGGCCATGGCGGCCGCCACGGCCGCTGCCGCATCGCTTCCGCGCTGGGCCTGGAGCCAGACCCGCATCGCCGACATGCCTTTCGGCGCCGGCGTGGCCAGCGGCTCGCCCACGGCCAGCTCCGTGGTGCTGTGGACGCGCCTGCTGGGACGCTCGCTGCCCGCGCAGCCCCTCACCGTGCGCTGGGAACTCGCCGAGGACGAAGGCTTTGCGCGCATCGTGCAGTCGGGACAGGCGCAGGCGCTGCCCGATCTCGCGCACTCGGTGCACGTGGAAGTGCAGGGGCTCGCGCCCGACCGCTGGTACCACTACCGGTTCATGGCCGGTGAGTGGGCCAGCCCCACCGGACGCACGCGCACGCTGCCCGCGCCGGACGCGATGGCGCGGCGGCTGCGCCTGGCCTATGCGTCCTGCCAGCGCTGGGAGCATGGCTGGTTCTCCGCCTGGCGCCACCTGCGCGCCGACGCGCCGGACCTCGTCGTGTTCCTGGGCGACTACATCTACGAATACGGCGGCGCCGTGAACGCCGTGCGGCCGGTGGGCAGCGGCTGGGTGCTGACGCTGGACGATTACCGCGCTCGCTACGCGCTGTACCGCAGCGATCCCGATCTGCGGGCGATGCACGCGGCCTGTCCCTGGCTCTTCACCTGGGACGACCACGAGGTGCAGAACGACTATGCCGGCGAGCAGGAAGGCAAGGCCGGTCCGGCCGTCACCGATTTCCCGCGCCGCCGCGCCGCCGCCTACCAGGCCTGGTACGAGCACATGCCGGTGCCCGCGAGCATGCTCACGCGCGCGCTCGAGGGGCTCGCGGGCGGGCGCGGCCTGCGCATCTACGGCGAGCGCCGCTTCGGCCGGCTCGCGCAGATCCTGCTGCTGGATGGCCGCCAGTACCGCAGCCCGCAGGTCTGCACGCGCGGCGGGCAGTACGGCTCGGGCATGGTGAATCCGCTCGCCTGTGCGCCGCTGGAAGATCCGACGCGGACCATGCTCGGCGAGGAACAGGAGCGCTGGCTCGCGGCGCAACTCGCGCAGGGCGGGGCCGCCTGGACGCTCCTGGGCCAGGCGACCCTGTTCGGCCAGCGCGATTTCGTGCCCGGCCCCGGCACCCTGCTGTGGAACGACGGCTGGGACGGTTATCCGGCCGCACGGCGCAGGCTGGTCGAGGCCCTGCAGTCATCGCGCGCGCCCAATCCCGTGCTCCTGGGCGGCGACGTGCACGAGAACTGGGTCGGCCACGTCAAGGCCGATTACGCGCGCTCCGACAGCGCCAATGTCGGCGTGGAGTTCTGCGGCACCAGCATCACCTCGCGCAGCACCGAGCCGCAGCACCTGCGCAATCGCTGGGCCGACAACCCGCACTTCGTCTACGCGGAGGCGGGGCATCGCGGCTACGGCCTGGCGGACTTCACGCCGGGCCGGCTGGAAGTATCGCTGCGCGTGGTGGACGACGTGACGCGCCAGGACGCGGCGATCGCAACGGCGGCGCGCTTCGCTGTGGAGGCGGGGCGACCGCTGCTGCAGGCCGCATGAGGGGCTGCTGCGTCCGCATCGTCCTGTGCTGGCTGCTCGCGGCCGCGTCCGCGTGGGCGCACGCCGCACCGCTGGAACTCGGGAGCGCGCCGCGCTACGAGCTCGGGGCTTTCGTGAACATCCTCAAGGACCCGGGCGGCACGCTGCGCCTGGAGGACGTCCTGCAGCCGGCGCAGCAGGCGCGCTTCCAGGCAGTCGGAGGCAGCGGGCCTTCGGCCAACTTCGGCATGAACCGCGGCGCGGTGTGGCTGCGCGTGCAGCTGCGGGCGCCCGCCGCCGGCGATCCCCGGTGGCTGCTGGAACTCGCGTATCCGCCGCTGGACCACCTGGAGCTGTACTCGCCCGACCCCCAAGGCGGCTGGCAGCGCCAGGTGGGCGGCGACCGCGAGCCCTTCACCACGCGCGCGGTCGCCCATCGCAACCACGTGCTGCCCGTCTGGATCCCGCCGCAGCAGGGGAGCACGCTCTACCTGCGGCTGGCGAGCGAGGGCGTGGTCGCCGCGCCGCTGCGCCTGTGGCGGCCGCAGGCGATGTGGCAGTTCGACCAGGCCGCCTATGCGGTGCTGGCGCTGTACTTCGGCGTGCTGGTCGGCCTGCTGCTCTACAACCTGCTGCTGTTCGTGTCGGTGCGCGATCCGGCCTACCTGGTCTACGTGCTGTTCGTGGCGGCCATGGGGCTGGCGCAGGGCGCGCTGACCGGCCTGGGCACGCAGTTCCTGTGGCCCGAACAGGTCTGGTGGAACAGCGTCGCGCCGCACATCGGGGTGGCCTTCGCGGGCGTGTTCGCACTGCTGTTCGCCCGCCGCTTCCTGGAAAGCCGCGACTCGCTGCCGCTGATGGACCGCGCGCTGCGCGTGCAGGTGGGCCTGTGGCTGCTGACGGTGCTCGCCGCCGCCGCGCTGCCCTACGTGGTGTCGGCCTGGATGCTGATGGTGCTGGCGCCGCTCGGCATCGTCTCGCTGGTGGCGACCGGCGTGCTCGCGATGCGCCGCGGCCACGGTGGCGCGCGCCACTACCTGGCCGCCTGGGCCGTGCTGCTGATGGGCGTGGCCACGCTGCTGCTGCACAACTCCGGCCTGCTGGCGTCCAACCGTTTCACCTCCAACTCGCTGCTGATCGGATCCGCGATCGAGATGGTGCTGCTGTCCTTCGCGCTGGCCGACCGCATCAACGTGGCGCGCCGGCAGCGCGAGCAGGCGCAGGCCCGGCTCGCGGCGGAGCAGGCGATGGTGGAGGCGCTCTTCGAATCCGAGCGCAAGCTGAAGACGGCGCTGGAAGAGCGCGAGCTGATCCTGCGCGAACGCGAGGCCATCCTGAACAACGCGGTGGTGGGCATCGTGCTGTCGGTCAGGCGCCGCCACGAGTGGGTGAACCAGAAATTCGCCGACATGCTGGGGTATCCGCGGCAGGTGCTGATCGGGCAGGGATCGGACTACCTGCACCCCGACACCGAGAGCTGGCAGCGCTTCGGCGTGGAGGCCAGGGCGACGCTGATCGCCGACAACACCTACACCTGCGAGATGGAGCTCAAGCGCCGCAACGGCGAGCTGTTCTGGGTGCAGATGGGCGGCAGCTGCGTGCGGCCGCACGATCCGGACTCCGGCGTGATCTGGACCTTCCTCGACGTCACCGGCCGCAAGAAATCCGATGCGGAGATGCGCGAGGCGCTGGAGCAGCAGAAGGCCCTGAACGAGCTGCGCTCGCGCTTCGTGGCGATGACCAGCCACGAATTCCGCACGCCGCTCGCCGCGATCCTGTCGGCGGAGGAGGTGCTGCGGCATTACGGCGAGCGCCTGCCGGAGCGCGAGCGGCTGGAAACGCTGGACGGCATCGCCGCCGGCGTGCAGCGCATGTCGCGCATGCTCGATCGCGTGCTGCTGCTCGGTCGCGCCGACGCGCAACTGCTGGAGTTCCAGCCGGCGACGGTGGACCTGCGCGCGCTCGGCCCGAAGCTGGTGGAAGAGGCGCGCCAGCAGCATCCGCAGGGCGCGGGCCGGGTGGTGTTCGAAGCGGCGCCGGAGGTCGGACCGGGACTCTACGACGAGAAGCTGCTGCGCCACGTCTTCGGCAACCTGCTGTCGAACGCGATCAAGTATTCGCCGAAGGGCGGCAGCGTGCGGTTCGACGTCCAGCGCGAAGGCGCGGAGACCGTGTTCCGCGTGCGCGACCAGGGCATCGGCATCCCGCCCGAGGAGGTGCCGCACCTGTTCCAGTCCTTCCACCGCGCGAGCAACGTCGGCGAGATCCAGGGCACGGGCCTGGGGCTGGCGATCGTGAAGAACGCGGTGGAGCGCCACGGCGGCACCGTCGCCGTGGAAAGCCGGCTCGGGGCCGGCACGACGTTCACGGTGCGGATCCCCGGATCCCGGCCTGCGCCGGGATGATGGCTACGCCATCACTTCCAGCAAGCGGTCCAAGCCACCCGCATTGATCGCGACGTTGGCATGTTCGCGCACCTTCGGCTTGGCGTGATACGCCACCGACAGGCCCGCTTCGCCCATCATCGGCAGGTCGTTGGCGCCGTCGCCCATGGCGATGGCCTGCCGGGGCGAGATGCCCAGTTGCGCGCAGGTCTCCAGCAGCATCTTGCGCTTCTCGGCGCCGTCGCAGATGTCGCCCCAGGGCTGGTCGACCATCCGGCCGGTGAGCTCGCCGCAGTTGGCGCCGGAGCGGACCTCCAGCACGTTGGAGCGGGTGTAGTCGATGCCCAGCTTGTCGCGGATGCGGTCGGTGAAGAAGGTGAAGCCGCCGGAGACCAGCAGCGTCTTCAGGCCGGCGGCCTTGCAGGCCTGCACCAGCTTCTCGGCGCCGGGATTGAGCTGCAGCCGCTGGGTGAAGATCATCTCCATGTCGGCGACGGTCACGCCTTTCAGCAGCGCGACGCGCCGGCGCAGGCTCTCCTTGTAGTCGGCGATCTCGCCGCGCATCGCGGCCTCGGTGATCGCGGCGATCTCCTCCTTCTTGCCGACGGCGTCGCCGATCTCGTCCACGCACTCGATGTTGATCAGCGTGGAGTCCATGTCGAAGGCGATGAGCTTGAAGTCGGCCAGGCGCAGGGGCGGGGTGAAGCCCTGGATGGCGAGGCCGGGGGAGAAGTCTTGGGCAGGCATGGGGTGGATTTTCGCAGAGCCTGCTGTCATCCCCGTGGAGGCGGGTCTCTCCGTCATCCCCGCGCAGGCGGGGATCCAGGGCTTCTTGCCTCCAGCATCGCGCCGGCTGCCAGCCCCCGTAGAAAGGTAAGCGCGGCTCGATACGCGCTAAAGCGCTCTCGTAGCCGCGCTGGGCCGCCTGCCCGGTCCTCGCAGGCGCCATGCCTTCATGCGCGACCCCGGCCCCGCCCGCACGGGGGCTGGCAGCAGGGCAGGACGGTGGCGCATTGATCCGTTGCTGTCGCCACCGCCATGGGCCTGGCGTAGGGTGGGCAAGCTCGCTTGCCCACCATCCCCGCGGGCCGTCATGGTGGGCAAGCAAAGCTTGCCCACCCTACAGGGATCACGACGTCCTCGATCAAGCAGGGCGCCTGACGCGACGCGGCCCGTTGCTCCAAAGCGGGAAGCGGCGCAGCCGCTTCAAAGACAGGAAGCTCTGAATCCCCGCCTGCGCGGGGATGACGCAACGCTACGCCGGCTCCGCCACCTTCGGTTGCCCCAGCGCCCGCAGCACGTCCCGCACCATCTGCGCCCGCTCCTTCACCTCCACCAGCGACTTCTCGATGCGCAGCTTGTCGTTGCCCGCCAGCTTGATGTGCTTGTTCTTCTGCACCAGCTGGATGATCGCCAGCGGTTCGATCGGCGGATTCGGCTTGAAGGTGATGTGGATGACCGTCGGCGCCGCATCGACCTTCACGACGCCGTAAGGCCGCGCCAGCACGCGCAGGCGGTGCACGTCGATCAGCGTCTGCGCCTGCGGCGGCAGCTTGCCGAAGCGGTCGACGATCTCTTCCAGCAGGCGGTCGATCTGGTCGACGTTCTTCGCGGTCGCCAGCTTCTTGTAGAACGAGAGGCGCAGGTGGACGTCGCCGCAGTAGTCGTCCGGCAGCAGCGCCGGCGCATGCAGGTTGATCTCGGTGGTGACCGACAGCGGCGACAGCAGGTCGGGCTCCTTGCCCGCCTTCAGCGACTTGACCGCTTCCGACAGCATCTCGTTGTACAGCTGGAAGCCGACCTCCAGCATGTTGCCGCTCTGGTTCTCGCCCAGCACCTCGCCGGCGCCGCGGATCTCCAGGTCGTGCATCGCGAGGTAGAAGCCCGAGCCCAGTTCCTCCATCGCCTGGATCGCGTCCAGCCGCTGCGACGCCTGCTTGGTCAGGCCTTCGATGTCGGGCACCATCAGGTAGGCATAAGCCTGGTGGTGGCTGCGGCCGACGCGGCCGCGCAGCTGGTGCAACTGCGCGAGGCCGAACTTGTCGGCGCGGGCGATCACGATGGTGTTGGCGCTCGGCACGTCGATGCCGGTCTCGATGATGGTGGAGCACAGCAGCACGTTGTAGCGTTGCTGCACGAAGTCGCGCATCACCCGCTCCAGCTCGCGCTCCGGCATCTGGCCGTGGGCGACGGCGATGCGCGCTTCCGGCAGCAGCCGTTCCAGCGACTCGCGCCGGTTCTGGATCGTCTCCACCTCGTTGTGCAGGAAGTAGACCTGCCCGCCGCGCTTGAGTTCGCGCAGCACGGCTTCGCGGATCACGCCGTTGCCCTCGTTGCGCACGAAGGTCTTGATCGCCAGGCGCCGCTGCGGCGCGGTGGCGATGACCGACAGGTCGCGCAGGCCTTCCAGCGCCATGCCCAGCGTGCGCGGGATCGGCGTGGCGGTGAGCGTGAGCACGTCCACCTCGGCGCGCATCGCCTTGATCGCCTCCTTGTGGCGCACGCCGAAGCGGTGCTCCTCGTCGATGATCAGCAGGCCCAGGTTCTTGAACTTCGTCGACTGCGACAGCAGCTTGTGCGTGCCGACGACGATGTCGATGCTGCCGTCTTCCAGGCCCTTCATCGCCGTGTTGATCTCCTTGGTGGAGCGGAAGCGGCTCATCTCCGCCACCTTCACCGGCCACTTGCCGAAGCGGTCCACCAGGGTCTGGAAATGCTGCTCGGCGAGCAGCGTGGTGGGGGCGAGCAGGGCGACCTGCTTGCCGCCGGTCACCGCGACGAAGGCGGCGCGCAGCGCCACTTCGGTCTTGCCGAAGCCGACGTCGCCGCACACGAGGCGGTCCATCGGGTGCGGCGAGACCATGTCCTGGATCACGGCGTGGATCGCCGCGTTCTGGTCGGCCGTTTCGTCGAAGCCGAAGTCGTTGGCGAACTGCTCGTAGTCCTGCGCGCTGAAGCGGAAGGCGTGGCCCTGGCGGGCGGCGCGGCGTGCGTACAGGTTCAGCAGTTCGGCGGCGCTGTCGCGCACCTGCTCGGCCGCCTTGCGCTTGGCCTTTTCCCACTGGCCCGAGCCGAGCTTGTGCAGCGGCGCTTCCTCCGCGCCGACGCCGGTGTAGCGGCTGATCAGGTGCAGCTGGCTGACCGGCACGTAGAGCGTGGCGTCGCCGGCGTATGCGAGATGCAGGAACTCCGTGTTGCCCTGGCCCAGGTCGAGGTTGACGAGTCCCTTGTAGCGGCCGATGCCGTGCTGCGCGTGCACGATCGGATCGCCCACGTTCAGCTCCGACAGGTCCTTGATCAGCGCCTCGACGTCGCTGACCTGTTCCTGCTTCTTGCGGCGGCGCGCGGTCGGCGCACTGGCGAAGAGTTCGGTCTCGGTGACGAACTCGATCGCCTCCTCGATCCAGGCGAAGCCGCTGGCGACGGCGGCCGTGGCGATGCCCAGCTTCTCCTCGCTCGCCATGAACTCCGCCAGCGAGTCGAAGGCGGGCAGGGCGAGGTGGCTCGCGCGCAGGAAATCGAGCAGGCTCTCGCGCCGGCCCGCGCTCTCGGCGAGCACCAGCACCTGGTTGGGCGTCCCCGCCGCATGCGCCTTGAGCTTCGCGAGCGGCTCCTCGGCGCCACGCACGACGGACAGGTCGGGCAGTTGCTGGAACACCGCGCTGTGTTCCACGTCCTGCGCCTGGTTGCGCACCGCGAGCTGCGGATGCGCGTTGGCGCGCGTGTAGAACTGCTCCGCATTCAGGAACAGCGCTTCCGGCGGCAGCACCGGGCGCTCCGGGTCGCCTTGCACCAGGCGGTAGCGGTCGCGCGTGTCCTGCCAGAAGCGCTGGAAGGCCGGCTCCAGGTCGCCGTGCAGCACCACGCTGGAGGTGTCGCCGAGGTAGTCGAAGACGGTTGCCGTCTCCTCGAAGAACAGCGGCAGGTAGTACTCGATGCCGGCGGTGGCGACGCCGTTGCCCATGTCCTTGTAGATGCGGCTCTTGGTCGGGTCGCCTTCCAGCAGTTCGCGCCAGCGGCTGCGAAAACGCGCCCGCGCCTCGTCGTCCATCGGGAACTCGCGCCCGGGCAGCAGGCGCACTTCGGGCACCGGATAGAGGCTGCGCTGCGAATCGGGATCGAAGGTGCGGATCGAATCGACCTCGTCGTCGAACAGGTCGACGCGAAAAGGGACGGCCGATCCCATGGGGAACAGGTCGATCAGGCCGCCTCGCACGGCGTACTCGCCGGGGCTGACCACCTGCGTGACGTGGTTGTAGCCGGCCAGCGTGAGCTGCGCCTTCAGTTTTGCCTCGTCCAGCTTCTGCTGCACGCGGAAGTGGAAGGTGTAGCCCGCCAGGAAGCTCGGCGGCGCCACGCGGTAGAGCGCAGTGCTGGCGGGCACCAGCACGACGTCGGCCTCGCGCTGCAGGATGCGCCACAGCGTCGCGAGCCGCTCGCTGATCAGGTCCTGGTGCGGCGAGAAGGTGTCGTAGGGCAGCGTCTCCCAGTCGGGGAAGAGGGCGCAGCGCAGTTCCGGCGCGAAGAAGGCGATCTCGTCCAGCAGGCGCTGGGCGTCGTTGGCGTCGGCGGTGACGACGGCGGTGAGTCGGCCGTCCTTCAGCTCCCGCTGCGCCACGCGGGCGAGCAGCAGCGCGTCGGCAGAGCCGGGCGGGCGCGGCAGGGCCATGCGGCGTCCGGGGGCAAGCTTGGGTAGATCCATGGGCGGTTCGCGCAGCGAAAATGCAAAACACCCCGCCCTGAGCAGGGAGGGGTGTGCAAGGATTCTAAGGTGAATAGAATGAACGGGACGGACATGAACGCGAACGCAACTCCTCCCCGGTATTTCGCACTCATCCCCTGCGCCGGCCACGGCAGCCGCGCCGGCACGGCAGGGCCCAAGCAGTACGAACGTGTCGCCGGCCAGCCCATGGTGTGGCACACGCTGTCGGCGTTCGCCGGCGTCAAGCGCATCGCCCGCACGCTGGTCGTGGTTGCGCCCGACGACGGCTTTTTCGAACGCAATCCGACCACGTCGGCGCTGGTGGTCCAGTGCGGCGGGCCGACGCGCGCGGCCAGCGTCACCAACGGCCTGCGCGAACTGCGCCGTGCCGGCGCGGTCGACAACGACTGGGTGCTGGTGCACGACGCCGCGCGCTGCCTGATTACGCCGGAACTGATCGACCGCCTGATCGACGAGTGCCGCCACGACGAGGTCGGCGGGCTGCTCGCGCATCCGCTGGCCGATACGCTCAAGCTCGGCGACAACGGCCGCGTGGTCGGCACGGTGAACCGCGGCGACAAGTGGCAGGCGCAGACGCCGCAGATGTTCCGCCTGGGCATGCTGCGGCAGGCGCTCGAAGCCGCCGGCGACGGCATCACCGACGAATCCAGCGCGATCGAGGCCATGGGCCTGAAGCCGATGCTGGTGGAAGCGGGCGCGCAGAACTTCAAGGTCACGTACCCCGAAGACTTCTCGATGGCGGAGGCCGTGCTGCGCGGCCGCGCCCGCTGATGCCGTTCCGCATCGGCGAAGGCTGGGACACGCACGCGCTGGTGCCCGGGCGCCGGCTGGTGCTCGGCGGCGTGGAAATCCCCTTCGACCGCGGCCTGCTCGGCCACTCCGACGCCGACGCACTGCTGCATGCGATCACCGACGCGCTGTTCGGCGCGGCGGGCCTGGGCGACATCGGCCGGCACTTCCCCGACACCGACGAATGCTTCCGGGGCGCCGATTCCATCGTGCTGCTGCAGGAAGCGGCGAAGCGCGTGCGCGCGCAGGGCTGGTCCATCGAAAACGTCGACAGCACCGTGATCGCGCAGGCGCCGAAGCTGGCGCCGCACATCGAGGCGATGCGCACGAAGATCGCGGCGGCGCTGGACATCCCGCCGCAGCAGGTCAACGTGAAGGCGAAGACCGCGGAGAAGCTCGGGCCCGTGGGGATGGGGCAGAGCATCGAGGCGCGAGCCGTGGTGTTGCTCCAGACCGTCTGATCCCCCGCCCGGGAGAGCCATCCGGGATACAGCTGATTACACTTGCCTCCACAACAGGAGGTGGGATGAAGGGACGTTGGAATGGCTGGCCAGCCGCGCTGGCCGGCCTGCTCGTGGCATTTGCAGCCTGCGCCGCGCATGCGGCCGCCACGCAATACGGCAAGACGCTGGTCGTCACTCGCGACGTGCCGGTGGAGGCGCTGGCCAAGTTCGCGGCCTTCAATGCGAAGAACAGGAACCGGGCCGACCTGATCCCGGACACCGTGGACTGGGCCGCCGAGGCGATGGGCGCGCCGCCCGGCGGCAATCCCTACACGATCGTGATCAAGGCGCTGGGCGTCGTCGAAAGCGACGGCGAGGTCAGTGCCCGCTGGATGCCCGGCTGGTCGATCGACGGCGTGGTGCGCGGCAGCCTTGTGCCGAGCACGCGCATGGGCGGCGCCAAGGCGGGTGAGCGGATCGAACTGGTCACGGTGTCGCAGCCGCTCAGTTTCAAGGCGGAGCGCGAGGTGGCGCCCGTGATCGGCTTTGCCGGTTCGCAGAACATCCGGTTCGACACCGTGCAGGTCGAAGTGTGGTCGGGCGTCGGCAAGGCCAGCTTCGTCCAGCTGCTGGGCGCGTGGTCGCCGCTGCTGGTGGGCCTGATCTTCCTCGGCCTGTTCCTGTGGTGGAGGCGAAGCTGATGGCGCAGCGTGATCCGCTCGGCCTGGCGCCGACCCACGACGAACTGGCCAGCCGCGGCCGCGTGTGCCCCAGGTGCAGCTATGCGCGCCGCAGCAACGAGACGACGCCCGCGTGGCAGTGTCCGCGCTGCGGCATCGTCTACGACAAATACCTCACCGGGGCCGCCGCGGAACGCGCGGCCGAGCGCGCGGCGGAGCGTCGGCGCAAGCCCGAGGTCGAAGTGGTGGATGCCACGCGCCGCTGGCCCTGGGTGCTTGCCGCGCTGGTGATCGCGGCGGGCGGCTGGGGCGCGTGGCAGTGGAATTCCAGGCGCAGCGCGCCTCCGCCCGAAGCGATGGCGCGGCTCGCGCAGGTGGACCAGGTCCAGCGCGACGAGCAGGCGAACCTGGAGCTCAAGAGGGTCTTCCACGACGTCCGTCCCCGCGACCCGGAGCAGGCGCTGGCCGTGTTCCGCAAGTACGCGGACCAGGGCTACATCCGCGCGATGACCCTGATGGGGATCACGTACGGGCGTCCCGCCCATGCGAGCCGCATGGAGTGGCTGCGCAAGGCCGCCAACGAGGGCGATGCCGCCGCATTCGTCAACCTGGGCTACATCTACGAGACCGGCGATGCCGAGACCCGGCAACCGGAACTCGCGGCCAACTGGTACGGCAAGGCCGCGCGCCAGGGCGATGCCTCGGGACTCTATGCGCTGGGCTACCTGCACGCGAAGGGCGCCGAAGGCATCCTGCGCGACCCGCGGCAGGCGTTCCTGCTGCTGCAGCTGGCCGATCGCGCCTTCGGCGACGCCGGTTCGGCGCGCGAGCTGGGCATGCCGCACAACAAGACCGCGTTCTGGGCCAGGGGCATGGCGCGCGACCTGGAGAAGGCGCTCTCGCCGGTGGACGTGGTGAAGGCGCGCGAGCTGGCCGATGCCTGGAAGCCGGGCCAGCCGCTGCCCATCATGTAGAGCGCCCGGGCGCCGCGCTCAAGTGGTGGCGGGTTCCTTGCCGACGATCTTCCTTTCCGCCTCGATCACGCCGCCGCCCGGCACCGGCGGCATCATCCGCGGACGCTGCAGCTTGATGTGGGCGGCCAGGCCGCCGGAGGTGGTGTTCGACAGCGCGAAGATGCCGCCCATGCGCTGCACCGTCTTGTCGACGATCGCCAGGCCCAGGCCGGCGCCGGTGGCGGCGGTGCGGGCGGCGTCGCCGCGGAAGAAGGGCTTCACCAGGTTGGGCAGCGCTTCGGGCGACACGCCCATGCCGTGGTCGCGCACCTTCAGCAGCACCCATTCGTTGCGGGCCCGGGCGGTGATGTCCACCACCGCCACGCCGGTCTCGGGCGTCTTGCCGTAGCGGCGCGCGTTCTCCAGCAGGTTGGAGACCACGCGGGCGAGTTCCACCTCGTCGGCCAGCACCTGCAGGTTCTTGGGCATGTCCACGCTGACGCGGATGTCGCCGTGGTCCTCGATCGCGTACATGCAGGCCTCGATCACGTCGTTCAGCACCACGGGCTTGAGCTCCGCGTGGTCCGGGCGCGCGTAGTCGAGGAACTTGTCGATGATCGCGTCGAGCTGGTCGATGTCGGCCGCCATGTGCTCGCGGGCATCGGCGTCCACCACGCTCATCTCGGTTTCCAGCCGCAGGCGCGCCAGCGGCGTGCGCAGGTCGTGCGAGATGCCGGCCAGCATGACAGCGCGGTCCTGCTCGATCTTGGCGAGCTGCTGCGCCATGCGGTTGAAGCCGATGTTCACCTCGCGGATCTCGGAGGTGACGGCCTTCTCGTCGAGGCGGCTGGCGTCGAAGTCGCCGTCGCGCACGCGGCTCGCGGCGAAGGACAGCTGCTTGAGCGGCCGGTTGATCAGGCGCGCGATCACGGCCGCGCCGGCGAGCGACAGCGCCGCCGCGGTGATCAGCCACACGAGCCAGGTCTTGCCACCGACCTGCGAGAACCGCGTGCGGTCCATCAGCATCCAGTAGTCGTCCTTGTCGATCTTGAAGCCGATCCACAGGCCTTCCTCGGCGTTCACCGAGCTGGCCATCACCGTGCCGCTGCCCAGGCGCCGCACCAGTTCGTCGACGATGCGGCGGTCCATGGCGCTGCCGGTCAGCGGAGCGAAGCGGTCCTGCGGCTCGCGCGGCAGGATGCGCACGCCTTCCTGGTCGGCCAGCGTCTTGATCAGGGACACGCGCGCGATCGGGTCGGCGTGCACCAGCGCCGCGCGGCTGAGGTTCACCAGCGATGCGATCTGCTGCGCCGTCTGCACCGCCCGCGGCTCGAATTCGAGCGCGCGGAAGGTCTGCAGCCAGGCGACGATCGAGCCGATCAGCAGCAGCGACAGCAGGAAGAAGGTGCGCCAGAAGAGCGACAGCCCCAGGCGGGGCCGCATCTCGAGCGGCGCGGGCGCGGTTTCCAGAGGCGCCGGACTGGTCGGCTGGTCGGTAGGGGTCATCACGGCGCGGATCATGTCAGCCTGCGATTGAACCGCACCGCGTCGAGGGTGTCACCGAGGTCCGGGAGCTTTCGCCTCAACCCGCGCCGTCCGGCACGAAAACGTAGCCCACGCCCCACACCGTCTGGA
The DNA here is from genome assembly GCF_036383835.1 of Ramlibacter sp. Lineage (GTDB taxonomy): Bacteria > Pseudomonadota > Gammaproteobacteria > Burkholderiales > Burkholderiaceae_C > Ramlibacter. The sequence continues at coordinate 75,402 of NZ_DASVNN010000064.1, forward strand.
TGTAGCGCGGGGAGGCCGGATCGGCTTCGATCAGCTTGCGCAGGCGCGACACCTGCACGTCGAGGCTGCGGTCGAACGGTTCGAACTCGCGGCCGCGCGCCAGCTGCGCGAGCTTCTCGCGCGACAGCGGCTGGCGCGGATGGCGCACCAGCGCCTTCAGCATGGCGAATTCGCCGGTGGTCAGCGGCAGTTCCTCGCCGTTCTTGCGCAGGGTGCGGGCGCCGAGGTCGAAGGCGAAGGGGCCGAAGTTGACCACCTCGTTCTCGGAGGAGGGCGCGCCGGGCGCTTCCTGCGCCGGGCGGCGGCGCAGCACGGCATGCACGCGCGCCAGCAGTTCGCGCGGGTTGAAGGGCTTGCCCAGGTAGTCGTCGGCGCCGACTTCCAGGCCGACGATGCGGTCGACGTCCTCGCCCTTGGCGGTCAGCATGATGATCGGGGTGCGGTCGTTGGCCGCGCGCAGGCGGCGGCAGATCGACAGGCCGTCCTCGCCGGGCATCATCAGGTCGAGCACGATCAGGTCGGCGGTCTCGCGCAGCATCAGGCGGTTCAGGGCCTTGCCGTCCTCGGCGAGGATCACCTCGAACCCTTCCTGGGTGAGGTAGCGGCGGAGCAGGTCGCGGATGCGGGCGTCGTCGTCGACGACCAGGATCTTGTCGGTCCGTGCTGCAGCTTGGGTCATGGTTCTCCAGAGGCCAATTTGTAACAGCGCCGATTCTGACGGCGGATCAGCCGGATTTCGGGTTTTCACCCGTGCCTTTTCACCGCGTTACAAATGTTGCCCCAGCGGTGGCGCCTTGACAAGGGGGAAGTGAACGGGGCCGTGGGTGCCGCGTTCAATAGGGCATGAAGTTCCTGGCCGTGGTCCTCGCGCTGGTTTGCACCGGTGCCGGGGCCGATCCCCGCAAACCCCAGCCGCAGCCCGTGCCGGCGCTGCGCCAGGTCGTGGAGCAATACGATACGGTGCGGAAGGTGCCGCAGCCGCGGGAGCTCAGTCCCGCGGAGCGCGCCGAACTGCGCCGGCAGGTGAGCGAATACGGCCAGCGCGGCCGGCGAAATTGAAGTCCGGTCGAATCCGGTTGAAGGAAGAAGGAATGAGAACAAGAACGATGCTCGCGGGTTGCGCACTCGCGATGGCAACGCTGGCGGCGCCGGCGCAGACCGTCCCGCCGCCGCAGAACGTGCTCCAGCTGCAGGCCACGGGCACGGTCGAAGTGCAGCAGGACCTGCTCATGCTGAACCTCACGACGGCGCGCGAAGGGCCCGATCCGGCGGTGGTGCAGACCCAGTTGAAGACCGCGCTGGATGCGGCGCTGGCCGAAGCACGAAAGTCGGTCCAGCCCGGGCAACTGGATGTGCGGACCGGCAACTTTGCGCTCTATCCGCGTCACAACCGGGAAGGCCGCATCAGCGGCTGGACCGGCACCGCCGAGTTGATCCTCGAAGGCCGCGACTTCGCGCGCATCACGCAGACCGCGGGACGCATCCAGACCATGACGATGGGCGGCGTGAGCTTCGGCCTCAGCCGCGAACAGCGCGCGCGGGTGGAAACCGAAGCCCAGGGCATCGCCATCGAACGCTTCAAGGCCAAGGCCGCCGAACTCGCCAAGGGCTTCGGCTTTGCCGGCTACACGCTGCGCGAAGTGGCGGTGAACGCCAACGAGCCGGGCTTCGTGCCGATGCGCCGCATGATGGCCCAGGAGGCGCGGGCCGCGTCCGCCGATGCACCGGTGCCGGTGGAACCGGGCAAGAGCTCCGTGATCGTCACCGTGTCCGGCTCCGTCCAGCTCAAGTAGCCCGGGCCAAGGCGGCCGGCGGATGCTCGCGCTGGCTGCAGTCCGACAAGGCCCCCGTGCGGCCGCCGCTAAGCTGTGCGGCATGTCCGCCGTGCTGTCCGCTTCCGACGAACACCATCCGGCCGGCGCCCCCGCGGGGACGCCGGAGGCCGAGTTCTTCATCGTGATGAACCAGCGCTCCGGGGCCGCGGAGAAGGACGAGGTGCGCGAGGCGGTCGAAGCCGAGCTGGACAAGGCCGGCCGGCGCTATCGCTTCGTGCCGGTGCAGCCCGGCGAGATCCAGCAGGCCTGCCAGGTGGCCGCGCGCCTCGCGAAGGAGGCGGGCGGCGTGATGGTCGCCTCCGGCGGCGACGGCACCATCAATGCCGCCGCGCAGGCCGCCCTGGCGCAGGACTGCCCGCTGGGACTGATCGCGCAGGGCACCTTCAACCTGTTCGCCCGCGAGCTGGGCCTGTCGCTCGACGCCGCGGACGCCACGCGCTCGCTGCTGCGCGCGCGTCCCGAGCCGGTGCAGGTGTGCCTGGTCAACGAGCACGTGTTCCTGGTGAACGCCTCGGTGGGCCTCTATCCCAAGCTGCTGGCCGACCGCGAGCAGGTCAAGCAGAAGCTCGGGCGCCGCCGCTGGATCGCGATGATGGCCGCGTTCAAGAGCCTGATGGAGTGGCGGCTGCAACTCTCGCTGGACGCCGAGATGGATGGCGAGCTCGCCAGGCTGCGCACGGCCAACGTCTTCCTGTGCAACAACCGCGTGCAGCTGCGCCGCCTGGGCATCCAGGACTTCGTGGTGGAGCAGGTGGGCGAGGGCCGCATGGCCTGCGTGCTGCTGCCCGCGATGGCGTGGTGGGAGAAGCTGCGCATGCTGGCGGCCGCCGCCTTCGGCAAGCTGGGCGAGCAGCGGGCGATCCAGAGCTTTCCGCTGCGCTCGATCACGGTCGGCTCCCGCAAGGCCCGCCGCCTCAAGGTGGCCACCGATGGCGAGGTGCAGTGGATGGATCTGCCCGTGCGCTTCACCGTGTCGCCTCGGCCGCTGCGGGTGATGCTGCCGCCGGCGAACGAGAGGTTGCCGCCGGAATGACGGTCCTGCTGCACATCTCCGACACCCACTTCGGCACCGAGGAGCCGCCGGTGGTGGCCGCGCTGCAGCAGCTGGTGCGCGACCAGTTCCCGGACGCGGTGATCCTGAGCGGCGACATCACCCAGCGCGCCCGCGGCGCGCAGTTCGCGGCGGCGCGCCGTTTCTGCGACTCGCTGGGCGTGCGCCACCTGCTGACGCTGCCCGGCAACCACGACATCCCGCTGTACAACGTCGCCGCGCGGCTGTTTGCGCCCTATCGCGGCTACAAGGCCGCCTTCGGCGACGTCCTGGACCCGGAACTGGAATTCGGCGACGTGCTGGTGATCGGCGTGAACACGACGCGGCCGGAACGCCACAAGGACGGCGAGGTGTCGCCGGCGCAGATCGAACGCGTCGTGCAGCGGCTGCATGCGGCCCCCCGTGAGCAGCTGCGGATCGTGGTGACGCACCAGCCCGCCTGCGTGATGCGGCCGGAAGACGAGGAGAACCGGCTGCACGGGGGAGAAGAAGCGGTGCGGGCCTGGGCCGGCGCCGGCGCCGACCTCGTGCTCGGCGGCCACATCCACCTGCCTTACGTGAGCGACGTCTGCGCCCTCGTGCAGGCGGCGCAGCGGACGATGTACTGCGTGCAGGCCGGAACGGCTTTGTCGCACCGCGTGCGGCATGGTTCGCCGAACTCGGTGAACGTCATCCGCTGGAATCCGCCCAGGAACGGCGACGCGCGCGAGTGCCGGGTGGAGCGCTGGGACTTCGACCTGGCCGACGGGCGCTTCGAGCTGACGCACCCGTACGACCTGAAGCTCGGGGACTGATCGTCATTCCCGCGCAGGCGGGAAACCAGGGCGTCCAAGGATGCTCTGGGTCCCCGCCTGCGCGGGGATGACGTGATTTACTGCGCCGCCCAGCCGCCGTCCATGTTCCAGGCGACGCCGCGCACGTTCCTGGCGGCATCCGAACAGAAGAACACGGCCAGCTCGCCGAGTTCCTCCGGCGTGGTGAACTGCAGCGAGGGCTCCTTCTCGGCCAGCAGCTGCTTCTTCGCTTCCTCGTTGGAGAGTCCGCCGGCCGCTGCCTTGGCGTCCACCTGCTTCTGCACCAGCGGCGTCAGCACCCAGCCGGGGCAGATCGCGTTGCAGGTGATGCCGGTGGTGGCCGTCTCCAGCGCCGTGACCTTGGTGAGGCCCACGATGCCGTGCTTGGCGGCGACATAGGCCGACTTCTGCGCCGAGCCCACCAGCCCGTGCACCGAGGCGACGTTGACGATGCGGCCCCAGTTGGCCGCCTTCATCGCGGGCAGGGCGAGGCGCGTGGTGTGGAAGGCGCTGGAGAGGTTGATCGCGATGATCGCGTCCCAGCGTTCCGGGGGGAAGTCCTCCACCGGCGCGACGTGCTGGATGCCGGCGTTGTTGACGAGGACGTCGGTGCGGCCGAACTCCCTGGCCACGTACTTCATCATGGCCTCGATCTCTGCGGGCTTGCTCATGTCCGCGCCGTGGTAGCCGACCTTCACGCCGAGCGCGGCGACCTCGGCCTTGGGACCTTCGGCGTCGCCGAAGCCATTGAGCACGATGTCGGCGCCCTGGCGTGCCAGCGCCCTGGCGATGCCGAGGCCGATGCCGCTGGTGGAGCCGGTGACGAGGGCGGTCTTGCCTTCCAGCATGGGGATCTCTCCTCTTTCGGGATTGCTTTACGATGACGTGAGCCCGGAAGCGTACCGCCTTCCGCGCCGCACCTGCATCCATGACCGACCCTACGCTGAATTACGTATCCTGCCCGGACGCAGCCGGCGGCCATCGCATGGCCTTCTGGCTGTGGGGCGACGCGTCGGCGCCGCATGTGGTGGTGTGCGTGCACGGGCTGTCGCGGCAAGGGCGCGACTTCGACGTGCTCGCGCGCGCGCTCGTCGAGCGCAGCCCGCATCCGGTGCGCATCGCCTGTCCCGACGTCGTGGGGCGCGGCCGCAGCGACTGGCTGGCCGATCCCATGGGCTACGTGATCCCGGCCTATGCCGGCGACATGCTGGCGATGCTCAAGCAACTGCATGCGGCGGCGCCCGTCGCCACGCTCGACTGGGTCGGCACCAGCATGGGCGGGCTGATCGGCATGGGACTCGCGGCGCAGCCGCAGCTGCTGCCGGTCCCGCTGCGCCGGCTGGTGCTGAACGACGTCGGCCCGGCGATCCAGTGGGGCGCGCTGCAGCGCATCGGCGAGTATCTCGGCAACACCGGGCGTTTCGACTCGGTGCAGCAGGCCGCCGACGCCATGTGGGAGATTTCGAAGAGCTTCGGCCCGCACACGGCGCAGCAGTGGCTCACCCTGTCGCAGGCGATGGTGCGGCAGCGCGACGGCGCCTTCACGCTGCACTACGACCCGGCGATCGCCGTGCCTTTCCGCACGCTGGACGAAGCGTCGGCGGCGGCGGGGCAAGCGGCGCTCTGGCAGATGTACGACGCGATCCGCGCCGACACCCTGCTGCTGCGCGGCGCCCGGTCGGACCTGCTCACGCGCGAGACCGCGCAGGACATGACGCGCCGCGGCCCGAAGGCGCGGCTGATCGAATTCGAGGGGGTGGGGCATGCGCCCACCCTCGTGGCACACGAGCAGGTGGAGGCCGTGGCCTCCTTCCTGCTGCAGACTGGATCCGCATCCCATGAAGAGCCATACCGCGGAGCGGGTTGACGGCGGCGCGGTGCCGGGCCTGGTGGCGGCCGCGGAGCAGGCGCTGCCGCAGCAGCCGAACGCGCTGGCCCGCGCGCGCGCCTTCGCCGAGCCCCTGATCGCCGGCGAGACGCTGGAGACCGGTGAGAACACGCTCGCCCACGCCGATGCCGTCGCCGCCATCCTGAAGTCCATGGGCGGCTCCGAGGCCATGCAGGCCGCCAGCTACCTGGTGTACGCGGGCAGCCACCTGAACAAGCCGCAGGAAGTGATCGCCAAGGCCTTCGGCGAAAGCTATGCGGCGCTGGCCGTGGAGACCACCAAGCTGGTGGCGGTGCAGCGGCAGGCGCGCGACGCCACCGACACGGGGCACGACGACGCACTCTCGCAGACCGAGAACGTGCGCAAGATGCTGCTGGCCTTCTCGCGCGACCTGCGCGTGGTGATGCTGCGCCTGGCTTCGCGGCTGCAGACGCTGCGGCACTACGCGGCGACCAAGCAGCCGCTGCCGCCGGGCGTGGCGCGCGAGGCGCTGAACGTGTTCGCGCCGCTCGCCAACCGGCTGGGCATCTGGCAGGTGAAGTGGGAGATGGAGGACCTCGCCTTCCGCTTCCTCGAACCGGAGACCTACAAGCGCGTGGCGCGCTGGCTGGACGAAAAGCGCGTCGAGCGCGAGCAGTACGTCGAGCAGTTGCGGCGCGAGCTGGAGTCGCAGTTGAAGGCGCAGGGCATCCCGGCGCAGGTGCACGGGCGGCCCAAGCACATCTACAGCATCGTCAAGAAGATGCGCGGCAAGTCGCTCGACTTCGAGCAGGTGCTGGACGTGCGGGCGCTGCGCGTGATCGTGCCGACTGTGAAGGACTGCTACGAGGCGCTGGCCTGGGTGCACGAGCGCTTCTCGCCGATCCTCGAGGAGTTCGACGACTACATCGCCAGGCCCAAGCCGAACGGCTACCAGTCGCTGCACACGATCGTGCGCGACCTGGCCGGCCGGCCGATCGAGATCCAGATCCGCACGCAGGCGATGCACGAGCACGCCGAACACGGGGTGGCGGCGCACTGGGCCTACAAGGAAGCGGGCCACAAGGGCTATGCCGGCATCTCGGCGTCGAGCGATTACGACACCAAGATCGCGGTGCTGCGCCAGCTGCTGGCGTGGGAGCGCGACCTGTCCGGCTCGGTGCAGGGACTGTTCGAGGACCGCATCTACGTGCTGACGCCGCAGGCCTCGATCGTGGAGCTGCCCAAGGGCGCCACGCCGGTGGACTTCGCCTACACGGTGCACACGAGCCTCGGGCACCGCTGCCGCGGCGCGCGCGTCGACGGCGCGATGGTGCCGCTGAACACCCACCTCGCCAACGGGCAGACGGTGGAGATCGTCGCGGCCAGGGAAGGCGGGCCCTCGCGCGACTGGCTGAACCCCGAGCTCGGCTTCCTCGCCAGCCAGCGCGGCCGCGCGAAGGTGCGCGCCTGGTTCAACGAACAGCTGCGGCACGAGACGGTGGCACGCGGCCGCGAACTGGTGGAGCGCCTGCTGCAGCGCGAAGGCAAGACGGCGATCAAGCTGGAGGACCTCGCCTCGCAGCTCGGGTTCAAGTCCGCGGAGGACCTGTTCGCGGTGGTCGGCAAGGACGAATTCTCGCTGCGCAACATCGAGGTGCTGCTGCATCCGCAGAGCCCGATGCCCACCGAGGACGAAGTGCTGCTGCTGAAGAAGTCGCGGCCGTCCCCTTCGAAGTCGCCCAAGGGCGGCGTGCTGGTGGTCGGCGTCGATTCGCTGATGACGCAGCTGGCGCGCTGCTGCAAGCCGGCGCCGCCGGACGCGATCAGCGGCTTCGTCACGCGCGGCAAGGGCGTGAGCATCCACCGCAAGGACTGCGCGAACTTCCGCCAGATCGCCGAGCGCGACCCCGAACGCGTGATCGAGGTGGAGTGGGGCCGGCCGCGCAAGGGCGAGGACCACGCGGTCTACCCGGTGGACGTGGCGATCGAGGCCGCGGACCGGCAGGGGCTGCTGCGCGACATCTCCGAAGTCTTCGCCAAGGAGAAGATGAACGTGATCGGCGTGCAGACGCAGAGCGTGCGCGGCACCGCCTGGATGACGTTCACGGTGGAAGTCGCCGATTCGCAGCGGCTCGGCAAGGTGCTCACGGTCGTCCGCGAAGTGTCCGGCGTGCGCTCCGCGCGCAGGCGCTGAGCGAAGGGCCGCCGTTCCTCTGCTACAATAGCGGGCTTCAACGACAGGCGCGTAGCTCAGCTGGTTAGAGCACCACCTTGACATGGTGGGGGTCGTTGGTTCGAGTCCAATCGCGCCTACCAGACAGCAAAGTCCGGCAACCCTTCGGTGGGTTGCCGGACTTTTTCTTTGTCGCGTGGGTCACTTGCCGCTGCCGCTGCCGCTGCCGCCACCGCCACCGCCACCGCCACCGCCACCACCGCCGCCGCCGCCGCCGCCGGAACTGCCGGACGAGCCCGAGCTTCCGGAAGTGCCGCCGCCTGAACTGGAACCGCTCGTGCCACCGGGGCCACTGGAACCATGTCCGGAACCCGGCCCATGGCCGGAACTCGAGCCGTGTCCTGAAGGACCACCCACCGCGCCGCCTGGCCCGCCCGGTTCGATCACGACGCGGTCGATCACGATCCGCCGCTCGGGATCCATGCGTCCCGTCGCCCGGACGAACTGGTTGACCGACAGGCTGGCTGCGTTGCCGCCAAGCACTTGCGCACCGGCGTCGAGCCGCAGGCTGTCCTGCCCGAGGTTCAGGGAACCCGCATCCAGTTCCTGCACGTAGCCTTCGAGCACCACCTCGCCGACGAGCCCGATCTCGTCGAGCGCGGGATGGATCGTCACGCTCTGCGCGACGAGACGGTCCCCGTCCCATTGACCGGCGACCCGCACGCGCTGGCCGCGCGCCAGGCCGCGCGGTGTCGTCGCCGCGTCGAGCTGGACGCGCGTGCCGTTCACCTGCATCGTGTCCGGAGTGATCGCATTCACGCGTCCCGCTACCTGGGCCTGCCGGGGCGCGGCAGCGGGCAAGGGCTCGATGCTCGTCGCCGCGAGCACGCCATCCGCTTGCCGGTGCCCGCTGACCCGCACCCACTCGCCGCTGCGCAGGGAGGCGGGCCTCAGCACGATCACGTCCTCGCCCAGCACGCGGATCGTCCGGCCGCCGTTCCCGATCGCTTCGACGGGACCTACGACGGCGTGCAGCATGGCGATCGATTCGGCGCGCAGGTCCTTGCCTGCACCGATCGCCCGCACGGCGACCACCTGGCCGACGGCGAGTTCGCTGGCGGAACCCGGACGCCCGTTGTCGGAGACCGGCGTGTCGCGATCGAACTGCACTTCCAGGCCGTTGACGCAGATGCTGGCGAAGCCGGTGATCAAGCCGACGATGCCGGTGCCTCCGATGCCGCCGCCTGGAGTGCCCGCGCGTGCCGTGACTCCGGTTCCGCCGATGCCGCCCCGGCCGCCGCCCGCACCCGTGCCGCCGCCGGTTCCGCCGATGCCGCCGGCACCGCCGCTCCCCGTCCCGCCGGTGGCCGAAACCGCGGCCGGATTGACCGGCGACGCACCCGACTTGCAGATGTCCTGCGCCGCCGCGGGCAGGGCCAGGCTCGCACACAGGAGGGCGGCGCACAGCGCGCCGGCCAGGCGATGGGACCGGGCAGCAGTCATCTCGATGCCTTCTTGCGAGCGGGACGGCCAGGCGGTGCAGGCGCGGCCGCTTTCGGGCCGGCGCGGGGCGCCTGCGCCATGGCCTCGTCCGACGATGCCTCGGAATAGAAGTACACGCCGAAGGTCATGCGCTGGCGCGCGAGCGCAGTGGTGGTGCCGCCGCGCTTCGTGAGCGAGAGCGCGTTCTTGTTCACGGCGACGAGCGTCTCCATGCCCAGCGTGGCGGCCTGGCGGGCGAGCTGCTGCACGGAGTCCGCGCTCAGGCCGTCGTAATGCACGCTGCGCTCCAGGAAAGGCGGCTCGCCACCGAGCAGGTTATGCGCGGCAGCCGCTGCATGGTCGTGCAGGTTGTGACCGAAATAGAAGCTCATCTCGTCGAAGCCCTTGGTGGGCACGAAGGCGCCTGCATGCAGGCGGATGAGGCCGTCGTCGTCGAGGTCCACGACGCCGAGGCGCAGCCATTCGTCGAGCACGACGCGCGGACGGATGTCCCGGTTGACCCGCGCGACCAGCGCCTCGAAGGACAGCTCCGCGCCTTCGCTGGCGAAACGGGCCAATGGCCGGGGCCGGCCGGCGTCGTCCACGTAGGGAGCGGCGCCCATCCACTGGGCAACCACCTGCGCGCCAAGGGAGATCACGTCGGGCACGGTCTCCGCGCCCGATTCCAGCACCTCGCGAAGCCGGCTCACTTCCTTGCGATGGACGCCGGACAACAGGCTCACGCGGCTGTCGGTCGGCACCTTGCCATCGAGGCGGAAGTCCCGGTCGGCCACCTCCACGAACAGCGCCTTCAGGAGTTCGCTGGCGTAAGTGAAGGTCATGCCGCGCGCGAGCATGAGCTTGACGATCGGGCGCAACGCATGGCGCAGCGCGCGGATCAGTGCACGAGGCGGCGCGGCATGGGACGAAGTGCTCTCGGGCATACCGGTGGGGCAGGTGGCTTTTCGACGCGTCCAGTCTAGCGCGGCGCGTGGGAAATTGTCACACAAAAATCTTGGACGTGGAAAAAATTCCCACATATTCTGCGCCGGTCGAATGTGGGAAAGATTCCCACGTCCGGCGAGGCGAACGGGAGTGCGGAAAGCGCACCCGTTCGGATCGGGCAAGTTCTTGGGTGCTTACAGGAGATCGACATGATCAGCTTCAGGAAGGCTGCAGGGAACGGAACCATTGCGTTGACGCTGTGCTTGTTCGCGGCATCCGCTCTCGCCCATGGCGGCGGTGGAGGAGGCGGCGGCGGTGGCGGTGGCAGCGGGGGAGGTGGGGGTGGCGGTGCCGGCAGCAGCGCTGGGGCGTCGGGCAGCTCCGGCTCGTCCGGCGGCGCGGGCTCGTCCGGCGTCGCTGGCCCGTCGGGGAACTCGGGCCCCTCGGGACATGCGGGTCCGTCCGCCAGCTCGGGTCCGGGTAGCGGCGGCACCGGCGCCGACGCGGGCCATGCCCACGGCCATGGTGCGGACGACGCGCCCGGTCACGATGCGGGGCACGCGGTCGGTCATGGTGTCGGCCATGGCGCCGACGACGCGCCTGGGCATCGCTGATCCTGAAGGATCGTCGGAAAGGAGGATGCCCTTGCAGCCGGGCAGTCCGTAGAGTGGCGACCCGATGCAGTACCCGACTTCCTTCCTGCTCGCCGCGGCCCTGCTGGCGCCGGCAGGTTCCGCCGGCGCCGCTCCGCTCGCGCCCTCCAGTGGACACCTCGCCGTGGAGGGCCGCCTCGACCCAGGCGGCCGCTATGCGATCGAGGCGACGCTGAAGGACGGCAACTTCACCGGCACGATGACGGTCACGCTCGGGGGCCAGACGCTCTCGGCGCCGCTCATGGAGCGGCGAAGCCATCTCGAGAACGGCCGGTGCTACTTCCGCGCCGAGCAGGGGCGGGCCCGCGCCGAGCTCGCCGGCAAGTGCGACAGCACGGGATTCGAAGGGACCTTCAACACCTTCCTTCCCGGGCCTGGCTCCGCCACCGGCAAGCAGCAGGGCCGGGTGGCGCTATCGGGTGGCGGCCAGAAGACGGTTGCCGCCGGCACGCTCCCCGCCGCGAAGCTCACCTGCGCCTACCAGGACCGCAAGGTCTCGTTCAAGTGGGGCGAGGCCACGCAGTACAGCCTCGCGTTCTCGAACCTGGGCACGCTCGCCTTGTCCGGCCACCGCTATGCCACCGCGAAGTCGGCGGGCAGCTTCGAGCGCGTGGGCGCCGACAAGATCCGCCTCACGTCCGGCCCCTGGGCCGGCGCGGTCGGCACGCTGGAGCCGGACCGCTCCGGGCGTCCCGCGGTCGTCTTCCACATCGAGGAAAACCGCCGTCCCGACGGCGTCCACATCGTCGATCCCTACACCACGCGTTGCACGGAAGCCCGTTCATGAAGTCCCTCGCCCTTGCGCTCGCGGCCACGGCCGCCGTCCTGTCCTCCGGCGCGCAGGCCGCCATCCAGCCGCTGAGCGTCCTCACGAAGAAAGGCGGGCCGCTGGAGCCCGGCACGTATGCGTGCCGGCAGCAGTACAACCCGGCCGGCTACACCTACAAGGTGGTGGAGTTCAACAGCCCCACCGAGTACGCCTGGGTGCATGGCAAGAAGAAGTCCGGCTCGATGAAGTACGACGCCGGCAGCGGCCGCATCACCTTCACCGGCGGGCCGCTGGGCAAGGGTTTCGAGGCGCATGCGGGCCACCGCGCCGACGGCGCGCCGGTGATCATCCTGGTCGATACCGATCTCGCGCCGAAGGCCGACGCGTACGATTACTGCACGCGGCGCAAGGGCTGAGTACGGCAACGGCCGCCGGGCGAGGCGCGGCCGCTAAGGGTTCACCCCCGGACCCGGTCGGGGTCCCCTCCCTAGAATCCTGCTGCAACGCAACAGTGCGGGCGCCAGCCTGCCCAGAGGAGTCCCGTTCGTGACCAGCAAGAAAGCCAGCGGCGCCCCGAAGGCCGCGCAGCGCGTGATCAAGAAGTACCCGAACCGCCGGCTCTACGACACGGAGACTTCGACGTACATCACGCTCGCGGAGGTGAAGGAGCTCGTGATGGACACCCAGCCCTTCGTGGTGCGCGACGCCAAGACCAACGAGGACCTCACGCGCAGCATCCTGCTGCAGATCATCCTGGAGGAAGAGGCGGGCGGCGCCCCGATGTTCAGCGAATCCGCGCTCGCCAACATCATCCGTTTCTACGGCCACGCCATGCAAGGCTTCATGGGCAGCTACCTGGAGAAGAACGTGCAGGCCTTCACCGACCTGCAGAGCCAGATGGCGGAGCAGGCGAAAAATTTCACGCCCGAGATGTGGGCGCAGTTCATGAACCTGCAGAGCCCGCTCGGGCAGGGCAATCCGATGAACAGCTACGCCGAGCAGTCCCGCGCCATGTTCGAGAAGATGCAGGAGCAGATGCAGAAGAACACCGAGCAGATGTTCGGCGCCTTCGGCATCAAGAAGTGACGAATGACCAATGACGGATGACCGGCCAGGTGGCTGGTCGGTCCGTCATTCGTCATCGAGCGTCCGCGGGGACGCGAGGTCATTTGGCATCTGGGACAATCGAGGGATGAGCGAGACCGCCGTCCCCGAGACCACCACGACCGTGCCCAAGGTGGGCTTCGTCAGCCTCGGCTGCCCCAAGGCCCTGACCGATTCCGAACTGATCCTCACGCAGCTGAGCGCCGAGGGCTACACCACGTCCAAGACCTTCGAGGGCGCCGACCTGGTGATCGTCAACACCTGCGGCTTCATCGACGATGCCGTGAAGGAGAGCCTCGACACCATCGGCGAGGCGCTGGCGGCCAACGGCAAGGTCATCGTGACGGGCTGCCTCGGCGCGCGCGCCGGCGACAAGACCGACAACATGGTGCGGGAGATCCATCCTTCCGTGCTGGCGGTGACCGGCCCGCATGCGACGCAGGAAGTGATGGACGCGGTCCACGCGCACCTGCCCAAGCCGCACGATCCCTTCGTGGACCTGGTGCCGCCGGCCGGCATCAAGCTCACGCCGAAGCACTACGCGTACCTGAAGATCAGCGAAGGCTGCAACCATCGCTGCACCTTCTGCATCATCCCCTCGATGCGCGGCGACCTCGTCAGCCGCCCGATCGGCGACGTGCTGAAGGAAGCGAAGGCGCTGTTCGAAGGCGGCGTGAAGGAACTGCTGGTGGTGAGCCAGGACACTTCCGCCTACGGCGTCGACGTCAAGTACCGCACTGGCTTCTACGAAGGCCGCCCGGTGAAGACGCGCATGCTGGAACTGGTGCAGGCGCTGGGCGAACTGGCGGAGCCGCACGGCGCCTGGGTCCGGCTGCACTACGTGTACCCGTACCCGCACGTCGACGAAGTGATCCCGCTGATGGCGCAGGGCCGGGTGCTTCCCTACCTGGACGTGCCTTTCCAGCACAGCCACCCCGACGTGCTGCGCCGGATGAAGCGCCCGGCGAGCGGCGAGAAGAACCTGGAGCGCATCGCGCGCTGGCGCGAGATGTGCCCCGAGCTGGTGGTCCGCAGCACCTTCATCGCCGGTTTCCCCGGCGAGACCGAGGAGGAGTTCCAGCACCTGCTGGACTTCGTGCGCGAGGCGCAGATCGACCGCGCGGGCTGCTTCGCCTACAGCCCGGTGGAAGGCGCCGCGGCCAACGAGCTGCCCGGCATGCTGCCGCTGGAAGTGCGCGAGGAGCGCCGCGCGCGGTTCATGGCGGTGGCCGAGGAAGTGTCGGCCGCGCGTCTGCAGCGCCGCGTCGGCGCGACGATGCAGGTGCTGGTCGATTCGGCGCCGGCGCTGGGCAAGAAGGGCGGCATCGGCCGCTCGTACGCGGATGCACCCGAGATCGACGGCACCGTGCGCCTGCTGCCGCCGCAAAAGCTGAGCAAGCGACTCGCCGTCGGCGAATTCACGCAGGCGCGCATCGTCAGCACCGACGGGCACGACCTCGTCGCCGAGCCGATCTGATTACCGCGCAAGGCGACAAGGCCGGCCTCGGGAGAGGCCGGCTCTGCTTTTATCTGGACGGAAACAACAAGGCCGGCGATGCCGGCCTTATGATGTCCCTCGTGGCAGAAATGGAGCGCCAAACAAAAAAGCCGGCTTCCGCCGGCTTTCTCGAGATGTCTGGTGCCCAGGAGAGGACTCGAACCTCCACGATGTTACTCGCTAGTACCTGAAACTAGTGCGTCTACCAATTCCGCCACCTGGGCATTTCAGGAAAAACAAGATTGTATATCAAAAACGTAGAGCGAAACAACGGCGCCGGCCTTCTCGATGAGATCGACGGCGCGATCCAGGGACACCGCGATGGCCACGGCTACGTGGTCCGCGACGACGGCGAAGCCGACATCTACCTGCCTCCCAACGAGATGCGCGCGGTGCTGCATCGCGACCGCGTGCGCGTGCGCATCGTGCGCCACGACCGCAAGGGCCGGCCCGAGGGCCGCGTCGTGGAGATCCTCGAGCGCCCGCCGCATCCCATCATCGGCCGCCTGCTGCACGAAAGCGGCGTGTGGCTCGTGGCCCCCGAAGACAAGCGCTATGGCCAGGACGTCCTGATCCCGAAGGGCGCGACGGGTCTCGCGAAGGCGGGGCAGGTGGTCGTGGTGGAACTCACCGAGCCGCCGAGCCTCTATGGCCAGCCGGTGGGCCGCGTGAAGGAAGTGCTCGGCGAGGTCGACGATCCCGGCATGGAGATCGAGATCGCGGTGCGCAAGTACAGCGTGCCGCACGAGTTCTCCGACGCCTGCATCGCGCAGGCGCGGTCGCTGCCGGACAAGGTGCGGCCACAGGACCACAGGAAGCGCGTCGACCTCACCGACGTGCCGCTGGTGACCATCGACGGCGAGGACGCGCGCGACTTCGACGACGCCGTGTATTGCGAACCGGCGAAGGTCGGCCGCGGCAAGGGCTGGCGCCTGCTGGTCGCGATCGCCGACGTCAGCCACTACGTGGAGACCGGCAGCGCGATCGACGTCGACGCCTACGAGCGTGCCACCAGCGTCTACTTCCCGCGCCGCGTGATCCCCATGCTGCCGGAGAAGCTGTCCAACGGCCTGTGCTCGCTGAACCCCGAGGTCGACCGCCTCTGCATGGTCTGCGACATGCTGATCACGGCCTCCGGCGAACTGCACGCGTATCAGTTCTATCCGGCGGTGATGCACAGCCACGCGCGCATGACCTATACCGAGGTCGCCGCGATCCTGGCGAACACGCGCGGCCCGGAGGCGGCGCGCCGCAAGGACCTCGTGCCGCATTTCCTGAACCTGCACGACGTCTACCGCGCGCTGCTGAAGGCGCGCAACGTGCGCGGCGCGGTCGACTTCGAGACCACGGAGACGCAGATCATCTGCGACGAGAACGGCCGCATCGAGCAGATCGTGCCGCGCGTCCGCAACGACGCGCACCGCCTGATCGAGGAAGCGATGCTGGCGGCGAACGTCTGCGCCGCCGACTTCATCCTTCAGGCTTCGCATCCGGGGCTGTACCGCGTGCACGAAGGGCCGACGCCGGAGAAGACGGAGATCCTGCGCCAGTACCTGAAGGCGATGGCGGTGGGCATGACCATCGGCGACGATCCCCATCCGCGCGACTTCCAGAAGATCGCCGAAGGCACCAAGGAACGGCCCGACGCGCAGCAGATCCACACGATGCTGCTGCGGTCGATGCAGCAGGCGATCTACTCGCCGCACAACAGCGGCCACTTCGGCCTGGCGTACGAGGCCTACACCCACTTCACCAGCCCGATCCGCCGCTATCCGGACCTGCTGGTGCACCGCGTGATCAAGGCGATCCTGACCGAGGAGCGCTACCAGCTGCCGGCGCTGCCGACGCCGGGCGAAGCGCACGAAAAACTGGCGCGCCGGCTCGCCACGCGCGCCGCGCCGCCGACGCAACGGCCGAAGATGAAGGTGACCGCTTCGCCGCGCGAGATGCAGGCCTGGGAAGCCGCGGGCCTGCACTGCAGCGCCAACGAGCGCCGCGCCGACGAGGCGAGCCGCGACGTCGAGGCCTGGCTCAAGTGCAAGTTCATGCGCGACCACCTGGGCGAGGAGTACTCC
Source organism: Ramlibacter sp. (assembly GCF_036383835.1). Taxonomy (GTDB): domain Bacteria; phylum Pseudomonadota; class Gammaproteobacteria; order Burkholderiales; family Burkholderiaceae_C; genus Ramlibacter. The sequence continues at coordinate 91,630 of NZ_DASVNN010000064.1, forward strand.
GGTGTGGTGACGGCGGCGACGAGCTTCGGCATCTTCGTCACGCTCGACGCGCTGTACGTCGAAGGCCTGGTGCACATCACCGAGCTGGGTGGCGAGTACTTCAAGTTCGACGAGGCGCGGCAGGAGCTGCGCGGCGAGCGCACCGGCATCCGCTACGCCATCGGCACGCGGCTGCGCGTGCAGGTCAGCCGCGTGGACCTCGACGGCCGCAAGATCGACTTCCGCCTGGTCCGCGAGGACGAGGAGTTCATGGCCCGCGCGATGAAGGAAAAGGGCGTGAGCAACGGGCCGCGCAGCGAAGGCGTGCCCCTGAAGGCGGCGAAGAAGCGCGCAGCCAAGAAGGCGGCGGACAAGAAGGCGCCGAAGGCTGCCGTGCGCGCCGCCAAGAAATCGGCCCCGAAGGCCAAAGCGCCGCGCAAGCCGCGGCGGTGATCCACACGAGCGAGAGGAGAACACCATGGGGAATGGACAGGCGGCCGGCCGGGTCGCGATCGTCACGGGCGGCGGCACTGGCGTCGGCCGTGCCGCCGCGCAGGCACTGCTGGGCGGCGGCTGGCGCGTGGTCGTCGCGGGACGCCGGCCCGAACCGCTGCAGGAAGTGGCCAAGGGCGCGCCGGACCGCGCGCTGGCGGTGCCCACCGACATCACGGATGCGGATTCCGTGCGCGCGCTGTTCGACGCCGCGGTGAAGGCCTTCGGCCGCGTGGACCTGCTGTTCAACAACGCGGGCACCGGCTTGCCGGCCCATCCGCTGGAAGACATGGCGGTGGCCGACTGGAAGCGCGTGGTCGACACCAACCTGAACGGCGTGTTCTACGGCATCCAGAACGCCTTCCGCGTGATGAAGGCGCAGGACCCCATGGGCGGGCGCATCATCAACAACGGCTCGATCTCGGCGCATGCGCCGCGGCCGCACTCGATCGCCTACACCGCGACCAAGCACGCGGTGACGGGCCTGACGAAGACGGCATCGCTCGACGGCCGCCGCTACAACATCGCGGTGGGCCAGATCGACATCGGCAATGCCCATACCGACATGGCGGCGCGCATGGCCAAGGGCGTGCCGCAGGCCAACGGCGAGATCGCCGTGGAGCCGCTGATGGACGTGGGGATCGTGGGCCAGTCGGTGCTGTACATGGCCAGCCTGCCGCTGGAAGCGAACATCCTGTTCCACACGGTGATGGCGACCAAGATGCCGTTCGTGGGGCGGGGGTGAGCGTTGCGTCGGGGTTCGGCGCTGCGCGCGCTCACCCCGACCTACGAAATCGCCGACCTTCGTAGGCTGGGGTGCAACCCCAGCGCTTGCGCGCATCGCTGGGGTTGCACCCCAGCCTACTTCGAGGCGAGGGCCGACGCCGTCAGCGGCTGGTCCGCAGGCCAGCGATCCGCCGCCAGCCCATGCAGATACACCGCCGCACTCGCCGCCTCCAATGCATCTTCCCCGGCCGCCAGCCGCGCCGCGATCCACCCGGCAAGCACATCTCCGGTCCCCGCGATCGCCAGCCGCGCGTTGCCGGTCGGATTGATCCGCACGCGCCCCTGCGGCGCCGCGATCACGCTCCCCGAGCCCTTGAGCACGACGACGCCCGCGAAGCGCCGGGCGAGCTCCCTTGCCGCCTCCAAGCGGTCGCGCTGCACGGACCCCGCGTCGGTCCCCAGCAGCCGTGCCGCCTCCAGCGGATGCGGCGTCAGCACCGTCGGCGCACCGCGCCGCCCCCGCGCCGCGACCAGCGCCTGCAATTGCGGATCCGCCGCCACCGCGTTCAGTGCATCGGCATCGAGCACCAGCGCCCGCGCGGCCAGCGCTCGTGGCAGCGCCCTGCGAACCGCGTCGCCCCCTCCGCAACCGCAAGCCACCGCCATCGGCGCGAGCTCCACGCTGTCCCACGCGCGCACCATGAGGTCCGGCTGATCCGGGGCGAGCACCGGCGCGGCGGGATCGAGGAAACCCAGGAACACGCGGCCGGCGCCGTGGTGCAGCGCGGCGCGCGCCGCCAGCAAGGCCGCGCCGGCCATGCCCGGTGCGCCGCCGATCACGGCGACATCGCCGTAGCTGCCCTTGTGGCTCGCGTGCGGGCGAGGGCGCATCTCCGGCGGCGGTGACAGGATCGCAAGGGAAGAGTCCGCGTCGCCCGTCACCTGCAGGTCGTCGAACCACACTTCGCCGGCCGCGTCGCGGCCCTTCGCGGTGAAGAGGCCCGGTTTCAGCGCCACCAGGGCGAGCGTGTGCGATGCCCGGACCGCGGCATGCGCGTGGCCCGTGTCCGCATCCAGTCCCGAGGGCAGGTCCACGCCCAGCACGGGCGCGCTGGACGCATTCATCGCCTCGACCTGCGCCAGCATCGCGCCTTCGGGCGCCCGCTTGCTGCCGATCCCGAGCAAGGCGTCGATGGCGAGCTCCCACTGCGCCGGCGCTTGCGCCGCGAAGCGCACGCCCGCGGCCCGTGCGCGTTGCAGGGACGCGAGCGCATCGGCCGGCGCACTCGACTCCTCGCCGAGCCACGTGACGATGGGATCCTTGCCCCATTGCTTCAGGTGCAGTGCCGCCTCGAAGCCATCGCCGCCGTTGTTGCCGGGGCCGCAGGCGATCCAGACGGTGCGCGCGTGCGGCGCGATTGCCAGCGCGAGCCGGGCGACGGCGAGGCCGGCGCGCTGCATCAGCGTGTGCGGGGGCAGGGCGGCCGCGGCCGCCTGTTCGAGGCGGCGGATCTCCGCCTCGTCGTGCAGGGGCCAGGAACGGTCGGGGGTGACGCGCCGCATGCGCGGATTGTGCCGTGCACGCGGGGTAGGGTGGGCAAGCTCGCTTGCCCACCATGCGGCTTACGCCAGCAGCCGCTCCACCCCGAGCCCCTCGAGATCGACGTCCGGGGCCCGCGCCCCCATCAGGTCCGCCACCACGCGGGCGCTGCCGCAGGACAGCGCCCAGCCGCTCGAGCCGTGGCCGATGTTGATCCACACGCCCGGGATGCCCGTCGCGCCGATCACCGGCGGGCCGTCCGGCAGCATCGGGCGCGCGCCCTTCCACTCCTGCACCGCGGCACCCGTGTTGGCAAGTTGCGCCGCGCCGGGAAACCAGTCGTGCAGCACCTTGTAGAGGGTCTGGATCGCCGCCGGCCGCTTGTGGTTCGGCTGGCCGCCGATCTCCGCACTGCCCGAGACGCGCACGCGGTTGCCCAGGCGCGAGATCGCGACCTTGTAGCGTTCGTCCATGACGCCGCTGCGCGGCGCGTTGAGCGGCTCGCGGATCGGCGCGCTGATCGAGTAGCCGTGCACCGCCGCCAGCGGGATGCGCAGGCCCACCGGGCGCAGCAGCGCCGCGGACGCGAGGCCGCCGCACACCACCACCGCATCGAAGCGTTCCGTGGTGGGCGCCGCCTCGTTCTCGCGGGTGATGCGCAGCAGCGTGGGCTGCGCGGGATCCAGCGGAGCGACCGCCGCATTGAATTCGAACCGCGCGCCCAGGCCCTGCGCCTGGTTCTTCAGCAGCAGCGCGAACTGGCGGCAGTTGCCGACCTCGTCGTCGGGCAGGTGGATCGCGCCGAGGAACTCGGTGTCCGCGTTGATCGCGGGCTCCAGCGTGCGCGCCTTTTCCGCGTCGATCTCCTGGAATTTCACGCCCGCGTCCTTCAGCACCTGCAGCCCGGGCTGCACCATGCGGCGGTCCTTCTCCGAGCGCAGCAGCACCATGTAGCCGCTGGTGTGGTCGTATTCGAGCTGCAGGTCCTCGGTGAGCTCGTGCAGGCGCTGCCGGCTGTAGAAGGCCAGCCGCTGCAGCCGCGCGCGGTTCGCGAGGTAGGTGTCGAGGTCGCATGCCCGGCGCCAGCGCATCATCCAGCGCAGTTCGTGCGCGGCGAGCGGCCAGCACACGCGCACCGGCGCATGGCGGCTGAACAGGTAGCGTGCGACCTTGCCCGCCATGCCGGGCGCGGCCCAGGGCGTGACATAGCCCGGCGCGACCACGCCGGCGTTGGCAAAGCTCGTTTCCAGCGCAGCGGCGCCGTGCCTTTCGAGCACGGTCACCTCGTGGCCGTCGGCGGCCAGTTCGTACGCTGTGGTCACGCCGATGATGCCGGCGCCCACGATGGCGATTTTCATCAGTTGGGGAAGGAGGAAGAGAGCAGTCTTTCGACGTGCAGCGCGAGGTTCAGGATCGTATCGTCCCGCAACGCGCCGTGCCACACCATCAGGCCCACCGGCAGCTCGTCCGGAGCCTGGCAGGGCAGCGAGATGCCGCAGCCATCGAGCATGTTGACCACGCTGGTGTTGCGCAGGAGCAGGGCGTTGGTGCGGAAGAAGGCTTCGTCGCGTTCCTTGCCGGGCGCGACGTCCGCGATCGGCGGCGCGACGATGGGCACGGTGGGCGACAGGACGGCGTCGTAAGCGGAAAGGGCCGCGCCGACGTCCTGCAGCCACTCCACGCGGGCGCGCTGCAGGTCGAGGTATTCCCAGGCCCGCATGTTGGCGCCGCGCTCGATGCGCAGCCGCACGCGCGGGTCGTAGTGCTCGCCCTGCTCGGCCAGCAGGTGGCGATGCCAGGCATAGCTCTCGGCGGCGGAGAAGCCACCGGTGGCCTGGATCGAGCCGAGGTCCTGGATCTGCGCCAGCGGGATCTCGTCGATGCGGGCGCCGGCATCGCGCAGCAGCTTCAGCGTGCGCTCGAACGCGCGCGTGACGGTGGCGTCGGCGCTGTCGAGCATCTGCGTGGTGGCGACCGCGAGACGGTACGCGGACAGCGGCTTGTCGCTGCGCGCCACCCGGCATCCGGAGAGGACCTCGTGCGCGAGGATCGCGTCGCGCACGCTGCGCGTCATGGCGCACACCGTGTCGAGCGTGCTGGAAAGCGGATAGGCGCCCTCCAGCGGCGTGAGGCGCGCCGTGTTCTTGAAGCCGACGATGCCGCACAGCGCCGCCGGGATGCGGATCGAGCCGCCGGTGTCGGAGCCGAGGCCGATATAGGCGGCGCCGGTGGCGACCGATACCGCCGCACCGGAGGACGAGCCGCCGGGGATGCGCGGCGTGGCCGGATCGCTGGGGTTCACCGGCGTGCCGCGGTGCGGATTCACGCCGACGCCGGAGAAGGCGAATTCGCTCATGTTGGTGCGGCCTACGACCACGCCGCCGGCGGCGCGCAGCCGCGCCACGGAGAGGGCGTCCGCCCGGGCCGGCGCCGCGCGATCCAGCACCACCGAGCCGGCGCGGGTCACCTCGCCTTCGAGGTCGAACAGGTCCTTGATCGAGACGGGCAGGCCGGCGAGCGGGGCATCGGGGCGCGCGTCGCGTGCCTCGGCCTCCGCCTGCGGGAAACGCGTGCGCAGGAAAACATCGCGGTTGGCGGGGGACTCCGCCTGCGCCCTGGCGAGCGCAAGCTCGTCGCTGGCGGTGGTCAGGCCCTGGCGCAGGCGTTCTCGGGTGCTGTGGAGGTCGGGACGGGGCATGTCGTGCGGGGGAAACGAGAGGGGCCTGTGCTAGAATCTCGCGGTTTTGCCGGGTGCCACGTGCAAGGTGCGCGTGGATTTGCCGACAAGACAAATCGCGGATCCCGCCCCTCGAGGTGTCGCAGCGACGAAACCGTTGCGATTCAAGGCGGCGATTCTAGACCCAACCTTCGGAGCTACCATGACCGTATCCATGCGTGAAATGCTGGAAGCCGGTGTCCATTTCGGACACCAGACCCGCTTCTGGAACCCCAAGATGGCCCCCTTCATCTTCGGCCATCGCAACAAGATCCACATCATCAACCTGGAAAAGACGCTGCCCATGTTCCAGGAGGCGACCAAGTTCGCCCGGCAGCTCGCCGCCAACCGCGGCACGATCCTGATGGTGGGCACCAAGCGCCAGGCGCGCGAACTGGTCGCCACCGAGGCGCAGCGCGCCGGCATGCCCTTCGTGAACCAGCGCTGGCTGGGCGGCATGCTGACCAACTTCAAGACGGTCAAGACCTCCCTGAAGCGCCTGAAGGACATGAAGGCCCAGCAGGAAGGCGGCCTCGAGTCCATGTCCAAGAAGGAACAGCTGATGTTCCAGCGCGAGCTGGACAAGCTGGAGAAGGACATCGGCGGCATCCAGGACATGAACACCCTGCCGGACGCCCTGTTCATCGTCGACGTCGGCTACCACAAGATCGCCGTCGCCGAAGCGCAGAAGCTGGGCATCCCGATCATCGCGGTGGTGGACTCCAACCACTCCCCCGAAGGCATCGACTACGTCATCCCGGGCAACGACGACTCGGCCAAGGCCGTGACGCTGTACGTCCGCGAGATGGCCGACGCCATCCTCGAAGGCAAGAACAACGCCGTCACCGACGTGCAGCGCGCCGTTGCCCAGGGCAGCGACGAGTTCGTGGAAGTGCAGGAAGGCGCCTCCGCTTAAGTCCCCGGGCCACACCCGTGACGAAGGGGGCTCTCGTAGCCCCCTTTGCACACCCGGATCCAACTGAACAGACAACCGAGATAGAGGACAAGATGGCTGCAATCACCGCAAGCATGGTCGCCGAACTGCGCGCCAAGACCGATGCCCCCATGATGGAGTGCAAGAAGGCGCTGACGGAAGCCGGCGGCGACCTGGACAAGGCCGAGGAGATCCTGCGCGTCAAGCTGGGCAACAAGGCCGGCAAGGCCGCCTCGCGCGTGACGGCCGAAGGCGTCGTCGCCGCTTCCATCCAGGGCACCGAAGGCGCCCTGCTGGAAGTCAATTGCGAGACCGACTTCGTGACCAAGAACGACAGCTTCCTGGCGCTGGCCCGTGCCGCCGCCGAACTGATCGTGAAGAACAAGCCGGCCGACGTGGCCGCCCTGGGCGCGCTGCCCTACACCCAGGACGGCTTCGGCCCCACCCTGGAAGACGTGCGCAAGGGCCTGATCGGCAAGATCGGCGAGAACATGAGCTTCCGCCGCTTCAAGCGCTTCGAAGGCGGCAACAAGCTGGTGAGCTACCTGCACGGCACCCGCATCGGCGTGGTCGTCGAGTACCAGGGCGACGACGCCGCCGCCAAGGACGTCGCGATGCACGTCGCCGCGATGAAGCCGGTGTCGCTGTCCTCCGCCGAAGTGCCCGCCGAGCTGATCGCCAAGGAGCGTTCGATCGCCGAGCAGAAGGCCGCCGAATCCGGCAAGCCCGCCGACATCGTGAACAAGATGGTCGAAGGCTCGGTGCAGAAGTACCTGAAGGAAGTCTCGCTGCTGAACCAGCCGTTCGTGAAGAACGACAAGCAGACCGTCGAACAGATGCTGAAGGCCGCCAGCACCACGATCAAGTCGTTCACGCTGTACGTGGTGGGCGAGGGCATCGAGAAGAAGGCCGACGACTTCGCGGCGGAAGTGGCCGCCCAGGTCGCCGCCGCCAAGGGCGCCGCCTGACAGCGCGTCCGGCGGCCGGCCCGCGCCCGGTACACTCGAAGCCAGAATCACACCATCAGGAGGTCCCGTCCATGCCCGCCCAGTCAGCCCACAAGCGCATCCTGCTCAAGCTGTCCGGCGAGGCCCTGATGGGTGACGACGCCTTCGGCATCAACCGCTCGACGATCGTGCGGATGGTGGAGGAGGTGGCGGACGTCGTGCGCATGGGCGTGCAGGTCGCCGTCGTCATCGGTGGCGGCAACATCTTCCGCGGCGTGGCCGGCGGTTCCGTGGGCATGGACCGCGCGACCGCCGACTACATGGGCATGCTGGCCACCGTGATGAACGCGCTGGCGCTGTCCGACGCGATGCAGAAGCAGGGCCTGGTGCCGCGCGTGATGTCGGCCATCGCCATCGAGCAGGTGGTCGAGCCCTACGTGCGTCCCAAGGCGCTGCAGTACCTGGAAGAGGGCAAGGTCGTGATCTTCGCGGCCGGCACCGGCAACCCCTTCTTCACCACCGACACCGCCGCCGCCCTGCGCGGCGCCGAGATCGGCGCCGAGCTGGTGCTCAAGGCCACCAAGGTGGACGGCGTGTACTCCGCCGACCCGAACAAGGATCCTTCGGCCGAGCGCTATTCGCGCATCAGCTTCGACGAGGCGATTTCGAAGAACCTGGGCATCATGGACGCCACGGCCTTCGCGCTGTGCCGCGACCAGAAGCTGCCGATCAAGGTGTTCTCGATCAACAAGCACGGCGCGCTCAAGCGGGTGGTGCAGGGCGAGGACGAGGGCACCCTGGTGTACGCCTGAAGAGAGGAGAAGAGCAATGGCAACGATCCCCGAGATCAAGCAGACGACGCAGCAGAAGATGGATTCCACCATCGCGGCGTTCAAGACGACCCTCACCAAGATCCGCACCGGCCGCGCCAACCCCGGCATCCTGGACACGGTGCACGTGGACTACTACGGCTCCTCCGTCCCCATCAGCCAGGTGGCGAACGTTTCCCTGCTGGACGCCCGCACGATTTCCGTGCAGCCCTGGGAAAAGGGCCTGGGCGCCAAGATCGAGAAGGCCATCCGCGACAGCGACCTCGGCCTGAACCCGGCGTCCATGGGCGACCTGATCCGCGTGCCGATGCCGCCGATGTCGGAGGAGCGCCGCAAGGAGATGACGAAGCTGGTGCGCCACGAGGGCGAGAGCGCCAAGATCGCCATCCGCAACCTGCGGCGCGACGCCAACGAGCACGTGAAGAAGCTCGTGAAGGACAAGACGGCCACCGAGGACGACCTCAAGCGCGCCGAGGGCGACGTGCAGAAGGTCACCGACAGGCACATCGCCGAGATCGACCAGATGGTCGCGGCGAAGGAAAAGGAGATCATGGAGGTCTGACCTCCATGACCGCATGAGCGCGCCGCGCGCCATTCCGCACCACATCGCCATCGTCATGGATGGCAACGGCCGCTGGGCTACCCGCCGCTACCTGCCGCGCGTCGCCGGCCACAAGAAGGGCGTCGACGCGCTGCGCAACTGCGTGCGCCACTGCGGCGACGTCGGCGTGAAGGTGCTCACCGTCTTCGCCTTCTCTTCCGAGAACTGGAACCGTCCGCCGGAGGAAGTCTCCGGGCTGATGGAGCTGCTGGCCGTGGCGCTCGCGCGCGAGGTGCCGCAGCTGCAGTCCGAGGGCGTGCGCATCCATTTCGTGGGGGACCGTTCCGGCCTGTCCGAGAAGGTGCGCAACGGCCTGGCGCATGCGGAAGCCGTCACCGCCGCCAACCAGCGCCTCGTGCTGAACATCTGCTTCAACTACGGCGGCCGCTGGGACATCGCGCAGGCCGCGGCCAGGCTCGCCGCGCGCGGCGAGGCGATCACCGAGCTGAGCCTGAACCGCGCCATGGCGCTGGCCCACGTGCCGGACCCCGACCTCGTGATCCGCACCGGCGGCGAGATGCGCATCAGCAACTTCCTGCTCTGGCAGGGGGCCTATAGCGAGCTCTATTTCACCGACAAGCTGTGGCCGGAATTCGATGCGGCGGCGCTGGACGCCGCGATCGCGGACTACGCGAAGCGTGAACGCCGCTTTGGCCGCACCTCCGAGCAAGTCACCGGCCCCGGCCACGGCCGCAAGGTCGCCTGAGAAAGGGAAGCGCGATGCTGAAGCAGCGCGTCATCACCGCCGTCATCCTGCTGGCCATCCTGCTGCCGGCCCTGTTCTGGAAGACTCCCGAGCCCTTCCTCGCCATCACGCTGCTGCTGATCGCGGCGGGCGGCTGGGAGTGGGGCAGGCTCAACGGGCTGAAGTCCGCGGGCAGCATCGCGCTCGGCGCGGTCACCCTCGTTCTCTGCGCCGCGGCGTGGGTCCTGGGCTGGACCGAACGGCCGTCCGCGCTGCTGTGGCTGGCGGTCGGGGCCTTGTGGGTGCTCGCCGGCGCCTTCCTGATCCGCGCCGGCGTCGACGGCTGGCCGCAGATCCCGCGGGGCCTGCGCGTGCCCGGCGGCGTGGCCGTCCTCGTGCTCGCCTGGCTCGCCATGGCGCAGGCGCGCGTGATCGGCGTCAACTTCCTGCTGTCGATCCTGGTGCTGGTGTGGGTGGCGGACATCTTCGCCTACTTCGCCGGCCGCGCCATCGGCGGCAAGTTCACCCAGCGCAGGCTGGCGCCCGTCATCAGTCCCAAGAAGAGCTGGGAAGGCGTGTGGGGCGGCGTGGCGGGCGTGATCGTGCTCGCCGTCGCCTGGGTCTTCGCCGACAGCGCCGCGGGCGCGCAGGTGCCCAGCCTGTATTCGCGCCTGGCCGCGCTCGGCTGGCCGGTGCTGGTGCTCGCCGCCGTCTTCCTTGCCGCCATGAGCGTGGTGGGCGACCTCGCCGAGTCGCTCGTCAAGCGCAGCGCCGGCTTCAAGGATTCCAGCCAGCTGCTGCCGGGCCACGGCGGCGTGCTGGACCGCGTCGACGCCTTGCTGCCGACGCTGCCGCTGGCGATGATGCTGGCGACACTCGCTTCCCGATGAAACAACGCATTGCAGTCCTCGGCTCCACCGGATCGATCGGGGCCAACACGCTGGACGTGATCGCCCGGCATGCGGACCGCTTCGAGGTGTTCGCGCTGAGCGCCTCCTCGCAGGTCGATCTCATGCTGCGCCAGTGCCAGCAGTTCCGTCCCGCGTTCGCCGTGATGGCGCAGGAGGCGGCGGGCCGCGCGCTGGCCGCGCGCATCGAATCCAGCGGCCTCGCCACCCGCGTGCTGTGGGGCGCGCCGGCCCTCGACACGATCGCCGCCCATGAACAGGTGGATGCGGTGATGGCCTCCATCGTCGGCGCGGCGGGCCTGTCGTCCTGCATCGCCGCCGCCCGCGCCGGCAAGAAGCTGCTGCTGGCGAACAAGGAAGCGCTGGTGGTGGGCGGCGAACTGTTCCTGCGCGCGGTGAAGGAGGGCGGCGCCACGCTGCTGCCGATCGACAGCGAGCACTCGGCGATCTTCCAGTCGCTGCCGGAAGACCCGGCGACCTGGGACGCCCGGGTCGAGAAGATCATCCTCACGGCCTCGGGCGGGCCGTTCCGCACCCGCGAACCGGCGACGCTGCGCGGCGTGACGCCCGAAGAGGCCTGCGCCCATCCGAACTGGGTGATGGGCCGCAAGATCTCGGTCGACTCCGCGACCATGATGAACAAGGCGCTGGAAGTGATCGAGGCGCGCTACCTGTTCGGGCTGGCGCCCGAGCGGCTGCAGGTGGTGATCCATCCGCAGAGCGTGATCCACTCGATGGTCCAGTATCGCGACACCTCGGTGGTCGCCCAGCTGGGCACGCCCGACATGCGGGTGCCGATCGCCTACGGCCTGGCCTGGCCGGAGCGGGTGGCCTCGGGCGCGCAGCCGCTGGACTTCGGCGCGCTGGCCGACATGAGCTTCGAGTCGCTCGACAGCCGCGGCCATCGCGAGCGCTTTCCAGGCCTGCAGCTGGCGTGGGACAGCCTGGCCGCGCCGCCAGGCACCACCGCCGTGCTGAACGCGGCCAACGAGGTGGCGGTCGCCGCCTTTCTCGAGCGACGGATACGCTTCGACCAGATCCATTCGGTGAACCTGGAAACTCTCGAACGGATGAGGCCCTCCAAGCCCGCAAGCCTGGAGGACCTGTTGTCCCTGGACGCCGAGGCCCGCCGTGCGGCGGAGGAGGCGATCCGCAAGCTGGGGTCTTGAGATGTTCACTTCCTTGATATGGCTGCCCGCCTTCCTTTTCGCGCTGGGCCTGCTGATCGCCGTGCACGAGTACGGCCACTACCGCGTGGCCGTGGCCTGCGGCGTCAAGGTGCTGCGTTTTTCGGTGGGCTTCGGCAAGCCGCTGTACACGTGGAGGCCCAGGCGCCAGCGCCCCGGGCAGGACACCGAGTTCGTGATCGGCGCCTTCCCGCTCGGGGGCTACGTGAAGATGCTGGACGAGCGCGAGGCGCCCGTCGATGCGGCGGCGCGCCACCTCGCCTTCAACACGCAGCCGCTCAAGTCGCGCGCCGCGATCGTCGCCGCCGGGCCGATCGCCAACCTGCTGCTCGCCATCCTGCTTTACACGGGCCTGAACTGGGCCGGCGTGCAGGAGCCCGAGGCGGTCCTGGGCCGGCCGGTGGCCGGCTCGATCGCGGCGTCCGCCGGCCTGCAGGGCGGCGAGAAGGTCACCCGCGCGGGCTTCGACCAGGAGCCCCTGGAGACGGTGGACTCCTTCGACGAACTGCGCTGGCTGCTCACGCGCGGCGCCCTCGACGGCCATGACCTGCGCATCGCCATCGTGGGCGAGAACGGCCGCGGCGAGCGCGAGCTGCTGCTGCCCCTGTCCACCCTCGATGCGCGCGATGCCGACGCCACGCTGATGCAGAAGATCGGCGTGCTCGGTCCCTGGAGCGCGCCGGTGCTGCGCGAGGTGATGGCCGGCGGTGCCGCGGAACGGGCCGGCCTGCGCAGTGGCGACGTCGTGCGACGCATCGGCGGCGCCGGGGTGCGCGACGGCCAGGAGCTGTTCCTTGCGATCCGCGCCCAGGTCCGCGACGGCAAGCCGGTCACGGCCGCCTGGGACATCGAGCGCGACGGCCAGCCGCTGCAGGTGCAGGTGACGCCGGACGTCGTGCAGGAGGCGGGCAAGGCGATCCCTCGGGTGGCCGCCGCCGTCGGCGCGGCGAAGATGGTGACGGTGCGCTACGGCGCCTGGGAAGGCCTGAGCAAGGGCGTCGCCCGCACCTGGGAAGTCTCCGCGCTCACCCTGCGCATGATGGGCCGCATGGTCATCGGCCAGGCCTCGATCAAGAACCTGAGCGGCCCCCTCACGATCGCCGACTTCGCCGGCAAGTCCGCGAGGATGGGAGTCACCCAGTACATCCTGTTCCTCGCCCTGATCAGCGTGAGCCTCGGCGTGCTGAACCTCCTCCCCTTGCCCGTCTTGGATGGCGGGCACCTGATGTATTATCTTTGGGAGGCCGTCACGGGCCGGAGCATCTCCGAGGCCTGGATGGAGCGCCTGCAGCGCGGTGGCGTCGCGGTGCTGCTGGTGATGATGTCGATTGCGCTGTTCAACGACGTCGCCCGGATCCTTGGATAGAACAACGTTGCTGCTGACGCCGATAGCGGGTCCCGCCGGCGCTTTCCGGATTTCAATGAAAGAACAACTCAAGCGCTTCCGCGTGCGTACCGTTGCGGCCGTGGCCGCCCTGGCCTTCGCCGCCAACTCCTGGGCGGTGGATCCCTTCACGGTGCGCGACATCCGCGTCGAAGGACTCCAGCGCGTGGAGCCCGGTACCGTCTTCGGCTCGCTGCCGTTCCGCGTGGGCGACCAGTACAACGACGAGAAGGGCTCGGCGGCCATCCGGGCCCTCTTCGCATTGGGCCTGTTCAAGGACGTCCGCCTGGAAGTGAACGGCGACGTGCTGATCGTGGTGGTGGAAGAGCGCCCCACGGTGGCCGACGTCGACTTCGTCGGCACCCGCGAATTCGACAAGGACACGCTGAAGAAGGCGCTGCGCGAGATCGGCCTGACCGAGGGCCGCCCCTACGACCAGGCGCTGGCCGACCGCGCCGAGCAGGAACTCAAGCGCCAGTACATCAACCGCAGCCTGTACGGCGCGGACGTCGTGACCACGGTGACGCCGATCGAGCGCAACCGCGTGAACCTCACCTTCACCGTCACCGAGGGCGAGCCCACCCGCATCCGCGAGATGCACATCATCGGGAACAAGGCCTTCAGCGAGGGCACGCTGAAGGACCAGATGGCGCTCGACACGGGCGGCTGGCTCTCCTGGTACACGAAGTCGGACCGCTACTCGCGCACCAAGCTCAACGCCGACCTGGAAGCGCTGCGCTCCTACTACCTGCAGCGCGGCTTCCTCGAGTTCCGCATCGACTCCACCCAGGTCGCGATCTCGCCCAACAAGCAGGACATCAGCATCACCGTCAACATCACCGAGGGTGAGCGTTACGTGGTGTCCGGCGTGCGCCTGGAAGGCGACTACCTGGGCAAGGAGAACGAGTTCAAGTCCCTGGTGAAGATCAAGCCGGGCGAGCCGTACAACGCCGACACGGTGGCGGACACCACCAAGGCCTTCACCGACTACTTCGGCAACTTCGGCTACGCCTTCGCCAAGGTGGAAGCCCGCCCGGAGATCGACCGCACCAACAACCGCGTGGCCTTCGTGCTCCAGGCCGAGCCCTCGCGCCGCGCCTATGTGCGCCGCATCAACATCGCCGGCAACAACCGCACCCGCGACGAAGTGATCCGCCGCGAGTTCCGGCAGTTCGAGTCGAGCTGGTACGACGCCGAGAAGATCAAGCTGTCGCGCGACCGCGTCGACCGCCTCGGCTACTTCAAGGAAGTGAACGTCGAGACCAGCGACGTGCCCGGCGCCCCCGACCAGGTCGACCTGAACCTCACGGTCGCCGAGCGTCCCACCGGCAGCCTGCAGCTGGGCGCGGGCTTCTCCAGCGCCGAGAAGCTGGCGCTGTCGTTCGCGGTCAAGCAGGAGAACGCCTTCGGCACCGGCCAGTACCTGGGCGCGGAGATCAACACCAGCAAGTTCAACCGCACCCTGGCCTTCAACACGGTCGACCCGTACTTCACGACCGACGGCATCTCCCGCACCTTCGACCTCTACCACCGCACCTCGCGGCCCTACGACGACCAGGGCGGCAACTATTCGCTGGTGACGTCGGGCGCCGGCGTGCGCTTCGGCATCCCGTTCAGCGAACTCGACACCGTGTTCTTCGGCGGCGGCTTCGAACGCACCCAGATCCGTCCCGGCACCAACATCCCGGCGGCCTACCTGGCGTTCGCGGAGCGCTTCGGCTACACCAGCAACACCGTGCCGCTCACCGTGGGCTGGCAACGCGACGACCGCGACAGCACGCTGACGCCGACCGTCGGCCGCTACCAGCGCTTCTCCGGCGAATGGGGCGTGGCGGGCGATGCGCGCTACGTGCGCAGCAGCTACCAGTACCAGCAGTTCCTGCCGATCACCAAGGCCTACACCGTCGCCTTCAACGGCGAACTGGCCTGGGGCAAGGGCCTGCAGGGCCGGCCCTACCCGGTGTTCAAGAACTTCTACTCCGGCGGCCTGGGTTCGGTGCGCGGCTTCGAGCAGGGCACCCTGGGTCCCCGCGACGTGACCGGTGCCTCGATCGGCGGCGCGAAGAAGGTCACCCTCAACGCGGAGCTGATCACGCCCTTCCCGGGCGCCGGCGCCGACCGCACCCTGCGCCTGTTCGGTTTCGTGGACGTCGGCAACGTGTTCGGCGAATCGGAGAAGTTCGCCCTGGCCGACCTGCGCGCCTCGGCCGGCGTGGGCCTGTCCTGGCTGTCGCCGATCGGCCCGCTGCGGATCGCCTTCGCCCAGCCGATCCGCAAGGAGCCTGGGGATAGAATCCAGAGATTGCAATTCCAGATCGGAACCTCCTTCTGATGAAGTTTCTGACCCGTCTCAGCCTGGGCCTCCTGCTCGGCGCGCTGGCCATCGGCGCGCAGGTGCAGGCCCAGGAGTTCCGCGTTGGCTTCGTCAACACGGACCGGATCTTCCGCGAGGCGAATTCGGCGAAGCAGGCACAGGCCAAGCTGGAACAGGAATTCGCGCGCCGCGAGAAGGAACTGGGCGAGCTGGGCGCGTCGCTGAAGGCCGCGTCGGAGCGCTTCGAGCGCGAAGCGCCCGCGCTCGGCGAGCAGCAGCGCGGCCAGCGGCAGAAGGCATTGATCGACCAGGACCGCGAATTCCAGCGCAAGCGCCGCGAGTTCCAGGAAGACCTCAACGCCCGCAAGAACGAGGAGCTCCAGGCCGTCCTGGACCGCGCCAACCGCGTGGTCAAGCAGGTGGCCGAGCAGGAGAAGTACGACCTGATCCTGCAGGAAGCCGTGTACATCAACCCCAAGCACGACATCACCGACAAGGTGATCCGAGCGCTGAACGCGTCGCGCTGACGCGCGAGACCGCGGTGGCGCTGCAGCTCGGCGAAATCGTCGCGACCCTCGGCGGTGAACTGCACGGCGATCCCGCCCTGCGCATCGAGGGCATCGCGCCGCTGGAATCGGCCCAGCCCGGCCAGCTCAGTTTCCTCAGCAATCCCAGGTACCGCCAGCAGCTGGACGCATCGCGCGCCGGCTGCGTGATCGTCGCGCCCGCCGTGCGCGAGCAGGCGCTGGCCCGCGGCGCCTGCATCGTGGCCGACGATCCCTATGCCTATTTCGCGCGCGTGACGCAGCTGTGGAAGCGCACGCATGCGAAGCCCCAGGGCCCGGCGATCCACCCGACCGCGGTGATCGCCGGGGACGCGGAGATCGGCGAGGGCGTGCGGATCGGCGCGCATTGCGTGGTCGAAAGCGGCGCGCGCATCGGCGCGGGCACCGTGCTCAAGCCGCGCGTGTACCTGGGCGAGGACTGCGTGCTGGGCGCGCGCTGCATCCTGCATCCGGGCGTCGTGATCGGCGCCGACGGCTTCGGCTTCGCGCCATCGCAGGGCGGCTACGAGAAGATCGAGCAGCTGGGCGCGGTGCGCATCGGCGACGACGTCGAGATCGGCGCCAACACCTGCATCGACCGCGGCGCGCTGGCCGACACCGTGATCGAGGACGGCGTGAAGCTGGACAACCAGATCCAGGTCGGCCACAACTGCCGCATCGGCAGGCACACGGTCGTCTCGGGCTGCACCGGCATCGCGGGCAGCGCCACCATCGGCGCGCACTGCATGATCGGCGGCGCGGCCATGATCCTGGGCCACCTCACCATCGCCGACCGCGTGCACATCTCGGCCGGTTCCTTCGTCGCCCGCTCCATCTCGAAGCCCGGCCTCTATACCGGCATCTTTCCCATCGACGACAATGCCGCCTGGGAAAAGAACGCCGCGACGCTCAAGCAGCTGCACACCTTGCGCGAGCGCATCAAGGCGCTGGAAAAGAAACTCTGAATGCCGGACATGGACATCCACCAGATCCTCAAGAAACTGCCGCACCGCTATCCCTTCCTGCTGGTGGACCGCGTGCTCGCCGTCGAGCCGGGCAAGTCGATCCGGGCGCTGAAGAACGTCACGATCAACGAGCCCTTCTTCGTCGGCCACTTCCCGCACCGTCCGGTGATGCCGGGCGTGCTGATGCTCGAAGCCATGGCGCAGACGGCCGGCCTGCTGGCCTTCGCCGACGAGTCCAAGGGGCGCGACCCGAATTCCGTCATCTACTTCGCCGGCATCGACGGCGCGCGCTTCAAGCGTCCGGTGGAGCCGGGCGACCAGCTGGTCATGGACGTCGAGGTGCTGCGCCACAAGGCCGGCATCTTCAAGTTCAAGGGCGTCGCGCGCGTGGGCGAGGAAATCGCCTGCGAGGCCGAGCTGATGTGCACCATGCGCACGGTGTCCTGAACGGGGCGAAGATGGCGAACATCCACCCGACCGCGATCGTCGATCCGAAGGCGGAGCTGGACGACGGCGTCACCATCGGCCCGTACACGCTGGTCGGCCCGCACGTGAAGATCGGCGCCGGCACCACCGTCGCCGGCCACGTGGTGATCGAGGGCCACACGACCCTCGGGCGCGACAACCGCATCTTCCAGTTCGCCTCCGTCGGCGCGGCGAACCAGGACAAGAAGTACAAGGGCGAGCCCTGCGAGCTGGTGGTCGGCGACCGCAACACCATCCGCGAGTTCTGCACGCTGCACATCGGCACGGTGCAGGACAAGGCGGTCACCCGCATCGGCAACGACAACTGGATCATGGCCTACGTGCACGTCGCGCACGACTGCATCGTGGGCGACCACACCACGCTGGCGAACAACGCCACGATGGCCGGCCACGTCGAGATCGGCGACTGGGTGACGGTGGGCGGCCTCACCGGCATCCACCAGTTCGTGAAGATCGGCGCCCACTCGATGATCGGCTTCGCCAGCGCGGTGTCGCAGGACGTCCCGCCCTTCATGCTGGTGGACGGCAACCCGCTGGCGGTGCGCGGCATCAACGTCGTCGGACTGCGCCGGCGCGAGTTCAGCGCGGAGCGCATCGGGGCCGTCCGGCACATGCACAAGCTGCTGTATCGCGAGAACCGCACGCTGGAATCGGCCCGCGAGGCGATCGGCGAGTTCGCCCGGTCGGCTCCGGAAGCTTCCGCCGAGGTCGCGATGATGAGCGCTTTCCTGGCCGGCGCGACGCGCGGCATCGCGCGGTAGTCCCATGGCCGACGCACCGCGCTTCGCCATGGTCGCCGGCGAGGCCTCCGGGGACCTGCTCGCCTCCCTCGTGCTCGACGCCATGCGCGCCCGCTGGCCCGCGATGGCCGTGCAGGGCATCGCCGGCCCGCAGATGCAGGCGCGCGGCGTCGAGGCCTGGTGGCCTTCCGACAAGCTCGCCGTCAGCGGCTACGCCGAGGTGTTCCGGCACCTGCGCGAGATCCTCGGCATCCGCGGCGAGCTGCGCGATCGGCTGATGAAGGACCGCCCCGACGTGTTCATCGGCGTCGACGCGCCGGACTTCAACCTGGGCCTCGAAGCCGACCTGCGCGGCAAGGGCGTGAAGACGGTGCACTTCGTCTGCCCCTCGATCTGGGCCTGGCGGATGAAGCGCGTCGAGAAGCTCAAGCGCGCCTGCGACCACGTCCTGTGCATCTTCCCCTTCGAGCCCGAGCTGCTCGCGCAGCACGGCGTGGCGGCCACCTACGTGGGGCATCCGCTCGCCAACGTGATCCCGATGGAGCCGGACCAGGCGGGCGCGCGCCGCGCACTGGGCCTGCCGCAGGATGCGAAGGTCGTGGCCATCCTTCCCGGTAGCCGCGCCTCCGAGGTCGAGTCGCTCACCGCGCGCTTCCTGGCGGCGGCCAAGCTGCTGGAAAAGACCCATCCGAACACCTGGTTCGTGATCCCCGCGGTGCCGCGCCTGCAGGCGCGCATCAGCGCGATCGCGCGCGAGGGCCCGTCCCCGCGCCACCTTACGATCGTCACCGGCCAGTCGCATGCAGCGCTCGCGGCGTGCGACATCGCGCTGGTCGCCAGCGGCACCGCGACGCTGGAGGCAGCGCTCTTCAAGCGGCCGATGGTGATCTCCTACCGGACGCACTGGCTCACGTACGCGCTGATGAAGCCGCGCCAGCTGCAGCCCTGGGTGGGGCTGCCCAACATCCTGTGCGGTGAATTCGTCGTGCCGGAGTTGCTGCAGTCCAACGCAAAACCCGAGTCGATGCGCGGGGCGCTCGCCGACTGGCTGGACAGTCCTGACAGAATGCGCTCCGTGCAGGAGAAATTCCGGGCCTTGCATGGCCAGCTCCGGCGCGACACAGCGACCCTTGCCACCGATGCCATCGAAAAAGTCCTCGCCTCCTGAGACCGACAGGCGCATCCGGACGACGACGATCCGGACGAAGACGGCCGGGCCGCGGCAGGTGCCGCTGGTCTTTCCGGAGCCCGTCGGCCTGATCGCGGGAGTGGACGAGGCCGGGCGCGGCCCCCTGGCCGGACCCGTGGTGGCCGCGGCGGTGATCCTGGACGACAAGAAGCGCATCCTCGGCCTCGCCGATTCCAAGGTGCTCACCGCGCTGGCGCGCGACAAGCTTTACGACAAGATCCGCGAAAAGGCGCTCTGCTGTTCGGTCGGCATGGCGTCGGTCGAGGAAATCGACGACCTCAACATCTTCCACGCGACCATGCTGGCGATGAAGCGCGCCGTGGAGGGCCTGCGCCTGAAGCCGGTGAAGGTGCTGGTGGACGGCAACCGGCTGCCCAACCTGGACGTGCTGTCCGAAGCCATCGTCGGTGGCGACGCCAAGGTGAAATCGATCTCGGCGGCGTCCATCGTCGCCAAGGTCACGCGCGACCGCATGCTGGCGGAGCTGCACGAGCAGTTCCCGCAGTACGGCTTCGCGGCGCACAAGGGCTATGGCACCCCCGAGCACCTGGAGGCGCTGCGCGCGCATGGCCCCTGCGTGCATCACCGCAGGCATTTCGCCCCCGTGGCGGCGCAGTTCGCCGTGGACGAGGGCGTGACCCTGTCGGTCCAGGTCCAGTGACTTCCGGGCCGCAGCACATCGCTTCGCGCGACAACGCGCTGCTGAAGGAGCTGCGCCGCCTCGCGCAGGACAGCACGGGCTATCGCAAGCAGGGACGCGTCTGGCTGGAAGGCGACCACCTGTGTCGCGCCGCCCTGCAGCGCGGACTGCAGCCGAGCCACGCGGTGTTCCAGGCTTCGTACTTCGATGCTTCGGGCCACGAATGGGCGGATGCAGGGGGCAGGACCGTCGTCGTCGACGACACCCTGTTCGGCGGGATCAGCGGCCTGGAGTCGCCGGCCCGCATGGGCTTCGTGCTGCCGCTGCCGGCTGCGCCGGCCCTGCGGCCCGATGCGCCGGCCGTGGTCCTCGACGGCCTGCAGGATGCCGGCAACGTCGGCACGATCCTGCGCTGCGCGGGCGCCTTCGGCTTCCGCCAGGTGCTGGCGATCAAGGGCACCGCTGCGCTTTGGAGTCCCAAGGTGCTGCGTGCCGGCATGGGCGCGCATTTCGGGCTGTCGCTGCTGGAAGGCCTCGATGCCGCACAGCTCGATGCGCTGAAGATCCCGCTGCTGGCGACCAGCTCGCACCAGGGCGACTACCTGCACCGGGCGAAGCTGCCCTGGCCTTGCGCCTGGGTGTTGGGCCACGAAGGGCAGGGCGTGAGCGCGGCCCTCGCCGCGAAAGCCGCGCAGTTCGTGCGCATCGTGCAGCCGGGCGGCGAGGAGTCGCTCAACGTCGGGGCGGCGGCGGCGATCTGCCTGCACGCGAGCGCGGCGGCGAACGCGTCCTGATGACCGGCCCCCGTGAGGGAGAACCCTCCCTCGGGCTATAATCAGCGGCTTTCCCGCAAACCCGTACGCCCTAGCGCATCACCGCCACTCCCCGACAAAAGCAACATCGAGAGTCCGCTTTCGATCGCGTCCTGGGCGTACCCGTCAACAATCCGGAGAACCCAGTGCTTTCGTCGCTTCAGGGAGCTTTCCCGCCCGCCATCCTGGCGCTCGCAGACGGCACGGTCTTTATCGGCAACTCGATCGGTGCCTCCGGCACCTCCAGCGGCGAGGTCGTGTTCAACACCTCGCTCACCGGCTACCAGGAAATCCTGACCGATCCGAGCTACGCCCACCAGATCGTCACGCTCACCTACCCGCACATCGGCAACTACGGCGTCAACGCCGAGGACGTCGAGGCGAGCAGGGTCCACGCCGCCGGCCTGATCATCCGCGACCTGCCGCTGATCGCCTCCAGCTTCCGCGCCGACATGACCCTGCAGCAGTACCTGCAGCGCGAGAACACGGTGGGCATCGCCAACATCGACACCCGCAAGCTCACCCGCATCCTGCGCACCAAGGGCGCGCAGAACGGCTGCGTCGTGGCGCTGGAGCAGGGACAGGAAGCGACGCCGGCGCTGGTGGACGAAGCCATCGCCAAGGCCCGCGCCGAGAGGTCCATGGCGGGCCTGGACCTGGCCAAGGAAGTCACCGTCGGCAAGTCCTACGGCTGGGACCAGACCGAGTGGCAGCTGGGCACCGGATACGGCCAGCTCGAAAACGCGAAGTACCACGTCGTCGCCTTCGACTACGGCGTGAAGAAGAACATCCTGCGCATGCTCGCCGAGCGCGGCTGCAAGGTCACCGTGGTGCCGGCGAAGACGCCCGCCGCGGAAGTGAAGAAGCTCGAGCCGGACGGCGTGTTCCTCTCCAACGGCCCCGGCGACCCGGAGCCCTGCGACTATGCGATCGCCTCGACGCGCGAGCTGATCGAGGACGGCTATCCCACCTTCGGCATCTGCCTGGGCCACCAGATCATGGCGCTGGCCTCCGGCGCGAAGACCTTCAAGATGAAGTTCGGCCACCACGGCGCGAACCATCCGGTGAAGGACCTCGACACCGGCCGCGTGAGCATCACCAGCCAGAACCACGGCTTCGCGGTGGACGAGAAGACGCTGCCCGCGAACCTGCGCGCGACGCACGTGTCGCTGTTCGACGGCACGCTGCAGGGCCTCGCCCGCACCGACAAACCCGCTTTCTGCTTCCAGGGCCACCCGGAAGCCTCGCCCGGTCCCCATGACATCGGTTATCTCTTCGACCGTTTCACCGGCCTGATGGACGAGAAGAAGAAGTAAGCCATGCCCAAGCGCCAAGACATCAAGAGCATCCTCATCATCGGCGCCGGCCCGATCATCATCGGCCAGGCGTGCGAGTTCGACTACTCCGGCGTGCAGGCCTGCAAGGCGCTGCGCGAGGAGGGCTACAAGGTCATCCTGATCAACTCCAACCCGGCGACGATCATGACGGACCCGGCCACCGCCGACGTCACCTACATCGAGCCGATCACCTGGCAGACGGTGGAGAAGATCATCGCCAAGGAGAAGCCGGACGCGATCCTGCCGACCATGGGCGGCCAGACCGCGCTGAACTGCGCGCTGGACCTGTGGCGCAACGGCGTGCTGCACAAGTACAAGTGCGAGCTGATCGGCGCCACGCCGGAAGCCATCGACAAGGCCGAAGACCGCCTGAAGTTCAAGGATGCGATGACCCGCATCGGCCTGGGCTCGGCGCGTTCGGGTATCGCCCACACGATGGAAGAAGCCTGGGGCGTGCAGAAGCAGGTCGGCTTCCCCACCGTGATCCGCCCCAGTTTCACGCTGGGCGGCACCGGCGGCGGCATCGCCTACAACCCGGAAGAATTCGAGACGATCTGCAAGCGCGGCCTGGAGGCTTCGCCCACCAGCGAACTGCTGATCGAGGAATCGCTGCTCGGATGGAAAGAGTACGAGATGGAAGTGGTCCGCGACAAGAAGGACAACTGCATCATCGTCTGCTCGATCGAGAACCTCGACCCGATGGGCGTGCACACGGGCGACTCGATCACCGTCGCCCCGGCCCAGACGCTGACCGACAAGGAATACCAGATCATGCGCGACGCCTCGCTGGCGGTGCTGCGCGAGATCGGCGTGGACACGGGCGGGTCGAACGTGCAGTTCTCGATCAACCCGAAGGACGGTCGCATGATCGTCATCGAGATGAACCCGCGCGTGTCGCGTTCCTCGGCGCTGGCCTCCAAGGCCACCGGCTTCCCGATCGCCAAGGTCGCCGCCAAGCTGGCCGTGGGCTACACGCTCGACGAACTGCGCAACGACATCACCGGCGGCGCGACGCCGGCGTCGTTCGAGCCCTCGATCGACTACGTCGTCACCAAGATCCCGCGCTTCGCCTTCGAGAAGTTCAAGGACGCCAACGACCGCCTGACCACGCAGATGAAGTCGGTGGGCGAGGTGATGGCCATGGGCCGCACCTTCCAGGAGTCCTTCCAGAAGGCCCTGCGCGGCCTGGAAGTCGGCGTCGACGGCCTCAACCAGAAGACGACCGACCGCGAAGTGCTGGAGAAGGAACTGGGCGAGCCCGGTCCCGAGCGCATCTGGTACGTGGGCGACGCCTTCGGCATGGGCCTGTCGGTCGACGAGGTCTACGACCTCACCAAGATCGACAAGTGGTTCCTGGTGCAGATCGAGGAGATCGTGAAGATCGAACTCGATCTCGACAGGCTGGTGGAAGCCAGGGGCGACAAGGCCCTGGCGGCGCTCGACGCGCCCACGCTGCGCGCGCTCAAGCGCAAGGGCTTCTCCGACCGCCGCCTGGCCAAGCTGCTGAAGACCACGGACAAGGCGGTGCGCGACCTGCGCAAGGCGCTGAACGTGCGCCCGGTCTACAAGCGCGTGGACACCTGCGCGGCCGAATTCGCGACCAACACCGCCTACATGTACTCGACCTACGAGGACGAGTGCGAGGCCGAGCCGACGAACCGGAAGAAGATCATGGTGCTGGGCGGCGGCCCGAACCGGATCGGCCAGGGCATCGAGTTCGACTACTGCTGCGTGCACGCCGCGCTCGCCCTGCGCGAGGACGGCTACGAGACCATCATGGTCAACTGCAACCCGGAGACGGTCTCCACCGACTACGACACCTCCGACCGCCTGTACTTCGAGCCGCTGACGCTGGAAGACGTGCTGGAGATCGTGAACGTGGAGAAGCCCGCCGGCGTGATCGTGCAGTACGGCGGCCAGACGCCGCTGAAGCTCGCGCTGGGCCTCGAGAAGGAGGGCGTGCCCATCATCGGCACTTCGCCCGACATGATCGACGCCGCGGAAGACCGCGAGCGCTTCCAGCAGCTGCTTGTGCAGTTGAAGCTGCGCCAGCCGCCCAACGCCACCGCGCGCCCCGAACCCGAGGCGCTGCAGAAGGCCGAGGCCCTGGGCTACCCGCTGGTGGTCCGTCCCAGCTACGTGCTGGGCGGCCGCGCGATGGAGATCGTGCACGAGCAGCGCGACCTCGAGCGCTACATGCGCGAGGCCGTGAAGGTTTCCAACGACTCGCCCGTGCTGCTGGACCGCTTCCTGAACGACGCCGTGGAGTGCGACGTCGACTGCATCGCCGACGGCACCGGCCGCGTGTTCATCGGCGGCGTGATGGAGCACATCGAGCAGGCCGGCGTGCACTCGGGCGATTCCGCCTGCTCGCTGCCGCCCTATTCGCTGTCGAAGGCGACGGTGGAGGAGCTCAAGCGCCAGACCGCCGAGATGGCGAAGGCGCTGAACGTCATCGGCCTGATGAACGTGCAGTTCGCCATCCAGGAGAAGGACGGCCAGGACGTCATCTTCGTGCTGGAAGTGAACCCGCGCGCCTCGCGCACCGTGCCCTACGTGTCCAAGGCCACCGGTATCCAGCTGGCCAAGGTCGCGGCGCGCTGCATGGTGGGCCAGACGCTGGACCGGCAGGGCATCGCCAAGGAGGTCGTTCCGCCTTACTTCAGCGTGAAGGAAGCGGTGTTCCCCTTCGTCAAGTTCCCCGGCGTGGACACCATCCTCGGCCCCGAGATGAAGTCCACCGGCGAGGTGATGGGCGTGGGCAAGACCTTCGGTGAAGCCTTCGTGAAGAGCCAGCTCGGCGCCGGCACCAAGCTGCCGAAGCCGACCGACGCCGAGGGCAAGTCCACCGGCAAGGTGTTCCTGACGGTGAAGAACAGCGACAAGCCGCGCGCGGTCGAAGTGGCCCGCCGGCTGGAGGCGATGGGCTTCCCGCTGATCGCCACCAAGGGAACCGCCGCCGCCATCACCGCCGCGGGCATCGCCTGCGAGACGGTCAACAAGGTGACCGAAGGCCGCCCGCACATCGTCGACATGATCAAGAACAACGAGGTCGTGATGGTGGTGAACACGGTGGAGGAGCGCCGCAACGCCATCGCCGATTCGCGGGCGATCCGTACTTCGGCGCTGCTGGCGCGCGTGACGACCTTCACGACCATCGCGGGCGCCGAGGCGGCCGTCGAGGGCATGCTGGCCATGGAGAACCTGGACGTGATCTCGGTCCAGGAGATGCACGCCCAGCTGGCCGCCGCCTAGTGCGGCCGGCGGCTGCCGGTTTTATAATCGCGTCCAATACCAGAACCGCCGGGCGGCAACGTTCGGCGGTTTCGCTTTTGCTGGAGACCCCCCGAAGATGGCCACCATTCCCATCACCACCCGCGGCCTGGAGAAGCTCAAGGCCGAACTGCACCGCCTGAAGACGGTCGACCGGCCGGGCGTCATCCAGGCCATCGCCGAGGCGCGTGCCCAGGGCGACCTGTCCGAGAACGCGGAGTACGACGCCGCGAAGGATCGCCAGGGCTTCATCGAAGGCCGCATCCGCGAGCTCGAAGGCAAGCTGGCCGCCGCCCAGGTCATCGACCCGTCGTCGCTCGACGCGGGCGGCCGCGTCGTGTTCGGCGCCACCGTCGAACTGGAGGAAGAGACCTCCGGCGAGACCGTCAGGTACCAGATCGTCGGCGAGGACGAAGCGGACCTGAAGCAGGGCCTGATCAACGTGTCGAGCCCGATCGCCCGCGCGCTGATCGGCAAGGAAGAGGGCGACACCGCCGAAGTGCAGGCGCCCGGCGGCGTCAAGCGCTACGAGATCGTCGCCGTCAACTACGTCTGATGGCCTGGAAGGCACGGCTCCCCGTCCTCGCGGCCGCCCTCTGGTGGGGCAGCCTGAGCGCGATCGGGTTCCTGGTCGTGCCGCTGCTGTTCCAGAACGCAGCCACGCCGGCCATGGCCGGCAAGCTCGCCGCCAAGCTCTTTTCCGCGCAATGCTGGCTGGGACTGGCGTGCGGCCTGTTCGTGCTCATGGGAGCCCGCGACGAGGAAGGCACGCCGAGCCTCGGTTGGGCCGGTGGCGCCGTCGCCTATGTGCTGCTGGGGATGCTGTCCGCGCTGCTGCAGGAGTTCGTGGTGGCCCCGCGGATCGTGGCGCGCGAGAACCTGGCGGCGTGGCACAGCGCCGGGACGGCGCTCTATGCCTTGCAGTGGCTGTGCGCGCTGGTGGTGCTGGTCAAGGTCACCAGCACACCCGGTCATTCCCGCGACGGCGGGAATCCAGAGCTTCCGCCTTGAATACCCTGGATCCCCGCCTGCGCGGGGATGACCGCAACAGTCATTCCGCCCGTGACTTCTTGACCGATTTCTGCTTCGGCTTGGACTTCTTGACCATGCCCCCGCTGGTCAGGCGCTGGTTGCCCAGCACCCTCACCCGCTTGACCTCGGGGCGCTGGCCGCCCCGGCTGGAGTTCTTGATGACCTTGTATTCGCGCGGGCCGGGCTTGCGGTCCTCGTCTTCGGCCTTGAGCTTGGCCGGCTTGGGCCGCCACAGCACCAGCAGCTTGCCGATGTGCTGGATGGGCGCCGCGCTGAGCGTGTCGCACAGCTCCTGGTAGATGGCCTCGCGTTGTTCCCGGTCGTCGCCGAGCACCCGCACCTTGATCAGGCCATGCGCGTTGAGCGCGGCCTCGGTTTCCTTCTTGACGGCGGGCGTGAGGCCGTCATTGCCGATCATCACCACGGGGTCCAGGTGATGGGCTTCGGCCCGATGCGCCTTGCGCTCGGCTATGGTCAATTGGATCGCTGGCATCCCCGTATTATCCGCGTTAGGCGCACAGGCACATGAAAGTCAGAACCCAGAGCAAGAAGGTCAACAAGTCGTGGTTGAACGACCACGTGCGGGACCCGTACGTCCAGCTCGCGCAGAAGGAGGGCTACCGCGCGCGCGCTGCCTACAAGCTCAAGGAAATCGACGAGGCCCTGGGCCTGATCAGGCCGGGACGCCTGGTGGTCGACCTGGGTTCGGCCCCCGGCGCGTGGAGCCAGTACGTGCGCCGCAAGCTGGCGCCCGAGGGCGCGGCCGCCGGCGTGCTGGCCGGCCAGATCCTCGCGCTGGACATCCTGCCCATGGAGCCGATCGAGGGCGTGACCTTCATCCAGGGGGATTTCGGCGAGCCGGAGCCGGCCGCGCAGCTCGAGGCGCAACTCGCCGGCCGCAAGGTCGACGTGGTGGTCTCGGACATGGCGCCGAACCTCTCCGGCATCCCGTCGTCGGATTCGGCGCGAATCGCGCACCTGGTGGAACTGGCGGTCGATTTCGCCACGCAGCACCTCAAGGCGGAAGGGGCCCTGGTCTGCAAGGTCTTCCACGGCAGCGGCTACAGCCAGCTGGTGAAGCTGTTCAAGGACCGCTTCCGCATCGTCAAGCCGATGAAGCCCAAGGCCTCGCGCGACAAGTCGTCCGAGACCTTCCTGGTGGGCATCGGCCCCAAGGGCCGCTGAGTCAGGCGGTGCGCGGCGGCGGCGGCCGCCGGTCGATGTGCTCGATCATCGACACGATCTGCCGCGGGTCCGCGAGCGTCGGCGCCATGCCCCAGCGCTGGTAGGGATCGTTGCCGATGCGCACCATGCCGACGTGGCGTCCGTCCTGCTGGTCCACGGTCGGATCGGGGTCGTAGAAGCCCAGCGCATAGCGCAGCCGCTGCACGTCGGCGGGCGTCCCGGTCAGGAACAGCCAGCCCGGTCCGACGTGATGCAGTTTCGCGTAGTGCGCCAGGTCCTCCGGCGAGTCCTGTTCGGGCTTCAGGGTCAGCGAGTACATGAAGATGTCCCGGCCCACGCGCGCGCCGAGCATCTGCTGGACCTGCACCAGATTGAACGTGCTCGGCGGGCAGGTGTTGTTGCAACCGGCGTACATCATCGTGATGAGGACCACCTTGCCGTGGACCAGGTCGTCGTAGAAGCGGACGCGCCGGCCGGTGTGCGTCGTCAGGAGCACGTTCGGGATGCCTCCGTGCGAGTCGCGGGGCGGCGGCGGCGCCGAGACCAGGGGCGCCCCCCACGTCGGCGGGTCCAGCAGGGTGTCGGCCAGGCCCACGACCGCGATCGCGCCCGCGGCGGCGAGTTCGAGTCTCCGGGTGTACATGGCGGCCTCCGCGTCTCACACGATGTCCCACCGGACCATCATCGCGTGGTCCTCGTGGGTGAGGTTGTGGCAGTGCATCATGTACTTGCCCATGAAGTCGCGGAACCGCAGCAGCACCCGCACCGTCATGGCCGGACCGAGGACGTAGACGTCCTTGCGCCCGCGTTCGTGCGGCGGGATCGCCACCGGCACGCCGCCGACGGACTTGCCCAGGATGATCCCTTCCTCGAAGTGGATGTGAATCGGGTGCTGCCAGCCGTTGTCCGGGTTCACCAGTTCCCAGATCTCGGCGCTGCCCTTCCTCGGCGCGGCGGACACCTGGAAGACGTTGAAGAACCCGCCGTTCACCGACCACATGCCGCCGCTGCGCGCGAAGACGAAGCGCCGCACCGGCAGTCCCGCGAGCTCCGATGCGCCGGGCAGGGGACGCAGCGGCCGCAGCGTGCCGGGGACCATGCTCGTGTCCGGCTCGGGGGGATTGCGATCGACCACCAGCTTGAGCACGCGCGTGCCGGGCGCCAGGGTCCGGTCGGGCTGCCGGGTCGAGGTCTGCAGCAGCAGGTTCACCAGGTACAGCTCGGTGCCGAGCGGGAACTTCGCGAAATCGATGACGATGTCCGCCCGCTCCGCGGGTGCGAAGCGGATGCTGGTCTGGTACGGCAGCGGGTTCGGCAGCAGGTTGCCGTCGTTGGCGATGTAGGTGAAGGGGTAGATCCCGTTGGCCGACCGGTTCTGCAGGGCGATCTCGTAGAAGCGCGTCGGACCGCCATTGAGCAGCCGGAAGCGGTACTTGCGCCGCGCCACCTTCAGCACCGGCTCGATCTTGCCGTTGCAGAGGATCTTGTCGCCCAGCACGCCTTCCGGATTCAGCTGGTCGAAGGTCAGCTGGCCGTTCACGTCGAAACGCCGGTCGGCGAACGTCAGGGGATAGTCGTACGCGCCGCTCGGCAGCTTCAGCCCGGACTGCTCGCTGCCGCTGTCCAGGTCGTCGTAGATGTTGTAGCGGCCGACCAGCCCCTTGAGCACGTTCGGTGCGGTCACGCCTTCGGTGTGGTCGTGGTACCAGAGCGTGCCCAGCGCTTCGCGCGGGTCGCCGATGCCGCCCATCTCGTCGAAGCCCGCATACATGTTGGGATAGAAGTGGTCGTGGAAAGCGCCGACGCCGGTCAGGGTCGGGCCCTTCTTGGAGGGGCTGTAGTAGTCGCCGGTGAAGCCATCGCTTTCCGAGGGCGTATGCAGGTTGTGCAGGTGGGTCGTGATCTCGGGCGAGCCGAAGCCGGTGTGGAACTGCGGCAGCTGGTTGTAGATGCGGCAGAGGACCGGCTGGCCGTAGCGCGCGTGGATCGTCGGGCCGGGAGTGACCGCGTCGGAATTGTTGGTGCCCTGGTAGCCCCAGATGGGTTGCGGGGGGTAGTAGGCGTTGTCGCCGTTGAACCGCCAGGCGGGGTTCTCCTTGACGATCAGCTTGTGGAACACGGCATCCTTGCCGGTGCGGCTGCCCGGTCCGCAGCACTCGAAGTAGCGCTGGTGCTCCACGCGCCCGATCTCGCCGCCGAGGATGTTCGCCGGCAGCGTGGGCGCGGGATCCAGGGTGTCCAGGGCCGTCGCCGGCGTGTCCTGCAGGGGCAGCTCCTCCACCCACGGCGTCGTCGGCGGGCTGGGCGGCAGGACCGGCGGCAATTGCGCCTCGGTCTTGCGCGCGGTCAGCACCAGCGGCGCCGCCGCGAGCGACGCCTTGAGCACGGCGCGTCGCGTCACGCCGGGGCTGGATTCCGGTTCCATGGGTGTTTGGTGTTGGCGTGTCATGGTGTCCTCACTCGTTGATGTCCCTCACATCTGACGTCCTGCCCTGCGCAGGGTCGTCATCACCGGCTCCGCCAGGTACTGCAGTGCCGTCTGCCGCGATCCGTCGATGTAGACCTCGGCAGGCATGCCGGCCTGGAGCTTGAAGTCGCCGATGGCCGCGAGCGCGTGCGGATCGGCCAGGATGGTCGCGGTGTAGTAGGGCACTCCGCTCTGGCGATCGACCAGGCGGTCGCCGGACACGTACGTGACCTTGCCGTCGACCAGCATGGTGTTGCGGTAACGGAGTGCCGTGAACTTCACGCGCGCGTGCTGTCCCTGGTGCACGTTGGCGATGTCCTCGGGGCGGATGTGCGCTTCGACCATCAGCGGGGAGCCGCTGGGGACGATGTCGGCGATGGCATCGCCCGGCCCGACCACCGCGCCGGGCGAAGTGAACTTGAGGTCGATGATCTCGCCGCTCGCCGGCGCCACCACGACCTGGCGCCTGGCCGCGTCATCCGACTTGCGCTGCTCCTGCTCGATCTCGCTCAGGCGCTGCGCCGTGGCCTTGAGCTGGTCGCTCGCCGACTTGACGTAGTCGTTGCGCGCGGACTGGATCTTCAGGTCGATCTCCACGAGCCGCTGCTGCGCGCGCGCGAGCTCGGTGCGGCGTTCCTCCAGCTTGGCCGCGTAGTCCATGACCACGGCCTCGAGCTGCGCGATGCGGGTGGCCGCGATGTAGCCTTGCTTGATCAGCCCGCGGTTCGCCTCGAGGTCCGAGCGCTGGAGCTCGAGCGACTGCTGCGCCTGGACGATCTGCGCCTGCACCGCCGCGATCTCGTTCTCCACCCGTTCGCGCTGCGCCCGCATGAGCGTCGTCCCGCTGTCCAGGGAATGGCGCTGCGCCCGGAACAGCGCGGCTTCCTTGGCCAGCGCAAGCGCCACCCGCGGATCCTGCTTCGCGGCCCGCTGGAGGTCGTCGGGGAAGCGCAGCGCCGGCACCAGCGCATGTTCGGCCTCCAGCCGCGTGATCCCCACGCGCTCCACGAGCACCCGGTAATCCAGGCGGTTGCGGTCGGCATCCACCCGCACGTCCCCGAGCACCAGCACCGGCTCGCCGGCCTGCACCTTCTGCCCGTCGCGCACCAGCACTTCGCGCACGGTCCCGCCCTCGAGGTGCTGCACCGGCCGCCGGTTGAGGTCCACCTTCACCACGGCGGGGGCGACGACGGCCATGGCCAGCGGCGCGACGGCCATCCACATCGCGATGGGCACCACCGCCCCGACCACGATCCAGCAGCCGGCGCGCACGAGACGGCGCGCGTGTTCCTCGGTGCTGCGCCGGGCCGGCGGCGGCAGTTGGAGTGTTCCTGTCTTCATCATGTCCTCCTGCGCCTCAGGCAGCCTTCCGGTCCACGGCGGCCTGGGCCTGCCGCTGCATTTCCTTCATGACCTCGCCGGCCGGGCCGAACTGCTGGATGCGCCCGGCCGCCAGCACCATGACCTTGTCGACGTGGGCGATCAGCGAAGGGCGGTGCGTGACGATGACGGTCGTCACGCCGGCGCTTCGCAGGCCGCCGAGGGCATGGGCGAGGGCGACTTCGCCCGCGCCGTCCAGGTTGGAGTTCGGCTCGTCCAGCACGATCAGCTGCGGCTGGCCGTAGACCGCGCGGGCCAGCGCCACGCGCTGGCGCTGCCCCGGCGACAGCAACGCGCCGTGTTCGCCCACCGGGGTG
This sequence comes from Ramlibacter sp., assembly GCF_036383835.1. Taxonomy (GTDB): domain Bacteria; phylum Pseudomonadota; class Gammaproteobacteria; order Burkholderiales; family Burkholderiaceae_C; genus Ramlibacter. The sequence continues at coordinate 123,241 of NZ_DASVNN010000064.1, forward strand.
TCGTAGCCGTGCGGCAGCGTGAGGATCATCTCGTGCGCGTTCGCGCGCATCGCGGCCGCGACCACCGCTTCCGAGTCCACGTCCTGGAGGCGCGCGATGTTGTCCGCCACCGTGCCGTCGAACAGTTCCACGTCCTGCGGCACGTAGCCCATGTGCGGGCCGATCTGGTCGCGGGGCCATTCGGAGAGGTCGGCGCCGTCGAGCCGGACGCGACCGGCACTCGGTGCGCGGATCCCCGTCAGCAGCCGCGCGAGCGTCGACTTGCCCGCCGCGCTCGGTCCCAGGATGGCGAGGGCCTCGCCCGGCGCGAGCGCGAAGTTGATGGCCGTCAGGATCTGTGCGTCGGCGCCCGGCAGCCGGTACGAGACGTTCTCCGCCGTCAGCAGGCCCTTGGGCCGCGGCAGCGCCAGGCGTGCTTCCTTGCCGTCGAAGTCACGCGCGAGTTCCGCCAGGCGGGCATAGGCGGCGCGGGCCTCGATCAGGACGCGCCAGCTGCCCACCAGCTGCTCCACGGGCTGCACCGCGCGTCCGAGCAGGATGCTGGTGGCGATCATGATGCCGCCGGAGGCCTGCTGCGTCAGCACCAGCCAGGCCCCCAGGGCCAGCATGAGGATCTGGATGGTCTGTCGCACGGACTTCGTCGCGACGGTGAAGGCGGCCGTCTTGCGGCTGGCGCTGGTCTGCATCGTGCCGATGCGGTCCTGCAGCCGGCGCCACCGGGCCAGCAGGCGGTCGGTCATGCCCAGCGCCTGCAGCACTTCCGCATTGCGCAGCGAGCTCTCGACGTACTGCGAGGCGCGGCGCCCTTCCTTCTGCAGGTCTTCCAGGGTGCGGCGGCTCAGGCGGTCGTTCATCCACGCGAGGATGAGCATCAGCAGCGCCGAGAGCGCCGCGCCGATCCCCAGCAAGGGATGGAACATCCAGATCACGAGAACGTAGACCACGACCCAGGGTGCATCGAACACCGCGATCAGGCCGTTCGCGGAAAACATGGTCCGCAGGGACGCCACGTCGCGAATGGCGTCGACGCGGGCGCCCCCGGCCGTCCGGGTGGCGCGCACGACGACGGCATTCACCACCGGCGGCGACAGGTGCTCGTCGAGGAGGGAGCCGACGACGTTCTGCAGGCGGGTCCGCACGTAGTCGAGCAGCGTGAGGATCAGCAATGCGATGCCGGTGCCGGCCAGCAGCACCAGCAGCGTCTCGGGACTGTTGGTCGAGATGACGCGATCGAACACCTGGAGGGTGAAGAACGCAGGCACCAGGAACAGCAGGTTGATGACGAACGAGAACGCGGCGATGGAGGCCATCAGCGGCCGCAGTTCGCTCCACAAGGATTTCATGGCATTGCCCCCGGATGCTCGACTTGCGCTACGCCCCGATCACTGCACCGGAGGGGGAGACGGTTGTCCCCCCGCGGTGCCCGTTTCCAGTGCCTTCACGCGTCGTCGCAGCTGCTCGATGGCGAGCAGCTGTTCGTCATGGATCTTGGTCAGCTGCTGCATCACTTCCATCAGGCCGTGGATCGAGACCCCGAGTTCGTCTTTCTTGGCGTTGACCTGGTTCATGCGCGCCATGACGACTGCGGCCACTTCGCGCGGATGGGTGATCGCGCGCGGCGTGGAGGTGGGTCCGGACCCGGGCGTCGCCCTTCCGGTTGTCTTGATCTGCTCGGTCATATCGGCTCCTTTCTTGCTGGCTCGTTCGTTGTCGGCGCGCCGCCCTCGCGCAGGCCGGCGGCGGCCGGCCCGCGGGATCGCGTCTGCGTGTCACGCCATGATGAAATCCGCTGCAGTGATGGCGTTGTCGCCGGCACCGTTGACGCCCAACAGCGCGATCGAGTTGCCCCCGATGGTCACCAGGGTGTCGAGCCCGGCGACCGCATCGAGGTTGGCCAGCGTGATCGAGACCGAGGCGCCGAAGGTCGCCGCCGTGATCCCGAGCGCGCTGATGTCCAGGCGGTCCTGGCCGCCCAGTGCGATGGCGTCGAAGTCGCTGATGCGATCGGCGCCGAAGCCAGTC
>NZ_DASVNN010000065.1:0-13234 GCF_036383835.1 Ramlibacter sp.
GGCCGATGTCGACCAGGTTCCCGTAGTCGACGCCGCTCGGGCAGGTGCTCTCGCAGTTGCGGCAGGTCAGGCAGCGGTCCAGGTGCAGCTGCGTGGCGCGCGTGGGCTCGGCGCCTTCGAGCACCTGCTTCATGAGGTAGATGCGGCCGCGCGGGCCGTCCAGCTCGTCGCCCAGCAGCTGGTAGGTCGGGCAGGTCGCGGTGCAAAAGCCGCAGTGCACGCACTTGCGCAGGATGGCCTCGGCCTCCGCGCCTTCGGGCGTGCCCTGGAATTCCGGGGAGAGATGGGTCTGCATCAGAGATCCGGGTAGAGACGGCCGCGGTTGAAGATGGCCGCCGGATCGAACTGCTTCTTCAGGCGTGCGTGGATGGTCGCCAGCGCCAGCGCCGGCGCGAGCGGCGTCGTGCGCGCGCCCGCTTCCGCGCGCGCGGTGCGGAACAGCGTCGCGTGGCCACCGACGGCCAGCGCCGCGTCGCGCACGCGCACGCCCTGCTCCGGCGCCACCCGCACCCAGCGCTCGCCGCCGTGCCATTCGACCAGCGGCGGCTCCGGCAGGTCCAGCACCGGCGCGGTCTGCGGCACCGACAGCCGCCAGAGGTCGCGCGATCCGCGCTCGGCGAACCAGGGCAGCGCCTGTTCGCGGCAGTCCCGCCAGTCGGCCGCCGCCGGTTCGTTGACCAGGCGTTCGCCACCGAGCGCGCGACGGGCCGCTTCCACCGCGGCGATCGCGCCTCGCAGCCGCAGGTACAACACGGCGGCTCCGCCGTCCTGCTGCCAGCGGCTCGCATTCAGCGGCAGCGGCTTGCCACCCCAGGCATTGAGGCTGCGCAGCGCCTCGGCCTGCGTCATCTCGAAGCGCAGCGTGGCTTCGGCCGGCGCCACCGGCAGCACCTTGAGGCTCACCTCGGTGATGAGGCCCAGCGTGCCCATCGCGCCGGCCATCAGCCGCGAGACGTCGTAGCCGGCGACGTTCTTCATCACCTGGCCGCCGAACACCATTTCCTCGCCGCGGCCGTTGACCAGTTGCAGGCCCAGCACGTAATCGCGCACCGCGCCGACGCTGGCCCGCGCGGGACCGGACAGCCCCGCCGCGACCATTCCGCCGACGGTCGCACCCGCGCCGAAGTGCGGCGGCTCGAACGGCAGGCACTGGCCGGAGCCCGCCAGCAGCTGCTCCAGTTCCGCCAGCGGCGTGCCGGCGCGCACCGTCACCACCAGCTCGCTCGGTTCGTAATTCACGACGCCGCGCAGCACGCGCGTGTCCAGCAATTCGCCCTGCAGGCGCTCGCCGTGGAAGTCCTTGGTCCCGCCGCCGCGGATGCGCAGGGGCGTGCCGTCCGCCGCGGCAGCGCGGATGCGTTCGACGAGGGCGGCGAGAGCGGAGTCCATGGGCGGGATGTTACGGGCACGCGGCCAGGCGGCCTCGCCGCGCCGGACTGAAATTTTTTGCGCCTCAGTCGATGAAGAAATTGGCGGGCAGGCCCGGCACCTCCACCCGCGCGGCGAACACGCAGCCGGATTCGGGCAGGGCCCGCAGTTCGTCCGCGGGGCGGCCGTGGCGCGCCGTTGTGAGGTACAGGGTGCGGCCGTCGGGCCCGCCGAAGCAGGGCATGGTGGGACAGCGCACCGGCGCTTCGATCTCCGCCGCGATCTCGCCGGACGGCGCGAGCCGCAGCAACCGGCCGCCCTCGAACATCGCGCACCAGTAGAAGCCTTCCGCGTCCACCGCCGCGCCGTCGGGCCGCCCGCCATAGCCACCCTGCCCCGGCTTCCAGCCGGCCGGCTTGGGCGGGAACTGGCGAAAGACGCGATGCCGCCGCATCACGCTGGCGTGCGGCTCGAAATCCCAGGCGTGGATGACGTGCTGCGCCGTGTCGGCCCAGTACACGGTGCGCGCATCGGGCGACCACGCCAGGCCGTTGGCGCTGGTCGCGTTGTGCGCCTTCAGCTGCACGAGCGGCTTGCCGCCGTTGCCGTTGTCGGGCCGGCAGTCGAAGGCATAGAGGTCCGCCTTGCGCGCGTCCTTGGGTTCGTAATAGGTGCCGGCCCAGAAGCGGCCGGCGGGATCGGCCTTGCCGTCGTTGAAGCGCGTGGTCTCCGCGTGCTGGAAACGCACGATGGGCACGAGCGCCCCGCCCCAGCTGCGCGCGCGGTAGATGCCGTCGCGCAGTCCGAGCACCAGGCCGCCGCTTTTCGCGGGTGCGATGCAGCCCGGCTCCTGCGGCAAGGCCCAGCGCTCGGAGGCGCCGCCGGCGGGATCCCAGCGTCGCACGCACTTGCCCGCGACATCGACCCAGTACAGGCGCCGTTCGGTGGGGTGCCAGAACGGCGACTCCCCGACTTCGTCGGCCTCGCGGACCGCCACTTCCCACTTCATCGCACCGCCTCCACCTCGATCGTCATCTGCGCCATCATCGATTCGCCGGGGTGCAGGATGTGCAGCCCGAGCTGCTGCGCGGACACGCCGGCGGCGAACAGGTGCACCGCGTTGTTGACGTGGCTCACCGGCTCGATCGCGACGAAGGGCCGCGTGGCGTTGGTGAACACGACCAGGCGCGTGAGCTCGGAGCGCACCCGCACGAGCATCACCTCGTCGCGCAGTTCGACCAGGCCGTCCCAGCCGTCGAAGCAGTGGTCGACGTCGAGGGTCGCGGCATCGGCATCGAGGCCGGTCGAGTGCTTGCGTTCGGTCGGCAGCTTGTCCGTCCCCATCTCCCAGCGGCCGGCAGCGGCGAAGCGGAGGTGGCTCGCGGGCCGCTTGGTGAAGTAGGGATGCCAGCCCAGGCCCGCGGGTGCAGGCTGGGCCGACTGGTTGGTCATGGCGAGCGTCATCTGCAGGCCCTGCGGGCTGAGGCGGAAGGTCTGCGAGCAATCGAAGGCGAAGGGCCAGGACGGATCGGGCCGGTGCTCGTACGCGAGCAGCGCGGACGTGTCGTCGTTCTCCAGCACGCCCCACGCGCGCTGCCAGCCGACGCCGTGGATCGCATGCGGCTCGTCGCCGTTGTTGCGCACCAGCGGATGCTGCGTACCCTGCCACTCGAGGTTGGCGCGGCCTATGCGGTTGGAAAACGGCACCAGCGGATAGGAGCCGGCCAGCCGCGCGGAGGTGAGCTGCGCCGCGGGAGTCGAGCGCAGCACCGGTTGGCCGTCGAGCCAGAACCCGGCGACCGCACCGCCGAGCTGCGGATGCAGCTCGCAGCGCAGCGATCCGGCGCGCAGTTCGATCATGGCGCTTGTCTCCTTGTCGGTCGGCGTCCATTGTGCCCACGGCCCAGCCCGGCCGTGCGGGCATCACGCTACCATCGTTCCATGCATTCCCCCGAGCCGGACGTCGGGCTGCGGCGCGTCGAGGCCGCCCGCTACGCGCTGCTGCGCCGCCTGACGCTGGCGATGCGCCACCGCATGGTCGTGCACCTGCAGCCGATCGGCCTGATCACGCAGGTGATCGAGCGCCGCCTGCGCGATACCACGCCGGACATGGCGCGCATCGGCCAGGACATGGGGAAGGTGAACGACTTCGCGCGCAGCGCGGTGCACGCCAACCTCGACGTGGTGAGCTGGCTGGCGCCGGATGCGGCGCAGGTGGCGTCGCTGGACGCGAGCATCGAGGAATGCATCGCGCTGCTGGGGAGCCATTTCAGCTTCCGCGGATTCCAGCTGCGCCACGAAGCGGGGGATCACGGGCACCAGGTCTCGCAGGCGGCGATCCGCGCGCTGTTGCCTGCGGTGCTGTTCGGCCTGAGCGACGACGCGCAGGCACCGGCGGAAATCGTGGTGCGCGCCGAGCGCGAAGCCCCCGCCGTGCAGGTGGAAGTGGTGCAGGCGTCGGGACCGGATGGCGACGGCGCGTTGCCGCCCTACCGGCCGCTGGGCTGGGACGAGATCGGCGCGCTCGCCGTGGCGGAGGGCGCGCACATCGAGCGCAGCGAGAACGGCGTGCGGCTGCGGTTCCGTTCGGCTTGATCTCGCGTCTCTGGAAAGACCAACTTCCGGACGCAGAGGCCGCAGAGGTTTCGCAGAGAACGCAGAAAGGAACATCCAACTGAGTGGGCTGTCCTTTTGCGACTTCTGCGTAGTCTTTGCGTCCTCTGCGTCCGGATGTTGGCGTTTTCCCCGATCCAAAAAAAGAGGCCCGCCGAAGCGGGCCCAACATCCAAAGGAGATCTTGCTTGTTCGCGGCGCGCGGCGTGCCTCCGCGCGCCGCGTTTCGCTTTCGGTCAGCGGCTGTACGCCGTCTCGCCGTGGCTGCTGATGTCCAGGCCTTCGCGTTCGTCTTCCTCGGAGACGCGCAGGCCGATCAGCAGGTCCACCACCTTGTAGGCGATGAAGGAGACGACGGCGGTCCAGACGATCGTCGTCAGCACGCCCTGGAACTGGATCCAGACCTGGTTGCCGATCGAGTAGTCGGGGTTCACCTTGTTGGCCACGTAGTCGTAGATGCCCGTGCCGCCCAGGGAGGGCGAAGCGAACACGCCGGTCAGCAGCGCGCCCAGGATGCCGCCCACGCCGTGGACGCCGAACACGTCCAGGGAGTCGTCGGCGCCGAGCAGGCGCTTGAGGCCGTTGACGCCCCACAGGCAGACCAGGCCGGCCAGCAGGCCGATCACGATCGCGCCCATCACGCCGACGAAGCCGCAGGCGGGAGTGATGGCCACCAGGCCGGCGACGGCGCCGGAAGCAGCGCCCAGCATCGAGGCCTTCCCCTTGGACAGGGCTTCACCGGCGCACCACGACAGCGTGGCGGCGGCCGTGGCGAACAGCGTGTTGGCGAAGGCCAGCGAGGCGGTGCCGGTGGCTTCCAGGTTGGAGCCGGCGTTGAAGCCGAACCAGCCCACCCACAGCAGCGCGGCGCCCACCATGGTGAGGGTCAGGCTGTGCGGCGCCAGAGCTTCCTTGCCGTAGCCGATGCGCTTGCCGATCACGAAGGCGCCCACCAGGCCGGCGACACCGGCGTTGATGTGCACCACGGTGCCGCCCGCGAAGTCGAGCGCGCCCTTGGCCCACAGCCAGCCGGCGGCAGCCGTCACGGCGTCGAGCGACTTGGCGTCGGTGATCGCGTCCGGGCCGTCCCAGTACCACACCATGTGGGCGATCGGCAGGTAGGCGAACGTGAACCACAGCGCGCAGAACAGCAGCACCGCGGAGAACTTGATGCGCTCGGCGAAGGAGCCGACGATCAGCGCGCAGGTGATGGCCGCGAAGGTGGCCTGGAAGGCGACGAAGGTCAGCTCGGGGATGACGACGCCCTTGCTGAAGGTCGCGGCCACCGAGTCGGGCGTGATGCCCGAGAGGAAGATCTTGCCGAAGCCGCCCATGAACGGGTTGCTCGCGGTGAACGCCACGCTGTAGCCGTAGATGGCCCACAGCACGAAGATCATGCAGGTGACCACGAAGACCTGCATCAGCACCGACAGCATGTTCTTGCTGCGGACCAGGCCGCCGTAGAACAGCGCCAGGCCGGGCAGGATCATCAGCAGCACCAGCAGGGTGGCGACCGTCATCCAGGCGGTGTCGCCCTTGTTGGGCACGGGCGCCGGAGCGGTGGTGGCCGCGGCCGGAGCCGCGGTGGCCGCCGCCGCGACGGGCGCGGCAGCAGCAGGAGCAGCGGCCGCGGGGGCGGCCTGCGCGGGAGCGGCAGTGGTGGCTGCGGGTGCAGCGGCCGGCGTGGCGGGCGCCTGGGCGACAGCGGCGGCGCTGCCGATCAGGAGTCCCAGGCCCACGGCCAGGGAAGCGAGAAATTTCCTCATGTCGGTGCTCTCTTGGTATTGGGGTGAAATGCTTAGAGCGCTTCCTTGCCGGTCTCGCCGGTGCGGATGCGGACGACTTGCTCCAGGTCGTACACGAAGATCTTTCCGTCGCCGATCTTCCCCGTGCGGGCGGCGCCCTCCACGGCTTCGATCACGCGGTCCACCAGGTCGTCGGACACCGCCGCCTCGATCTTCACCTTGGGCAGGAAGTCGACGACGTATTCGGCGCCGCGGTACAGCTCCGTGTGGCCCTTCTGGCGGCCGAAGCCCTTGACCTCGGTGACCGTGATGCCCTGCACGCCGATCCCCGAGAGGGACTCGCGCACTTCGTCGAGCTTGAAGGGTTTGATGATGGCGGTGACGAGTTTCATGCCTGCTCCTTTGGGATTGCGCCTCAGAACGTGTACTTCACGCCCAGCACCGCGCCGGCACGACCCAGGTTCTTGGAGTCGGGGGCGGGGCCGCGGTAGTTGTTGTTGTTGGTGTCGACGAGCATCAGGCTGCCGGTGAGGCCCGGCACGAACTCCTTGGACACCGTGATCGAGTAGTCGGTATAGGAGAAGTCGCCGTTGTTCTTCACCTTCTGGTGGCCGATGTGCGGCGTGACCGACAGGCCCCACACGCCCGTCTCGAAGGTGGCGCTGAGGTCGATGTAGGAGCTGTTCTTGCTGTCGGCGAAGCCAAACAGGTTGGTGACCGCGTGCGAGTACTTCAGCGTGGCGGGGCCCCAGGTGCCGGCCGCATAGAGCTCGGTCGTGTCGGGGTTGATCGCCAGGTCGGAGTGCGGATAGATGTAGCGCAGCACGCCGACGTCGATGCCGACCGGGCCGGCAGTCGTCTTGTAGCCGCCATAGAGGTCCACCTCGGCGTTGGCGTCGCCGCCGGCGTCCTTGATCCACTTGATGGTGGACGCCCAGGTGCCGACGTAGAAGCCGCTCTTGTGCGAGAAGTCCGCGCCGCCCTGCAGGGCGGGCTTCAGGCGCGACTGGGAGATGCCGCGATAGCGGTAGTCGGTGACGGCACCGACGTTGAACGACAGGGTGTAGTCGGGCTCGGCAGGCTTGGCCTGGGCCAGGGCGGCGCCCGAAGCCAGGAAAGCGGAGGCCAGCACGGCCAGTTTCAGTTTCTTCATTTCGGGGTTCTCCGTTCGTTAGATGTGATGCAGAGGTCGGATAGCAGGAGCCGTGCCATCCACAACACGGAGGAATATTCCCGTCGGCGCCGGGCCCTCCCGCCCCGTTGAGGTATCCGAATCGGTGCGGAACGGGCGGGCCGCACCACGCCGGTGCCGCTGCGATCGATTTGCGCGCAGCCGGGGCCGCCATGCACCCGAAACGGGAGGAACGACGACGTGAGCCTGTGTTTGGTGCAAAGCCGTGCCCTGGTCGGGCTGGAGGCCGCCGCCGTCACCGTCGAGGTGCACCTGGCCAACGGCCTGCCCCAATTCACCCTGGTGGGGCTGGCGGATACCGAGGTGAAGGAGGCCCGCGAGCGCGTGCGCTCGGCCCTGCTTACCTGCGGGCTGGAGTTCCCCCATAACAAGAGGATCACCGTGAACCTGGCGCCGGCCGAACTGCCCAAGGACGGCGGCCGCTTCGACCTGCCGATCGCGCTGGGCATCCTGGCGGCGAGCGGGCAGATCGACGGGGCGCGGCTGGCGGGGCACGAGTTCGCCGGCGAGCTCTCTTTATCAGGGGAACTGCGGCCGGTCCGCGGCGCGCTGGCGACCAGCGTGGCGCTGCACGCGGGCGGCGTCGACGCCTGCCTGGTGCTGCCACCGGGGAGCGCGGAAGAAGCCGCGCTGGTGCCGGATGCAAAGGTGGTGCGGCTGCGGCACCTGCTCGATGCGGTGCGGCAGTTCGCGCCGCGCGGCCAGGACGACGCGGTGGAAAACGGCGAAGGCTGGGTGCGGCTGGCGCCGAACCCGCCGGCGGTGGCTGCGCTCTACGCGGACCTCGCCGATGTGAAGGGACAGGCCGGCGCGCGGCGAGCGCTGGAGATCGCGGCGGCAGGCGGCCATAGTTTGTTGATGGTGGGGCCGCCGGGCGCGGGCAAGTCGATGCTGGCGCAGCGCTTCGCCGGCCTGCTGCCGCCGATGACGATCCGCGAAGCGCTGGAGAGCGCCGCGGTGGCGAGCCTGTCCAGTCGCTTCTCGCTGCAGCAGTGGGCACAGCGGCCGACCTGTTCGCCGCATCACTCCGCGAGCGCAGTGGCGCTGGTGGGCGGCGGCTCGCCGCCGCGGCCCGGCGAGATCTCGCTGGCGCACCACGGCGTATTGTTCATGGACGAACTGCCGGAGTTCCCGCGCTCCGCATTGGAGGCCCTGCGCGAACCGCTGGAGACCGGCCGCATCACGATCGCGCGGGCGGCGCGGCGCAGCGAGTTCCCGGCGCGCTTTCAACTGGTGGCCGCGATGAATCCGTGTCCCTGCGGCTGGCTGGGGTCAGGGCGGGCTTGCCGCTGCACCCCGGAGCAGGTGGCGCGCTACCAGGGGCGCATCAGCGGGCCGCTGCTGGATCGCATCGACCTGCATGTGGAGGTGCCGGCGCTGGGGCCGGACGAACTGCTCGGGGCGCCGGCAGGGGAAGCGACCGCGTCGGTGCAGGCGCGTTGCAATGCGGCGCGGCGGCGGGCCGTGCAGAGACAGGGCAAGGAGAACCATGCGCTGCATGGGGAGGAGATCGACCAGCAAGTTGGACTGGCGAACAAGGCGGGGGAGTTCCTGCGGTCGGCCGCGGCGAAGCTGGGATGGAGCGCGCGAGCTACGCATCGCGTGCTGAAGGTTGCGCGGACGATCGCAGACCTGGCGGGGTCAGGTGGGGTGGAGGTGGTGCATGTGGCGGAGGCGGTGCAGTATCGGCGGGCTTTGCCGGCGAGCGGCTAGTCTGGGAGCCCACAGGTTTCACGCCCGGCACCAGGCTCGTTGCAATCCGCGAGATCCCCGCCCACACGTGCTTTCTCTGAACAAGGTCGCTTCACGCGCATGCCCGGTGATTCGAATCGACGCGTGACCACCAAATGCGCCATTCGAGGCGCATTTTCAGGAAGTCTTGACATCATTCCTCGCCTCACTCTGTTCTCAGACGGACTACTCCCGCCGTGGCCATCAATTGCTTTCGCGCCATCCACAGATTCGACAGCGCGAACAGGGTCGCCTTGCGCTTGCCGTTGGCGTCCGTGACGATGGTGCGGAACTGCGTGACGCCGTCGCGGTCGCCGCACTGCATCGTGGTGACGGTGTCGTCCGGCAGCACCGTGCGCGTGGTGCGGTCCATGACGTCGTACTCGGTGCGCGTCGGCTGGATCGTGTCGAACGCCGCGTTGAAGGCGCCCGGGTTGCCGCCGGCGTTGCTTGCCTATTGGCAATTCAATGGCAGGCGATTCTGATAAAGCAAGCGATAGTAGTCATCAGGTGAACGGGTCGGAGTATCTTGATCTCCACTTCTCAGGCCGGGGAAGAAGGAATCGAGGACGACGCGTTGGGAGCCTGGGTCAAATCGTCCGAAGAACAACGCCGTGCCTGACCTGCTAGGGTTTGCACCGTAAGCGGCGCAGTCGGTCACTTTGTCGGGAGCGGCACGCACATGCATGACAAGCTGGTCGTTCACCTGAAAAACAGGTACTGACCCGGATTCATAGTTGCCACAACAATCCCGGACCCGCTTGACCGAGCCATCACGCTGAAGAGCAAATATTCTGTCGTGGAGTTCAATGCGCTTTCCGTCCTCTGGAACGAGATAGAGCAGACTCCGGTAGCGCGGTGCACCGCCGGCCGTAATCCCGAAGAAATAGTACTCGGAGTCCGTCCGTTCCAAAAACGTCAAGGTCCATCTGCGTCCATAGGCGCGGAACTCCTGTGGATCTCTCAACCGGTACTCCTTCCCCGAGGAGGTCACCGAACAGCCTGAGCCACAGCCAGCCACGACGGCCATGAATAGCGCGAGAAAAGCAGTTCCCGCCATACGCCAGTGGATTCTCACTTCGTACTCCCTTCAGTCCGGTCGCATATCGTGAATGATCCCTTCTATAGCCTTGCGCTGGTCGGCTTCTCGCGGCTGTGTCGCCACCTCTTCATCATCCTGCCGACAAATGTTTCCTTGTCTAGGCGAGGTGATTTTCCCTCAGCTTTTGCACGGCCTCCAAGAACGTCGTACTGATCTGAGACGTAGATTTGAAACGGCGCTGCTCGAACTTGTCGTACTCCAGGCGCGTGAGGTAGTTGAAGCCCACGCCCTGCGCGAACTTCACATTGCCGCCGGCGTCGTAGGCGTAGGAGAGCACTTCGCCGCCCGGGTACACCAGGCGCTGCAGGCGGCCGAAGGTGTCGAACAGGTACTCGGTGGTCCGGACCTCCGGGCTGTTCGGTCCGTCGCCCTGCGTGTCGGAGGCGATCGTCTTGATCTCCTTCACGATCTCGCCCAGCCTGCCGTAGAAGCGCTCCTCGCGACCGCTTTCGTCGTCCACCTGCACGATGCGGCCGGCGCGGTTGAACGGTGCGCGCGGCGCGCGGCGCGCCGTACTGGTACGTCACGTCGTTGCCGGGGAAGTTGGGGTAGTTGTTCTTCGCCAGGCGCAGGAAGATGCGACCCGCTAAGTCTCAGCCCTTTGGCGACGTGGAGGGCAGAGCGACGGTCTCGTTCAGAAGCTTAAAAAGACAGACGCTTCCAACAATGTTCCAGAGAAATAGGAAGGTCCTGAATCCCGGAGCTCTATCAATGACTTCTTGACTCCAGTAGATACGCATTCCCCCGACACCATCACTGTGCAGCCAAAGCGGAAAAGGCGGGAATGTGAGTAGAAGGGCAACGCAAATACAGATCACGTACCGCGCCCCTCTGTACCGTCGCACCGATAAGACGCCAAGCAAGATTGCCACCAAGCTCAATTCGAAATTGATCTCAGTGGAAGTCAAGGCGGTCAAGACCGATGGAGACAGCAGGACGGCGGCTATCAGAATGGCCGCCGATTTTTTGACGTACGGCTTGTTAAAGCGTTGCAGCGCGAATGTTCTTGGCATTCTGGATCAATCCATACGTCGTTGATCAACATGTCTGACGCAGGCCCGGACATTTGCTTGCGCCCAATGGGCGAAATTGAAATCTGACCCCAATATCCCCAATATCCCCATCGATATCAAAGCCCCTGAGGGGGTCAGGCGCCGACGGACCTCACTTGCACGTTTGCATCCAGACCGAAAACTCCGGGACGCACGTACCAGGTCGGAGTTCCGCTCCATCATGGTTTTAATTGGAATCTGACCCCCATAACACTCACCAGCGAACGGGGGGCCAACCGCAACGTCACTACGGATTGGAGCGGGTTCCTCCTGTCTGGCGCCGCCGCGGTGATCAGGACCTGCTTTCCGTCAGGGCTCAGCTGAACGCGCATCAGCACCCACGATGTTGCGCCGCGTCCCGTTCCTGTCGTTGTCCCAGCCGAGCTGGTTGCCGTTGGCGTCGTACTTGTACGTGCGCTCGCCCAGGTGCGTGGGCGCATGCGGATGCGTGCTGCCGTACGTACGTCCAGTCGTAGCTGGTCTTCTTCTGCTCGATCGCCTGGCCCTGCGTCGTCGCGTTCAGGTTCGCGAGCCGCCGGTTGCGCGCGTCGTAGGCGTACTGCGTCGTCGCCGCGTTGATCGCAATTTCTCCCACCAATTCTGTTGATAGGAGCTTCTCGGTCAGAGGTTGGATGGGACAACAAGAGGCATGCCTCGAATCGACTGCACAATTGCAATCGGATCGATCTCGTGCGTGAAGTACTGTGCACGCAGCTGCGCTAGCTCGACATGCTCCCGACGCAAGAACTGATTCCAGAGGCGTCCCTGCACGCTGCGCTCATTGTGCCCCCAACGCGAAATGGTGAAGTGGAAGGTGTCTGATGCGCTGCGCGCCCGCTCCTCACTCTCCCGTCTCTCGGACAACCACGCCAGCAGCGTCTGAAGGTAAGCTCTTAACATCATCGCATTGCTGCTAAGTTGGATGGCCGGTCTGCGATCAAGATAAGAGGCAGTGCGGGCAGTCTCTCTCACGCTCATCGGCTTAGGCCCAACCACGAGGCGAAACCAGCGTGCTGCGTCCTCGACCCAGCCTATCCGCAAAAAAGGCACCACGGTCCCCCAAAGACCGATGCTTTGGTCGCCAGGGTCGGTCACTGGCGTCTGGGGGGGCACCTCCTCCCAGTAGATTTTCGTACTTTGGAGGCTGAGTTCCAGATGCGCCTGCGCGGTCGGTTCACCCAGCATCCATTTGCCCCAGTAGAGACTTGCGTGAAGCCGCGCCAGACCAGTCTCGCGAGACTGGCGCCGCAAGTCGTCCGGTGGGAGACTGTCGTTGTAGATTCCCAAGTCTTCAACGTCCTGAGCCAGCTCTCCAAAACGGACAGCGAAGCGAGCATGTTTCAGCCCTTCGTCGACAAGGCCAGCCGCGATATATCTCAGCCCATGGGCGTACTCGCGCTCTGAGCTGCCAAGAAGGCCGCGCCGATTTCGCACCATGTCCCCGAGTTCTCTTTCGGAACAACCCGGACGATAGGTATCGTTTTTTTCACGCTCAAGCACGCTCCGCTCTTTTTCCCAATACCGTAGAACAAGAGGGTCGATCGGCTCAGGCTTGTGCAAGGTCATCTACATCCCCCATTACTCGGGATTCATTTGTGCGCAATTTGTAGCCTGGCACGCCGGCGTCTCAGGGGACAGCGTTCCTCGCACCTGCTCCGCAGTGACAAGGCCCGGTATAAGGGTCTTAACTAGACTCATCCAACCAAGACCCTTTTTCGCCAATCCGCTTCCCTCGCGTGCCTGGATCTTATTTTTATCCGTCATGTTGGTGACGATGCGACCTACATTACCTTCCTTCACAGATTTTGTGATCGCCGCATGCTCCTTTTTGGACAGATGACCTTCCTCCCTAAGCGCATCCACTGCCTCCTGTGCACGCTGCAGGTTAAGCGGATCGCGATTTTTCTGGATACCCGTTGCTTCATTGATTGTTCGGCCGGTTGAGGAAGCCTTGTTATCGTAGAACTTGAGCTCTTGATCTTTGGGCGAGTAAGTGATGAAGTCCGCGCCACCATGTTCGCCTGGGGCCACAAGCGCAATCTCCCCCGTTTTAGCCAGCACTGCCTCCATTGCTCGCCATTCGTTGCGTGCGCCAAGCCTATTTCTCGCATCCGTTCCATTTGGATCAATCAACTTAATCGGGTTCAAATGTACGTAGGTGAAGAGGCCAAGATTTCGCGAGTTGTAGATGCCGCCCATGCCGGGCAGCCTCGCGTTTTCTTCTTGACTCGCTATGGGAAGGTACTTCTCCAAGATGGGATCCGCACTCTGCCAAACACTCACCCGCGGTGTCGTAATACCGCGCCCCGAAGTAATACAGCCCGGTTTCCTCATCGAGCTCTTTCGCCGTGAACAGATACGGCGTCCTCTGGGTGTTGCTGCTCTCCTCCACCCACGTCTCCCCGAACGGGAAATACTCGATGTGCTCGAA
>NZ_DASVNN010000066.1:0-1961 GCF_036383835.1 Ramlibacter sp.
CGTCATCCCCGCGCAGGCGGGGATCCAGGGCTTCCGGGAAAGCGGCGCAATGCGCCGCTTTTTCTTTGGATGCCCTGGGCCCACGCCTGCGCGGGGGTGACGGTATGCTGTCCCGGTGATTCCGCGCCCTTTCAAGATCCCGCTCTCCGTCCTGGTCGTGATCCACACGCCGGCCCTCGACGTGCTGCTGATCAACCGGGCCGATGCACCCGGCACCTGGCAGTCCGTCACCGGCTCCAAGGACCACGAGGACGAGAGCTTCGAGGAGACGGCGATCCGCGAGGTGCACGAGGAGACCGGCATCCACGTCGCCATCGGCACGCTCGCCGACTGGAACCTCGAAAACGTCTACGACATCTATCCGCGCTACCTGCACCGCTACGCGCCGGGCGTCACGCGCAACCGTGAACACGTGTTCGGCCTGTGCGTGCCGGCCGGCACGCCGGTCACCCTGAATCCGCGCGAGCACACGGCCTTCCAGTGGCTGACCTGGCGCAAGGCGGCCGACACCTGTTTCTCGCCTTCCAACGCCGAAGCGATCCTGATGCTGCCAGAATTCAGTCAATGAGCCCCCACGCTCCGCACTTCGTGTCGTCGCTGCCCCCCGAGGGGGCGTCAGCCTCCTTGAGGCGGCTCGGCGGAGGCTGAATGAGTCTGCTGCGCATCGCGACCTACAACATCCACAAGGGCGTGCAGGGCCTGGGCCCGGTGCGGCGGCTGGAGATCCACAATATCGGGCATGCGGTGGAGCAGCTCGATGCCGACGTCGTGTGCCTGCAGGAAGTGCGCAAGCTGCATCGGCGCGAAGAGCGCTACTTCACGCGCTGGCCCGAGCTGCCGCAGGCGGAGTTCCTCTGTCCCGAGGGCTACTACGCGGTGTACCAGACCAATGCGAAGACCAAGCACGGCGAGCACGGCAACGCGCTGCTGTCACGCTGGCCGGTGGTGACGCACGGCCACGAGGACATGTCGGACCACCGCTTCGAGCAGCGGGGCCTGCTGCATGTGGAACTGGAGGTCGGCCGCCGGATGGTGCACGTGATCGTGCTGCACCTGGGCCTCATCGCGGGCAGCCGCGTGCGGCAGGTGGAACAGATGGTGCGCTTCATCGAGCGCGAGATCCCGCGCAAGGCGCCGGTGATCGTCGCCGGGGACTTCAACGACTGGGGCGGCAAGCTGCGTTCCGTGCTGAACGCGCACGGCTTCCAGGACTTCCTCGCCGAAAAGGCCGCCACCTATCCCTCGCGCCTGCCGCTCGCCCAGCTGGACTACGTCTACGCGCGCGGGCTCAAGCCGGTGGGCCTGGAGATCCCGCGCGGCCGCATCTGGTGGCGCATGTCGGACCACCTGCCGCTGATCGCGGAGTTCAAGATTTAACGCCCCCGATGGCGCACCGCATCCCCCCGTTGCGCAGCGGCCACCACCTGCAGCTGCTGGAAGGCGGCGGCGAGCTGTTCCCGGCCCTGGTGGCGGCGATCGACGGGGCGCAGGCCGAGGTGCGGCTCGAGAGCTACATCTTCGATTTCAACGGCAGCAGCGCCGAGGTGGCCTATGCCCTGGAGCGCGCGGCGCGGCGCGGCGTTGCCGTGTACCTCGTGGTCGATGGCGTCGGCACCGGCCAGCTGCCCGGAGCGTGGGAGCTGCGGTTCCAGCTCGCGGGCGTGCAATGGAACGTGTACTCGCCCACCGGCCCGCTGGGCCTGCTGTGGCCGGGGCAGTGGCGGCGCCTGCATCGCAAGCTGTGCGTCGTCGACGGCGCGATCGGCTTCTGCGGCGGGATCAACATCCTCGACGACTATCACGATCCCAACCACGGGCCGCTGCAGGCGCCGCGCCTGGATTTCTCGGTGCGCGTGGCCGGCCCTCTCGTCGAGACCATGCACGGCGCGATGGAACGCCTGTGGCGGCGGATCGTCGCGATGCAGCGCCTGCGCCGCGCGCAGCTCACCGGCTCGCTGACG
>NZ_DASVNN010000067.1:0-69309 GCF_036383835.1 Ramlibacter sp.
ACCTACGAATACCCGACTTCTTGTAGGTCGGGGTGAGCGCGATAGCCGAACCCCGACGCAAGCTCACGCGACCAATTCCAGGAGCCGCTGCAAACTCGTCGACGGCATCCCGTTCCATACCAGGTGCGTCCGGTTCTTCCGGATCCGCACCGGCAACTCATGCTGCCGCACATCCTGCGCCGCCTTGAGCGTCGCCAGCAGCGACCTCGGCACCACGGCGAACCCCGTCCCCGCCGCCACGCAGGCGATCATCGCCTGGTACGACGCGAACTCCATGGACCGTGCCGGCAGCACCGCGGAAGCGCCCAGCCAGTCTTCCAGCCGCTTGCGATACGAGCAACCGTTCGCGAACGCGATCAGCGTCATGCCGGCGAGGTCGGAGGCGCGCCGCACCGCGGGCACGTCCTTGCCCGTGACCAGCACCAGTTCCTCCTCGAACACCTTGCGCGAAGCCAGCACGCCCGGCGTGAACGGCTCCGAGACGAAGGCCGCCTCGATCTCGAAGTTCGCCACGCGCTGCAGCAGCGCCGCGGTCGTGCCCGTCACCAGCTCCACCACCACGCCCGGATGCTGCCGGTGGAAGCGCGACAGGACAGGCGCCAGCCGGCTGCCTGCGGTGCTCTCCAGCGAGCCGATGCGGAACACGCCCATCGCGCGACCGCTCTTCAGCTCGTTCTCGGCTTCGTCGGCGAGCCGGAACAGCCGCTGCGCATACGACAGCAGCAGCTCGCCTTCGGGCGACAGCACCAGCCCGCGCCCCTGCTTGCGGA
This sequence comes from Ramlibacter sp., assembly GCF_036383835.1. GTDB lineage: Bacteria > Pseudomonadota > Gammaproteobacteria > Burkholderiales > Burkholderiaceae_C > Ramlibacter. Next base: position 771 of record NZ_DASVNN010000067.1, read on the forward strand.
ACAGCACGCGGCCGAGCCGCTGCTCCAGCTGCTTGATGCGCGTGGTCACGTTCGACTGCACGCGGTTGAGTTTCTCCGCGGCGCGGATCACCCCGCCTTCCTGCACGACGGTGCGGAAGATGTCCAGGCTGTCGAGATCGATGCTTCTCATGGAAAGAACGAAGCTCCAGAATTATTCATTTGTGGACGCGGCCCATTCTGGCTCCAATCGGAGTCCATGACAAACGCACCGGCACCGAAGACCATCGTGATCGCGGGCGGGCTCGCGCTGGCGGCGGCGATGGGCATCGGCCGCTTCGCCTTCACCCCGCTGCTGCCGCTGATGGCGCGCGAGGGCCAGCTCGATCCCGCCTGGGGCGGCTGGATCGCGGCGGCCAACTACGCCGGCTACTTCGCCGGGGCGCTCACGGCCGCACGCCTGCCGCTCGATGCACGCAAGCTCGCGCTGCTCGCACTCGCGCTCACGGCGCTGTCCACCGCGGCGATGGCGTGGCCCTCGCTCCCGCTCTGGCTCGCATTGCGTTTCGCCGCCGGCGTGTCGTCGGCCTGGGTGTTCGTCGCGACCAGCGTCTGGTGCCTCGGCGCCCTTGCGCGCGCGGACCGCGCCGACCTCGGCGGCTGGGTCTACGCCGGCGTGGGCGCCGGCATCGCGCTCACCGGCCTGTACTGCTGGGCGGCTTCGGCGGCGGGGCTCGGGGCGACGGCGCTGTGGCTGCACCTCGGAGCGCTGGTGTTGCTGCTCTCGCTGCCGGTCGGGTGGGTGCTCTCGCGTCTCGGTGCATCGCGCGCGACGGCCGCCGCTGCGACGACGGCAAGCGCGAGCGGCGATGGCGGCACCACCGGCCTCGTCGCCTGCTATGGCCTCATGGGCTTCGGCTACATCCTGCCCGCCACCTTCCTGCCGTCGATGGCGCGCGGCGTTGCCGACGACCCGTTCTGGTTCGGCCTCGCGTGGCCCGTGTTCGGCGCGACCGCCGCCCTCTCCACGATCCTCGCCGGCCGGCTGTTGCGCCGCGCGACGCGCCTGCAGGTGTGGTCCGCGAGCCAGTTCCTCATGGGCGTCGGCGCGCTGCTTCCCAGCCTCTGGTTGAACGGCTTCACGATCGCCGCGTCCGCGCTGCTGGTCGGCTGGACCTTCATGGTGATCACGCTCGCCGGCGTGCAGGAGATGCGCGCGCGCGCACCCGCGCAGGCCGCGCGCCTGGTAGGACGCATCACCGCCGCCTTCGCCTTCGGCCAGATCGCCGGCCCGATCGTCTCCGCCGTGCTGCTGCAAGTGCCCGCATTGCGCGCGCACGGCCTGGCCCTCGCGCTGCAGATCGCGGCCCTGGGCCTCATCGCGAGCGCCGCCTGGCTGTGGCGCCAAACTTCGCTTCGAACCCCCGACCAGGAGACCGTCCATGCCTGACTCCCCGCTGCCGCAAGGCTATGCCCATCGCGCCACCGAGCGCCTGCCCATCCCGCAAGAAGGCGCGATGACGCCCGCGCAGCGCGAGGCCGCGCAGGCGCTGATCGCCGGACCGCGCAAAGGGGTCTACGGCCCCTTCCTGCCGCTGCTGCGCAGTCCCGCGCTGCTCGATCGCGTGGCGAAGATGGGCGAGTACCTGCGCTTCGAGAGCGTGCTCGAGGCGCGCGTGCGCGAACTCGTCATCTGCGCGGTGGCGCGCCACGTGAGCAACCAGTTCGAATGGACCATGCACGCGCCGCTTGCCGTCAAGGCGGGCGTGAGCGAAGCAAGCATCGAAGCGCTGCGCCTCGGCGCGCGGCCGAAGAACCTGCCGCGCGAGGACGAAGCGGCGCTCGACTTCACGCGCGAGCTGCTGCAGACGCACGGCGTGAGCGATCCGACCTATGCGGACGCGCTGCAGGCCTTCGGCGAGCAGGGCACCGTCGAGCTCGCCAGCCTGATCGGCTACTTCGCGATGGTGTCGTGGGTGATGAACGTGGCGCGCACGCCGGCGCAAGCGAGCGCCACCGGCGCCGGTATCGCGGCGTTTCCCGCCTGAAGCGCACAAAAAAAACAGCCACCTTTCGGTGGCTGTATCAAGTCCTTGGAAGGACGTCGTTGGGAGACTTGAATCTGGTGAGTCCGGCGATGCGTGACAGTTGCTTGAACTCTATCGGCTGCGGCTGCTGCGTCCATCCTCCTTTCGGGTGATGCCTGGGACGCGCCCCGCGCCGACCACGAAATTATCTTCGTGCGTTTCCCCGGATTTGGCGAGAGGGCTCCGCGTTTTTTTACGGGCACTTACATTTGCTCGCAGGGCAGCGTGAGGACGAAGCAGGCGCCACCGCCCGGATTCGATTCGCAGCGCGCACTTCCATGGTGCCGTTGCGCGATCGAGCGGACGAGGGCGAGCCCGAGGCCGACGCCGCCTTCGCGCTCGGTTGCGCCGCGCAAGCGATAGAAGGGTTCGAAGATCCGCTCGCGTTCCAGCTCCGGCACGCCCGGGCCGCGGTCGCAGACGCGCACTTCCGCGCCGCCGGCCTCCGCGCGCGCGATACGTACCAGTACCGGCCCGTCGCTGTAACGGCGCGCGTTCTCCAGCAGGTTGCGGATCGCCCGCCGAAGCAGCTTCGGCACGCCGTTCACCACCAGCGTCTGCGCCGAACCGTCGGTGTCCAGTTCCGCGCCGGCGCGAGCGCTTTCCTCCGCCGCCAGCCCGGTGAGGTCGATGCTTTCCACCGTGCCGATGTCGGTCTCGCGCGAGTCGAGGCGGCTTGCCAGCAGGATCTCGTCGACCAGCTGGTCGAGTTCGGCGATGTTGCGGGTGATCTCGTCGCGGGTGCGCGGCGACGGCGCCGGATCCATCAGCTCCAGCCCCATGCGGATGCGCGCCAGCGGCGAGCGCAATTCGTGGGAGGCATTGGCCAGCAGCGACTTGTGCGACTTCATCAGGGCCTCGACCCGCTCGGCGGCGTGGTTGAAGCGGCGCGCGAGGAAGCCGACTTCGTCGTTGCCCTTTTCCGGCACCCGCACGCTCAGGTCGCCCTCGCCCCAGCGCTCGACGCCGCGGCGCAGGTCTTCCAGCCGCAGGGTGAGCCGCCGCACGATGGGATAGCTGCCCAGGGCGACGGCCAGCGCCACGATGCCCAGCATCCAGAAGAAGCCGGTCGGCCCCCGCGGCAGGAAGGGCCGGCCGCCGTCGCCCGGCGGGCGCGGCCGCGGCGGCAGCTGCACGGTGACCGTGCGGCCGTCGTTCATCGTCACGTCGAACTCGACGCCCTGGCCGGGCGTGCGGTTCGGCCGCACCATGCTCTGGCCGATGATCTGGTCGGCCTCGTTGCGGATGATCACCTGCCGCATGGGCTGCTGCTCGGCGTTCACCCGCCACAGCCAGCCGAAGGCGATCGTGAGCAGGCCCACCGCGACGATCACGGCGATCCAGATGCGCAGGTACAGGGGGAAGCGCCAGTGCGCGTTCCAGGAAGTCATGCGGGAAGGGGGTCAGTCCTGCTGCTTGGCGAACACGTAGCCCACGCCTCGCACCGTGACGATGCGCTTGGGGTTCTTGGGATCGGCCTCGATCGCCGCGCGGATGCGGCCCATGTGCACGTCGATCGAACGGTCGAAGGCTTCCAGCTCGCGGCCGCGCACGGCTTCCATGATCTGGTCGCGGGTGAGCACGCGCCCGGCGCGTTCGGCCAGCACCACCAGCAGGTCGAACTGGTAGGAGGTGAGCTCGGCCAGCTTGCCGGCCACCGTCACCGTGCGGGCGTCGCGGTCGATCTCCATCGAGCCGAAGCGCATCGTCTTGGCCGGCACCGGCGTGCCGTCGGTGCGGCGGCGCAGGATGGCGCGGATGCGCGCCAGCAGCTCGCGCGGCTCGAAGGGCTTGGGCAGGTAGTCGTCGGCGCCCAGTTCCAGGCCGACGATGCGGTCCATGGGGTCGCCCTTGGCGGTGAGCATCAGCACGGGCACCCGGCCGGTGTCGCCGGGCATCGCGCGCACGCGGCGGCAGACTTCCAGTCCGTCGATGTCCGGCAGCATCAGGTCGAGCACCACGAGGTCCGGCGTCGAACCGGACGGCGGCTCTTCCAGCAGGTGCAGGCCGGCCTTGGCGTCGATGGCGTGGGTGACGCCGAAACCCGATCGTTCCAGATACTCGCCGACCATCTGGGCCAGGCGGGCGTCGTCTTCGATCATCAGGAGTTGCTGCATGGGTGAATGTTACTGTTGGGGGCGCACCCTTGTGGCGCCCTGCACGGCCATGGTCCGTTCCGCCCATCGCCCGGTCTTGAAGCACCCGTAAAGTAAAGTAAATGCAGGTCTCCAATCCCACGCTGGATGAAGTGCTGCAACGCCATGAAGCGGCGCTGCAAGCTCTGCAGTTCGGCGATCGCCGGTGGACTTACGGCGAGCTGCGAACCGCGGCCGTGCGCGCCGCCGGCGTCGCCTGGCATCGCTGGGGCGTGCGGCCCGGGGACCGCGTGGCGTGGCTCGGCGCCAATCATCCCGGCCAGCTCGCGCTGCTGTTCGGCCTGGCCCGCATCGGCGCCATCCTGCAGCCGCTCAATTTCCGGCTGGCGTCGGCCGAGTGGCAGCGGCTCGTCGCCGACTGCACGCCGGCGCACCTGGTACTCGACAGCGAGTGGGCCGAGGCGGCGCGCGCACTGGCCGCGCAATGCGGGATCGAGGCGCATGACGCGGCGGAGCTGGACCGCGATGCTCCCGAAGCGCCCTCGCACGCCGACGCGCAGGCTCCCGTGCTGCTCGTGCACACCTCCGGCACGACCGGCGGCCCCAAGGCGGCGGTGCACACCCAAGCCAACCTGCTGGCCAACATGCGCATCGCCGCGCAGGTGCAAGGCCTCACGCCCGCGGACACCGTGCTGACGGTGCTGCCGCTGTTCCACGTCGGCGGCCTGTGCATCCAGACGCTGCCGGCACTGCATGCGGGCGCGCGCGTGCTGCTGCATCCGCGCTTCAATCCCGACGCGACGCTGCAAGCCATCGCGCGGCAGCGGCCGACATTGACGCTCCTGGTGCCCGCGACCCTGAAGGCGCTGGTCGACCATCCGCGCTGGAGCGCGACGGACCTGTCTTCGCTGCGCGCCGTCTGGGCCGGCTCCAGCCTGATTCCGGCGCCGCTGCTCGAAGCCTTCCATGCGCGCGGCGTGCCGGTCTGCAATGTCTACGGCGCCACCGAAACCGGACCGTTCTCGATCGCGCTGCCGCCCGGACACGCGATGGACCACGCGGGCTCCTGCGGCTGGCCCGCGCCCGGCGTTGAGGCGCGCCTGGGCATGGCGCACGGCGACGCCGCCGAGGTGCTGCTGCGTGGGCCGAACGTCGTGCGCCACTACTGGCCCGACCTGCCGGCCTGCGACGCCGAGGGCTGGTTCGCCACCGGCGATCTCGCGCAGCAGGCGAGCGACGGCAGCTGGCGGATCGTCGGCCGCGCGAAGGAGCTGATCATCTCCGGCGGCGAGAACATCCATCCGGCCGAGATCGAACAGGCGCTGGCCTCGCATCCGGCGGTGGCGGAGTGCGCCGCCTTCGGCCTGCCGGATGCGCGCTGGGGCGAGATCGTCGCGGTGGCCGTCGTCCTGCACGCCGGCGCGCGCGCCGACGAAGCGGAACTGGCCGCCTTCCTGCGGCAGCGGCTCGCGCGCTTCAAGCTGCCGCGGAGATGGTTGTGGCGCGACGCGCTGCCCAGGACCGCCTTGGGCAAGGTGCAGCGCAGCGTGCTGGCCCGCGAGGCGGCCACGCGCTAGGCCGGCTACTCCGGCAGCAGTCCCCGCCGTTCGAGCTCCTGCCGCGTGGCGAGCAGCGTGTCGCCCAGCTGGGCCACGAGGTCCCGCGTGAGCTGGCCCTTGCCGGCGGCGTCCTCGATGCGTTCCGCCAGCTGGCTGAGTGCTGCCAGGCCGAGCGTTCCGGAGGAGCCCCGCAGCTTGTGGGCCTCGCGTTGCAGCTGCTCGCCGGTGGCGTCGGCCGCCGTCATGCGCCGCACCGACGCATCGTAGCCCTGCATGCCGCCACGGAGGAGTCCCGGCAATTCGTCGCCCGCCATGTTTCGCAGGCTGGCGAGCACGCCGTCGTCCACCAGGACGGCCGGCGGCTCGGTCGAGGGCTCAGGCGCGGGGGCGATGGCGGGTGGCGGCGGCCGGTTGGCATAACCCGCGATGGTCGCGTGCAGCTCGTCCCAGTCGATCGGCTTGGCCAGGCAGCTGCTCATGCCGGCGCCGAGATAGCCTTCGCGTTCGCGCGCCATCACGTTGGCCGTGAGCCCGACGATCGGGATCGAGGCAACCGGCCCGGGCAGCTTGCGGATGCGGCGCGTGGCTTCGACCCCATCCATCACCGGCATCTGCACGTCCATGAGCACGAGGTCGAAGGCCTGCTGCTGCACCAGGGCCAGCGCCTCGGCGCCATCGTGGGCGAAGACCAGCGCATGCCCCTGCTTGCCGAGCGCGGTGCGCAGGATCTCGCGGTTGATCTGCACGTCCTCGGCCACCAGGATGCGCTGCGGCGATACGGCCACCTGCTGCCGGCGCTGGCCCTCGGCCAGCTGGGCCGGGTCGCCCCGGTGCAGGGGGATCTCGAAGCGGAACACGCTGCCCACGCCGGGCGTGCTGGTCGCCGAGATGGACCCGCCCATCGCCTCCACCAGGCGCTTGCAGATCGCCAGCCCGAGGCCGCTGCCGCCGTACTGGCGCGAGATCGAGCGGTCGGCCTGGGTGAAGGGCGTGAACAGCTGCCGCAGCTTTTCCGTCTCGATGCCGACGCCGGTGTCGTGCACCGCGAAGCGCACCCAGAGTCCCTCGCCGTCCTCCCGCGGTCGCTGCATCACCGTGACGGTGACGCTGCCCTGTTCGGTGAACTTGATCGCATTGCTCACCAGGTTGAGCAGCACCTGCCGGATGCGCAGCGGATCGCCCCGCAGCACCTGCGCGCCTTCGTCCGGGTTGTCGAACAGCAGCATCAGCCCGCGTTCGACGGCCAGCGGATGGGTGAGCGAACGCAGCCGCTCGATCACCTCCGGCAGCGAGAAGTCCACGTCCTCGAGTTCCAGCTTGCCGCTCTCGATGCGCGAGAAGTCCAGGATGTCGTTGATGATGCTCAGGAGGTGGCGGCCGGAGGACCGCATCGCGTCCACGTAGCCTTGCTGCGGCGTGGTGAGGTGTTCGGCCGCCAGCAGGTCGACCATGCCGAGCACGCCGGTCATCGGCGTGCGGATCTCGTGGCTCATGGCGGCGAGGAATTCGGTGCGCGCCTCGCCGGCGCGCCGCAGGTTCTCCGCCAGGGTCGTGAGTCGCGCCTGCAGCACGTTCAGCGGCAGGCTCGACAGCAGGATGGCGGCCAGGTAGATCTGCAGGGCCTCGAGCCGCTCGTCGAGCGTGGTGTCCGTCATCATGCGCACGATCGCGCCGTGGCCCTCGGTCGTCACCCACAGGATGGCGGCGCTGGCAGCGATCACGCCCACGGTCGCGCCGAGCAGCCCGAAGGACCAGGTGAGGGCGAACACCAGGGGAAAGCTGAGGAAGATCAGCGCCTCGTCGTCGGCGACGAAGTAGACCATCAGCGCCGCAGCCCCCAGGAGGAACAGGGTCCGGATGGGCGTGAGGCCCTGGAAGGCCCGGCGCCGGTTGTCGGGGTCGGCCCAGGCCAGCAGGAAGGGACCCATGACGACCATGCCGAGGACGGACGCCGAATACCAGCTGCTCCAGGTGCTGGCGAAGGAGACGTTGCGCTGGGCCTGCAACACCGACGCGGCGAACGCGGCGGTGAACGCCGGGGTTAGCAGGCAGGCGGCGCCGAGGCGCACGACCTGCAGGCCCTGGAAGATCGGCAGCCGCAGGCCGCCGGTCAGGAGCACCAGCGTCGCGGCGACCGTTGCCTCCAGTGCGTCCGCCAGCGCCAGCAGCCCCGGCGACGGGGTGTTGCCCCACAGCGAGTAAGCAAGCGTGGAGGCCGCCCAGAAGGGCAGCAGGAACGCCGGCCACGTCTTCGGGGGATGCAGCAGCAGCGCGACGAGAAGGATCGCGTTGCCGTACCAGACCGGGGCGACCGGGCCGAAGGCATTGAGGGCAAGCGCTGCCGTCGCGAAGCAGGTCAGGATGACCGAAACGAGATGCGCAATCGGGGGCAGGACGGAGGGCACGGGAGCTTCTGGATTGGCTGCCAGTATGTGCAGGACACACATCGCGCCGCGTAGGACGCGTCCGACAAACTCGTGTTGCTCGGGGAAAGTCCGCTCAGCCTTTAGTCGTCGTCCAGCACGCCGGGCCGCTGGGTCGGCTTGGTCTTGATGTTGCGCGTGGCCAGCCACACCAGCACCAGCACGGGCACGCCCAGGATCGCGGTGCCGACGAAGAAGTTGGCGTAGCCGAAGGAGTCGACGTACTTGCCCGAGAAGCCCGCCAGCCATTTGGGCAGCAGCAGCATCAGCGAACTGAACAGCGCGTACTGCGTGGCCGAGTACTGGATGTTGGTGAGGCTGGAAAGGTAGGCGACGAAGGCCGCGGAGGCGATGCCGCTGGACAGGTTGTCGGCGGACACGACCAGCACCAGCAGGCGCACGTCGTGGCCGATGCCGGCCAGCCAGGCGAACAGCAGGTTGCTGGCGGCGCTCAGCACCGCGCCCAGCATCAGCGTGCGCATCACGCCCAGGCGCAGGGCCAGGACGCCGCCGACGAAGGCGCCCACCAGCGTCATGATTACGCCGAACACCTTGCTCACCGCGGCGACCTCGTCCTTGGTGAAGCCCATGTCGACGTAGAAGGGGTTGGCCATGATGCCCATGACCACGTCGCTGATGCGGTACACGGCGATCAGCGCGAGGATCAGCGCGGCATGCCAGCCGTAGCGGCGAAAGAAATCGGCGAAGGGTTCGACGATCACGACGTCCAGCCAGGCCACGAAGGGAGACGCCCCCTGCGACACGTTCATGTGCATCGGCCGCTGCACGCCCCAGCCGTTGCGCAGGCCGAGGACCGCCACCGCGCCGAGCACCAGGTACAGCAGCACCTCGGGCAGCGCGATCGCGCCGAAGGAGGCCCGCACCATCGCCGCCAGCAGCGCGATCAGCACCAGGAACATCAGCAGCTGCGGCCAGGCGAAGGTCAGGCCTTCGCGCACGAAGGTTTCGGCGACCGCCTTGCGGTTGGCGATGTCGGCCTTGGCGTCGCGCGGCTTGGGCTCGGGCGACACCAGCACCGTGATCACGCCCACCAGCATCGACGCGGCCATCCACAGGTAGGCGGTCTGCCAGGCGACGTGCTCGTAGACGGCCGCGGTGTCGACCTCGGAGCGCGCGGCGATCCACAGCACGCCGGCACCGGCCCAGATCATGGCGAGCCGGTAACCCGTCTGGTAGGCGGCGGCCAGGGCGCCCTGCCGCTCGGTACCGGAGGATTCGATGCGGAAGGCGTCGAGCGCGATGTCCTGCGTGGCGGAGGCGAATGCCACCGCCACCGCGCACCAGATCACGGGTTGCAGCGCGGCCTTCGGGTCGGACAGGGCCATGCCGATCAGGCCGGCGATGACGCCGCCCTGCGCGAGCAGCAGCCAGCTGCGCCGTTGCCCCAGCCAGCGCGTGAGCAGCGGCAGCCGCAGCCGGTCGACGAGCGGCGCCCAGATCCACTTCACGCCATAGGCGAGGCCCACCCAGGACAGGAAGCCGATGGTGGTGCGGTCGATGCCCGCCTCGCGCAGGCGGAAGCTCAGGGTGCCCAGCACCAGCAGCAAGGGCAGGCCCGCCGAGAATCCGAGGAACAGCATCCTCAGGGTGGCGGGCTCCGTGTAGACCCTGAGCGTTTCGCCCCAGGTCGGTTTGGCAGGCGGGTTCTGAGCCGTGATCGCGGTAGGGTCTGACATGGTGGAGGTGCTTCGTCAGTATTATTTGCGCATGTGCCGAATCTGTGCTGCCAAGTCATCCTCGTGGGTCAGCAGGCGCGCCTTCCTGGTGGCGGCGGGCGCCGTCGCCGGCGGTCCGGCGCTGAGCCAGGTCGACATCGGCCAGAGCTCGCGCCTGCGCACCCTCGTGCCCGCCAACGAACTGGAGGTCGCCGCTGCGCAGCAGTACGGCGAACTGCTGCAGGAGGCCAGGGCCAAGGGCGCGCTGGCGCCTGAAAGCCACCCGCAGCTGCAGCGCCTGCGCAGCATCTCTTCGCGCCTGATCGCCGACGCGCCGCGCTGGAACGACCGCGCGCGGCAGTGGCGCTGGGAGGTGAACCTGATCGGCAGCCAGTCGATCAACGCCTTCTGCATGCCCGGCGGCAAGATCGCCGTGTTCACCGGCCTGATCGACAAGCTGAAGCTCACCGACGACGAGCTGGCGATGGTGATCGGCCACGAGATGGCGCACGCCTTGCGCGAACACGCGCGCGAGCGCATCGCCAAGAGCCAGGGCACCGGCGCGCTGCTGTCGCTGGGCGCCCAGCTGTTCGGCCTCGGCCAGCTCGGCGACGTCGCGGCCAACATCGGCACGCAGCTGCTCACGCTGAAGTTCAGCCGCGACGACGAGATCGAGGCCGACCTCGTGGGCCTGGAAATGGGCGCGCGTTCCGGCTTCAACCCGCAGGCCTCGGTGTCGCTGTGGGAAAAGATGGCGCAAGCCTCCGGCGGTGGCGGCGGCCCCGCCTTCCTGTCCACCCACCCGACCGGCCCGGATCGCCTGCGCCGCCTGGCCGACAACATCCCGCGCGTGGAGGGGCTCTACCGGCAGGCGCTGGCGCGCCGCTGACCGTTCACCAGGCCAGCACCGCGCCGATCGCGCCCGCCGCGAGGATGGGCACCACCGGCGGGATGCTGGTGGTCATGAGCAGCAGCAGCGTGCCGGCGGCGATCACCGGGCCTTGCCAGCTGCCGGGAAGTCCGCGCAACAAGAGGTAGACGGTGGCCGTCATCAGGCCCAGGGCGATCGGCCCGAGCCCGCGTTGCAGCGCCCGCAGCAGGCGGTCGAACTGCGGCAGCCGGCTCAGGCGGGACACCACTACCGGGAACACCAGGGCGGGCAGCGACAGGCCCAGCGTGGTGGCGAGCGCGCCGGGCAGTTGCGCGATCTGCCAGCCCATCACCGTCACGAACAGGATGTTGGGGCCGGGCGCCGCCTGCGCGAGCGCGATCGAATCGACGAACTGCGTGTGCGTGATGTAGCCGTGCCGGTCGACGACGTAGCGGTGCATGTCCGACGCCAGCGCGATGGCGCCGCCGGTGGCGAACACCGAAAGCGACAGGAAGTGCAGGAACAGCGCGAACAGGTCGCTTGCGCTCATCGCCCGAGCCTCCGCCACGCCCAGGCGACGGAGGCGACACCGAGCGTGAGCACCACCCAGGCCACAGGCACGCGCCCGATGGCGACTGCCAGGAAGGCGAGCGACGCCACGACGATCCCGGTGCGGTTGCCGCGCAGGTTGCGCGTGAGGCGCAGCACCGCCGACGCGATCACGCCCACCGCTGCCGCGCCCATGCCGTGCAGCGCGCCCTGCACCTGCGCCAGGTGGTGGTACTGCTGGAACAGCGAGGCGATGCCCAGCACGATCACCGCCGGCAGCAGCACGAATCCCGCCGCGGCGGCAAAGGCGCCGCGCAGGCCGAACATGCGGTCGCCGAACAGCACGCAGAAGGAGATGCCGGTGGGGCCGGGCAGTACCTGCGAGATGCCGTAGAGGCCGAGGAACTCTTCTCCGGTCAGCCAGCGCTTGCGCCGCACCACGGTGCGTTCGATGTGGGCGACGGCGCCGCCGAAGGCCTGCAGCGAGACCCAGGTGAACGCGAGGAACAGCTCGCCCGGCGAGCGCGGCGCGACCGTCCCTGCGTCTTCAGTGGGGGGCTGCGGCGTCATGGGCGCGCGCTTTCTGCAGCAGGATGCGCACCGAATACACCAGCGACGTGAGCGCCACCAGGCCCAGGCCCGTCCAGATGCCCAGCGCCTCCCAGCGCGCCTCGAAACCGTGGCTGAATTCGCGCAGCAGGCCCGCCGTCACGGTGGCGAGCGCCACCAGCGCGATGAAGCCGCTGGAGAAGCGGCTCGCATGGCGCGCGAGGCGGTCGCTGCGCGCGGCGAACCAGTTCAGCAGCGCACCGTTGGCCGCGTCCGCGATCATCATGCCGCAGCCGAAGGCCGCCGCCAGCAGGGCCACGGCGCTCATGCCGGTGAACTGGCTGCCGCGGCTGGCGAAGAAGGCAGCCTGCGCCATCGAGTCGAACGAGAACGCGAAGGCCATGCCGACCAGCGCGGGATGCAGCTGGCGGCCGCTCACGCGCAGCATCAGCGAAGCCAGCGGTCCGAGCGGGCGCGGCTCGCCGGACGGCGCGCGCAGCGCGTGGGCCAGGTTGGAAGCGGCGATCGCGAGCAGGAAGCAGGTGGAGATCGCCATGCCCATGCCGTCCAGCCACTGGGGCAGGGCGGCGCTCTGGCCGTGCAGCAGCAGCGACGCGAGCAGGATGACGCCGCTGTGGCCCAGCGCGAACTGCGCGCCGACCAGGCGCGACGTCCAGAAGCCTTGCAGCTGGCGGGCGCGCGTCATGCCGTCGACCACCGCGATGTGGTCGGCGTCGAAGCCGTGGCGGAAGCCGAGCATGCCCACCAGCAGCAGGGAGGCCGCGAGGCTCGCGTCCAGTCCTTCAGTCATCTTGCGTCTCCGTCCTTGCGTCGGCCGCCTTGGCCGCGTGGTAATCCCAGACCTTGCGCAGCAGCGCGGGCCGCGAGAGGTTGCGGCCGATCACGGCGCACTCCTCGGGTGTCAGCGGCTCGGGCGTGCCGACCTGCAGCGCGAAGTGCTGGCGCTGCGCGTTTTCTTCGAGGTAGACCGCCTGCACGAAGGCGTCTTCCACCGAGCCGGCGACGCTCACCGCGCCGTGGCGGCGCATCAGGGCGGCCTTGGCGCCGCCCAGGAAGTCGGCCAGCTCGGCGCCGAGCGGGACCGAGTTGATCGATGCGGTCTTCGCGAACGTCCTGACTTCACCCAGCACCGCGGCCTGCATCGTCACCGGCTGCCAGGCCTGTCCCACCGTGGTCAGCACGGTGGACCAGCGCGGATGCGTGTGGACCACGGCGTGCACGTCGGGGCGGCGCAGGTAGATCTGCGCATGCAGGTGGAATTCCATCGGCGGCGTGCGCTCGCCCTCCAGCGCGCGGCCGTCGAAGTCGATGGCGATGAAGTCCGCCGGCCGGATCGCGCTGCGCACCGAGTCGGCGGCGTTGATCAGCAACCCGGCGCGGCCGTCCGGCAGGCGCGCGCTGAAGTGGCCGTTGAAGTCGATGATGCCCTGGCGTTCGAGCATGCGGAGCGCAAGCGCCAGCTGTTCGCGCAGGGCGGCGATCGTCATGTCAGTGGTCCTTCCCGCCGTGGTGGTGATGGTGGTGCCCGTGCCCGTGCGAATGGCCGTGGCTGTGCATGACGCCGTCGCCGTGGTCGTGCCAGTCGTCCACCTCCTGCTTGCCGTGGGCCCGCGGGTCCTCGCTGAACACCAGCGACTTGACGGTGACCGGCACCGTCAGCGAAGGCACGCGGATGCGGCCCAGGTCGACGAAGTCGAAGCCCCACAGCGTGATGCCGTCGATCACCAGCACCTCGCCGGTGACGCGCGCGTCGTCCTGCAGCAGGTGGCCGAGCGAGTGGGCGATGTCGCCGTCGGTGACGACGTACAGCGGCCGGCCCGCGCGCAAGGTGCGCGGCAGCGCCAGCAGCAGGCCGTCGGCGAGCGCCGCGAGGCGGCGGAACTGCGGGGCGCCGCTCCAGCGGATCGACACCGCGATGTCCTGCTCGCCTTCGGTGAGGTCGTGGCGCATCAGCGCCCGCTGCAGTGCGCGCTTCACGTCCTGCGGGGCGATGGCCTCTTCCAGTTCGATCCCGAGCGGCACCACCTGCAGGTTCTTGCGCGGCAGGAGCACGGAGGGATTGGAGATGTAGGTGGTGTTGCCGCTCAGCTGCACGCTGTATTCGGAGGCGCCGAGCACCGTGGCGCGCAAGCACTCGCCCGCGGGCAGCAGCGGCCAGGGCAGGGCGCCGGCGGCGATGCGTTCGTGGATCGCGCGGCCGAACAGCTTGCCGAGGTCGCCGAAGTCGCGCTGTTCGCGGTCGTAGACGTATTCGCCGACGCCGCCGGAGAACATCACGCCTTCGATGGGGCCGGTGTCCTGCAGCGCCTCGGTCAGCAGCAGGTGCTGCAGGTCGTCGAGCGAGAAGCGGCGCGTCAGCACGCGCACCAGTGCGTCGGCCATCATGCCGGCCACCTTGGCGAGGTCGGCGCGGCGGGCGATGCTGCCGATCTGCCAGTCGAAGCCCGCGCGCAGCGCATGGGCGCGGCCCGCGGGGTCGAGGCGGATGATGCGGTCCTGCTCGTCCACCACCAGCAGGCGGCCACCGAGGTGGATCGCCGCGGTCGACTCCAGTTCGCCGGCGTGGACCAGCCCCAGCTTGGTGGTGCCGCCGCCGATGTCGACGTTCAGGATGCGCGAGCCGGCGTCGAAGGAGCGGCGCGCCGCTCCGGAACCGAAGACCGCCAGCATGCATTCCATGTGGTGGCCGGCGGTGGCGCAGACGAATTCGCCGCCCTGTTCGGCCAGCACTTCCGCGATCGCGTGGGCGTTCTCGCGGCGCAGGGCCTCGCCGGTGAGGATCACCGCGCCGGCGTCGATGTCGTCGGGATGCAGTCCCGCGGCCTGGTAGCACGACTCGATGATGCCGCCGAGCGCCTCGGCGTCGATCTCGGTGTCGCTGCGGTAGGGCGTGAGGATGCTGGGCGAGTGGTGCAGCGGCTCGCGCGAGATCACCACGTAGCGGGTGGACAGCTGGTCGGAGATGCGCTGCAGGTGGATGCGCGAGAAGCCCACCTGCGTGCCGGCGGAGCCGATGTCGATGCCGACCGTGTTGAGCACCACGTTGTCCTGCATCCAGAGGGCCGGGTCGTCGCCGGGACCCACGGGCGCGTCGTGGTCATGGTCGTGATCGTGGTCGTGGTCGCTGTCGTCGCCGTGCACGTGCTCGTGCCCGACGCCGGTGCCCCACTGGTGGTCGGCGATGCTGTGGGCCGGGCGGGGTGCGTCTTCCGCCTCCGGCGGCTTGCGGGACTTCGTCATCGCTCTCTCAGATCTTGAAGGACTCGAGCGCTTCCGGCGCGAACAGTTCGTCGGGCGTCAGCAGGCGCGGCGACAGGCCCTGTTCGTGGTGGTAGCGCAGGAAGGTCTCGAGCGTCTTGCGGTTGCGCTCCAGGCCGTAGGGCCAGTAGTCGTCGCCCATCTCGCGGCGCGCTTCTTCCAGGTGCGCGGTGAGCCAGGGCAGCATGGCCTTCAGCGCCGCGGTCTCCTGCAGGTCCTCGTAGCAGCGCCGCTGGGACTCGACGAAGGCCTTGGTCAGCGACTGCGCGACCCAGCGGTTCTGCTCGTACACCTCGCGGCGGATCGCCACGGTGTGCATGATCGGGAAGATGCCGGTCTCGCGGAAATAGCGGCGCTCGACGTCCGGGTAGTCCTCGAACAGGCGCTTCACGCGGCCGCCGCCGGTGCGGTAGGTGGACGGCATGCGCGCGGTGTAGAGCGCGTCGATCTCGCCTTCGAGGAGCATCCGGGCGAGGGTCTGCGTGGGGCCGATCGGTTCGACGCGGAGGTTCGGCGGCAGGTTCAGGCGGATCTTCTCCGAGCGCCCCGGCTCCTCCTCGCCGCCGGTGAGGTACGTGACGCTGTCCACCGGCACGCCGTAGTGTTCGGAGAGGATGCCGCGGATCCACACCGGCGCCGTCATCTGGTATTCGGGCGTGCCCACGCGCTTGCCGATCAGGTCGCGGGGCTCGCGGATGCCCGACTTCGCGTTGACGTAGATGCAGGAGTGGCGGAAGAAGCGCGAGGGGAACACCGGGATCGCCACGAACGGCTTCTCGGGACGCGAGAGCGACACCGAGTACGACGACAGCGACAGTTCCGCGACGTCGAACTCGCGATGCCGCAGCATGCGGAAGAAGGTCTCCTCCACCGGCATGTCGAGGTAGTTGAGGTCGATGCCGTCGGGGCGCACCGAGCCGTCCGCCAGCGCGCGCGTGCGGTCGTAGTTCCAGCAGCCGAGGGTGAGCCTGAGTTTGGACATCAATAGAACTGGTCGAAATGGACTTGGCCCAGGGGCACCTTGCGGGCGAGCAGCATCTGCTGCACCGCGGCGGCCATGGCGGGCGGGCCGGCGAAATAGATTTCCATGTCGGCCAGCCGCTCCCCGAAGCGCTCGCCGGCGAGGTCGTGCACGAAGCCGACCGGCCCCGTCCACTCGCCGGCGGCGGGCGGCGTCGAGACGGCCGCCTCGTAGTGGATGCGCGTGCCCCAGCCGGGGAGGGCCTGCAGCAGGTCCTTGCCGGCGACGTCGGCGGGCGTGCGCGCGCCGTACAGGAAGTGGATGCGCCGCTGCGCGAGCGCGGGTTCGGTGCTGGCGCCGCGCACGATCGAGACCATCGGCGCGAGGCCGGAGCCGCCGGCGATGCAGAGGATGTCGCGCGGCGCGTCGCGGCGCAGCCAGGCCATGCCGTAGGGGCCGTCGATGCCGACCCGCGTGCCGGGAGCCACCTGGTCGAACAGGGCGGCGCTGCCACGGCCGCCGGGCACGCGCCGGACCTGGAATTCCCACACGCGGCCGTCGCCCGCGGTATTGCTCATGGAATAGGCGCGCGGGCCTTCCACGCCCGGCAGCTGCAGCAATGCGTACTGGCCCGGCTCGAAGGCTTGCGCCTCGTCCAGCACGAACTGGAACTCCTCGATGTCGTGGGTCACGGGCCGGCGGGCGGCGAGCACGGCCTGCGTGCGCAGCGGCCGGTGCTGCGAGGCATAGCGCGCGTCGAAGCGCACCTTGATCGTGCAGTCGCCGACCGGGCGCGACTGGCAGGCGAGGTAGCGGCGGCGCTGGCGGTCCTTGTCGGTCCAGCCGGGGGCTTCGGGCCACAGCATGGCGACTTCGCCCTCGACCAGCTCGAACTTGCAGTTGCCGCAGGAACCGACGTTGCATTCGTACGGGAAGGCCAGGCCCGCCCGGTGTGCCGCGCGCAGCAGCACGTCGCCGCCGGCGCAGGAGAACCGCTGTTCCCCGCCGGCAATGCGCACCGTGTGCGATGGCGCGTCCGCCGCCGTGGCGCCTTCGCCGTGTTCCTGCACCAGCCGCATCACCGCACCCGGTATCCCATGCGGGCGGAGATGCCGTCCGCGGTGCCCACCACCTGCGGCACGAGCTTGCGCAGGTCCTTCTTCGTCAGGCGCTGCATCGGCGCGCTGAGGCCCACGGCGGCGATCACGCGGCCCGTGGCGTCGCGCACCGGCGCGGCCAGTCCGCGCATGCCGATCTCGCTCTCCTCGTCGTCCACCGCGTAGCCGTTCTGGCGGACTTCGTCGAGCAGGCGCGCGAGCGCCTTGGAGTCCGTGATCGTGTTGGGGGTGCGCGCGGCGCCGCTTTCCTTCACCACGGCCGCGGCCTGTTCCGGCGGGCCGAAGGCGAGCAGCACGCGGCCCTCGCTGGTGCAGAACGCCGGCTTGCGCATGCCCAGGTAGGAACGGGTGCCGACGGCCTGCGAGCTCTCGAGGTTGTAGAGGTAGACGATGTCGCTCTGTGCGAGCATCGCCAGGTGGATCGCTTCCTGCGTGGTGTCGCGCAGCGCGCCGAGCAGCGGCAGGCCCAGGGTGGACACGTCCATCCGGCGGCGCACCAGGGTGCCGAGTTCGAACAGCGCGAGGCCGAGGCGGTAGCGGCCGTTGTCCGGGTTCTGCTCCAGGAAGCCCTCGGCGGCGAGCGTCACGGCCAGGCGGTGCGCGGTACTCTTGGCGACGCCGAGCTCCTTGGCGAGGGCGCTGATCCCGAGCTCGGTCTCCTCGACCGAGTAGACCTTCATGAGCTGGAGGGCGGAGGTGACGGAGGACAGGGAGCCGGCGGGCGTCTCACGCTTGGTGCGTGGCGCGGGGGCGGCCGGCTTGGTCGCGGGTTTCGTGGGCATGCGGCCCATGATACCGGAAAATTCCTCCATACGGAACCTCGTTCTTTTATGCGTACCGCTGGTCTCAGTACACGCCGGGGACCCAGCGCTTCACGCGGTTGCGGTAGTCCGCGTAGGCCGGACCGAACAGCTCCAGCAGGTGCGGTTCGTCGGCGCGGGCGCGGCGGTCGAACCAGGCCAGGTGCGCCGCGAACACCAGCCACGCGACGCCCGAGAACGCGATGGCCAGCCCGAGGAAGAAGATCAGGTGCCCCAGGTACATGGGGTTGCGGGTGAAGCGGTACGGGCCCGTCATGACCAGGCGCTCCGGCGGATTCGACATGCCGGGGCCGCCGCCGCCGCGGTCGGTCCGCAGGATGCCCACCAGCTTGTACTGCCCGTAGCCCCAGGCCAGCAGGGGCAGCGCCCACAGATTCACCTGCGGCCACCCGCGGTCGATCACCGCTTGCAATGCCAGCAGCAGCAGCGGCCACAGCACGAAAGTGCGGTTGGACGTGCCTTTCAGCCAGCGCCGCAGCGGCCGCGATCCCGCCGTCATGCGCGTTCCGGTTCGGTCCTGGGCATCAGCAGCACCAGCAGGTTGGCGCAGACGATGGTGCCGGCGAGGAAGTAGAAGGTGGCCTGCAGGCCGTAGCGGTCGGCGATCAGGCCTCCCAGCAGCGGCGCGATCGAGGCGCCCAGCGATTGCGTGGCGAACAGCACGCCGATGCTGCTGCCGCCCATGTTCCTGGGCGTCGATTCCAGCAGCCAGGCCTGCAGCACCGGCCGCAGCGCGTACAGGAAGAAGCCGAGCACGGCGACCAGCGCGACGAACGCGGGCGAGCGTCCCGCCAGCGCCATCGCCAGCAGGACGACCGCCGTCATCAGCATGCTGGCGGTGACCACCGAGCGGCGGCCCATGCGGTCCGACAGGTGCCCGGCCACCGGCGCGGCGGTGAAGCCCGCGGCCTGCAGGGCGAACATGCAGGCGCCAATCACCACCGGCGAATAACCGAGCTCGCGCGCGAGGAACAGCGGCAGGAACACGAGGAGGGCGTTCTGCGTCATCGAGCGGAACGCGCCGCTGGTGGACAGCAGCACCAGGTTGCGGTTGCGGAACAGGTCGCGCAGGCCGCGGCCGTATTCGGCCAGGCTCTGCGTCTGGCCGCCACCCGGCTGCGCGGCGGATTTCTTCCCGCCCTTGCCGGCCAGCTGCAGGCTGCCGAGGAACACCAGCAGCAACAGCGACATCACCACGCCGGGCACCACGTTGAGCACCACCACTTCGCGCCAGGTGAAGATCGTCAGCAAGCTGCCCACCACCAGCGGCGCGATGGCGTCGCCGGCGTTGCCGCCCATGCCGTGCAGGGACAGCACCAGGCCCTTGCGCTGCGGGAAGTTGTTGGCGAGCGTCGGGATGGCCGTGGGATGCCAGAGGCTGTTGCCCGCGCCCACCATGGCGATGCACGCCAGCAGCAGCCAGTAGCTGTGCACGAAGCCCATCACGAAGTACGGGAAGCCCACCCAGAACAGCGACACCGCCATCAGCAGGCCTTTGCGGCCCACGGTGTCGACCAGCACGCCGCCGGGCACGTTGGCCACGGCCGCGGCGATGTACTGGCAGGTCATGACCAGGCCGATCTGGCTGAAGCTCAGGCCCAGTTCGTTGCCGATGATGGGCAGCAGCAGGTAGAAGGTCGCCGGGTACCAGTGCGTGAGGGCGTGGCCGAGCGTGATCAGCCAGACCTCGCGGAAGGACCGCGGCGCGGCCGCGGCGTCGGCGACGGCAGCGGCGCCGCTCACTTGCCCACCCGGTTCACCACGGTGTCCTCGAACACCTTGGTCCACTTGTCGGCCTCGTCGAGCGACTCGATCGGGTTGGTCTGCAGGATCCTGATGCCCTTCAGCGGCGAGGCGACGCGGGTGCTGGTGGGCACGTAGTCGATCTGCGTCATGTACTGCTGCGCCTCGGTCAGCATGTACTCGTGGAACAGCAGGGCGGCGGCCGGATGCGGCGCGTTGCGGGCGACGCCGATGGCGTTGGAGCGCGCCACCGCCGGCTCCAGCGCGAACCAGTCGATCGGGGCGCCCTTCTTCTTCGCCTGCTCCGGCATGTAGTTGTAGACCGTCAGCGCCAGCGGCACCTCGCCCGAGACCACCATGTTGGTCAGCAGGGTGTGGCCCTTGCGCAGCGAGATGCCGTTGCGCGCGACCAGGTCGCGGAAGAACTGCAGGCCCTTGTCGCCGCCGCCCGTGATGCCCACGACGGTGGAGAACCAGTCCTGGTTCTTGGCTTCCAGCCCCAGCTTGCCCTTCCACTTGGGATCGAGCAGGTCCTGGTAGGTCTTCGGCAGGTCTTCCTTCCTGACCAGGTTGGTGTTGTACGCCTGGACCCAGACCGACAGCAGCGTCGCGGCCCACTGCTTGTGCGCCGGCACCGAACCGGGCAGCAGGTGCTGGTAGGCCGGGGAGTTCACCGGCTGCAGCACCTTCTCGCGCGACAGCGCTTCGAGCTCCGGCGATCCCATGTGCACGGCGTCGACGTCGTAGCGCTTCGCGGCCGTTTCCGCGAGCGTGCGCTGCAGCACCTTGTCGGTGCCCGCGCGCCAGACGTTCACCTTCACGCCGTACTTCGCCTCGAAAGGCTTGAGAAGGACCGGCAGGTCCTTCTCGGCAATCGTCGTGTACAGCGTGAGCGTGCCTTCCTTGCGGGCCGCGGCGGCGATGCGCTCCAGGCGGTCGGCGCCCTCGTAGGTGGCGAGGTTCTGCGCCGCCGCGCCGGCGGCCGCGGCCAGGGCCAGGCCCGCCGCGAGGAACTTGCGTCGGTTGTTCATGGCGTCCTCCCGGGGGATCAGCGCGGCTTGGCCGCGAACAGTTCCTCGTACAGCCTGGTCCACTTCTGGTACTCGTCGAGCATCATGCGGGCGTCGACGAACTTCATCGGCGTCTTGCTGAACGGCGTTTCGACCTTGGTGTTGGTCGGCACGAAGTCGCGGCCGGCGAGGATGCGCTGGCCCTCTTCGCTGATCTCGTAGTCGTAGAACAGCAGCGCGGTGTGCGGGTTGGGCGCCTGCTTCGCCACGCCGACGCCGTTGGGCCGGGCGATGGGCGTGCCGACCGAGAACCAGTCGATGGGCGCGCCCTTTTCCTTCAGCTGCTGCGCCTTGTAGTTGTAGACCGTGAGCGCGAAGGGGATCTCGCCGGAGACGACCAGCTGCGTCAGCAGCGTGTGTCCCTTGCGCACCGAGATGCCGTTGGCGGCCACGATGTCCTTGAACAGCTTGATGCCGCGGGCCTCGCCGAGGTCGCCGATCACGCCGGCCAGCCAGTCCTGGTCCTCCGCCTCGATGCCGAGGCGGCCCTTCCAGCGCGGGTTCAGCAGGTCGTCCCAGGTCTTGGGCAGCTCCTCCTTCTTCACCAGCTTGGTGTTGTAGGCCTGCACGAAGACGTTCAGGCGCGTGCCCACCCACTCGCCGTGCGGGCGGATCGCCTGCGGCAGGATGTTGGCCAGGTGCGGCGAGCGCACCGCCTGCAGCACCTTCTCGCGGTGCATGGATTCGAGTTCGGGGCCGTTGGTCTCGATCACGTCGACCGTGAAGCGGTTGCCGCGGGCCTCGGTCACCGCACGCTGCAGCACCTTCTCGGAGCCGGCGCGCCACACGGTGGACTTGAGCCCATAGCGCTTCTCGAAGCCGGCCACCAGCGCGCCGATGTCGTCGGTCTGCGCGGAGGTGTAGATGCTCAGCGGGCCTTCCTTGCGCGCGCCTTCCAGCAGCCGCTGCTCGCGGTCGGCGCCGGCGTACTGGGAGAGTTCGGCCATGTTGCCGCGCGGCGCCTGCGCGCGCACGGCGGGAAAGGCCAGCATGCCGCCGGCGGCCAGCAGCATCCGGTGGAACTGCCGCTTGGTGATGCGGTCGGCGGCCGCTTGGGGGGAGGGGACTTGCATGGGACTACCTTCGCATCGATGGGCGCGGGAACGCTTACTCGTTTTCCTTCTGGACTTTCTGGCCGCCCAGGAACAGTTGCGACCAGAGCTTTTCCCACTTCTCGCTTTCGTCGAGCGAGATGACGGGGTCGATCATCTGGAAGGGGAACTTGTTCAGGTTGGTCTCCACCGCCTGGCTGGCGGGCACGCGGTTGCGCTCCTTCAGCAGGTTCTGGCCGTCCTTCGACAGCATGAAGTCGGCGAACAGCAGGGCGGCGTGCGGGTTGGGCGCGCGCGGCGTGACGCCGATCGCGTTGGGCCGGCCGAAGGTGGGGTTGAGCGCCTTCCACTTCACCGGCGCGCCGCGCTGGGCCATCTTCTCGACGTTGTGGTTGTAGATGGTGGCGGCCAGCGGGATCTCGCCGGACGACAGCAGTTCCGCCAGCAGCGTGTGGCCGGTGCGCATCTGCGGCTTGTTCTGGGCCAGCTGCTTGAAGAAGGCGACGCCCTTCTCCTCGCCCATCGCCTTGACGATCGCGGCGAACCAGTCGGTGTCGCCGGACTCGATGCCGACGCGGCCGGACCAGCGGGGATGCACCAGGTCCTGGTAGGAATTCGGGACTTCGTCCGGCTTGACCAGGTTGGTGTTGTAGCCGATGACGAAGAAGTTGAAGCGGTCGGCCACGTAGTGGCGGTGCTTCGGGAAGGCCGCGGGCGGCAGGTCCTTGAAGTGCGGGCTGTGGAACGGCGCCAGCAGCTTCTCGCGATAGAGGGCCTCCATCTCGGGGCCGTTGGTCTCGAGGACGTCGAAGGCGAAGCGGCCGGAGCGGGCCTCGGTCACGGCGCGCTGCAGCACCTTCTCCGAGCTCGAGCGCCACAGGGCGGTCTTGATGCCGTACTTCTTCTCGAAGGCGTCGGTGATGGGGCCCGAGTCGCGCGTGTTCAGCGAGGTGTAGATGTTGACGCGGCCTTCCTTGCGCGCGCCCTCGACCAGCTTCTGCTCCCGGTCGGGCCCGGAATACATGTACAGCTTGAGGTTCTCGGCGCTGCGGTCCTGCGACCACACCGGGCCGACGACGGCCGTGCCGAGGGAGGCAGCCAGGAGACTGCGGCGGAGGGGGTCGACCCTGGAAGAGCGGGACATGGGTTCTCCTTGGAGAGGGGCCGGCGGCGGACGTGCCTTCCGCCGCCGGCCCCGGGGGCACGTCAGAAGCTGTGCGAGATGCCGATCGCCAGCTGGCGGATGTCTTCGCCCGGCGCCGGCTCGCTGCTGTTGAACTCCGCGTTGCTGAAGCGGGCCGACTTGCCGTTCTTGATCAGGCTGAAGGCCCCGAACAGCATGGTGCGCTTGCTCAGGTTGTAGCCGGCCGCGAGCGTGTACTTCGTCGCCTCCAGGCCGTCGGTGCTGCACGGGGCGGCGCTGTTCAGCGAGCAGGTGCCGCGGCTGGCGCGCACGATGTGGCCTGCGGTCGTCCACTGCGGGGTCCAGCGGTTCTCGAAGGCGAACATGTAGGCCATGTTGCGGTAGCTCGAGAAGCGTCCGGCCAGCGCCTGCTCCTCGCTGTAGCTCTTGCGGATGATGTCGAACTCGAGCTTGTGGCCTTTCAGCACCTCGTAGACCACCGCCAGCTGGGTGGCCGAGTCGGTGGAGTGCGAGTTGGTGGTGGCGCCGTTGTTGCGCAGGCCGGAGCGCACGTTGCGCGAGCCGCCGAAGAAATCGCGGTGGCGCTCGTGCGCCAGGCTGACGTACCACGGGCCGTTCTCGTAACGCACGCCGGCCGACCAGAGCTTCGGCTCCTTGTTCTCGGCGCTCGGCGCCTCGTCGGTCGAATACTGCAGGCCGAAGGTGAAGTCCGCGACCTCGGGGCTCTCGTACTGGATGGAGTTGGCCCGGCGCAGGTGGAAGCTGGAGGCGGAGCTGGTGCCGAAGCCGGTCTTGCGCAGCACGTCGCTGCTGGAAAGGAAGGTGCCGCTGCTGATGCCCAGGATGCCCAGGGCGTCGCCGTACTCCTTGAAGATCGTGTCCAGGTTGCCCAGCTTCACCGTGCCGAAGCCGCCCTTGAGGCCCACGAAGGTGTTGCGGTTGAACTGGAACGCGCCGTCGCCGTTGCCGGTGCCGTCGTCCACGGAGGCCACACCCTCGAGCTGGAACAGCGCCTTCATGCCGCCGCCGAGATCCTCGGAGCCGCGGAAGCCCAGGCGCGAGTTGCCCGCCTGCATGCCGACCACCTTGCCGACGCCGCTGGTGCCGGTGGGCGTGCCCGCGAAGGTGGCGACCGGCGTGCCGGCGGCCGTCGGGCCCGATCCCCTCTCCTGCAGCAGGTACGGATACAGCTTTCCGTAGATCTGCACGTTCTGCGCGAGGGCTGGTGCGGCGAAACCCGCCGCGATGGACGCGGCCACGGTCAGTTTCTTCAGTCTCATTGTCTCTCCGGTGGTGCTGGCACCCTTGGCTTCCCGGGACTGGAAGGGCACCGTCTCTGGTTGTCCCGCACTTCTCCTGTCATCCTTTCCGTTCTTTCATGCGGGACAGCGTATCGCATACCAGAACGTGTAACGCATCGTAGAGAAGCCGCACCGCATGTCAATGCGGGCGGCCCCTCGGGTGTTGCGTCTGCGGTACTAGGGTTTGGGCGGAAGGTCGGCGAGTTCGGCCTGGTAGGCCTCGTCCATCCGGGGCTTCAGGCCCACCTTGGCCAGGGCCTGCGCGAAGGTCTCGCGCACCAGCGGCGATTCGTCGGCGTAGTCCACCTGGTGGCCGCCGATGCGGCGGCTGATCCAGGCCTTGGGCACGCCCTGGGCATTGCGGATCGACACGCCTTCCGCCTTGAACGCCAGGTAGCGCGCCGGCGTGCTGCCGGTGTTGAAGTGCTGGTGGAACCACATGTTCGGCGGCACGATCATCGAGCCCTCCTGCCAGTCGTAGCGCCGGGGCTCCTCGCCCTCGGGATGCATCAGGCTGTACCCCTCGCCGCTCAGCACGATCACGTGCGCGCCGGGTCCGTGCATGTGGGCCTTCTTGTAGGTGCCCACCGGGAACTGCGAGATGTGGCTGTTCATGCTGCCCTTGGCCATGCTGAAGCGGATGTGCCCGCCGCCGGCCCCGCGCTCCTTGGCGGAGACCAGCGGCAGGTTGATCGCGTCGGCCACGAAGTTCGTGTCCAGCAGCAGCCCCTTCTGCTCGCCCTTGTTGGCGAAGTAGTCGCTTTCGCCGGCGAAGCGGTTGCTGAAGTCGCGGTCGCAGTTGAAGACGAAGTCGACGTCGCCGAAGGCATTGATGATCGGCGGGCCGTTGGTCACCGAGACGAAGCGCGCGGGCGCCTTGCCGGAGCCGTTGAAGTGCTGGTGGAAGGTGTTCAGCGGGATCGCGAAGATCGCGCCGGCCTTCCACTCGAAGCTGACCTTCTGGCCCGAGCCGTTCCACACCGTGGTGGAGCCGTGGCCGTCGAGGACGTAGATCATCTCCTCGTACAGCTGGCGCTGCGGCGCGAGTTCCTTGCCGGGCGGGATCTCGCACACGTAGCAGTCGTTGGAGGTGCGCGAGGCGTCGTGGTTCAGGTACACGCCCCGGCCGCCGCGGCGGGCCCAGGGCTTGAGTTCCACGGTGTGCAGGTTGCGCACGTACATCGCGTCGAGGATCTCGAGGCCTTCCTGCGCGATCCAGCGCGTGTAGGGCGTCTCCTTCTCGGTCGCGAACTTGCTGGCCATCCCCTCGGAGACGATGGCGTTCTTGGCGTTGGCGGTCGTCATGCTTGCTTCGTGCTCCTCAGGCTGCGACCTTGGCGCGCAGGTACTCGGCGACCTTCTCGGCCGTCAGCTTCGTGTTCGGGCGGTACTCGGGCGCGTCTTCCAGCTGCTCGAGGTCGTTCAGCCCGCAGTGCTTGAAGATGCGGTTGATCGCCGAGATCAGGCGCACCGGGCGGTCCGGGTCGGCGTTGAAGTGCTGGTGGATGGTGTTCGGCGGGATGTAGATCACGTCGCCCGCTTCCCAGTCGAAGCGCTGCACCTTGTCCTGCGGCTTCCAGTGGTAGGTGTCGGTGATCTCGACGTCGCAGTCCTGGTGCAGGTCGTAGCCGCGGCCTTCGAGCACGTAGACGCATTCCTCGGCCAGGTGGCGGTGCTTGCCCGAGCGGCTGCCGCCCGGGATGATCTGCATGTACGCGTCCACCGTCTCGATGCGCGTGTTCATGCCCTCGTTGAACAGGTGCTTCAGGATCCCCTGGCGAGACATCTCCCAGGGCATGTCCTCGGGATGCACGACCTTCTTGCGCTTGGCGTTGCGCGCCGGCATCGTCGCGGCGTCGTCCAGCAGCTGCTGGTACAGGTCCTGGTTCTCGTTGCCCTTCAGCCAGGCGTAGGTTTCCATCCATGCCATGTCGTGTTCTCCTCAGTCCTGCTTGGGATGGTTGTAGTCGTCTTCCAGCTCGCGCACCTTGAAGCCCTCGCCGCCCGGCGCCGGGGTGGTCGGCCGGGGTTCCACCTGGTGCTGGAACAGCATGTTCATGAACATGTACATGGGCTTGGTCTTGATCACGAGCGCGCGCGCCGGCTTGGTGTTGCTGGCGTTGAAGTGCTGGTGCACGCAGTTGTTGTGGACGATGGCGACGTCGCCGGCCTTCCAGTCGTAGCGGATGCCGTCGTGGATCTCGTAGCCTTCGCCGTCCAGGATGTAGAAGGCGGCCTCGTTCACGTGGCCGTGCTTCTGCGAGTGGCCGCCCGGGCCGTACTCCTCCAGGTGGATGTGGAAGGTCTGCGTGATGCCGTCCTTGGGCTCCACGTAGTGGCGGCTGAAGGCCTGCGGGCCGTCGTTGAACTTGATCTGGGACCCCTTGCGCACGCGCGGCATGGCGCGCAGGCGCGCCAGTTCGTCCTTCAGGCTGTAGGCGCCCTGGATGCCGCGCACGAAGACGCGGTCCTTCTTGCTGTGGTAGTGGGATTCGTTGCGAATCTCGCCTTCCGTCGTGGCTCCGGCCACGGGGGTCTTCTTAGCGTCCATAGAGTTCCAGTTGGTAGCGTTTCGGTTTCAGGGTGCGGCAGATCTCGCGCGTGACCGCCGCCTGCGGCAGGCCGATGCCGGCCTGCGCCGCCATCTCCGCCACGATGGCCATGTCGTCCTCGGCCCAGGCCATGGTCTGGGAGCCCCACTTGCCCAGCGGGCCGTTGGTGCAGCTGGAGATCATCAGCGCCTGGCGCAGCGCCTCGACGTCCACGCCCTGGTGCTGCGCGAGCGCCAGCGCCTCGTGGTCGGCCACCAGGCAGGCCCAGAGGATCAGGTTGTTGACGGCCTTGGCGACCTGCGCCGTGCCCACGCCGCCGGTGTGCACGACGTCCGCGGAATAGGCTTGCAGCACCCGCTTGATCTTCCCGACGACCTGCGCGTCGCCGCCCACGAAGGACAGCAGCGTGCCCTTGTCGGCGGCGTCGCCGCCACGGCAGACGGTGGAGTCGATCACGTGCACGCCGCGGGGCTCGGCCGCTTCGGCCAGCGCGCGCACGGTGTCGGGGTGGATGGTGCTGAGGATGGCGACGATGCTGCCGGGCCGCGTGTCGGCCAGCGGGCCGTCGGCGCCCAGCAGCGCGCGCACTTCGGCGTCGAAGCCGACGCACACCAGGATCACGTCGCTCTGCGACAGGCCCGCAGCGTCGGCGACCCAGCGCGCGCCGGCGGCGGTGACCGACTGCTCGCGCGCGGGATTGACGTCGCAGGCCGCGGTGGCGAAGCCCTTGCGGGCCAGGTGGCCGATGATGGGCGTGCCCATGCGGCCCGCGCCGACGACGCCGACGCTCGGGAGGGAGGAGGTGGCGGTGTTCATCGTTTCTGCGTCAGGGTGTCGATCAGCGCCGGCTGGCCGGCCTTGACCTTTTCGATCGCGCGCTTGAGCGCGCCGGCGATGTCCCCGGGCTTGTCGATCGGGCCTTCGGCGTGCCAGCCCATCGAGCGCGCCATCGAGGCGAAGTCCGGCGGCGGGTCGTCGAGGTCCATGCCGATGTAGGCGCGGTCCAACGGCGTGCCGCGCTTCTTCGCCATGCGGATCTGGTGTTCCCAGTCGTTGAAGTAGGCGCGGTTGTTGTACATGACCACCAGCATCGGGATCTTGTGCTTGGCCGCCACCCACATGGCGCCGGCGTCGAACATCAGGTCGCCGTCCGGCTGCATGTCCACCACCAGGCGGCCCTGGTCGCGGTGGGCGAGGGCGACGCCCAGCGAAATGCCGAACTGCGTCGCCGTGCCCAGGGACTTGCCGGCGTGGCGGTGCGGCTGGTCGAAGTTCCACAGCTTGCGGGTCCAGTCCTGCAGCGTGCCGGCGGTCAGCACCCAGTCTTCGTCCTGGATCTGCTCCCACACTTCGGAGGCGAGGCGCGGCAGCGTGATCGGGCTGGCATTGCGGTCTTCGAGCGCCTCGCGCGCCCAGGTGGCGCGCAGGTCGGCGTGGCGGCGGCCGACGGCGGCGCTGCGTTTGGCGATGCGCTCGGCCAGCGCGGGATCGGCGGCGACGCGCTGCTTCAGCTGGCGCGTGAGCTCGGG
Source organism: Ramlibacter sp. (assembly GCF_036383835.1). Lineage (GTDB taxonomy): Bacteria > Pseudomonadota > Gammaproteobacteria > Burkholderiales > Burkholderiaceae_C > Ramlibacter. Next base: position 29,109 of record NZ_DASVNN010000067.1, read on the forward strand.
TACGGCGACCATCGTGTCGGCCACGATGCGCTGGTCCGCGTACAGCAGGCGCTGGTAGTCCATCGCCCAGGCGGAGATGTTCAGGTCGCCGAAGCCGATGTCGATCCACTGGCAGCCCTGGGGCGTGAGCGACACCAGCTCGCGCGTGGTGCTGGTGAGCGTGGTGGTCGGCTTCTCCCAGTCGCGCACGTCGATGCACAGCACGACGTCGGCGTCCTTGAACATGGACTTGTCCATGCTCAGGTTCAGCGGATGGCAGCTCGGGAAGTTGAGGCGGCCGTTCAGGTCGTGCACCGGCGCGCCCAGCGATTCCGCGAGCGCGACCAGGTCGTGGAAGCCCTGCGCCTCGCGTCCGGCGTACTCCGTGAGGATCACCGGCCGCTGCGCCTGGAGCAGCGTCTCGGCCGCGCGCGCCAGCGCCTGCGGGTCGGGGCCGATGCGGCTGGGCACAGTCTGGAAGCCGGCCGGCGGCAGCGGCACCTCGTGTTCCAGCTTCTGTTCCTGCAGCCAGGCGTCGTAGCACATGTACACCGGCCCGCGCGGCTCGGTCATCATCACCGAGTAGGCGCGGGCGAAGGCCTCGGGCACGCCGTCGACCACGGTGGGCTGGTAGTCCCACTTGGTGTAGTCGCGGATGGCGGCGCCCTGGCTTTGCGCCGTGTGGATCCAGTCGATCCTGGGCCGGCGCTTGGTCTCGTCCATCGGGCCGGTGGCGCCGACGATGAAGATGGGCGCGCGGTCGATGTACGCGTAGTACACCGCCATGTTCGCGTGCAGCAGGCCCACGAGGTTGTGCAGGATCGCGATCATCGGCTTGCCGCTGGCCTTGGCGTAGCCGTGGGCGATCTGCACCGCCGTCTCCTCGTGCTGGCACAGCATCATCTCGGGGACGTTGCCGCCGTAGTTGACGATGGAGTCGTGCAGGCCGCGGTAGCTCGCGCCCGGGTTGAGCGCCGCGAAGCGCAGCCCGTAGCGGTGCATCAGGTCGACGATGACGTCGGCGCCCCAGCGCTCGGCGGGGGACTCGGCCTCGGGCGTGACCTCGGGCCGGGTGACCTTGCGGAAATCTTCGCCGGCCATGTCAGTGGTGCTGGGGGGCGCCGGCTTCGTCGGCGCGCATGGCGACGCTCTTGCCCGGCTGGATGCGCGCCCAGATCGGATCGCCGACCGACGTGCGCACCGACGGGTGCACGCGCGACAGCAGGGTGCGGCCAGCGAGCTTCACGCGGAAGTCCATGGCCTCGCCCAGGAACACCTTCTGGTCGACCAGCGCCTGCAGCGCGGGAACGCCGCCCTCGGGCTTCTGCTCGAACAGCTCGATGTCCTCCGGCCGCACCGACAGGCTCACCTTGTCGCCGGCGCGCATCGGCTCCGTCGCGTGCGAACGCAACTGGCCGATCTCGGTGTCGATCACCATCCAGTCGGTGCCGCTGTCGGGGCCCAGCACCGTGCCTTGCAGGAAGTTCGTGGTGCCCACGAAGTCCGCCACGAACTGGTTCACCGGCCGCTCGTAGATCTCGCGCGGCGTGCCGATCTGCTGGATGCGGCCCTGGTTCATCACCGCGATGTGGTGCGACAGCGCCAGCGCCTCGCTCTGGTCGTGCGTGACGTACACCGTGGTGATGCGCAGCTCGCGCTGCAGGCGCTTGAGCTCGAAGCGCATCAGCTCGCGCAGCTTGGCGTCGAGGTTGGACAGCGGCTCGTCGAGCAGCAGCAGCTTGGGCTCCATCACCAGCGCGCGGGCCAGCGCCAGGCGCTGCTGCTGGCCGCCGGACAGCTTCGTCGCTTCCCGGTCGCGCAGGTGGTCCAGCTGCACCGCCGTGAGCACCTTCATCACCTTGGCCTCGATGTCGGCGCGGCTGTATTTCTTCGCGCCGACCTGCAGCGGGAAGGCGGTGTTGGTGAAGACGTCCATGTGCGGCCAGATCGCGTACGACTGGAACACCATGCCGAAGCCGCGCTGGTTGGGCGGCACGAAGATGTTGCGCGCGCCGGAGTAGACCGCGACGCCGTTGACGCCGATCTCGCCCGACTTCGGCCGCTCGAGGCCGGCGATGGAGCGCAGCGTGGTGGTCTTGCCGCAGCCGCTGGGGCCCAGCAGGGTGAAGAAGTGGCCCTCGGGCACCTCGATGTTGACGTTCTGGGCGGCCTTGACGGCCTGGCCCAGTTCGTTGGTGTATTCCGTGTGGAGCGAATCGACTTTGAGCATGAGTGTCTCCCCCGCTTGTGTCCGCGGTTTCAGTGTTCCTTGATGCCGAATTTCTTGCCGACGTACTGCGCGAACATCACGAGCACGAACAGCAGCAGGATGAAGAGGACGCCCAGCGCGGAGAGCTCCACGTACTGGCCGTTCTCCCACAGCTCCCAGATGATGATGGACACCACTTCCGTGCCGGGGCTGTAGAGGAGGATCGAGCTGGAGAGCTCGCGGATCGAGACGATCATGATGTAGATCCACCCCGCGACCAGGCCCGGCTTGAGCAGCGGCAGCACGATGCGGCGGAAGGTGGTGCCCCAGGAGGCGCCGCTCATGGCGGCCGACTCCTCGAGCTCCTTGTGGATCTGCAGCATCGACGTGGTGTTGAAGCGCAGGCCGTAGGGCATGAAGCGCGTGATGTAGGCGATGAACAGGATCCACATCGTCCCGTAGACGCCGACGTCGACGTTTAGGTAGAAGATCATCAGCGCCAGGCCCAGCACCAGGCCCGGGAACACCATCGGCATCGAGGCGAGGTTGTCCAGGAGCCAGCGGCCCGGCAGCTTGGTCTTCACCACGATCCAGCAGATCACCGAGGTGATCAGCATGATCAGCGTGGCGCAGCCGAAGGACAGCAACAGGCTGTTCCACACCGAGCGCGTGAGGTTCGGGTAGCTGAGCACGAAGCGGTACGGATCCAGCGTGAGGTTCTGCAGCGCCTGCATCGAGGGCACCGAGTAGAACTTCTGGAACGAGGACCACACCAGCACCGCGAAGGGCAGCACCACGATCAGCGCGAAGTACAGGAAGAACACGCTGGCGGCGAGCCAGCGCCAGCGGCCCAGGTCGATCTGGCGCGGGCGGAAGCCCTTGCCCGTCATCGTCGAGTACTTCGAGCCGCTGCTGGAGAGCTTGGAGATGAAGTAGATGCCGATGGTGGTGATCGCCAGCAGCGTGATCGCGTAGGTGGACGCCAGCCCGATGTTGCTCGGGTAGCGGTGCACCGCCTGGTAGATCGAGGAGGTGAACACGTGGATGCCCACCGGCAGCCCGAGCAGCGCGGGCACCTCGAAGGACTCGATGGCGCGCACGAACAGGATCAGGAAGGTGGCGAAGATCGCCGGCCACGACAGCTTCAGCGTGATGTGCCACAGCACCTGGAACACGTTGGCGCCGCTCATGGTGGCCGACTCCTCCAGCGACGGGTCCATCGCGCGGAAGGCGGCCGTCATCAGCAGGAAGGCCATCGGCGAGTAGTGCAGGCCGTCGACCCAGATCATTCCCCACATGGAATAGATGTCGAACAGCGGCTTCTCGAAGCCGAACCACTGCACCAGCACCAGGTTCAGGATGCCGATCTTGGGGCTGCCCAGCAGGATCCACGCCACCGTGAACAGGATGCCGGGGATCACCAGGGGGATCAGCGACAGCGCGTAGAACAGCGACTTGAACGGCGTGTTGGTGCGCTCGTTCATCCACGCGAGCGTCGTGCCCACGAAGAAGGCGAAGCCGGCGACGCCGATGGCGAACTGCGTGGAGTTCCAGAACAGCCGCAGCGTCTCGGGGTTGGTGTAGGCGCTGACGTAGTTGCCGAGGGTGAACTCCGCCGCCTTCGTCGCCGTCTGCGGCGTGAAGAAGCTCTGCCACAGCAGGAAGCCGAGCGGGATGACGGCGATGTACAGCGTGAACGCGACGCAGGCGCCGATGACGACCATCTTCCAGCTGATGGGGAAGGGTCGCCGCTCGGCGGGCGCCGCGGGCAGCTCCAGGCCGTCCGACGCCTTCAGGGAGGCATTGCTCATTTTGTTCTGTGTTCCTTTAGGCGGACCGTCGGTCCGCAGCGCGATACAACGGACTGTAGCGGTCGTGCTTGATCCAAGTCAATGCACGGTGATCGGTACTAACCCGCAGTGCCTTCGCGCGAGCTCAGGCGCGCGCGGCGATGCAACTCCACAGGCCCTGGCGCAGCGCCTCGCCGTCGAGGTCGCGGCCGATGAACACCAGGCGCGTGGAACGGGTCTCGCGCGCGCCCCAGGGCCGCTGCGGCTCGCCTTCGAGCAGCATGTGCACGCCCTGCACGACCCAGCGGCACGGATCGCCCTGCACGTCGACGATGCCCTTGAGCCGCAGGATGCGCGGTCCCTCGCGCGCCACCACGTCGCGCAGCCATGCCACGAAGGCCTGGCCGTCGACCGGCTCGTCGAGGTCGAAGCAGACGCTGGCGATGCCGGCCTCGGCGACGTGGTCGTGGACGTGCCCGTGGCCGCAGTGCTCGTCGTGGACGTGCTCCTCTTCGTGGTCGTGGCCGTGCAGGAACTCCGGCTCCAGCGCGAGGATGCGATCGAGATCGAAGCCGCCGCGATCCAGGATCGCCGCGAGCGGCACCTTCGAACGCTTCGCGCGGTGGATCGGCGCCAGCGGATTGAGCCGCCGCAAGCGGCGCTCCACTTCCTCCAGCCCCGGTTCGTCCACGAGGTCGGTCTTGTTCAGCACGATCTGGTCGGCGAAGGCCACCTGCTCGGCGGCCTCGCGGGTGTCGGCCAGCCGCAGCGGGAGGTGCCGCGCATCGACCACCGTCGTCACCGAATCGAGGCGCGTGCCGGCCTGCAGCACGGGGTCGACGAAGAAGGTCTGCGCCACCGGCCCGGGATCGGCGAGGCCCGTGGTCTCGACGATGATCCCGTCGAAGCGTGCCGGCTGGTCCGCGTGCCGCTCGAGCAGTCCCTGCACCGTGCGGATCAGGTCTCCCCGCACCGTGCAGCACACGCACCCGTTGTTCATCTCGAACAACTCCTCGTCGGCGCCGACGATCAGTCCGCCGTCGATGCCGATCTCGCCGAATTCGTTGACGACCACCGCGTAGCGGCGCCCGTGTTCCTCCGACAGGATGCGGTTCAGCAGCGTGGTCTTGCCGGCGCCCAGGAAGCCCGTGAGCACGGTGACCGGGATGCGCGTGTCCACATCACATCCAGGGCATCAGGGATGCATGGATGACATCGGGCACGCCGGCGTTGCCGACGGAACGGATCGCGAGGTCGGTGTCCTTCAGGCCGAACTTGTGGGTGGTGATCTTCTCCAGCGGGAAGCGCTTGGACGCGATCTGCGCCAGTGCCAGCTCGCAGGCGCGGTAGCTGTGGCCGCGGGCGCTCTTGATCGTGATCCACTTGAGCGTCATCTTCGACAGCGGCCAGTTGGGAAAGTCGCCCATCTCGCCCTGCACCACCATCGTCCCGCCCTTGCGCTTCAGCGCCTCGATGCCCAGCAGGATCGGGAAGGTGCCGGCGCCCGCGGTGCAATCGAGCACGACGTCCACTCCGCGGCCGCCGGTCAACTCCAGGATCCGCGCCAGCGGATCCTCGGTCTGCACGTTGATCACGTGGTCGGCGCCCAGCAGCTTGGCCACTTCCAGTCGCGCGGCGTCCTTCGACGTGCCGGTCACGATGATCTTGCTGGCGCCCGCCTGCTTGCAGATCACGGTCTGCGACAGGCCCTGCTGCCCCGGACCCTGGATCAGCACGATGTCGTCGTACTTGACGCCGCCGTCGAACAGCGACCATTCGACGCCGTTGGCCATGGGGGTCACCAGGCCGGCGAGCTCCGGCGCCACGCCGGCGGGCACCTTGTGGATGATGGAGTTCCAGGGCAGGTACACGTACTGCGCGAAGCCGCCCCAGAGGTGCGGCGCCTTCTCGGTGGACGTGTAGCCGAAGCGCAGGCCGTCGGGATTGCCGCGCCAGTCGGTCGCCTCGCAGTGGCGGTACTCGCCGCGGTGGCACCACTCGCACTTCATGCAGCCGACGTAGTGCTCCACGAACACCAGGTCGCCTTCCTTGAAGCCCTTGCGCTTGGTGAAGTCGCGCCCCGCCTTGGCGATGGTGCCGATGTTCTCGTGCCCCATGATCACCGGGGCGCCCTTCAGCGGCTCCTTGTACATCTTGACGTCGGTGCCGCAGATGCCGGCCACTTCCATCTTCAGCAGCGCCGCGTCGGGCGGCACCTCGGGCATGTCGTATTCGCGGATCTCGATCTTGCTGGGGCCGGTCTTCACCGCGGCCTTTACCTTTTCCATCTCTGTCTCCTGTGGTCTCGGGGCGCCGTTACAGGCGCTCGCCTTCCTTCAGCACGCCGGCGATGCGCAGGGCGCCCTCCAGCCAGCCCGGGCGGATCGCGCCGCCGCCGGTGATGTCGGCGATGCGCTTGCGCTCGTCGGCCACCTTCTTGTCGGCCAGCGGCAGCAGCGACTTCGCCTTCTCGCGCTCGACGACCACGACGCCGTCGGCGTCGGCCACGACCAGGTCGCCGGGGTGGATGGTCACGCCGCCGCAGGACACGGGGTGGTTGATGCGGCCCGGCACGTTCTTGGTGGGGCCGTTGGGATTGGCGCCGACGCTCCACACGGGGAAGCCCAGCTCCAGCAGTTCCTCGGTGTCGCGATGGCTGGCGTCGAGCACCACGCCGGCGAAGCCGAGGCGCTTGCAGGCCGTGAGCATGATCGCGCCCATCAGCGCCGCGCTGCGGTCCGCCTTGCCGTCGATCACCAGCACGTCGCCGGGTCGCGCCATCGCCATCGCCGCGTGGATCATCAGGTTGTCGCCGGGACGCACTTCCACCGTGAAGGCGGGGCCGCAGGCGCGCATGGTCGGCGCGAGCGCGCCGATGCGGCCGTCCAGGGCGCCGCGGCGGCCGGCGACGTCGGCCAGGATGGAAGAGGCGAAGGTCGCGGCGCCGGCGACGACCTCGGGGGCGACGCGCTCGAAGTCGCGGCGGATGTCGGCGAGGGGATCGGTCATGGTGGGTTCCTTTCAGCGGCCGCGCCGCTTGAGCAGTTCGTCGAGACGGGGATACACGCGGCGGGCGTTGCCCTCGAACAGGGCGTGGCGGTCGCTGGCTTCCAGGCCGGACAGCGCGTCGATGTAGCGCTTGGTGTCGTCGAAATGGAAGCCGTTGTCGGGGTCGATGCCCGGCACCGCGCCGAGCATTTCGGAGGCGAACAGGATGTTGGAGACCGGCACCACCTCCGTCATGAGGCGCAGGCCCGGCTGGTGGTACACGCAGGTGTCGAAGAACACGTTCTTCAGCAGGTGCTCGGCCAGCGGCTTCTTCTGGATCGACAGGCACAGCCCGCGGTAGCGTCCCCAGTGGAAGGGCACCGCGCCGCCGCCGTGCGGGATCACGAACTTCAGCTCCGGGAAGTCGCGGAACAGGTCGCCCTGGATCAGCTGCATGAACGCCGTGGTGTCGGCGTTGATGTAGTGCGCACCCGTGTGGTGGAAGTTCGGGTTGCAGCAGGACGAGACGTGGATCATCGCCGGCATGCGCAGCGCGACGAGCTTCTCGTACAGCGGATACCAGTGGCGGTCGGTCAGCGGCGGGCCGCTCCACCAGCCGCCGGAGGGATCGGGGTTGAGGTTGACGCCGACGAAGCCGAGGTCGGCCAGCCGCTGCAGTTCATCGATGCATTCCGCGGGCGCGACGCCCGGGAACTGCGGCAATTGCCCGACGCCGGCGAAGTTGTCCGGCAGCAGCTGCGTGATGCGGTGGATCAGGTCGTTGCTGATCGTCGTCCACTGGCGGCTCACCTGCGCGTTGCCCACGTGGTGCGCCATGCCGGCAGCGCGCGGGCTGAAGATGGTGAGGTCGCTGCCGCGCTCCTTCTGCAGCTTCAGCTGCGGCTGCAGGCTCTGGACGATCGTCTCGTCGCCGATGTTCAGGTCGGCCAGCGTCTTCGCGGCCGGACGGCGCGCGGCATCGGCCAGGCCGGCCAGCTGCTTGTCGCGGAAGGTGTGCAGCGCCGCCGGCTCGGTCGTGTAGTGGCAGTGGATGTCGATGATCATGCGGCGGCGGCGAGGAATTCGAGCAATCGCGCGGGCACGTTGGCCGCGGTCTGCTCCGCGGGGGCGATGTCCCAGTAGTCGGAGCGGGGCAGGCACTCCTGGAAGTAGCGCGCGGCCGACGTGGCATGCGATGCGTCCTGGCCCGGCACGACGAGCGTGGGGATGTCCAGCCGCATCAGCTCCTCGGGCTCCGCGCCCGGCGCCGTGTCGCGATCGAGCAGCGCGCGCAGGGTGGCGAGCACCGCCAGCTTGTAGCGTTCGACGTCCTGCTTCTCGAAGGCGGCCGCGAAGGCGAAGTCCCGCCGCAGCACGCTCACCCAGGGTCCGCCGCGCGGGTCCTCGCCGAAGCTCTTGCTGCCGGAGCGGGCCAGCGTCACCACGGCGGCCAGGCCCTCCTGCTGCACGAAGGCGAGGTGCTGCATGAAACGCTGGTGGCCGCCGATGCGGTACTTCGCGCCGCCGACCGGCCAGTACAGGACCATGCTGCGCACCATCTCCGGATGCGCCGCCGCGAAGGCGGCCACGGGCGAGCAGCCCATGCAGCCGCCCATCAGGTGGGCGCGTGCGTGGCCCAGATGCACCAGCAGGCCCTTGCCCTGCGCGACGTAGTGTTGCCAGGTGATGCGCTCGACGCGTCCGCCGCTGGCGCCGGTTTCCCGGCGGTCGAAGAGGATGCACTGGAACCGCTCCGCGAGCGGTTCCAGCATCCCCGTTTTCGCATACACCCCCAGCGACGACCACTTCTCCAGCGTGGCATCGAAACCGCCCGGCGAGAACATCAGCAGCGGCTCGCCGCGGCCGCGCACTTCGTAGCGGGTTTCGATCCCATCGATCATGACCACGGACATGTCAGCGCCCTTTCACCGGAATGCCGCCCTTGATCTGGCGGGCCGCGCGCACGTCCTCGGCATACGAGGAAAGCGCATCGAGCGCCGTGCGGGCGACGAGCGCATAGGTGTCCGGCGGGTTGTCGATGGTGGACGCCGCGTAGCCGATGGCGGCGTTCGCCATCCGCATGCGGCCATCGAGCCACGGTCCGCCGCCCAGTCCGCCGATCACGGGGATCTGCACGGCCTGCGTCACCGCGGGTCCCGCGACCGGGCCGCTGTGCGTGAAATCGAGCAGGCTGGCACCGGCGGCTTCGAGGCGCTGGGCTTCCGCCACCAGCTGCTCGGTGAGCGAAGGCGGCAGCTGCACGCCCGGCTGCAGCGTGCTCTTGTAGTCGACGCCGTGCTTGAGGGCCGTGTGCGGCGTGATGCCGAACTGCGCGAACACCGGGATGCCCGCGCGCGCGATCGCCGCGACGGCTTCGGGATACTCCGCGGCGCCATCGAGCTTGACCATGTCGACGCCGGTTTCCTTGACGAAGCGGATCGCGGCGGCGAGCGCCGCGTCGGCGCCCTGTTGCAGCGGACCGTAGGGAAAGTCGACGCTGACCAGGGCGCGCTTGACGCCGCGGCGCACGGCCCTGGTCACGATCAGCATCTCTTCCATCGTGACTTCGAGCGGGTTGGCGTGCCCCCAGACGTTCACGCCGACCGTGTCGCCGACGGACACGATGTCGACGCCGGCGCGGTCGGCGATCTGCGCCATCTGGAAGTCCCAGGCGACCACGCCCACGATCTTGCGGCCCTCGCGCTTCATGCGGTGCAGGGCGGGCAGCGTCATTGCACTGCTGCTGTCCATGTCGTCTCCTCTTTTTCTTTCGCTCAGGCCTGCAGCCGGTGCGTGGCCGGCGCGAACAGGTCTTCGATGCGCATGGGGCGGTCGATGATCTTCTGCGCCGCGGCATGCGCCATCAGCTCTTCGAGCATCGGGCGGTTCGGCGCGATGCCGTAGGGCAGGGGATCGCTGCCGGTGATCTCGATGACGCGGCGGTGCATGCGGTCCACCGCGGTCGGCTTCTCGATCGCGCCGGCCTGCAGCTGGCGCACATAGCGCCGCTTGGATTCGGCGAAGGCCTCGAACACCTCCGCGGCGAGCCCCGGTTCCCCGGCGAGCAGTTCGTCGCGCACCACGACGAGGTGGTTGGCGGGGTAGTGGCCGCGCTCGCGCAGCGCGCGATAGCCGGCTTCTTCCGCGTCGGGGATCAGCGGCACGACGTCCGGATGCTCGATCTGCAGGTTGATCACGCCATCGAGCTCGCCGGCGGCGACCACCTCGTCCATCTTGCGGCCCTTCTCCAGCGGCACCACGTTGGCCGGCGGGCGGTATTCCGCGACGTGTTCGTCGCCGGAGAGCACCCAGGTCACCTGGTCCAGGGCGACGTCGTGCTCGGACTGCAGCACGCCACGGGCCCACACGCCGGTGGTCACGGTGTAGCCGCGGTTGACGCCCAGCCGGCGGCCCTCGATGTCCTTGGGTTGGCGAATGCCTGCGTTCCGGTTCACCAGGATCGCGCCGTGGTGGAAGCCGCGCACCAGGAAGATCGGCAGCGCGGTGAAACGCTTGCCATGCGCCTTCGCGCACAGATAGGTCGTGAGCGCCATCTCGCAGACGTCGAACTCGTTGCCCCGCACCATGCGGCGGAAGCCGTCGACCAGCACCGGCACGTCCTCGAAGTCGAACTCGAAAGAGGCGGGCTGGACGCTGCCGTCCTTGAGCGCCTGGTTGTTCCCCTGCGTGCGGGTGACGGTCTTGAGCTTGCGTCGGGCCATGGTGTCGTGCGGAGTAGGAACGGGATCAGCAGCAGTCGCAGCCGTAGCCTTCAGGCACGGCCAGCGCGCGCTTCATCCACGCGTAGGGCAGGTCGTCCGGCGCGATGTCGGCGGCCGGCTTGAAGATCTTGAAGTGGTGCCGCTGGCCGTCGAGCGTCCAGAACGCCACCACCGTTTCGATGGGAGGACAGCCCGGGACGGTGCACGCCACCTCGGTCGCCAGCACGGCCTCGCGCGGCGACAGGCCGAAGCGCTCGCGCGTCCAGGCGCGGATGTGCTCCAGCGCTTGCGGCTGTGCCCTGGCCTTGCTGAACGAACCGATCACGGCATCCCATCGCTGCGGCGGCCGGCGTCAGACGCTGACGTGCTTCTTGCCGGGCTCGGCGCGCATCGCCTCCTTCGCCGCGTCGGCGAAGGGCAGCTCCTTCGGCAGCACGATGGCGACCGAGCGGATGCGCTGCGTGTCCGGCTCGCGGCCGATCGGCAGCTGGCCCTTGTCGGCCAGCGCCTTCGCCGCCTTCATCAGGCGCTGGCGCGCCATGATGATCCCGTTGTCGGTGCTCACCAGGTTCTCGCGCGTGCGGTCCTGGATGGCGCCCATGCTTTCCTGCAGCGATGCGTCCTGCATCGCGATGCCTTCGATGCCGCTGTAGTGGACGCCCGCCTTCTGCGCGGCGCGGTCCATCAGGTAATCGTTGTCCTTGTTCTGCAGCGGCCGGAAGGTGCCCGGCACGTAGCGCACGTGGATGCCCTTGCCGTCTTCCATCGCCTGCACTTCCGACTTCGTGAGGTCGCGCGTGGGGTGGTAGTCGAAGCTCCAGGCCCAGTTGTTCTCGTCGTCGATCGGCACCCAGAAGTGGCCGTGCACCGGGTGGTCGCCGCGCGGGGGCACCATCGTGAAGCAGGGCATGACCCAGGGCGTGATGCGCCAGTAGTAGCTGCCTTCTTCCGCGTTGCGGCGCACGCCGATGTTGAGGCCGCCTTCGGAGGGAACGACCTCGAACACCGGCTTGAGGTCGCTCAGGTTGTACTGGTTGCCCTTGGCGCCCTTGAACAGCGGGTCGTGGTTCAGCGCGCCGCTGTGCAGGAAGGACACGTGGCTGGAGTCGATGCCGCCTTCCATGGCCTGCAGCCAGTTGCATTCCTGCAGGCGCTTGGAGGTGAAGCTCTGGGGCGCGGGCACCGTCGCGAACTCCCACTCGGGCAGCGGCGGCTCCTCGGCGGGCGGGCCCATGTAGATCCAGATCACGCCGCCGCGCTCCACCAGCTTGTACGACTTGAGCTTGATGCGGTTGCAGTAGCCGCTTTCCGCCGGCTCCGACGGCACGTCGATGCACTGGCCGTTCACGTCGTACTTCCAGCCGTGGTACGGGCAGCGGATGCCGCCTTCCTCGTTGCGACCGAACCACAGCGAAACGCCGCGATGCGCACAGAACTCGTCGATCACGCCGAGGCGGCCGGCCGAATCGCGGAAGGCGACCATCGGCTCCGACAGCAGTTTCAGCCGCACCGGCGGGCAGTCCGGCTGCGGCAGCTCCGTCGACAGCAGGGCCGGCAGCCAGTAGCGGCGGAAAAGCTCGCCCATCGGCGTCCCCGGGCCGGTCTGGGTGAGCAGGTCGTTCTGTTCCTTCTTCAGCATTTGAGTGTGGGCTCCTGAGGCGCGGGCTGTTGGTGTAGTTGTCCGAGTTCCATATAAAGGAACGCTGTTCCTTTGTGGAAAACGACGATATCATTGCGTCCCATCAACGTCAATTGGAGATTCCTGGGCATGACGCAGACCACCTGCCGCCACCTTGCGCTCTGCAGTCGCGCCGAGGTCGAACCTGGCACGGCGATCCGCATCGAGAAGGAGGGCCTCACGCTCGCCGTGTTCAACCTCGAGGGCGAGTTCCACGTCACCGACGACATGTGCACCCACGGTCCGGGCTCGCTGTCCGAGGGCTGCATCACGGGCGAGGTGGTGGAATGCGACTTCCACAACGGCGCCTTCAACATCCGCACCGGCGAGGTCGTCGCGCCGCCGTGCATGGTGCCGCTGCGCACCTATCGCACCGTCGTCGACGACGAGGGTTTCGTCTCCATCGAGCTCTGACGCAGCCGCGGCGCGTCAGCCCCTACTTCTTCTCGGCGAGCACCGCCTTCGCGGGCGGGCTCCAGCGCTCGATCTCCGTTTCGACGAACCGCCGGAACGCGGCCGGATCGAGGTCCGCGGCGACCATGCTTTCCTGCTGCAGCTGCGCGCGGATCGCCGCCGACTTCAGTCCGCGCCGCACTTCCGCGTTGAGGCGCTCCACGATGTCGGCCGGCATCCCCGCGGGCCCGGACAGCGAGAACCAGGTGGTGCCCGTCAGGTTCGGATAGCCCAGTTCCGCGAACGTCGGCGCGTCCGGGTATTCGGGCAGGCGCGAGGGCGAGGTCAGCGCCAGCAGGCGCAGCTTGCCGGAGGCGAAGTGCGCGTTGGCCGAACTGAGCGTCATGCAGGCCGCCGGCACCTGGTTGGCCAGCAGGTCGGCGACGGCCGGCCCGGCGCCCTTGTAGGCGACGTGCACCATGTTCAGCTTGAGGGCCGAGCGCAGGAGCTCGCCGGTGAGGTGGCCGTGCGTTCCGCGGCCCGGCGACGCCCAGCTGATGCCCTCACCCGGCGCGCGCGCCTGGGTCACGAACTCCTCGAAGTTGCGCCAGGGCCGCGTGCCGTTCACCACCAGCGCGATCGGCGGGCCGCCGAGCAGCGCGATGTGCGTGAAGTCCTTCAGCGGATTGAAGGTCGGGCCCGCCGCCGGCGCGATGACGTGCGAGCCGATGCCGGACACGACCAGCGTGTAGCCGTCGGGCGCGGAGGAGGCCACCTGCTGCGAGCCGATGATGCCGCCGGCCCCGGCCTTGTTCTCCACCACCACCGGCTGCTTCAGCGCATCGGACAGGTGCTTGGCGATCGCCCGCCCCAGCGTGTCGGCGCTGCCGCCGGCCGCATACGGCACGACCAGCTTCACCGGCTTCTGCGGCCAGTCGGCCGCGGAACCGGCCAGCACCGGCGCGGCGACCGCGCCCAGCGTGGCGCCGGCGGCTTGCCGCAGGAAGCCGCGTCGGGCGGCGGAAGGAGGAAATGGATGGCGTGCGCGTGCGGACAATCGACTTCTCGCGGTAATGCGGCCGGCCCGGAAGGGGCGGCTCCGCGGGGCACTATGGGGGCCGTGCCGCACGCCTGTCAATCATAGAAGACCCTCGTTCTTTCATGCGGACCGACGGCGGCATTGCGGTCCGGACCGGACGCCGCTACATTTCAGGGCGGAGCGGAGTGGCGCGTCTTCATGCGGACCGATGGTCCGTATACGGGAACCGCGGCCGTTGCCCTTGCGCCACGCGAGGCGGGTCACGCGCCGTTTCGCTCCCTTTCTTCAACCCGACCCGGAACCGGATGACCAGCGCCACCGATCGAACCCCCTCCGAGCAGCCCAGCCCCGCCGACCAGGAAGCCCGCGTCCTCGTCGATCCCTACCGCGACTGGTCCGAGGGCGAAGGCATCCCGATCCACCTCGATTTCGGCCACAACCTGCTGCAGCTGGAGACCGGCCCCTGGGACCGGTACGACGCGCGCGGCTGCTTCGCGCACACCCACGGCGCCGGCGACTTCATGGCCAACTACGTGCTGGAGGTCGCCCCCGGCCGCAAGACGCGCCCCGTCAAGCATCTCTACGAGATGTTCTGCTACGTGCTGGCCGGCCACGGATCCACGAAGATCTGGCTGCCCGGCGGCGAGACCCGCACCTTCGAATGGGGACCCAAGGCGCTGTTCGCCATTCCCCTCAACTGCCAGTACCAGGTGTTCAACGCGAGCGGCTCGCAGGCCGTGCGGATCTCCTGCACCAACGACGCGCCGATCACGATCAACCTGTACCACAACCTCGATTTCGTTTTCGACAATCCCTGCACCTTCCCCGAGCGCACCGGCGGCCAGCGCCACTTCGAGGGCGAAGGCGAGCACAGCACCTGGGTGGCGAAGAACGACATCAAGCGCAACCTGTGGGAGACCAACTTCGTCCCCGACCTGTCCAGCTTCAAGCTGTACGACTTCGAGGAGCGCGGCAAGGGATCCAAGAACATCAGCTTCATCCTCGCCGACGGGACGATGCACTCGCACGTGTCGCAGATCCCGAAGGGCCGCTACAAGAAGGCCCATCGCCATGCCGCGGGAACCCACGTGCACGCGGTGGACGGCACCGGCTATTCCCTGCTCTGGTACGAGGGGGATTCCGGGTTCCGCGAGTTCCCCTGGGAGCACGGCTTCATGTACACGCCGCCCTTCTGGATGTTCCACCAGCACTTCAACACCGGGCCGCAGCCGGCGCGCTACCTCGCCTGCAGCCTCGGCAGCCGGCGCTATCCCTTCATCTCGCTGCGCCGCAAGAGCTCCGAGGGCGCGGGCTCGATCTCGATCTCGCAGGGCGGCCGCCAGATCGAGTACGAGGACCAGGACCCGCGCGTGCACCGCAAGTGGCTGGACGCGCTGCGCCGGACGGGCGTGCCGTCCGAGATGGGCGAACTCATCGACGAGAAGGCGATCCTCGCGCTGGATCCTGCGACACTGACCGGCGTGATCCGCACGCCGCGCTCGATCGGGCCGGCGGTGTAGGGCGAAAAGGGCAGGGCATGGCGCACGAGCTGGACATCGACCACGAACACGAGGAGCACGACGAGGACGCCGCCGCGATCGGCCAGCTGATCTGGGAGCAGGAGACGCTGCAGCTGCGCACCGTGGGCATCGACATCGGCAGTTCCACCTCGCACCTGCTGTTCGCGCGCATCACGCTGCAGCGCCAGTCCGAGGGCTTCTCCAGCCGCTTCGTCGTCGTGGGCCGCGAGGTGCTGTGGCGATCGCCCATCTGCCTCACGCCCTTCCTGTCCGACGGCACGATCGACGCCCACGCGCTCGACCACTTCATCCACGACGCGTACCACGCAGCGGGCCTGCACCGCCGCGACATCGACAGCGGCGCGGTGATCCTCACCGGCGAGGCGATCAAGCGCAGGAACGCCCGCGCGATCGACGAGCTCTTCGCCGGCGAGTCCGGCAAGTTCGTCTGCGCCACCGCGGGCCACCAGATGGAATGCCTGCTCGCCGCGCACGGCTCCGGCGCCACGGCGATCTCCGCCCGCCGCAAGGAGTGCGGCTTGCACGTCGACATCGGCGGCGGCACCACCAAGCTGGCGCTGATCGATCGCGGCGAAGTGGTCGGCGTCGCCGCCTTCGCGGTGGGCGGCCGCCTGCTGGCGCGCGACGCCGCCGGTGCGTGGTCGCGCATCGACGACAGCGCAAGACGGGTGGCGAAAGATCTCGGACTGGATCCCGTGCCTCGCACCTTTGCCGACGCCGCCGCTCGCGAGGCCGTCTGCGAACGGCTGGCGGCCCTGATCGTCGACCAGATCGCCGCCACCGGCCTTGACGACCTGGGCCGCTCGCTCGAACTCACCGATCCCTTGCCGCGCACGGTCGCGCCCGCGTACGTGACCTTCTCGGGGGGCGTCTCGGAATACATCTTCGGCCGCGAAACCGGCGACTTCGGCGACATCGCCGCTCCCCTGGCCGCCGCCGTGGTGCGGCAATTGCGCCAGCGCGTGCGGCTGAAGGTCGTCGAGCCGCTGGAGCGCATCCGCGCGACGGTCATCGGCGCCTCGCAGTTCACGGTGCAGGTGAGCGGCAAGACCATCCACCTTCCCGACCCCGGCGTGCTGCCGGTGCGCAACATCCCCGTGCTGCATCTGCCCCCCGGACTCGCCGGGCGCGCATCGCCGCAGGAGATCGCGGAGGCGTTCGCCGCCGCCGCCCGCTTGCAGGATCTCGCCCCGTCCGCGGTGCTGGCGCTGTCGTTCACCTGGGACGGCGAGCCCGAGCACGCACGGCTGCTGGCCATGGCCCGCGGCATCCGGCAATTCGCCGCGCCCGGTGGCGTGCGCGAGCAGCCGCTGTTCCTGATGATCGACGGCGACGTGGGCGCCTCGCTCGGGCGCATCCTGCGCGAGGAAGCGGGACTGCGGGGCGACCTGGTTTCCGTCGACGGCATCCAGCTGCGCCCGCTCGACTTCGTCGACGTCGGCGAGCTGCTCGACCCGCCGGGGGTCGTGCCCATCGTCATCAAGTCGCTGTTGTTCGCTGCGCCGTGACGCGCCGCGCGCGGACTCCTAGTTGCCGCGCGTGCGCGCGTCGTTCAGCAGCGACACCAGCGCATCGAGCTCCACCGGCTTGGTGAGGTGGCCGTCGAAGCCCGCCTCGCGGGTGCGGCGCTTGTCCTCCTCGTTGCCGAAGCCGGTCATCGCCACCAGCAGCAAGGAGTCGCCTCCGGGCAGGGCGCGCAGGCGCTTGCGCGCCTCGTAGCCGTCCATGCCGGGCATGGCGAGGTCCAGCAGGATCATCTGCGGGCGGAATCGCTCGGCGAGCCGGATGCCCGTCTCGCCGTCGTAGGCGCACTCGACCTGGTTGCCCAGCAGCCGCAGCACGTCGGTGGCGCTGTCGGCCGAATCGCGGTTGTCGTCGATCACCAGCACGCGCAGGCCGCTGGCGGGATCCTGGACGCCCTTTTCGTCCTCTTCCGCCGCGACCTGGCTGGCCAGCGGCAGGCGCACGGTGAACGTGCTGCCTTGCCCGAGGCCGGGACTCGCCGCCTCGATGGAGCCGCCGTGCATCTCGGTGAGCGAGCGGGCCAGCGTGAGCCCGATGCCCAGGCCGCTCTCGGCGGCGGCGGAGGTGCCGCCGTCGGCCTGCATGAACAGCTGGAAGATCGTCTGCAGGTTCTCCGGCGCGATGCCGCGGCCGTTGTCGATGACGCACAGGTTCACCAGGTTGCCGCTGGCCTCCACCCGCAGGCGGATGCGGCCGCCGTCGGGCGTGTACTTCGCCGCGTTCACCAGCACGTTCTGCAGCACCTGCGACAGGCGCGTGGAGTCGCCGTTCACGTACAGCGCCTCGGCAGGCTGCTCCGTCTCGAAGGAATGGCGCCGCGCGGCCATCACCGGCCGGGCGATCTCGACGCTGCGCGCCACGATGTCGCTCACCCGCAGCAGTTCCTTGCGCAGCGTGATCTTGCCGGTGCTGAGCCGGCCCACGTCGAGCAGGTCGTCGACCAGCCGCGTGATGTGCGTCAGCTGCCGGTCGATCACGTCGCGGCAGTTGCGCAGCACCGGGCTCGTGAGCGACTCCAGCTGCATGATGGTCACCGCGTTGCGGATCGGCGCCAGCGGATTGCGCAATTCGTGGGCGAGCATCGCGAGGAACTCGTTCATGCGCCGGCTGGACTGCTCCAGTTCCTCCAGCCGCCGCCGCTCGCTCGTGTCGCGCACGATCTTGGCGTAGCCGCGCAGTTCGCCGTCGGGCCCGTAGACCGCGGTGACCACGACGTTGGCCCAGTACATGGCGCCGTCCTTGCGCACCCGCCAGCCTTCTTCCTCCACCCGGCCGTGTTCGCGCGCGTCCTGCAACTCGCGCTCGGGCTTGAGTGCCGCGGCGTCCTCGGGCGTGTAGAACGAGCGGAAGTGCCGGCCGATGATCTCCTGCGCCTGGTAGCCGTTGATCGCCTGCGCGCCGGCGTTCCAGCTCTCGACGACGCCCTCCGGGCTCAGCAAGAAGATCGCATAGTCGCGCACGCTGTCCACCAGCAGGCGGAAGCGCTCCTCGCTGACGCGCAGCTCCTCCTCGTGGTGGCGGCGTTCGGTGAGGTCGCGCGTGATCTTGGCGAAGCCGGTGAGCTCGCCCATCGGCCCATAGAGCGCCGTGAGGATGACGTTGGCCCAGAAGCGCGTGCCGTCCTTGCGCACGCGCCAGCCTTCGTCCTCGAAGCGGCCGCGCAGCTTGGCCAGGCGCAGCTCCTCCTGCGGCCAGCCGGAGTCGACTGACGCCTTCGGATAGAAGATGGAGAAGTGCTGCCCGAGGATCTCCTCGCGCGTCCAGCCCTTGAGCTTCTGCGCGCCGGTGTTCCAGGAGACGATGCGCCCGTCCGGGTCGAGCAGGAAGATGCCGTAGTCGCTCACGGCCTCGATCAGCAGCTGCATGCGCTGCTCGAGGGTGTTCTCGGGACGTTCGGCCGCCAGTGGGTTCATGCCTTGACGATTATCGAAAGCAATCCCTGCGCCCGCGGATGCTGAATTTGGTGAACGCGGCGCAGTCCTACATGCCGGCGGTCGTGGTGTAGTTCTTTGGGGTTCACCAGTCCGCACTCTCTTCGAGGAAGCGGGCAAACAGCCCGCACAAGCGCGGAAGTTCCCGCTCGACGGCGACGAGGTCACCTTCACTCGCGGATGTTTCCAGTTCGCGCGCGACCGCCTGAACGGGATCGGCGCCGATCATGGCCGCGGAGCCGGCCAGCGAGTGCAGGTGCCGGTGCAAGTCGGCCTGCCGGGCTTGAGAGAGCGCTTCGGTGGCCGAGGCGAGCACCCGCGGCGCATGCTGGCGAAAGGATTCCAGGGCCACCGTGAACAGCTCCGGGTCGCCCCCCAGCCGCTGCAGGGCCAGCTCGCGGTCGAAGAGCGTGTCCTGAGTTGGCGCGGCCGCCGCGCTGGCCGGAGAGGCGGTCGTGGAGGCCGCATTGCCGGTCCACTCGGCCAGCACCTGGGCCAGGCGCGCGGGGTCCACCGGCTTGGGCAGGTAGTCGTTCATGCCCCAGGCCAGGCAGCGCTCGCGTTCGCCGGCGGCGGCATTGGCGGTCAGGGCCACGATCGGCTGCGTGAAGCCCTGCGCGCGCAGGCGGCGCGAAGCCTCGTAGCCATCCACGCGCGGCATCCGGCAATCCATCAGGACCAGGTCGTAGTCTTCGGCTTCGGCGGCCTCGACCGCTTCCTGCCCGTCGCCCACCACCGTCACCTCGTGGTAACCGGCCTGCGCCAGCAGCCCGCGGATCACGACCTGGTTGGTTTCGTTGTCCTCGGCGACGAGCACCCGCGTGTCATGGCGGGCCGTCGCCGGCGCCGGCTTCGGGGCGCCGCCGGCGACCTGCGCCGCGGCGGCCGGCCGCAGCGGGATCTCGCAGCGGAAGGAGGCGCCGCGGCCCGGTTCGCTTTGCAGCAGCACGCTGCCGCCCATCATCTCGCACAGCTGCTTCACGATTGCCAGGCCCAGCCCGGTGCCGCCGAAGCGGCGCGCGGTGGAACTGTCGGCCTGCGTGAAGCGCTGGAACAGGCGCTGCTGCACTTCGTGCGGGATGCCGATGCCGGTGTCCCACACGGAGAACATCAGCGTGTGCTCGCCGCGGCCCGGCGCGGCGCGCCCGACGACCAGGCCGAACTCGCCCTGCGTGGTGAACTTCAGCGCGTTGGTCAGCAGGTTGTTGAGCACCTGCCGCAGGCGCCCGGCGTCGCCGGTCACCGCCCGCGGCACGCGAGCGTCGACGTCCAGCATGAAGCGCAGGCCCTTTTCCCCGGCGCGCAGCCGGTACAGCTCGGCGAGCTGCTGCAGCAATTCGTCGAGCCGGAAGGGCGTGTTCTCGAGTTCCATCCGGCCGGATTCGATCTTGCCCAGGTCCAGCAGGTCGTTGATCAGTTCGAGCAGCGATCCCGCGCTGGCGTCGGCGAGTTCCACGTAGCGGCGCTGCTGCGGCGTGAGTTCCTCCGCCAGCAGCAGCCGCGTGAGTCCCAGCACGCCATTGAGCGGCGTGCGGATCTCGTGGCTGACGTTGTCGAGGAAGGCGCTCTTGGCCACGCTCGCCGCCTCGGCGGCCGCCTGCGCCTGGCGCACCTCGGCCTCCGCCGCGCGGCGCTGCGTCACGTCGCGGAAGCTCCAGACGCGGCCCGGGCGCGCGTCGCCCAGCAGCAGCGGGCGCGAATAGCGCTCGAACACCCGGCCGTCGTGGAAGTCCAGCATGTCGAAGCTTTCCCGGCTGGACGAGGCGAGCAGTTCCCGGATCCGCCCGGTGAAGGCGGCGGGGTCCTTCACCTGCGAGAGCACGTGCCGGATCAGGTGCTGGTTGCTGCGCTTGACCAGCTCCGGCGGGATGCGCCACAGGTCCATGAAGCGCTGGTTCGTCAGCAGGATGTCGCCGTCGGGCCCGACGACCAGCAGGGCATCGGTCGTCGCTTCCACCGTGCCGCGCACGATGGCCGCGGTGCGCGCCGCCTGCTCCTCGGCGGCGCGGCGTTCGCTGATGTCGGCGATCACGCCGATGAAGCCGGAACGCGGGGGTTCGCCCCAGCGGCCGGGACGCGCCTGCACGTGGACGGCGCCGCGGCTGCCGTCCGGCCGCGCGATGTCGAATTCGCGGTCGAAGTCGGCGCGGCCGGCCACGGTCTCGTCCCAGGAGAACGCGACCTGCCCGCGCTCGGCGGGGACGACGGCGTCCTGCCAGCCGAGGCCGAGCGCGCGCTCCTGGCTGAAGCCCAGGATCTCCTGGCCGCGGCCGTTCAGGTGGAACAGCGCGCCGTTCGCATCCGCCTGGAAGATGCCCAGCGGCGAAGCGAAGGAGATCGCCTGGAAGCGCGACTCGTCGCCCACCACCGTCAGGTCGTGCAGGCGCTCGCGCTGCAGCAGCGCCCATTGCGCCACCGCCGCGAGGTCGCGCAGCGCCGCCTGCTGCTGCGGCGTCAGCGAGCCGGGCTGGCGGTCGATCACGCAGAGGGTGCCGATGCGCTCGCCCGAGGGCATGGAGATCGGCGCGCCCGCATAGAAGCGGATCCCCGGCTCGCCCGTGACCAGCGGGTTGGCCCGGAAGCGCGCGTCGCGGGTGGCGTCGGGCACTTCCATCACGGCGTCGTCGCGGATGGCGTGGTCGCAGAAGGCGAGGTCGCGCCGGGTCTCGGTGACGCCCTCCAGTCCGCGGTTGGCCTTGAACCACTGGCGCTCCTCGTCGACCAGCGACATCAGCGCGATCGGCGTGCCGCAGATCGCCGCGGCGATGCGCACCAGGGCGTCGAACACCGGCTCGGGCTCGGTGTCCAGCACCGCCAGCATGCGCAGGCGCGCCAGCCGCCGGCGTTCGGTCTCGTCGGTCGGGAGGGCTGCGGAGGCGGGCGGGTTCGTCATCGGCTGCTCGGCCGCCATGATAGGGGGGCGGGTCCAGGCCGGGGGCGGACCTAGAATCTCCACATGACTTTCGTAGAGATGCTGCAGGCCGCGCAGGCGCGCAATGGTTCGATGCTGTGCGTGGGCTTCGACCCGGAGCCGACCCGCTTCCCGGCGGGCCTGGCGAACGACGCGGGCCGCATCTTCGATTTCTGCGCCCGCATCGCCGACACCACCGGCGACCTGGCGATCGCCTTCAAGCCGCAGATCGCCTATTTCGCCGCGCACCGCGCGGAGGACCAGCTGGAGAAGCTGATGCGCCACCTGCGCGCCAGCTTCCCGCAGGTGCCGGTGATCCTCGATGCCAAGCGCGGCGACATCGGTTCCACGGCGGAGCAGTATGCGCGCGAGGCCTTCGAACGCTATGGCGCCGATGCGGTGACGCTGTCGCCTTTCATGGGTTTCGACTCGGTGCAGCCTTACCTGAAGCACCCGGGCAAGGGCGCCTTCCTCCTGTGCCGCACCTCCAACCCGGGCGGCGACGACCTGCAGAACCAGCGCCTCGCGGGGCTGCCGGGCGAGCCGCTGCTCTACGAGCACATCGCGGGGCTGGCCCAGGGGCCGTGGAACCTGAACGGGCAGCTGGGGCTGGTGGTCGGCGCGACCTATCCGGCGGAGATCGAGAAGGTGCGGGCGATCGCGCCGACGCTGCCCCTGCTGATCCCCGGGGTCGGCGCGCAGGGGGGCGATGCGGTGGCGACGGTGCGGGCCGGCTGGCGGCCGGACGCGCCGATCGTGGTCAACTCCTCGCGGGCGATCCTGTATGCGTCGGGCGGTGCCGATTTCGCGGAAGCGGCGCGCAGGGAGGCCCTGCGCACGCGCGACCTGCTGGAGGCCGCGAAGGCCTGATCGCGCTCAGTGCACCGGCAACACCGCCGGCATCCTGAATTCGCGTCCCACCAGCGCCCGCGCATACAGGTAGTTGTTCCGGCTGCGCTCGCTCAGGTGGTCCAGGTCGACGTGCCCCTGCGCATCGCAGGGAAAGGAAAATCCGCGGCCGCTGTCGAACAGCGACAGGTAGCGAAGCTGGAATGCGTCGATGTGCAGGATGCTGTCCATGGCGGTCTCCTCCGTGGTTCATGCACCATGGATAGCACGCCGGGCGTGGATGGCTTCGTCCAAAAGGAGGAAGCCGCGTCCGCCTACTCAATACATGCGATTGCGGGGCCTGCGGAACATGGCGACGATCACCAGCAGCACGATCGCGCCGATCACCGAGGCGATCCAGCCGGCCGGCTCGTTGGCGCGGTACCAGCCCATGGCCTGGCCGACGAAGCTCGCGAGGAAGGCGCCGGCGATCCCCAGCAGCGTGGTCAGGATGATCCCCATGCGATCGTTGCCCGGCTTGAGGGCGCGGGCGAGCAGGCCCACGACGAAGCCGACGATGATGGTTCCGATGATGCTCATGTAGCGCTCCGAACTCTCTGTTGGTCCGCCGCCATGCTAAGCAGGAGCCGGGGGGCGCGCTGTAGGCGCGGGCTGACGCGGCCGGTACGAATCAGGCCAGGAAACGCTTCAGGTAGTGTCCCGTGTGGCTCGCGGCGTGCGCCGCGACGTCCTCCGGCGTGCCGGCGACCACCACCGTGCCGCCGCCGTCGCCGCCTTCCGGCCCCATGTCGATCACCCAGTCGGCCGTCTTGATCACGTCCAGGTTGTGCTCGATCACCACGATCGTGTTGCCCGCGTCGCGCAGCTGGTGCAGCACCTTCAGCAGCAGGTCGATGTCGGCGAAGTGCAGGCCGGTCGTCGGTTCGTCGAGGATGTAGAGCGTGCGTCCGGTGTCGCGCTTGGACAGCTCCAGCGCCAGTTTCACGCGCTGCGCCTCGCCGCCCGACAGCGTGGTCGCCGACTGTCCGAGCTTGATGTACGACAGGCCCACTTCGATCAGCGTGTGCAGCTTGCGCGCGATGGCGGGCACCGGCTTGAGGAAGTCGTAGGCGTCCTCGACCGTCATGTCGAGCAGCTGCGCGATGTTGCGGCCCTTCCACTGCACTTCCAGCGTCTCGCGGTTGTAGCGCTGGCCGCGGCAGACGTCGCAGGGCACGTAGACGTCGGGCAGGAAGTGCATCTCCACCTTCACCACGCCGTCGCCCTGGCAGGCTTCGCAGCGGCCGCCGGCGACGTTGAAGGAGAAGCGCCCCGGCCCGTAGCCGCGCTCCTTGGCGGTGGCGGTCTCCGCCATCAGCTCGCGGATCGGGGTGAACAGGCCGGTGTAGGTCGCCGGGTTGCTGCGCGGCGTGCGGCCGATCGGCGACTGGTCGACGTTGATCACCTTGTCGAAGTGCTCGATGCCCTCGATCGCCTCGTGCGGCGCCGGCTCCTCGTGCGCACGGTAGAGCTCGCGGGCGACGGCCGCATACAGCGTGTCGTTGACCAGCGTGGACTTGCCCGAGCCCGAGACACCCGTGACGCAGGTGAGCAGGCCCACCGGGATCTCCACGGTGACGTCCTTCAGGTTGTTGCCGGTGGCGCCGGCGATCCGGATCACCTGCGGATCGAGCTGCTCGCCCAGGCGATTGCGCTTGGCGGGCACGGGGATCTTCAGCGTGCCGACCATGTAGCGGCCGGTGAGCGATCCGGGATGCGCCAGCACTTCCGCGGGCGTGCCCTGCGCCACCACCTCGCCGCCGTGGAGGCCGGCGCCCGGCCCCATGTCGACCACGTAGTCGGCGGCGCGGATCATGTCCTCGTCGTGTTCCACCACCAGCACGCTGTTGCCCAGGTCGCGAAGGTGCTGCAGCGTGCCGATCAGGCGGTCGTTGTCGCGCTGATGCAGGCCGATGGACGGTTCGTCCAGCACGTACATCACGCCGGTGAGGCCGGAGCCGATCTGCGAGGCGAGCCGGATGCGCTGCGCCTCGCCGCCCGACAGCGTCTCGGCGCTGCGGTCCAGGCTCAGGTAGTTGAGGCCCACGTCGTTGAGGAAGCGCAGGCGGTTGCCGATCTCGCGCACGACCTTGTCGGCGATCTCCGCCTTCGCTCCGCGCAGCTCGAGGTCCTCGAACCAGGCCTGGCTGTCGCGCAGCGTCATGTGGCCGATCTCGAAGATGGCGCGGGATTGCGTGCCTTCGCCCAGCCGCACGTGGCGCGCCTCGGTGCGCAGGCGCGTGCCGTCGCAGCTGGGGCAGGGCTGCAGGCTGCGGTAGCGGGCGAGTTCCTCGCGCACCGCGGCCGAATCGGTCTCGCGGTAGCGGCGCTCCATGTTCGGGATGATCCCTTCCCAGGGGTGCTTCTTGTTCACCCTGCGCCCGGCGGACGCGCCCGATTCCAGCGCGTAGGTGAAGCGGATCTCCTCCTCGCCGGAGCCGTGCAGGATCGCCTTGCGCAGGTGCGGCGCCAGTTCCTCGAAAGGCGCGTCCACGTCGAACTTGTAGTGGCGCGCCAGGCTTTCGACCAGCCCGAAGTAGTAGGGATTGCGCCGGTCCCAGCCCTTGATCGCGCCGCCGGCGATCGACAGCTCCGGGAAGCCGACGACGCGGGTGGCGTCGAAGAACTCCATGGTGCCGATGCCGTCGCAGCTGGGGCAGGCGCCCACCGGCGAGTTGAAGGAGAACAGGCGCGGCTCGAGCTCCGCGATCGAGTAGTGGCAGATTGGGCAGGCGAACCTGGCGTTGAACAGGTGTTCCTTTCCCGTTTCCATTTCGACCGCGACGGCGCGGCTGTCGGCCAGGCGCAGCGCGGCCTCGAAGCTTTCGGCGAGACGCTGCTGCATGCCTGCCCCGGACTTTGATCCGGGGTCCGGCCGCACCTTCAACCGGTCGACCACCACGTCGATGTCGTGCTTCTCCGACTTCTTGAGCTTCGGCAGGTTGTCGAACTCGAACACCTCGCCGCCGACGCGGAAGCGCACGTAACCCTGGCCCTGCATCTCGGCGAACAGATCGGTGAACTCGCCCTTGCGCTCGCGCGCCACCGGCGCCAGCACCATCAGGCGCGTGTCCTCGGGCAGCGCCAGCACGGCGTCGACCATCTGCGACACGGTCTGCGCCTGCAGCGGGATGTCGTGCGTGGGGCAGTAGGGCGTGCCGGCGCGGGCGAACAGCAGGCGCAGGTAGTCGTGGATCTCGGTGACGGTGCCCACCGTCGAGCGCGGGTTGTGGCTGGTGGCCTTCTGCTCGATCGAAATCGCCGGCGACAGGCCCTCGATCATGTCGACGTCGGGCTTGTCCATCAGCTGCAGGAACTGCCGCGCATACGCGGACAGGCTTTCCACGTACCGTCGCTGGCCCTCCGCATAGAGCGTGTCGAAGGCGAGCGAGGACTTGCCGGAGCCCGACAGGCCGGTGATCACGACCAGCTGGTACCGCGGCAGGTCGAGATCGATGTTCTTCAGGTTGTGCGTGCGCGCGCCGCGGATGCTGATCCGCTGGCCCAGCGCCTCGTGCAGGTACTTGCCTCTGGTGTCTTGATTCAAGGTGTCCGGCGCGCCAAGGGAAACCCGACATGATAGGCCGCTGGCGTCGGCCCGGTCGAACCCCGGCCAAGTCGGCAAGTTCGCGTCCGCCCGTAATGGCCCCGACGATTTGTATCCCGCGGGAATAAACGCCGGGGCGGTTCGTTCATGCGTGGCAAGCCGCTCCCGGCCTGCACCTCATCCCTCTGGAGGATCCCATGCGAACGTATCGCTCGCTTTCCGCTTCCCTTGGCGGCGTGGTGGCCGCCTGCCTGCTCGCCTTCGGCGCCGCGGCGCCGGCATTCGCCGTCGATCCGCCCGTGCTCGTCCGCTTCGACGGCGGCATCGGCTCGCAGCCGCTGCGGGCCGGGGCTACCCCCGACGATTCGGCGTCCAACCGGGTCTTCGGGGTGCAGCCCGGCGGCGTGCCCTGGGTGATCGAGGACCTGAAGGCCCTGATCCGCGTGGACGGCAGCGTCCAGATCAAGGGCGAGGGCCTGCTGCTGGGCGGCACGAACAACATCGGAACGCGCGGCGGCACCGAGAATGTGCGTGCGCGCCTGTTCTGCGGTGGCATCGCCCACACCTCGGCTCCCTTCCCGCTGGAAGCCGACGGCGACTTCACCATCAAGGGAACACTGACGCCGGCCCTGGCACCCCCGCCGACCGTGTGCGAGAACCCGGTCCTGCTGATCCTCAACGACGCTGGCGCGACACCGGCCGCGGACCGCTGGTTCGCCGCCGGCATCCTCAAGCCGAAGGCCCCGAAGGCTCCTTGAGCCCCCGCGCCGGCCTGGCGGGCCGGATGCCGGAGAATGCGGGGTTTGCCGGGTCCGCCCGGCGCGCCGACCGCAGCCTTTTTCTCCGTGACCGCCTCCCCATCCGACCCGTCCGGCCGCATGACCCCGGCCGAGCGCCGCGCCAGCGGTTCGCTGGCCGCCATCTTCGCCGCCCGCATGCTGGGCCTGTTCCTGGTGCTGCCGGTGTTCGCGCTGGAGGCGGCCCGCTATCCGGGCGGTAGCGACCCCGCCCTGGTCGGCCTGGCCATGGGGATCTACGGGCTGACGCAGGGCATCCTGCAGATCCCCTTCGGGCTGGCGTCCGACCGTTTCGGCCGCAAGCGGGTGATCGTGCTGGGGCTCATCGTGTTCGCCGCCGGCAGCTTCGTGGCGGCCGCCGCGACCTCGCTCCCCTGGCTGATCGCCGGCCGCGCGCTGCAGGGCGCGGGCGCGGTTTCGGCGGCCGTGACGGCGCTGCTGGCCGACCTCACCCGCGACACGGTCCGTACCAAGGCCATGGCCCTGGTGGGCGCCAGCATCGGCCTGATGTTCGCGCTGTCGCTGGTCGCCGCGCCGCTGCTGGTGGCGAAGATCGGCCTCCACGGCCTGTTCGTCGTGACCGGGTCGCTGGCGCTGGCCTGCATCGCCGTCGTCCTGTGGTGGACGCCGGCGGCGCCGCCGCACAAGTCCGGCTCCGGATCCGGCGTGTCCCGCGGGCGGATGGCGGACGTCCTCGCCCACGCGGGCCTGCTGCGCCTGAACGTCGGCGTGTTCGTGCTGCACGCGGTGCAGCTCGCGATGTGGGTGGCGGTGCCGGCGCTGCTGGTGCAGGCGGGCCTGGCCAAGGCCAGTCACTGGCAGGTCTACCTGCCGGCCGTGCTCGCCTCCTTCGTCGTGATGGGCACCCTGCTGTTCCCGCTGGAGCGCCGCGGCTACCTGCGTGCCGTGTTCCTCGGCGCGGTGGGCCTGGTGATGCTGGTGCAGCTGGGGCTGCTTGCCACGTCCTGGCATCCCGGCATCCCGGCGCTGGCCGCACTGCTATTCCTGTTTTTCTGCGGTTTCAACGTGCTGGAAGCCACGCAACCCAGCCTGGCCTCCCGTATTGCACCGCCGCAATCGCGCGGCGCCGCGCTCGGTGTGTACAACACGCTGCAATCCCTGGGCTTATTTGCCGGGGGCGCGGTCGGCGGCTGGCTGGCCAAGAACGTTGGCTTGCCAGGGCTGTTCGGCGCCTGTGCCGGCTTGATGCTGTTGTGGCTGGTCGTCGCCTGGCCCATGCGTGCGCCGCAAACCGCCCGTCAGACGGCCGAAGAGGTATTGGCCGACGAAGCTCAGGCCACATAATCGACCCTAATCAGAGGAAAGCCATGGCATCGGTCAACAAAGTCATCATCGTCGGCAACCTGGGACGCGATCCCGAGACGCGCACGTTCCCCAGCGGCGGGCGCGTGTGCAACGTCACCATCGCCACCACCGAGCGCTGGAAGGACAAGACCTCCGGCGAGATGAAGGAACTCACCGAGTGGCACCGGGTGGTCTTCAACGACCGCCTGGCCGAGATCGCCGGCGAGTACCTGCGCAAGGGCTCCCAGGTCTACGTCGAGGGCAGCCTGCGCACGCGCAAGTACACCGACAAGGACGGCGTCGAGAAGTACGCCACCGAGATCCGCGCCGACGAGATGAAGATGCTCGGCAAGCGCGAAGGCATGGGCGGTCCCTCGGGCGACGACGACGGCGGCTACGACAGCGCCCCGCGCCGCCAGGCCGCCGCGCCCAGCCGCGCCCCGGCGCCGGCCCCCGCCGCCCAGCGCCCGGCCGCGTCGAAGCCCGCTTCCGGCTTCGACGACATGGACGACGACATCCCGTTCTAAGCCGCTGCCACCCGGCGGCCTTCCGGGTCCTCGATGTTCAGCCAGATCCGCGCCATCGCCAGGCGCGCCCGCGAAGAACGGCTTCCCCAGGTCGCGGGCGGCCTGACCTTCACGACCCTGCTGTCGGTCGTGCCGCTGCTGGTCGTGAGCTTCGCGCTGTTCACGCGCTTCCCGGCCATCCGCCCGATCGGCGAGGCGATCCGCACGCACCTGCTGGAAGGACTGCTGCCGCACGAGATCTCGCGCACGGTGCTCAAGCACCTGTCGCAGTTCGCCGGCAACGCGGGCGGCCTCACGCTGGTGGGTTCGCTGTTCGTGCTCGTTTCGGCTCTCGCCATGCTGATGACGGTGGAGAACGCGCTCAACCGCATCTGGCAGGTGAAGAAGAACCGTCCGGTGCACCGGCGCCTGGGCCTCTATGCGGTGATGCTGGTGATCGGCCTGCCGCTGCTGGGCGTGAGCCTGTGGGCGACGTCGTACCTGGTGCCGGCCTCCAAGGGCCTGGCCGCCTCCGCGCCCTGGGCCGCGCTGGCGCTGCAGGTCGTACCCGTGCTCCTCGGCATGACCGGGCTGGCGGCGCTGTTCCATTACGTGCCGAACGCCGCCGTGCGCCAGCGCGATGCGTTGATCGGCGGCCTGCTGGCCAGCATCGTGATCGAACTGGGCAAGCGCGGGCTCGCGTTCTACCTGGTGCACGTGCCGACCTACAAGACGGTCTACGGCTCCTTCGCGCCGCTGCTGGTGTTCATCCTGTGGGTGTACTTTTCCTGGCTGGTGACGGTGAGCGGCGCGCTGCTCACGGCCAGCATGGGTCGCGGCGGCGGCCGCCAGCCGGCGCGGCGGCTCTCGCGGGCCTGAGCGCTCAGGCCGCGACCGCTTCGGCGGCCAGCGAGGCGGCGATCACGCCGCCGCCCAGGCAGATCTCGCCGTCGTACAGCACGGCCGACTGGCCGGGCGTCACGGCCCACTGCGCGTCGGGGAAGGCGAGGGCGAAGCGGCCGTCGTCGCCGCGCTCCAGCACGCAGGGCGCGTCGGCCTGGCGGTAGCGCGTCTTGGCGGCGTAGGCGCCGGGCCGCGGCGGCTCGCCGGCGGTCCAGCTCGCGCCGCCGGCATCCAGCGCGGACGACAGCAGCCAGGGGTGATCGTGGCCTTGCACCACCCACAGCGTGTTCTTCGCGATGTCCTTGCGCGCGACGAACCACGGCGCATGCTCGCCGCCGCCGCGCTGCGCGCCTTTTTCCTTCACGCCGCCGATGCCCAGGCCCTGGCGCTGGCCGAGCGTGTAGAACGACAGGCCCTGGTGCTTGCCGATCACGCGGCCCTTGGGATCCTTGATCGGGCCCGGTTCCTTGCTGATGTAGCGGTTGAGGAAGTCGCGGAAGGGCCGCTCGCCGATGAAGCAGATGCCGGTGGAATCCTTCTTCTTCGCGTTGGGCAGGCCGATCTCCTCGGCCAGGCGCCGCACTTCCGTCTTGCGCAGCTCGCCCACCGGGAACAGCGACTTCGACAGCTGGGCCTGGTTCAGCCGGTGCAGGAAGTAGCTCTGGTCCTTGGTGTCGTCCAGGCCCTTGAGCAGTTCGAAGCGGCCTTCGCGTTCACGCACGCGCGCATAGTGGCCGGTGGCGATCTTCTCCGCGCCCAGGCGCATCGCGTGGTCGAGGAAGGCCTTGAACTTGATCTCGGCGTTGCACAGCACGTCGGGATTGGGCGTGCGGCCGGCCTGGTATTCGCGCAGGAACTCGGCGAACACGCGGTCCTTGTATTCGGCGGCGAAGTTGACGTGCTCGATCTCGATGCCGATCACGTCGGCGACGGCGGCCGCATCGACGAAGTCCTCGTTCGAGTTGCAGTATTCGCTGTCGTCGTCGTCTTCCCAGTTCTTCATGAAGATGCCGACGACGTCGTAGCCCTGCTGCTGGAGCAGGTACGCACTGACCGCGGAGTCCACGCCCCCGCTCAGACCGACGACGACACGTGGCTTGCGACCCATGGGAGGATTATCCCAGCCCGTCTTTTTCCCCGCTTCGGCGCGGCCTTCGTCATCCCCGCGCCCCTCCTCGTCATCCCCGCGCCTCTTCGAATGCCCTGGGCCCCCGCGTCCGCGGGGGTGACGTCAGGTTCCTTCCCCGTCCCCGTTCTGCGTGTGCTCCTGCTGACCCGGCCCGCGGATGCCCGGATCGCAATACACCGCCGACAGCGGCATCCGCACCCCCGCCAGGTAATCCTCCATGCAGCGCAGCACCAGCGGGCTGCGGTGCCGGTCCGCCGTCGCCCGCAGTTCGTCTGCCGTCATCCACAGCGTGCGCACGATGCCGACGTCCAGCGGCCGGTCGGGCACTTGGTCGCCGAGTTCGCCGCAGAAGGCGAAGCGCAGGTAGGTGATGTCCTCGCCGGTGGTCGAGCGCTGGAAGCGCGAGATGTACACGCCCAGCAGGTGGGTCGGCCGGAAGTGCCAGGCGGCCTCTTCCAGCGTCTCGCGGGCCGCGCCTTCGGCCGGCGTCTCCCCCGGGTCGAGGTGGCCGGCCGGGTTGTTGATGCGAAGACCTTCCGTGGTTTCTTCTTCGATCATGAGGAAGCGTCCGTCCCGCTCGATCACGGCGGCCACGGTCACGCTCGGTCGCCAGCGCTTGTCCATCCCCCGATTATGTTGGCCTTCCGCAGGGTGCCGGGGGCGTGCGGCTCCAGAGGGCCTGCCCTGGACGCCGGGTGCCTCGTCGAATCGGAGACCAAGGGTAAACCCGATATGGGGTAAGCCCGGATTCGCCCGAACGTCGAGGCTCTTAAAGTCCCTCCTGCCAGGTGGCCTGACCACCTGAACACCAGACCTTCATGCCTATCCAAGCCATCAGCTCCCAACGCCTGTACCGGCAGATCGCCGACCAGTTGGCCGAGCTCATCCGCAGCGGCGAATTCAAGCCGGGCGATCGCCTGCCCTCGGAACGCGAGCTCTCGCAACAGTTCGACGTCAGCCGCGCCTCCGTGCGCGAGGCGCTGATCGCGCTGGAGATCGACGGCCTGGTCGACGTGCGCGTCGGCCTCGGCGTGTTCGTCAACGCCGCGCCGGCCGCCAACTCGCAGACCGCCGCCCTGGGCGAGCCCGGTCCCTTCGAGGTGCTGTCGGCCCGCTACCTGATCGAGGGCGAGACCGCCGCGCTGGCGGCGCGCGACGGCAGCGCGCAGGACCACGCCCGCATCCGCGAGACCCTGCAAATGATGGCCGAAGAGGTGAAGGGCACCGGCGTCGGCCTCAACGCCGATGCGCTGTTCCACCTGCGCATCGCCGAAGCGTCGGGCAACAGTGCGCTGGTGCACCTGGTCCACCAGCTCTGGAGCTTTCGCTACAGCGCCATGTTCCGCAAGCTGGACGAGCACTTCGACAGCCTGGAGCGCCACCAGGAAGCGATCGCCGAACACCGCCAGCTGGTGGAGGCGATCGAGCGGCGCGATGCCGACGGCGCCCGCGCCGCCATGATCGCCCACCTCGACACCGTGCGCGCCGCGCTGGAACGGGGCTGGGAACTCGCCAACGTCAGCGGCGGCAAGGCCACCACGCCCCCGCGCCCCACCGGCACCACCGCCTGGTCCTGAGGGCCGGCCCCGCAGTCTTCCCATGTCCTACGAATTCGACTTCTCCTTCCTCGCCGGCACCTGGCCGCGCTTCCTGCACGGCGCCTGGCTCACCATCCAGCTGGCCAGCATCGCCATCGTGCTCGGTTTCGTCGTCGGCGCGGCCTGCGCGCTGGTGCGCACCAGCGGCTCGCCGCGCCTGCAGCGGCTGGTGGGCGTGTACATCGAGGCGATCCGCAACACGCCGCTGCTGGTGCAGATCTTCCTCGTCTACTTCGGCATCGCCAGCCTGGGCTTCAAGATCTCCGCGGAGCTGTCCGCCGCGCTGGCGCTCACCATCAACATCGGCGCCTACTCCACCGAGATCCTGCGTGCCGGCATCCAGTCGATCGCGAAAAGCCAGGTCGAAGCCGGCGAATGCCTGGGGCTCTCGCGGCTGCAGGTGTACTGGCACGTGGTGCTGCTGCCCGCGGTGGAGCGTGTGTACCCGGCGCTGTCCAGCCAGTTCGTGCTGCTGATGCTGGCCTCCAGCGTCACCTCGCAGATCTCGGCCGAGGAACTCACCGCGGCAGCGAACCTGCTGCAGTCCGAGACCTTCCGCAGCTTCGAGGTCTACATCGTGGTCGCCGTGCTGTATCTCGCGCTGTCCTTCCTGTTCCGCGGCGCCTTCTGGGCCATCGGCCAGCTGGTGTTCGTGCGCCGCCGCCGCCTCGGCACGCCCCTCTAAGGAGTCCCCGTGAATTCGTTCTCGCTGACGCACGTCGGCTACCTGGCTGTTGCCGCGCAATGGACGCTGCTGCTGTCGCTGCTGGCTTTCGGCGGCGGCGCGGTGCTCGGCCTGGCGCTGGCGCTGGGCCGCGTGTCGCAGATCGCCGCGCTGCGCAAGATGGCCACCGCCTACATCCAGGTGGTGCAGGGCACGCCGCTGCTGGTGCTGCTGTTCCTCTCCTACTTCGGCATCAGCATCGCCGGCCTGAACGTCCCGCCGCTGCTCGCCGCCGCGTTCTCTCTCACGCTCTACACCGGCGCCTTCCTCGGCGAGATCTGGCGCGGCTGCATCGAGGCGGTGGCGCGCACGCAGTGGGAAGCCGCCGAGTGCCTGGGCATGAACCGCTTCGGCCAGTACGTGCACGTGATCCTGCCGCAGGCCGCCCGCATCGCCATCGCGCCCACCGTGGGCTTCATGGTGCAGGTGGTGAAGAACACCTCGCTCGCTTCGATCATCGGCTTCCTCGAGCTGTCGCGCGCCGGCCAGGTCGTCAACAACTCCACCTTCCAGCCCTTCACGGTGTTCGCCGTGGTGGCCGTCATGTACTTCGCGCTGTGCTATCCGCTGTCGCTGGCCAGCCGCCACTTCGAAAGGAAACTCCATGTGGGTCGCCAATGACCTCGCCCCGGCCGGTGAGCGCCGCGCCGTGACGGCGCCCGCCGCCGGCCCGGTGGTGTCCGTGAACAACCTGGTCAAGCGCTTCGGGCCGCACACGGTGCTCGACGGCGTGTCGCTGGAGATCGGCCGCGGCCAGATGGTCGCCATCGTCGGCCGCAGCGGATCGGGCAAGAGCACGCTGCTGCGCTGCCTCAATGCGCTGGAGAACATCCAGGGCGGCACGCTCAACGTCTGCGGACACGACCTGTCGGACGCGAAGCTGGCCAAGCGCGACCTGCGCCGCGACGTCGGCATCGTGTTCCAGAGCTACAACCTGTTCCCGCACCTCACGGTGGAGCGCAACATCACCCTGGCCCTGACCACGGTGAAGAAGCTGCCCAAGGCCGAAGCCATCGAGATCGCGCATCGCGTGCTCGCACTGGTCGGCCTGTCCGACAAGGCCCAGGCCTATCCCGAGCAGCTCTCGGGCGGCCAGTCGCAGCGCGTGGCGATCGCCCGCTCGCTGGCGCTGTCGCCGCAGCTGATGCTGTTCGACGAGGTCACCTCCGCGCTCGACCCCGAGCTCACCGGCGAAGTGCTCAAGGTGATGGAAGACCTCAAGCGCCAGGGCATGACCATGGTGCTCGTCACCCACGAGATGGCTTTCGCACGCCGCGTCGCGGACGTCGTGGTGTTCATGCACCAGGGCCGCGTCTGGGAGATGGGCCCGCCGGAAGAACTGTTCACGCGGCCGCGCACCGCCGAATTCGCGCAATTCACCAGCAGTGGCCTGTGAGCCGCATTTCCACGAAAGAGACAGACACATGAACTTCATCAGCCGCCGCAGCTTCACCCTGGCCGCCGTCACCCTGGCCCTGGCCGGCACCGCGCTCACCGCCGCCGCCGATACGCTCAAGGACATCCAGTCGCGCAAGAAGGTGCTGATCGCGATCGACCTGAGCGTGCCGCCCTACGGCATGACCGACGCCAACATGCAGCCGCAGGGCGCCGACGTCGACGTGGCCCGCGCAATGGCCAGGGACCTGGGCGTGCCGCTGGAGATCGTGCAGGTGAGCGGCCCCAACCGCATCCCCTTCCTGATGACCAACAAGGCCGACCTCGTCATCTCCTCGTTCAGCGTCACCGCCGAACGCGCCAAGGTGGTGGCCTTCTCCGCCCCCTACAGCGTCAACCAGCTGGTGGTGGGCGCGGCCAAGGGCGTGGCCATCACGAAGATGGACGATCTGAACGGCAAGCGTGTCGCCGTCGTGCGCGGCAACCTGCAGGACCTGGAGCTGACCAAGTCCGCGCCCAAGGGTGCGACGCTGGTCCGCTACGAAGACGACGCCACCGCCAACACGGCGCTGATCGCCGGCCAGGTGGACGCCATCGCCACGCCGGCCACCACCGTCAAGACGCTGGCCGAGAAGAATCCGGCCAAGAACCTGGAAGTGAAGTTCGTGGTGAAGATGCAGCCGCTGGCCATCGGCCTGCGCAAGAACGACGCCGAGCTGATGAAGTGGGTCAACGCCTGGGTGGAGAAGAACACCGCCAACGGCGAGCTGAACAAGATCTACACCAAGCACATGGGCATCGGCCTGCCGGACATGAAGAAGCTCGCGGACGAAGCCCGCGCGATCGCGCTGTGACGCGCTCCGTTCCGCTCGCTCTGGAAGCCAGGCGCTTCCTGCCCGACGACGGTTACGCCGGCACGCTGGTGGGCCGCGTCTGGCGGCCCGACGTGCAAGGCCCCTCCGTGGTGGCCCTGCGCGAACACGGTGTCTACGACCTGAGCGCGGAGTTCCCCACCGTCGCCACGCTGCTGGACCAGCCGGAGCCGGCGCGCGCGGTGCGCGAGGCCACCGGCGAACGCCTGGGCAGCCTGGAGGAGATCCTCGCCAACAGCGACGAATCCAGGCGCGATGCGGGCAAGCCCTTCTTCCTCGCGCCCTGCGACCTGCAGGTGGTGAAGGCGGCCGGCGTCACCTTCGCCACCAGCCTGATCGAGCGGCTGATCGAGGAACAGGCCGACGGCGATCCGTCCAAGGCCGACGCCGTGCGCGCCCGCGTGGTGGCGCAGATCGGCACCGATCTCTCGAAACTCAAGCCCGGTTCGCCGCAGGCCATGCAGCTCAAGAAGATGCTGCAGGAGCAGGGGCTCTGGTCGCAGTACCTCGAAGTCGGCATCGGTCCGGACGCCGAGGTGTTCAGCAAGGCACCGGTGCTGTCGTCCGTCGGCACCGGCGCCGACATCGGCATCCGCCGCGATTCGTCGTGGAACAACCCGGAGCCGGAAGTCGTGCTGGCCGTCAACAGCCGCGGCCAGATCGTCGGCGCGACGCTCGGCAACGACGTCAACCTGCGCGACCTGGAAGGCCGCAGCGCGCTGCTGCTGTCCAAGGCCAAGGACAACAACGCGTCCTGCGCCATCGGCCCCTTCATCCGCCTGTTCGACGCCAGCTTCGGCCCGGCGGACATGCGCCGCGAGAAGGTCGACCTGCGCGTCGACGGCCC
Source organism: Ramlibacter sp. (assembly GCF_036383835.1). Taxonomy (GTDB): domain Bacteria; phylum Pseudomonadota; class Gammaproteobacteria; order Burkholderiales; family Burkholderiaceae_C; genus Ramlibacter. Next base: position 65,325 of record NZ_DASVNN010000067.1, read on the forward strand.
GGAAGGCTTCGTGCTGGAAGGCCTGAACTCCATGGAGTTCATCAGCCGCGAGCCGCAGGACATCGTCGACCAGGCAGTCGCCGCGCACCAGTACCCGGACGGCTTCATGCTGTTCCTGGGCACGCTGTTCGCGCCCACGCAGGACCGCGACGCGCCCGGCGCCGGTTTCACCCACAAGGTGGGCGACCGCGTGAGCATCCGCAGCGCGCGCCTCGGCGAGCTGTGCAATCGCGTGACGCACAGCGAAGAGGCCGCGCCCTGGACGTTCGGCCTGCGCGCCTTCATCGCCAACCTCGCGCAGCGCGGGCTGCTGGCGAAAGGACGGATCTGATGGACGCCGCTTCTCCGGGGGCGGCCGCGGCCGCCCGCACGATCCGGCTGCACGCCGATGACGACGTTGTCATCGCGCGGCAGCAGCTCGTCGCCGGCACCTGGCTGGCCGAAGAGGGCGTGCAGGTCAGCGGCCTGGTGCCGCCGGGCCACAAGCTGGCGGTGCGCGAACTCGCCGCCGGCCAGCCGGTGCGCCGCTACGGCCAGATCATCGGCTTCGCCTCGCAGGCGATCCGCGCCGGCGCGCACGTGCACGTGCACAACCTGGCGATGGGCAACTTCGACCGCGACGCGGCCGCGGTGGCCGGCGTCGATGCCAGGCCGACCGAGCCGGCGGCGCAGCCTGCCACCTTCATGGGCATCGTGCGCGAGGATGGCCGCATCGCCACCCGCAACTACATCGGCGTGCTCACGTCGGTGAACTGCTCGGCGACCGCCGCGCGCGCCATCGCCGACCACTTCCGGCGCGACATCCGGCCGGAAGCGCTCGCGGACTTCCCCAACGTCGACGGCGTGGTGGCGCTCACCCACGGCGCCGGCTGCGCGGTGGATTCGGAAGGCGAGGGCTTGCGCGTGCTGCGTCGCACGCTGGCCGGGTATGCGCGCCATCCGAACTTCGCCGCCGTGCTGGTCATCGGCCTGGGCTGCGAAACCAACCAGATCTCCAGCTGGATCGCCCACGAGGGGCTGCAGACCGGCACGGCGCTGCAGGTCTTCAACATCCAGGACAGCGGCGGCACCGCACTGGCGGTGCAGCGCGGCGTCGAAGCCGTGCGCGGGCTGCTGGCCGAGGCCAATCGCGTGGAGCGCGTGCCGGTGCCGGCGCGGCACCTGGTGGTGGGCCTGCAGTGCGGCGGCTCCGACAGCTATTCCGGCATGACCGCCAACCCGGCGCTGGGCGCCGCGATGGATCGCCTGGTGCGCCATGGCGGCACGGCGATCCTGTCGGAGACGCCCGAGATCTACGGCGCCGAGCACCTGCTGACGCGGCGCGCGCAGGACCGCGCGGTGGCCGACAAGCTGCTGGACCGCATCCGCTGGTGGGAAGCGTATTGCGAGCGCATGGGCGCCGACATGAACAACAACCCCTCGGCCGGCAACAAGGCGGGCGGGCTCACGACCATCCTCGAGAAGTCGCTGGGCGCCGTGGCCAAGGGCGGCAGCAGCAATCTCGTCGACGTCGTCGAGTACGCGCAGCCGGTGCGCGCGCAGGGACTCGTGTTCATGGACACGCCCGGCTACGACCCCGTGAGCGCGACCGGCCAGGTGGCTGGTGGCGCCAACCTGATCTGCTTCACCACCGGCCGCGGCAGCGCCTACGGCTGCGCGCCCGCGCCCTCGGTGAAGCTCGCCACCAACAACGCGCTGTGGCAGCGGCAGCAGGCCGACATGGACATCAACTGCGGCCCGATCGCGGAGGGCGAGCTCTCCGTCGACGACATGGGCGAGCAGATCTTCCAGTCCATCCTGCGCATCGCTTCCGGCGAGAAGACCAAGAGCGAACTGCACGGCTACGGACAGAACGAGTTCGTGCCCTGGCAGCTCGGCGCCATCACCTGATCCCTGCTTCCTTCAACCCCACCAGGAGACATCGATGAAGCAATCCACCCGTCGCCACGTGCTCGGCCTCGTCGCCGCCGCGGCCCTGCCTTTCGCCGCCATGGCGCAAGGCCCCAACTTTCCGACCAAGCCGGTCGAACTCGTCGTGCCGTATCCGGCCGGCGGCGGCACCGACGTGCTCGGGCGCGCTTTCGCGCTCGCCGCGGTGAAGCACCTGCCGCAGCCGCTGATCGTGATCAACAAGCCGGGCGCCGCCGGCGCCATCGGCTGGGCGGACGTGCTGAACGGCAAGGAGCCGGGCTACAAGATCGCGCTGCTGGCCACCGACCTGATGACGCAGCCGAACATGGGGCTGACGAAGATCACGTACCAGGACTTCACGCCGATCGCGCGCCTGAACTACGACCCGGCGGCGATCACCGTGCGCGCCGACGCGCCGTGGAAGACGGTGGAGGAATTCGTCGCGGCCGCGAAGAAGGGCAACTTCAGCGTCGGCAACGGCGGCAACGGTTCCACCTGGCACCTGGCCGCCGCGGCGATCGAGGACAAGACCGGCGCCAAGTTCAACCACATCCCCTTCGCCGGCGCCAACCCCGCCGCGCTGTCGCTGCTGGGCGGCCACATCGAGGCGATCACGGTGAGCGCGGCCGAGGTGTACCCGCACGTCGCCGCCGGCAAGCTGAAGATCCTGGGCGTGATGTCCGACCAGCGCATCAAGGGCTTCGAGAACGTGCCCACGCTGAAGGAACGCGGCCTCGACATCCAGGTCGGCACCTGGCGCGGCCTGGCCGTGCCGAAGAACACGCCGCCGGAGATCGTCGCCGCCCTGCGCGCCGCGACCGCGAAGACGGTGCAGGAGCAGAGCCTGCGCGACGCGCTGGACAAGCAGAACATGGGGTATGCCTATGCCGAAGGCGATGCGTTCGGCGCGGTGATGGCGCGCGACCATGAGTTCTACAAGGGCCTGATCCAGAAGCTGGGTCTCAAGGGCCAGTAAGTTTTACTCCCTCCCCCTCCGGGGGAGGGTTGGGGTGGGGGCGCTCGCGATGGCGCCTCTTCGTGAAGAGCGCCCCCATCCCAGCCTTCCCCCGTAGGGGGAAGGAGCAAGACAGGAGAGTCCCTTATGTTCAAGAACCTCATCGGCGGCGAGTGGGTAGCAGGCGCCCGCGTATCCCGCAACATCAATCCTTCCGACACGCGCGACGTCGTCGGCGAGTACGCGCAGGGCAACGCCGAGCACGCCCAGCAGGCGATCGCCGCCGCCGCCAAGGCGCAGGCTGGCTGGGGCCTGTCCACACCGCAGCAGCGCTTCGACATCCTCGACGCCGCCGGCGCCGAGATCCTGGCGCGCAAGGCCGAACTGGGCGACCTGCTCGCCCGCGAAGAAGGCAAGACCCTGCCCGAAGCCATCGGCGAAGTGGTCCGCGCCGGCAACATCTTCAAGTTCTTCGCCGGCGAAGCGCTGCGCGTGGGCGGTGAAGTGGTGCCCTCCGTGCGTCCGGGCGTTGGCGTCGAAGTCACGCGCGAGCCGGTCGGCGTCGTGGGTCTCATCACCCCCTGGAATTTCCCGATCGCCATTCCCGCCTGGAAGATCGCCCCCGCGCTGGCCTTCGGCAACGCCGTGGTGCTCAAGCCCGCGGACCTCGTGCCGGGCAGCGCCTGGGCCATTGCCGACATCCTGCACCGCGCCGGCCTGCCCGCCGGTGTCTTCAACCTGGTGATGGGCCGCGGCTCCGAAGTGGGCCAGGTGCTGCTGGACGACAAGCGCGTCAACGCCATCAGCTTCACCGGCTCTGTCGCCACCGGCCAGCGCATCGCGCAGGCGTGCGTGGCGCGCATGGCCAAGTTCCAGCTGGAGATGGGCGGCAAGAACCCGATGGTGGTGCTGGACGACGCCGACCTCGACGTCGCCGTGGCGGCCGCGCTCAACAGCGGCTTCTTCTCCACCGGCCAGCGCTGCACGGCATCGTCTCGCCTGATCGTCACCGATGGCATCCACGACAAGTTCGTGGCCGCCATGGCCGAGAAGATGAAGACGCTCAAGGTCGACGACGCGCGCAAGAAGGGCACCGACATCGGCCCGGTGGTGGACGAC
>NZ_DASVNN010000068.1:0-15231 GCF_036383835.1 Ramlibacter sp.
CTTTACTACAAGGGCTTCCCTTCCTGTCAAGCAAATAGCGGCCCTGGTCGCGACACGGCGACCGGTGGGATCACCTTCTCAACGCGGGCAGCGTGCAGACACTCTGGCGAAGGTTGCGGACAGCAAAACTACAAACGGTCATTGATGCAGCTGGTGCTGCAGACCCGAATGAAAGACGCGCGCGAGGACCTCGATCGTTAGCCGAAGACTGCGGGCTTCCTAAAGATGAACAGGAACTCCCCGCGCAGGTCCAACCTTCAAACCATTCACGCTTGCATCACGCAGTGGTGGCTGCCGACGAACTCAGGCCGGCAGCTTGAAACTCTCGCCTCGGTTCAAGACGGCCCAGCACATTCGTGCGTTCTTGGCGGCGATCGCAACGACCGTCTTCCAGTAACCGGCGCGTTTCTCGAGGGCCATGGCCCAGGTGCTGACGGGATCGCTCTTGCCCTTGGCTGCGGCCAGCACCGAACGCGCGCCCAGGATCAACAACGTTCGAAGATATGGGTCTCCGGCCTTGGTAATGCGCCCAAGCCGCTGCTTGCCGCCGGAGCTGTACTGTCCTGGGACCAGCCCAAGCCAAGCAGCCAGCTGGCGGCCGCAGCGGAATTCCTGGCCGCGACCGATCATCGCCACCAGCGCCGTGGCGGTGGCCGGACCGACGCCTGGCAACTGCATCAGCTGTTTGACTGCGGTGCTCTCGTGTGCAATCACCTGGATGTGATGGTCGTACTGCGCGACACGGTCGTCCAGATGGTGCAGCTCACTCAGAAGGTCGTTGATGACGGTGTTGGCCCAGCCGGGAAGATCCTCCAGGTGATGCAACGCTTCGCGACGCACGGTGCTGGCCTTCAGCGGCAGCACGATGCCGAACTCGGACATGAAGCCGCGGATGCGGTTGATGGTGGCTGTGCGCTGCTGCACAAACGCCTGCCGCGCGCGGTGGACCACCAGCTCGCCTTGCTGGTCCACGCTCTTGACCGGCACAAACCGCATCTTGGGCCGGGTGACCGCTTCGCAGATCGCGGCCGCGTCGGCCGCATCGTTCTTGCCACGCCTGCCGGACATCCGGTACGGGCTGACGAACTTTGGCGCCATCAGCCTGACGGTATGGCCCTGGGCCTCAAACAGCCTGGCCCAATGGTGGGCACCCGAACAGGCCTCCATGCCAATGAGGCACGGTGGAATCCCGGCGACCGCTTCCAGCAGCTTGGCTCGCGGCACGCACGGGCGCTGCAGCGCCGTATGAGCCGTCGCGTCCACACCATGCATGGCAAACACGTTCTTTGCCAAATCGATGCCCAACGTCACAATAGCCATGGACTTCCCCTTTCGAGCGCGTTGATGAGACTTCGACAATCCCATCGTGGCACTTTGTTGCCGGTCACCGCAAATGCGCGGTCGTCTCGGGACGGGGAAGTCCCTTTTATTCGTTAGGCCTCGGGGGGCAAACCTGTGGCAGCTGATCTCCGATCAGTGTTTACCCTCGGTAGTGCAAGGCCGCCCTTGAAGAGGGCGTGTGTTCGCCTCAGTTGGGACCACCCGGACCGAGCACTTTGTGTGGCGGGTGTCTCGCGCCGCGGCGACCCTGATCGTGAGGAATTCAGATGCGCATTGAAGTAGGATCTAGAGGTCTTAATGGCCGAAACGAGTCTTGGTACTTCGTTGAGATCGACGAAGATGGAAACGCGTTCTACGTTCATCGGTGGCACAACCTCCCGTACAGCGGACCAGTTGACGAAGGTGAGACCCGGATTCCGCTCGACGAGGCCGTGGGTGAACCCTTCTACCGAGAGGCGGTCCAGGCTGCTGCCTCGCGAACTGGCAAGGCGTAACTTAGGCTGCGGCCGCGAGGCCTAGCAGGTCACGACGCGGACACGCACCTGCAAGGCGCGGCAAGCCGTGCGCGGGAGCATACGCTGTCGGCGCCTTGCAGGTGCGTGCCGGTCAGGTCCGACGTTGGGCCGCAGGAGGGAGATCATGGCAACTCGGTTCTCACATCCGCAAGGGGAAGCGCAGTACGCATGGCTCAAGCCCATACTGGATGCTTTCTACATTAGCGATGCGCAGGTGGAAGAGCACTTGGGCAAGTTGGCCCGAAAAGGCGTTACCCCCGCGTGCCACAAGGGGTGTCACGCGTGCTGCCTCCGTCCGACCGTCCCATTCACTGAGCCTGAGCTCATGGCGATCTCTTGGTACGCGTCGGAGGTGCTTACCGGGGAAGCGCGGGCCACGGTGAAGCACCGTCTTCGGAACCACGATCAAACTCTCGAGTGCCCCTTCTTGGTCGATCGCGCATGTTCGATCTATCCCGTGCGGCCTCTCATTTGTCGTCAGTTCTTGGTCAAAGGCGAGCCGTGCGGGGTGGATGAAGACATTACCGACACGCGCCTTGACGACGTGATACCGCTTCCTCGCGATACGGTGATTCGACCGGTCGCTATGAGGCTCATGGACCATTACAAGTTCAAGAGTGCTACCGCGAAAAGGAAGGCGTTTGAAGCCGGATTCATTGCACAGAACGCCCGTGAGATGCACGAGTACGAGTGGAATACCATCGCAGACACCATGGACCACTTTGACAATGCGGCCTAACAGGTCGGTGGACTCGGACACGTTGCGGCAAGGGGCCGCCCGGCGCCGTTGGATATCGTGCACCGTGCGGTCACCTCTGCGTTAGACAGCACAAGATAAGCTCTGAGGTATGCCAAGTCTCTTTTCGTTCCAGGACCATCCATTCACGGAGCCCGAACTGCTATGGCTGGAAACCGCGGCCAAGGAGAAGCCGTTTGACGCGCGCGGGGCGCGGGCTCGCCTGCATGGACGGGTACCTAGCGATTTCAGGCCCCAGGACATCGACAGTCGGTTCTACAACGAGGATCGGCTGACGCTCTTGGGTGTTCGCCGGTTTCGACCCGATGATGAGGTTTTCAAAGTCGTCGAGGATGTCACTTCGGCCTTGAAATCGAAGATCCTCTCCGATCCCCGAATCGACCGTCTATCAATCAAAGACATTGCCGAAGTTACGGGCCATTCAGAAGATAGGACTCGCACCGCCGTGAAGCTTCTCTCGGATCACGGTTCGTTCTTCTCCGGCGTGACCACTGGCAGCCGAGGAGAGATCGACGGCATTTCGTTTGACGGTCCCAGAGGCTACGACGGCATCCTAGCGTTCGAGGGCATCGACGCGCTCCTTCAGGAATGGTACGAAGTTAGGCGACGGTCTTCGTTCGACTTCCCACGAGGCGCAGTGGAGTTCAACGACATGTTCAAAACGAGCTCGCCGGAGAAGCCGCAGCCTACGTCCTCGAAGCGCGATACGGCGTTCGTAATCATGCCTATAGATCCGTCGAAGCCAGAGCTCGAAGATGTGCTCGGCGCGATCAAAGAGGTCTGCAGTTCCTTTGGAGTTAGAGCCTATCGCGCAGACGAAATTGAGCATCAGGATCGGATAACGAATGTGATCCTGAATGAGATCAGAGACTGTGACGTTCTGATTGCCGACCTCAGTCATGAAAGACCGAACGTTTACTACGAGATAGGCTTCGCACACGCGCTGAACAAGAAACCTGTTCTTTATCGGCGCCAGGCAACACGGCTGCACTTTGACCTCTCCGTCCACAATGTTCCAGAGTACAGGAACATCACCGAGCTTCGGGAGATGTTGCGGCGGCGTCTCGAAGCAGTCTTGGGACGAGCGCCCGGTGCTGTCTAACAGGTCGGTCGACTCGGACACGTTGCGGCAAGGGGCCGCACGGCGCCGTCGGAAATCATGCACCGCGCGGCCCCTTGCCGCAACGTGCCGGTCACCTCTACGTTAAACCTCAGGAGGCAGGCTCGCGGCAGAGCTTGCACTTCGCTACGGCAATGCCGTACAATGCGTCATGCGCACGGTCGCTGAGACGCCAGTCTTCATTCGCTACGCCGCCGAAGTCTGGACGGACGCCGAACGCCAGGAGTTCTTTCCTCCATCGCCGCGAACCCTCTTGCTGGAGACCTGATACGTGGCAGCGGAGGGTGCAGGAAGGTTCGCTGGTCCCGAGGAGGCATGGGAAAGCGAGGCGGCGCTCGGGTCATCTACTTTTTGACCGAGGAAGAAACGATCTGGTTGCTTATCGTGTACACCAAGGCGAAGTTCGACAACCTGCCGACGTCGTTTCTCGCCGAAATGAAGAAGGGAGTCGAAGATGTCGACTGAGATGGACAAGTTCCAGAAGGACCTTCTGGAGTCGGTGAAGCAGATGCGTCGAGGCAAAGCGGCGCGTGTGACTGAAGTGAAGCTTCCTGAAGCTGCCGAAGCCCGCGCGAGCGTCGGAATGTCGCAGCAAGAATTCGCCCGCCTACTGGGTGTCTCTGCGCGTACCCTGCAAGACTGGGAGCAGGGGCGCCGTGAGCCTACTGGGGCAGCCAAAACTCTTCTGAGGGTTGCGGCAAAACATCCCAGGGTCTTGCGTGGCCTGCAGCCTGAGGCTTAACAGGTCGGTCGACGCGGAGACGTTGCGGCAAGGCGCCGCGACGCGCCGTTAGATATCCTGCACCTCGCGGCCCCTCGCCGCAACGTGCCGGTCAACTTCACGTTAGATGGCATGAAGCCCGCCGTTCTTTTCGCAGCGATCCTAATCAGTATCCCTGCCCTGTGCCAAGCGCAAGAACTTCCTCGGGAAGTACATGCCTTTATCTCGGAACGCACGATCTGCGAGCACTTCCTGGGCGAGATCGATGGGAGCAACTCGCCAGAAGGTGCTGAAAGACGGAGGTTCGTTTCGGACAGCATCGAGAAGCATTGCGCTGGGACTGACAAGCGGCTGGCGGCGCTTAGGCTCCGCTATCGGGGCAATGAGGCCGTACTGAGGGCGCTGGGCGCCTTTGAGGAACGTATCGAATGAGCCGCGGAGACATGCCATCCAACAGGTCGGTCGACTCGCCGCAACGTGCCGGTCATCTTTACTGAGGCTGCAATGGGAACCGCTTCGTCCTTGTTCGCATTCATGGTGCTCACTGGCGCAGTGGGCGTCACACACGCGAGTGGAGTTTCCGGCTCCTGGGAATACCGTGGACCGGCAAGCTCTGGACTTTGGCTGAAGACATTGCAAGACGGCGGTGATGTTCGTTTTCAGTTGGAAATCGCTCGAGGTGCTCCTTCCTACAACACAGGATGGATTGAAGGCATCTTTACCCTGGAAGGAAGCGGGGGCAGATTCCGCGGGCCGGATGGAACATGCGAATTTTCATTCCAGTTTCTCGGTTCGTCCGTTCGGATCACCCCGGTGGAAGGGAAGGACGACTGCGGGTTTGGATACAACGTCCGTGCCGAAGGGACCCTCCTGCTCAAGAGCCGGAAAAGACCTCGGTTCTCAAATCGAGATCCAAGGTCCGGCTCATGAAGCAGCGGCCTCACAGGTTGGTCGAGACGGACGCGGAGAGAACGCGACGGAGCCGGATGCGTGTGCGACGGTTGCCGCTTCCTCCGGAGTCGGCGATTGCCAAGGCTTACGCATCGGTGAATCTCGCCGACGCTTACTCGATCGAGCTTCCCACCGGAGCATCGACCAATCCCGAATTGTTGGCGAGGTTCATCTTCGCCCATCAGGCGCCCTGGATCGGCCGTCTCATGACGGCTCGAGACGCGCTCGTCGCCAGTTTCGGTCTCAAGACAGCCAAGCATCTCGCATCGGCGGGTGAGGAGAGCGGAGCGGGCCGACTCGGCATCTTCAGGATCTACAGCACAAGTTCAACTGAAGTTGTTCTTGGAGAAGACGACAAGCACCTGGACTTCAGGCTCTCTGTTCTGTGTTCCGGTCGGTCGTCGCCGGGAGCTCCACGTCACTTGACCCTGTCGACCGTTGTCCATTGCCACAATCGCCTAGGTCGCCTCTATATTTTTCTCATTGCCCCGTTTCATCGCTTGGTCGTTCAGTCCAGTCTGCGTAGTGCCGCACGGATCGGCTGGCCGTCGACGACGGAGGCGTAAGCCAGATTCCGAGTCATCATGCGCGGCCAGCTGGGGGCTGACATGTCCATCGACACGGACGGTCTCGCGGCGGGCTGCGCCCGCCTACGGCCCGCCGGTCATTTCCGACGGTCGCGAAACAGTTGCCGGACAACGTCCAGCCATTGCCTGCAGGACGCCAGGCCACCCCCCAGGGTTCTCCCGATGATTCCTGCGCCCGGCAGGAATAGCCTGCACTCCCCAATACCAATCTCCAGGAGACAGCCATGGGTGGACTTCGAGGGGCCCTGCCCCGCAACGGTGGGGCCGCGCCCACTTCGCGCCGCGGCTTCCTGGCCGCGGCGGGCGCCGCAACCCTGGCGACCGCGGCGGACGCGCAGACGGCCGCCATCCCCGGCACCGAGCACTGGACCACCAAGCGCGCGGACGACCGCGACGTGCGCCTGTTCCTCTGGCGGCGCAACGCGGCATCGCCGGGACCGCGCCGCGGCACCATCCTGTTCGTGCACGGCTCCTCGGTGTCCTCCACGCCGGTGTTCGACCTCGAGATCCCCGGCCGGCCCGAGGCGTCCACCATGCAGTGGTTCGCGCGCAAGGGCTTCGACACCTGGTGCTTCGACTGCGAAGGCTACGGCCGCTCCGACAAGTCGCGGCCGGTGAACGCCGACGTCTCGTGCGGCGCCGACGACCTGGCCGCGGTGAGCGAATACGTGATCCGGGCCACCGGCGCGCCCAAGCTGATGCTGTACGGCTCCTCGTCCGGCGCGCTGCGGGCGGCGCTGTTCGCGCAGCGCCATCCGGAACGCGTGCAGCGGCTCGCGCTCGACGCGATGGTGTACACCGGCGAAGGCAGCCCCACGCTGGCCGAGCGGCGCAAGCGGCTCGCCGCCTACCGCGCCAACCACCGCCGGCCCCTCGACCGCGACATGATCCGCAGCATCTTCACGCGCGACCATCCGGGCACCAGCGACCTCACCTTCGTGGAAGCGTTCGCCGATGCCGTGCTCGCGCTGAACGACTCGGTGCCGACCGGAACCTATGTGGACATGTCGGCCAACCTGCCCGTGTGCGATCCCGAGAAGATCCTGGTGCCCACGATGGTGATGCGCGGCCAGTACGACGGCATCGCCAGCTTCCGCGACCTCATGAACTTCTTCGAGAAGCTGCCGAATCCCGACAAGCAGTTCATCGTGATGCCCGGCATCGCCCACACCAGCACGCGATCGAAGAACTTCGCGATCGCCAACCACGTGATCGAACAGTTCTTCGGGCAGCCGGCGCCGGTGTACACGGGGGCCTGACGTAAGCTGGAAGGCCTAGGCCCGGCGCGCCTGCCGTCCGCCCTACACTCTGCGGATGTTCCGCGGCGCGCCCGTCCTGGCCTTCCTCTTCCTGCTGCTCACGGCCAGCCTCGGCGCTACCGCCGCCGCCAAGCAACCGCTCGCCGTCCAGGGCCGCCTCCAGCTCGACGCCCTGCCCCAGCAGCCGCTGGCCCTGCAGGGCGAATGGGCCTTCGCCTGGAACCGCTTCGTCGACCCCGCCTGGACCGCCCTGCCCGCGCAGGCCTTCGCGCCCGTTCCCTCCAGCTGGAACGACGTCACCGCCGACGGCAAGCCGCCCGGCGAGAACGGCTCGGGCACCTACCTGCTGCAGGTGAACTGTCCCGCCGGCCAGTCGATGGCCATCGAAGCCGTCGGCCAGCGCACCGCCTCGCGCCTGTTCATCAACGGCACCCTGGTCGCGCAGCACGGCGAACCCGGCCCGACGGCCGCCGCGTCCTGGGCGGCCGTCCACAACCGCATCCCGATCACGCGCGAGTTCGCCTGCCCGCTGCGCCTCACGCTGCACGTCTCCAACTTCGACCACCGCGCCGGCGGCTTCGTGCGGCCGATCATGGCGGGGCCGGCCGACGCGCTGGAGCGCGCGCGCGAGTCGCGCATCGTGCATGCCACGGGGCTGCTGTCCGCCTACCTGCTCACCGGCCTGGTCGCGCTGATCTTCTTCGCGGTGCGCCGGCGCGAGCGCGTGCCGCTGGTGTTCGGCCTGTTCTGCCTGGCGATGGGGCTGTACACCGACCTGATCAACGAGCGGCTGTTCCTGCGCTGGCTGCCGCCGCAGGTGGGCTGGTTCGGCTACATGCGCGCCGAGTACCTGTCGTGGGTCACCGCCATGGGCCTGTTCTTCATGACGCTGCGCGGCCTGTTCCCGCAGGAGATCACGCGGCGCGCGGTGCAGGTGGTCGTCGGGGTCCTGGCGCTGGCCGCGGTGGCGATCCTCGTGCTGCCGCCGGCCGTGTACTCCTACGTGGCGCAGCCGGGCCAGGCGATCGCGGTGGCCGTGGCGCTGTACGTCGCCGCCGCGATGATCCGCGCCAGCCGCCATGCGCCCGAGGATGCGGGCGTGCTGCTGGCCGGCATGCTGGCGATCGTCGTGACGTCGGCGGTGGACCTGCTGCTGATCGATGCGCCCGGGCCCGACCGCAAGTTCGGGCCGGTGGGTTTCGCCTTTTTCCTGCTGTCGCCGGCGGTAGTGATCGCGCGGCGCCTGAGCCACGCGCTCAACGCCGAGGAGCGCGCCCGCACGCTGGAAGAGAACGCGCGGCTGCGCGAGGACGTCGAGCGCATGTCGCGCCACGACCTGAAGACGCCGCTGAACAGCATCCTCGGCGCCACCCGCCTGCTGCGCGACGACGCCAAGCTCAACACCGACCAGCGCGAGCTGGTGGGCGTTCTGCAGCGCGCCTCCATGCGCATGCTGGAGATGGTGAACCTGTCGCTGGGCCTGTTCCGCATGGAGACCGGCACCTACGACTTCCGCCCGCAGGCCGTGAACCTGCACGACGTGATCACGCGCGTGCTGCTGGACCTGCATTCCTACGCCGAATCGAACGGCACCACGGTGCACCTGCGCGGCTCCGGCCACACGCCCGTCTACGTGCGCGCGGAGGAGCTCCTGTGCTACTCGATCATCGCCAACGTGGTGAAGAACGCGATCGAGGCCGCGGGGCCCGGCGGCATGGTGACGCTGGCGATCGCGCGCGACGACCCGGTGCAGCTGTCGGTGCACAACGCGGGCGAGGTGCCGCCGGCCATCGCCGAGCGCTTCTTCGAGAAATACGTGACCGCGGGCAAGAGCGGCGGCACGGGCCTCGGCACCTACTCCGCGCGCCTGATGGCGCGCACGCAGCGCGGCGAGCTCGCGCTGCGCACCAGCGCCGCCGAAGGCACCACGCTGCTGCTGACGCTGCCCGCGCTGCGCGGCGCGGCGCCCACGCCGCAGCCCGTGCTCGCCTCGGTGGACCGCTGGGCGCAATGGCTGCAGGAGCTGCCCGCGCGCGACGTGCTGCTGGTGGACGACGACGAATACACGCGGCTCATCACGCGCCGTCTGCTGCCGAATCCGCCGTTCACGGTGGACACGGCGGCCAACGGCCAGTCGGCGAGCGAGGCGATGATGCGCCGCTGGCCGCACCACCTGATCGTGGACATGGAGATGCCGGTGCAGGACGGCGTGACGACGGTGCGCTGGGTGCGCAAGTACGAGGCCGCGCACGGCCTGCCGCGCTGCGGCATCGTGATGGTGTCCGGCAACGACGACGACGCGTCGGCGAAGCACGCGCGCGAAGCGGGCGCGGACCGATTCCTCGTCAAGCCGGTGAGCCGCGAGCAGTTGCTGGCCGCGCTGCACGCGCTGGAAACCGGCGGCGGCGACACGGAGTCGGAAGCGCGGGATTCCGTGTACGCGGCGCTCGCCGCTCCGGCGGCGAATGGAACGGCCGACGAAGACAAGATCCTGGTCGTCGACCCGGAATGGATGGCGGTGTTCCCCGGCTTCCTGCGCGCCCAGCGCGACACGGTGGAAGCGATGGGCCGCGCGCTGGCGGCCGGCGACCGCGAGGACGTGCAGTTCCTCGCGCACCGGGCCTTCGGCGGCCTCGCCAGCATGGGCCTGGACTGGGCGTCGCGCCACAGCCGCCGCATCGAGCGCAATGCCTTGCAGTCGCCGGCGGAGGACCTGCAGCGGCTGATCGAGCAGCTGCGGGAGCACCTGCGGCGGGTGCGGATCGAACCGGCGTAGGCATCCGCGCCACGCCGGCGGGGGTCGGAGACCGTGTAATTTGTCACGGCCCCGCTGGAGGCGAGCCCGGCGGACGGGGGCTTTGACAACCTTCCCTTTACATTGGCCCGGCATTCCTCCAACAAGGGCGACGTCGATGGGATCGATCATCAGCTGGGTCCGTGCCACGGGCGGGTGGGTTCGTTCCCCCTATGGCGACCTGCCCACGCTGCGCGTCGACGACACCCCCGTGCACCAGACGTGGCTGATCCTCGCGGGCGGCCTCGGCCTGATCCTCTCGCGCGCCTCGCGCGGGGAACTGGAATCGCGCTTCGCCGCCGCGCGCCAGGTCTACGCCATCATCTATTCGCGCCTGAACAAGCGCCGCCTGCCCAAGCCCGAACCCACGCTGCTGCGCGACGCGCTGCAGGAGATCGCCAACCTCGCCGATCCCATGACCCGGGAAGCGGGCCGCGAATGCCTCGCGCGCTGCGTCGAACGCGTCGCCGCGAAGGGCCGCGGGACCGGCGACGCGCCGTCCACCAGCGCGGCCTCGCTCACGTCGTCGCAAGTCACGCCCACCTTGTCGACGCAGTCCGCCTCCACGCAAGCCGCGACGCTCCTGCCGCCGCCGCCCCCGGATCACCAGGTCACGCAGCTGGACCTGGACCTGCTGTTCGAGCGCTCCAACAAGCTGCGCGGCACCGTCGCGTTCGCCCGCTCGACCATCAACGGCGCGGATTGACCTTTCGGTTTTCCTCCCTCTCCCTCCGGGAGAGGGCTGGGGTGAGGGCACTGCGGCGCTGGTACCTCCACCGCGATGTCGCCCCACCATCACGCGCCCGACTTTCGTCACCAAGTTGCAAGCAAGTGCCTCCCAAACGATCACCGTCTTGGGAGCGAGCACCGGCGCGGCTTCGCGCGGACCTCCACAGGCTTGTGCACAGTCTTTTCCACGCGCGCTGTGGGAAGTCCGGGCGCGCCGATGTGCTAGCGCGTGAGGCTCGTCCGACGGCCGGAACTCCGCCATTCCTGCGCACACCGCCGCGGTGGCGCGGGAAGCTGGACCTGAACCACCAGGGGACCGCCATGCCCAAGGACACCACGGCCATTCCGGCGCCGGACACCGCACCGGACAAGGACAAACGCGACTCGCCCGCGCTCGGCGACCATCCGGCGCCGCACGCCGGCCGCACCGGCGTGGCGGGCGCGCGTGCCGAGCGGCCCGCCGAAGGCAGGCGCAACGGCGAGGTGCCCGCCATCGGGCGCGGCGCCAAGGCGCCGTCGGCGAAGGAGGAGAAGGGCGAGGCGAAGCGCGACGACGACCTGCCGAAGCCGGTGCGTGATTCGACGACCTAATACCTTGTCATTGCGGGCTTGACCCGCAATCCATGGGTCCCGGGTCGAGCCCGGGACGACAAGATTGGCGGATGTGACAATCCCTGCGTGCACGGCCGCCACTTCCTCCAGCTCGTCTTCCTCTCCGCCGTCTGGGGCGCATCGTTTCCGCTGATCCGCCTCGCGTCGCCGGCCTTCGGTCCCCTCACCATGGCGTGCCTGCGCTGCGCGCTGGCAGCGGTGGTGCTCTCCGTCATGATGCGTGCGACGCGCCAGGCCTGGCCGGCACGCGCGCATTGGCGTTCGCTCACGGTCCTTGCGCTGCTCACGCTGGTCGCGCCCTTCGTGTTGTTCAACGCGGCGGGCCTCGTGCTGCCGGCCGGCTATTCCGCGGTGCTGAATGCGACGGCGCCGCTGTTCGGCGTGGTGGCCGGCGCGCTCGCCGGTGAAGAACGGCTCACCGCGCGCAGGCTGGCCGGTTGCGCGGTGGGCCTCGCGGGTGTGGCGCTGCTGGTGCGATTGGGCCCGGTCACGCCCGACTGGCCCGTTCTCCTCGGCGTGCTCGCCTGCGTGACGGCATCGGCCAGCTACGGCTTCGGCGCGATCCTCATGAAGCGCGCGACGCTGGCGCACCACCCGCTGCCCGCCTCCGCCGCGGTGCACATCCTCGGGGCGCTGGTGCTGCTGCTGCCCGGTGCGGCGATGGCGCCCGCGGTGCATCTGCGCACCGATGCCGTCATCGCGCTGCTGGTGCTCGGCACCATCACCTCCGGCTTCATGTACCTGATCAGCATGCGGCTGATGCGCGAGATCCCGGCGAGCGCGGCCACCTCGTCGGCCTTCATGATCCCGATGTTCGGCGTCACCTGGGGCGGCCTGTTCCTGGGCGAGCCGTTCACGCCCGGCATGGTGCCGGGCGTGGCGCTGGTGCTCGTGGCGTGCGCGCTGGTGACGGGCTTCAATCCGTTCCGGCTGCTGGCACGCACGACGTCGTAATCTTTGTAGGGTGGGCAAGCTCGCTTGCCCACCGTCGGCTCATGGTGGGCAAGCAGAGCTTGCGCACCCTACGGTTTGAACGTCCTGCGGTGGAGTGCTCCGCACGCGCACGACCTCGAGGCTAGCGCGCTGAATCACGCCCGCCCCTTCGCCAGCGCCAGTCCGGCCGCGTCCATGCGCGTGCGCAGCACGGTGCCGTGCGTCGAATCGGTCACGTACAGCGTCTTGCGGTCGGCGCCGCCGAAAGCGAGATTCGTGAGCGAAGCGCCACGCTTGCCGGTCAGCACCAGCTCCGGCTCGGCGAAACGATCGAGAACCCACACGTAGCCCAGTCCCGGGTTGGCCACGAGCAGGCGGCCTCGTTCGTCCACCGCCAGGCCGTCGGGACCGCTCGGGCCGTACGACGTGAAGAACTGGCCGACCTTGGACACGCTGCCGTCCGGCAGCAGCGGCACGCGCCAGACGCAGTTGCCGCGCGTGGCGGCGAGGTACAGCACATGGCCGTCCGGCGAGAGGGCCACGCCGTTCGGGCTGGGCACGTTGTGCACCAGCAGGTCGAGCTGCCCGTTGGGCCGCAGGCGGTACAGGCGACCGGTCGGGTCGTGCATGCCGCTCTGGCCCTGGTCGGTGAAGTACAGATTGCCCACGGCGTCGAACACCAGGTCGTTCACGCCCTTGAAGCGCTCGCTGTTGCGCCGCTCCAGGAAAGGCGTGACGCGGCCCGTCGCCACGTCCAGCTGCATCAGCCCGTTCTTGTAGTCGGTGATGAGGAGCCGGCCGGGCGCGAGGAACTTCATCCCGTTGGGTTCGCCGTCGTATTCGGCGACCAGCGACCACACCCCTTGCGGATCGATCCGGAAGATGCGGCCCCACGGGATGTCGGTCACATAGAGGTTGCCGTCGTCGTCGAAGACCGGTCCTTCTAGGAAGGAATCGGTGATCGCGCCGCCGCGGTTGGCGTCGGCCCAGGCGCTGCGCTCGCGGCGCCGGAAAGCCTCGGGCATGCTCGTGAACGGCTCCAGTTCACGCATCTGGGGGGATTGCAGCAGCAGCATGTGCGCGCCTGCTCAATCGAGCTTGATCTGCCCCTTGCGCACCACCTCGCCCCACTTGGCGTCTTCTTTCCTGAGGTAGGTGGTGAATTCGGCGGGAGTCGAGCCGATCGGTTGCGCGCCGACGTCGATGAAGCGCTGCTTCACTTCGTCGTCATTCAGCACTTCCACCAGCGCCTTGTGCAGCTTCGCCACCACCGGCTCGGGCGTGCCCGCCGGCAGGAACATGCCGTTCCACTCGTAAGCCTCGAAGCCCGGGATCACCGTCTCGGCCACCGTCGGCACGTTGGGCAGGCGGTCGGAACGCCTGGGCGCGGACACGGCCAGCGCGCGCAGCTTGCCCGAGGTCACCAGCTGCGACGTCGCCGCGACGGTGCCGAACATGAACTCCACCTGGCCGCCCATGACGTCGGTGATGGCCGGGCCGCCGCTCTTGTACGGCACGTGCACCATGTCCAGGTTCAGCTTCTGGCGCAACATCTCCGCGGCCAGGCGCTGCACCGTGCCGCTGCCGCCGGAGGCGAAGTTGATCTTGCCGGGCTGCGCCTTGGCCTTCGCGACGAGCTCCTGCACCGTCTTGAACGGCGAGTCGGCGCGCACGATCATCACGTTCGGGGCGAGCGACACCAGCGACAGCGGCTGCAGCGCGTTGGCTGCGTACGGCATCCTGGGGAACAGGTGCGGGTTGATCGAGTACGGCGTCGCGTCGTAGAGCACCGTGTAGCCGTCGGCCGGCGCCTTGGCCACGAAGCTCTCGCCGATCGTGCCGCTCGCGCCCGCCTTGTTGTCGACGATGACGGTGCCGCCGAGCCTGGTCGACAGCTTCGCGGCGATCATGCGCGCGAGTGCATCGGCCGCGCCGCCCGGCGAATAGGGAACGACGATGGTGACGGGGCGGTCCGGATAGGCCGCGTGGGCGGCCGTGGCCGCGAGGACGGCGCCGGCGACGAGCGCGCGGGCGAAATTCTTGAGGTGCTTGGGCAGGGTCATGGGTGTCTCCAGAGCGGGCAACTGTAGGCCCGTGTTGCACGCCATACAATTCCGTTTCGCACAGTGGACCATGGATCGATATGCGCAACGCGACCACGAAGCAGGGCGTCGCCGCGGCGACGGGCGTGATCGCCGTCACGCGGGCGCTGTCGCTGATGGAGGCCTTCCAGGTCGGCGAGTCCTCCCTGAGCCTGGCCGAACTGAGCCGGCGCGCCGGCATGCACAAGACCACCGCGTTGCGGCTCGCGCGCACGCTCGCCCTGTCGCACTACATGGTGCAGACCGATGACGGCCTGTGGCGCCTGGGCCCCGCGGCCGGCTGGCTGGGCGCGCGTTACCAGGCGGGCTTCGACGTGAACAACGTGGTCGAGCCCGCGCTGCACCAGCTGGTGAAGGAGACCGGCGAAAGCGCCTCCTTCTACGTGCGCGAGGGCGACATCCGCTCGTGCGTCGCGCGCGTGGAAGGCCCGCAGTCCGTGCGGCACAACGTGCGCATCGGCGAGCGGCTGCCCTTGAACCGCGGCGCGCCCGGACGCGTGATCCTGGCGTTCAGCAGCGCCGCGGGCGAGCCCTACGAAGCCATCCGCAAGCGCGGCTTCCACATCTCGCTCGGCGAGCGGGAGGCGGAGGTCGCCAGCGTGGCCGCGCCGGTGTTCGGGCTGAACTGGCGGCTGCTCGGGTCGATGTGCATCTCGGGCCCCAGCTCGCGCCTGACCAAGACGCGGCTGGAAAAGCATGCGAAGCACGTGATCCGCGCGGCGAACCAGTTGTCCTATGCGCTGGCCGGCAGCCGGTCGGCGGCGACACCGGCAGCAGTCTCGCGGTGGCATCCGTGAGGGCGGGAATGGT
>NZ_DASVNN010000069.1:0-100000 GCF_036383835.1 Ramlibacter sp.
CCGGCGGCAACGTCACGGTGAGCGCGGCGGAGACCGGCGCGATCAATTCGAACGCCATCTCCGCCGGCGCCAGCATCACCATCGGCTCGGGAAGCGGCACCAGCGTCGCCGGCACCATCAGCGTGTCCTTGGCCGACAACACCATCTCCAACGTGGCCGAGGCGTCCATCACGGGCGTGGACGTCACGGCGGGCGGCGACGTCGGCCTGAGCGCCAGCTCGTCCAAGGACATCGACGCCCTCGTGGTGGCGGCTTCCGCCAGCGTGTCGGGCGGCAGCGGCGGCGGCACCACCGTCGGCCTGAGCGGCGCCGGCGCGAGCGCGACCAACACCACCGGCAACTCGGTGCTGGCCGTCATCGACGACGCCGATGTCACCGCGGGCGACGACGTGTCCCTGACCGCGCTGGACGCGACCAGCATCACCGCCGACGTGGTGGCCGCGGCGCTGAGCGCCGGCCTGAGCAGCGGCGGCAACGCCGCCTCGCTGGCCGTGTCCGTCACCGTCGCCGAGAACACCATCGGCAATACGACGCGCGCGGTGGTCCGCAACGGATCCAATGTCATGGCGGGCGGCGACTTCGACGCGCACGCTTCTTCCACCGGTTCCATCGAGGCGGTCGGCGTGGCCGCTTCGGTGAGCGTGTCCGCGGGCACCGGCACGGTCAGCCTGTCCGGCGCGGGCGCCGGCGTGGGCGCCACCAACACGATCACCAACACCATCGAGGCCGGCGTCACCGGCGACTCCGCCGTCGCCGCGCTCGGCACGGGCGAGATCACGGCGTCGGACGCTGCTTCGGTCAGCGCCGACGTGGTCACCGCCGCGGTCAACGTCAGCGTCGGCGGCAGCAGCGTCAACGTGGGCCTGGCGGCGGCCGTGTCGGTCGCCGAGAACACCATCAACGACGACGTCCGGGCGCACGTGCTGGATTCGTCGCTGTCCACCGGCGGGACGCTGGACGTCCAGGCCCTGTCGAACAAGGACATCGACGCGCTGGGCACCAGCATCGCCGTCGCCGTGAGCGCCGGCAGCGGCACCTTCACGCTGGCCGGCGCGGTCGGCGTGGCGACCGCGGACAACACCATCGGCGGTGTCGTCGAGGCGGTGATCGAGGATGCCGACGCGGCTGAAAGCCAGTCCGTCACGGCGGGCGGCGCCATCGACATGCTGGCGGACACCACCAGCACCATCGATGCCACGCTGGTCGTGGTGTCCGCCTCCGTGTCCGCCGGGTCGGGTACGGTGAACGTCGCGCTGGCCGGCGCTGCTTCGGTCACGGAGAACACGCTCACGACGGCCGCACGCGCGGGCATCTCCAATTCCGTCGTGTCCACGGGCGGCGCGCTCGACATCGACGCCGTCACCAGCAGCGCCATCAGCGCGGACACCGTCGCGATCGGCATCAGCGTGGCCGCGTCCGGTACGGCGGCGATCAGCGGCGCCGTCGGCGTGGCCTCCGCCACCAACACCATCGGCGGCTCCAACCAGGCCGTCATCGAGAACGGCAGCACCGTTACCGCCAACGGGACCGTGTCGCTGGGCCTGCAGGACCATTCGAGCATCGAATCGAATGCGGTGGCCGCGAGCATCGCCGTCGCCGCGTCCGGCTCGATTGCGGGCAGCCTCGGCGTGGCGGTGACGCTGGCCGACAACCAGATCACCGGATCCAGCCGCGCGGCCATCGACGGGTCCACCGTCACCGCCAACGGCGGCACGAGCGACGTGACCCTGGACGCCGAGACGATGAACGACATCGACTCCGTCGCGGTCGCGGCTTCCGTGAGCGTCGCCGCCAGCGGCGGCGGCCTGGCCCTGGCGGGCGCCGGCTCCGGCGCCAGCGCGCGCAACGTCATGACCAACACGGTCTCCGCGGAGATCGTGGGCGCGACCGTCACCGCCGGGCGTGCGGTGTCGGTCGACCTGGTCGACCAGTCGACCATCACCTCGGATACCGCCTCCGCCGCGGTGTCCGTCGCCGTCTCCAGCGGCGCGGCGCTGTCCGGCGTCGTGGCCATCACGATCGCCGAGAACGAGATCGGCGGCACCTACCGCGCGGCGATCGACAACTCCACGGTCATGGCCCTGACCGGGGGCGTGGACGTCAATGCGTCCGCGCAGAACACCATCGACGCCCTGGCGCTGGCCATCGGCATCTCCGTGTCCGGCTCCAGCGGCTTCGCCGTCGGCGTGGGCGGCACCGGCGTGCAGGCGAGCAACGTGCTCACCAACACGCTGGAGGCCGGCATCGTCGGTTCCGGCGTCACGGCGCACGGCCTGGTCGACGTGTCGGCGACGGACCTCTCCAGCATCGTCGCCGACATCGCGTCGGCGACGGTTTCCGTGTCGTTCGCGAGTTCGGCGGCCGTGAGCTTCGGCATCAGCATCACCGAGGCCGAGAACCGGATCGGTTCCACCACGCGGGCGACCATCGACGGCTCCACGGTCGACACCACCGGCGGCATCTCGGTGCAGGCCCTGAACGATACCGACATCGATGCGTTCGGCCTGATGATCGGCCTCTCGCTGGGCGGCAGCGGCGGCTTCTCCGCCGGCGTGACCATCGCCGGCCTGGTGGCCAGCAACACCACCACCAGCGTCACCGAGGCCTCGATCGTCGACAGCCCGCTGGTGCACGCGGGCGGCGCCGTGCTGGTCAAGGCACGCGACCTCTCCAGCATCACCTCGGACATCGCCAACGTGTCCGCGTCGGTCGGCATTTCCAGCGGGGTGGCGCTGAGCCTCACGGTCAACGCGACCATCGCGGAGAACACCATTGGCGGCAGCACCGTCGCCACCATCGATGCGTCGTCCGTGTCGGGTTCCAGCCTCAACGTGGAGGCGCTGAGCCAGGCCGACATCGACGCGCTCGGCGTCTCGATCGCCCTGTCCGTCACCGCCGCGACCGGTGCTTCCATCGGCGGCGCCGGCACCGGCATCCATGCCCTCAATGCGTCGACCCACCAGACCGAGGCGTCGATCGTCGATTCGACGGCCAGCTTCGCCGGCGGCAGCGTCCTGGTGAAGGCGGAGGACAAGTCGGTCATCACGTCCGACATCGCCAACGTGGCGGCCTCCGTCTCGCTCGGCGGCGGCGGTGCCGTTTCGCTGTCCATTGCGGCGACGCTCGCCGAAAACACCATCGGCGGCGCGACCACGGCCACGGTGGACAATTCCACGGTGGGCGCCAGCCAGCTGGACGTGAAGGCTCTGAACCAGGCGACCATCGACGCCCTCGGCGCCACGGTCGCCTTCACCGCAGCCGCTTCCGGCGGCGTGAGCGTCGGCGGTGCCGGCGCCGGCGTCGAGGCGGTCAACACGATCACGAGCGCGACGGAAGCCTCGATCCGCAACGGCTCCATCGCCACCATCACCGGGCCGGTCACCGTCGATGCGCAGGACAAGTCGCTGATCACCTCGGACATCGCGACGGTCGCGGCTTCGCTGAGCTTCTCCGGCGGCGCCTCCGTGGCGCTGACCGTTGCGGCCACCATCGCGCAGAACAACGTCGGCGGTTCGACGCTGGCCTCGGTGGACGGCTCCACCGTCACGGCCTCGGCGCTGGACGTGACCGCGCTCAACATGGCTTCGATCGACGCGCTGGCCGCGACGATCGCCGTCACCGCGTCCGGCAGCGGCGGCTTCTCGCTCGACGGCGCGGGCGCCGGCGTCGAAGCCAGCAACGTGCTGACCAACACCACCGAAGCGTCGATTCGCGACGGCTCGACGGTGAACGCGGGTGTGGGTGCGGTCCTGGTGAAGGCCGAGAACAAGGCGGTCATCACCTCCGACATCGCCACCGTGTCCGCGGCGCTCACCTTCTCGGGCGGCGGCGGCGCCAACGTATCGCTGGCGGGAACGGTCGCCGAGAACAGCATCGGCGGCTCCACGACGGCCACCGTCGACAGCTCCTCGGTCACCGCGGGCGACCTCGACGTGCTCGCCACCAACGATTCGACCATCGAGGCCCTGGCCGCGACCATCAGCGTGTCCGTCACCGCGGCCAGTGGCCTGGCGGTGGGCATCTCCGGTTCGGGCGTGGAAGCCACCAACAGCACCACCAACACGACCGAGGCGTCGATTCGCGACGGGTCCACGGTCACGGTGAACAACGGTGCCGTGCTGGTGAAGGCGCAGGACACCTCCAGCATCGAATCCGACATCGCCAACGTCTCGGCGACCATCGGCATTTCCGGCGGCGTGGCGGTCAACATCGCCGTGGCCGGAACGGTCGCGGAGAACACCATCGGCGGCGGCACCTCCGCGCTGATCGACGATTCGACGGTCACGGCTTCCACGGTGGAAGTGAATGCGCTGAACGACAGCGACATCGACGCGCTGGCGGCCACGATCGCGTTCAACCTGTCCGGCAGCGCCGGCATGACGATCGGCGGCGCCGGCGCGGGCGTCGAAGCCCGCAACGTGACGACCAACACCACGCAGGCCCTGATCCGCAACGGCTCGACCGTCACGGCGACCCAGGGTGCCGGCTCGGTGATCGTGAAGGCCGAGGACAGTTCGACCATCGACGCCGACCTGACCACCGTGGCGGCATCCGTCGCCATCGGCGGGGGCGGCGCGGTGAGCCTCGCCGTCGCGGCGACGATCGCGGAGAACACGATCGGCAGCAACACCCATGCCGGCATCGGCGCGGTGAGCGGCACGAGCGACGGCACCGTCGTCGCCACCGACACGCTGGACATCGACGCGATCGGCGGAGCCACCATCCATGCCTTCGGCATGGCGGTCGCCTTCTCCGGCGGCGGCTCGGGCGGCGTCTCGATCACCGGCGCGGGCGCCGGCGTCGAAGCGCAGAACACGATCAACGGCACCACGCAGGCGCACATCCGTCATTCCGTCGCCACGGTGACCGGCGGGGCCGTGACGGTGGACGCCAAGGACCAGTCGCAGATCGATGCCGACCTCGACGCCGCCTCGGTGTCCCTCAGCCTCTCCGGGGGAGCGGCCCTAGGTCTGGCGATCTCCGCCACGATCGCCGAGAACGAGCTGAACGGCGCGACCCAGGCGGTGCTGGATGACGCCGACGTGGATGCGGCGTCGCTCGCGGTGCGGGCGAGGAGCGATGCCTCGATCGTCAGCGAGGCCGTCGCGGTCGCCCTGTCGCTCAGCGGCGCGGCGGGCTTCGCCATCTCCGGCGCGGGCGCCGGGGCCGATGCGCGCAACGAACTCAACAACGACGTCATTGCCGAAATCACCGGCGGCTCGGACGTCGACACCACGGGCGTCGGCGGCGTCACGATCAGCGCCATCGAAAGCTCGACGATCGACACCGACGTGGTCGCGGCCGCGGGCGCGGCCGGCATCTCCGGCTTCGCCTCGGGCACGCTGGCGATCTCCGTGTCGCTGGCCGAGAGCTCGTTCAATACGCAGACGATCGCCCGGATCGACGGCTCCGACGTCCGCGCGGCGCAGGGCGACGTCAGCCTGAGGGCGCTGTCCGAAGGCAACATCTTCACCGACGCCGAAGCCACCGCCGTCTCCGTGTCCATCTCGGGCGCGCTGGCCTTCGCGGGCGGCGGCGCGGGCGTGGACGTGGTGGTGTCCTCGTCCAGCCTCACCCGTGCCGTGATCTCCGGCGATTCCAACGTGGAGGCGGTTGCGGGCGACGTGATCCTGGATGCGGACGACACCAAGATCCTGGCGACCAACGCGCTGGGCATCGCCGTGAGCTTCTCCGCCGGCCTGATCGGCGCCGGCTCCGGGGCGGCTGTGGTCTCGATGGTCGACGTGGACTACGACGGCACGGTGTCGACCCGCATCGACAACAGCGAAGTGCGTGCGGGCGGCGACGTGCACCTGACGTCCGACGCCACGACGCGGTCCGATGCGGATGCCACCGGCGTGTCCGTCGCGGCCTCGATCAGCGGTGCGGTGTCGGTGGCGGTGAGCGTCGCGGCCGGCTTCGTCGACAACGCCATCGGCCAGGTCGTGGAAGCCGTCATCGTGAACTCCGACGAGGCGTCCGGCCAGGGCGTGATCGCGGGCGGTTCCGTCAAGCTGGAAGCGCAGGACGACGTCACGATGACCGCCATCGCGCGTGCGGCCTCGGCCTCCGCCGCGGTGAGCCTGGGCGGCAGTGCGAGCATCGGTCTCGCGGCCGCCTCGTCCAACATCCGGCTGGACGGCCAGACCCGCGCGCGGATCGCCGGCTCCAAGGTCGCCGCGAACGGCGGCGAGGTGCTGGTCGACGCCCGCTCCACGAGCACGCTCACCAACAATCCCGAGGCGTTCGCCATCTCCGCCTCCGTGTCGATCGGCGGCCTCGCGTTCGCGGGTGCCGGCGCGTCCGGCACGACGGACGTCACGCAGCTGGTGCAGGCGCAGGTCTCCGGCGGTTCGGACGTCGATGCGTCGACGTCGGTGACGATCACCGCCGTCGACGACATGAAGTCCACCGTGGACGTCAGCGCGACGGCGATCACCGTCGGCACGACCGGCGGCGCGGCGGGCCTGGGCCAGGCGAAAAACCTGATCGCGACGCAGGCCAAGGCGTCCGCCGAGGACAGCGCCGTCAATGCCAACGGCGGCACGCTGACGATCCAGGCGCAGTCCGTCTACGCGGATGCGGACGTCTACACCAACATGGACGTCCTCGGCATCTCGGCCACGCTGGCCGGCGGCGCGGCCGTCGTGCTGGGCCAGGCGACCGAACGCCTCGGCTCCGACGTCGCGGCCTTCGCGAGCGGAGCGAACCTGTTCGCGAGCGGCGAGGTGAACATCGACGCCGACAGCAACCACTACCTGGCGCCCAAGGTGAGCGGCGTGTCGATCGGGACGGGCAGTGCGATCTCCCTGATGGTGGCGAAGGCCGAGAGCACGGGTTCCACGCTGGCCTACATCAGCGGCAACAGTTCGGTGACCTCGCTCGGCGCCCTCGACGTGACGGCGGACAGCACCGTCGAGGCTCGTCCGACGGGTTCGTCCGTGGCCATCAGCTTCGGCGGCTCGGGCGCCCTGGCCAAGTTCGATGCCGAGATCACCCGGCATACCGAGGCTTTCGCGGGCACCCGTGCGGGCGCGACGCCCACCGGCTCGGCCGGTACCTTGTCCCTCGGGTCCAAGACGCTGAACCTCGCATCGACCGCCACCCTGACGGCGGCCGCCGACAGCATCGCCGTCGGGGTGAGCCTGGGCGTCGCCAGCACCGAATCCCTGTCCACCGCGACGGTGAAGGGGACGACGCTGGCGTACGTCGGCCAGAACCAGGTGGTGAACGCGGGCAACGTCAATATCAATGCGGTGTCGACGGACTCCGCCACAGCGAAGAACAAGACGGTCACGGCGGGCGGCATCGCGATCTCCGCGGCCAAGGCGACCTCCCTGGTCGAGAGCCGCACGGAAGCCTTCATCGGCGCGTATGCGGGTCAGCAGGCCAGCAACGTCACGACTTCCGTCAACGTGGGCAGCGGCACGATCCTGGTCGATGCCGATGCCACGATGACCGCCTTCTCGAAGTCGGACGGCCTCTCCCTCGGCGCCGTGTCGATCACGACCTACCAGCCGATCGCCACGGTCGCCGGTGCCACTCGCGCCTACGTGCGCGACGGCGTCGGCATCCAGGCCGGCACGCTCGACGTGAACGCGGGCGAAAGCGCGGACCGCATCAAGTACACGGCCACCTCCGAGACCAACGGCGGCGAATTCTCGCTCGTCGGCACCTTCAACGACCTGAAGCCCGAGGCCTACGTCACCGGCGTGGTCGAGGCCTTCATCGGCGCGTCCACCAACACCACGGGCGGCGGCAATCCGCTGGCCGTCATCAACGTGACCGGCGGCGGCGACCAGGTCCTCGAGGCCTGGGGCGATTTCGACGCCAAGGCGAATGTCGACGACAGCGGCGGCAGCTTCGGCGTGAAGGTCGACGCGATCAGCCCGACGGCCGATGCCGGCGGCGTCACCCGCGCCTTCGTCAATGACGGCGCCAACCTGCCGGGCAAGAAGCTGCGGCTGCTGGCGGACGGCGATGCCCGCGCGGAAAGCAAGATCGACGGCGTGTCCCTCGCGGCCCTGGCGGAGATCCAGCTGCTCAATCCGCTGGCCAAGGTCTCCAACACGACCGAGGTCTACGCCGGACGCGCGACCACGGAAGGCAACGCGTACACGGCGACCATCACGGTCGGCGAGATCGACGCCGACGCGCGCAGCAAGAGCGTGTCGATTGCCGCGGTGGACGGGTTCAGCTTCGGCGGCGCGGCGACGATCGAGAACACCGACGTCGAGGCGGAAGCCTCGGGCGCGACGCGCGCCTACATCGGCAAGAACACCGTGCTGAATTCCGGCAACGTCGACCTCCGTGCCGAGGAGCTCGACGTCGGGCCGGCCGATGGCGTCAACGGCATGGCGAACGCGACCATCGATGGCATGAACGCGTCCCTGGGCGTGGCGGTGTCGCTGCTCGAGACGAGCGCGGTCGCGAGCCGCATCACGGAAGCCTTCGTCGGCACGGGTTCCACGCTGAACCTCGGCACGCATTCCCTGCTGGCGGTCGCCGATACGGTAATGACCAAGCCCATGGCCAACGCGGTCATCGGCGGCGGCGCCGGAGCGGGCCTCGCGAACATCTCGGACATGACGGCGACGGCCACGGTCGGGTCCGCGTCGGGCCCGGTGTCCGCGACGCGCAGCTTCATCGGCGCCGGCACGACGGTGAACGCGGGGCAGGTGACGCTGAACGCGCTGTCCGACACGACGGCCGACGCGACCGTCGACTCCGGCAGCGGCGCCGGCCTGGCGAACATCTCGGCCACCGACATCTTCGCCACGAATGCGCACCAGACTGAGGCCTACGTCGGCGACGGCACCACGCTGAACCTCTCCGGCAAGCTGGAGGTCAAGGCGGATGCGACGGTCAATGCGAACCCGCGGTCCGTCAACGTGGGCGGCGCGCTCGCGGTGTCCTACGGGGAAGCCGACATCAAGACGGTGCTCCAGTCGAAGACCACGGCCGCGATCGGCGACAACGCCGACGTCACGGCGAGTTCGATCCGCCTGCTGGCGGACGGCGAGCACAACGCCAGCGCGAATGCCGCCTCCGTCGGCGGATCCCTGACGGTGGCGATCGCCAACCTCGACTCCATCGTCGAGGACCGCGGTTCCGTCAACGTGCGCATCGGCGCAGCCAGCGGCGGCACCGGCAGCACCATCACCACGACCGGCGCGGGCGGCCTCGATGTCGACGCCACGCTGTTCACCAGCGTGAGGGCGGAAGCCAGCGCCGGGGCGTTCAGCCTGCTGGCCGGCGTGCCGCTCACCAGCAGCCATGCCCTGAACCTGGCCACGGCGAACGGCCGGATCGGCAACAACGTCGACATCGACGTCCAGCAGGGCGACTTCGACATGCTGGTCGACCTCGAGGGCGAGGCTCGCGCGAAGTCGAGCTCGACGGCCGTGGCCGGTGTGGGCGTGGCCGACGCCGATGCACTGGCCGAATTCAAGGCCGGCGTGAAGTTCGACGTGGGCGGCGGCGGCGACATCCACGCCGCCAGCAACGTGAAGCTGGGCGCGCGGCTCAACTTCGACGGCAACTTCCAGGGTGCGGAGGGCGGCGCGTCCAACGGCCGCGGCGCCATCGCCACCGCGGACAACGTCGCCGCGGGCCTGGCGGCCGTCACCAACGGCGACATCGACACCGTCGCGCAGTCGACCATGACCTTCACCGTCGGCGCGAGCAACTTCAGCGCCGGCACCAACGTGGAAGTGGAGGCCAAGCACGCCAACACCGCGTTCTCCTCGCTCGCCAACACCGGCGGCGGCGTCGCCTTCGTGAGCGCGGGCAACGCGTCCGCCAGGGCCGGCAACGGCAAGGACGACGCGGCCTTCCAGGCCTCGACGATGTCCTTCTTCGGCAACGTGACCGACGGGGCGGGCGGCGAGGACGCCGAGAACCTGATCGTCTCGCTGGAGACCTACTCCGTCGCCGACACGTCGATGGATTCGCGCGGTGGCGGCGTGGTGGCGGTCACCTCCGACTCGTCGACGCTGCTGGCCGTCACCAACGTCCGCGTGGACCTCGATTTCGCGACGACGGGCAACGTGATGATCCTGGGCTCGAAGGTCGACGTGGCCGCCAACCTGATCACCGACGCTGATTCCAAGGCCAGCGCGAAGACGGGCGGCCTGGTGAACGTCGGCGACATCGATCCGCAGGCGGTCGCCAAGGGCGTCGTCGACGTGACCGTGGGCGCGGCGAGCAACGTCACCGCGGGCACGGAACTGTCGCTGTCGGCGAACCAGGGTGCATCGCCCGAACCGGTGTCCGACGGCACGGTGGTGGGCTCGCAGTCCGCCGACGCGCCCGGCTCGCACGTGCCGGGCGCATCGAATTTCATCGATTTCAACCTGCCGCACCTGCTGCAGACCGGCGCGAACATCTCCTTCGCCAGCGCCAACAGCGGCGGGCTGGTCCAGGGCCGGGACTACACGGTCATCGTCAAGGACGATTCGAAGATCTGGCTCGGCGAGGTGTTCGACGGCGCCGACGTCAACGCGGCGCGCGACACGATCACCTTCGCATCGGGCCACAACCTCGAGACCGGCGACATCGTGTCCTACCACTCGGGCGTGTCCGGCAACGTGGCCGATCCCCTGGGCAACGGCAGCAAGTACCGTGTCTTCAAGGTCGACGACCACACGATCAAGCTCCAGAACGTCGGCATGGCGACGCCGTCGGTGACGGTGGACCGCAATGCGATCGGCCTGGGCGGCAACCGCGTCGATGCGGCGAACGGCTTCGCGGTCAACGATTTCGTCACCTACCGCGTCCCGGCGCCGGCGAAGTTCTCCAGCGAGCTCGTCGACGGCGTGCTCTCGGGCGGCTCGTACACCGTGACGGGCAACAACAACATCTACATCGAGAACCACGGCTTCGAGACGGGCGAGGCGGTCGTCTACAACCACTACACGGTCGCTGGCAACGGTACCATCGTGAACGGCGGCGGAGTGCCGATCGACGTCGCCTTCCCGGGCGGCAGCCTCAACAACGGGCAGACGTACTACGTGATCTTCGTGGATGCCAACAACATCCGCCTCGCGCTCACGCAGGACCTGGCCAGGGGCGTGGCCGACGACCCGGGCACCGCGGCGAACGAGTTCGTCCCCGTCACGCCGATCAACATCGTCCGCGACACCTCCAATGCCGCGGGCGCGACGACCCACACGCTGGCCTCGACGTCGAACAGCCCGGTCTTCGGCCTGAGCGACGGCGGCGTCTACCGCGTCTCGGCGGTGGCCGGCGACAACTCCTGGTTCGAACTCGTCGACGCGGTCACCAACGTCGCCGTGAACATGATCGCGCTGGGGCCGTTCGGCCGGCACACCTTCGCGGTGGAAGGCATCAACCTGACCGACGGCGGGCCGGCGGGCGACCAGTTCCTCGTGCTCGACCTCACCGGGCCGGTCACCGGTGCCTTCGACGGCGTCGGCGGTGCCCGCGGCTTCGCGGGCGCGCCTTCGGGCGATGCCACCGTCACGGCCACGGCGACCGGCGTCGGCGGCGGCTTCGTCGACGTCGGCAGCGCCAACGCGCAGGCCGCGCACCACGCGAACACCACCCTCACGGTCGCGGGCGGCGCGCACCTGACCGGCAACGACGTCAACATCGAGTCCAACAGCACCATCGGCGTGAGCGCCCTGGCGGACGGCTCGGGCGGCGGCTTCGCCGCGATCGGCTCCGCCACGGCCGTCGGCTCCGGCTCGAACACCAACACGCTGAACATCGGCGCCAACGCGCACATCACCTCGCTGGGCGACCTGAACATTTCCACGGCGACGGCGTCCAGCGTCACGTCCTTTGCCGAATCCACCAAGGGCGGCTTCCTGGCCTTCATCGGCGGCGATGCCGACGCCACGCTGACGTACAGCGTCAACCTGAACATCGACGGCGACCTGACGGCGGACGATGCGCTGAACGTCACCAACGCGGTCAGCGCCAACGCCTCGGCCGACTCGCGCGGCTACGCGGCCGGCCTCGGCGGTGACGGCGACACGAACTCCTTCAGCCGCATCGGCAATGGCGCCGGGGACCGCGCCAGCTCGCGGATCACCGTCAGCGACAACGCCGACCTGCTGGCGGACTTCATCACGCTGCGGTCCGACGTCGTGAAGCTCGCCGCGCTCGCTTATGCGCAGACGGAAGTCGACGCCGCCGGCGGCGACGCGGAAGCGGACGCGCTGAGCCAGGTCTTCGCCGACAACCGCGTCGTGCTGGCCGACAACGCCGGCTCGTCCGCCAACGCCCTGCTGACCGGCAACGTGAAGATCACGATCGAGTCGCGCTACTCGGAAGTGATCAGCCGCGCCACGGCGGACTCCTCTCTCGACGCGCTGGGCGGCGACTCCGACGCCAACGCCACCGCGGTGAGCAACACGCTGGCCTTCGTGCTGGGCGCCTGGGACGTCGAGCTGAAGACCGCCGAGGCCTTCGTCAACGCGGTGCAGTTCAAACTCACGAACGACGCCATCCGGCGCGGAGACGGTGCCTTCTTCGGCAGCTTCGGCGGCAGCGCGAACGAAGGCAACTTCGTTCCCGACCGCTGGATCTTCTGGGAATCGCACGTCTACCTGCTGGGCGAGCCCAATCCGGAGCTCGAAATCGACGCCGATGGCGTCATCACCAAGCTCACCAACGTCGCCTTCCGCGGCGTCAACGCCGGCAAGGACGTGGGCGACACGCTCGTCGCGAGCAACCCGTCGAACCCGCAGGTGATCCTCGACGACATCATCTACGACAAGGCCGGCAAGCTGACCTTCTTCGCCAACGACATCGCGGGCCAGGAAGACGGCGTCATCTGGGGCAACAAGGGCCTGGTGGAGAGCCAGCGCACCTGGGACCACGTGCGCCTGGTCAACGACTCCGAATTCGACCTGGTGATCAACCACATCGACACGGTCGACGGCGCCTCCGTGGTCGACATCGTCGTCGACGACATCAAGTACGACGGGGCGGGCAAGGGCAACAACGTTGCCCAGAGTTCCTCGTCGCCGGGCAACACCTTCGAGTTCGACGTCAACCTGTTCTACCCGCAGACGCACGTCGAGATCCGCAACCGCACGGCGGCCGGCAACGACGACAGCGACATCATCCTGCTGGGCGGGATCGAGAACACGATCGGCAAGACGACGATCGAGAATCAGCGCGGCCACATCCGCGTCGACGAGCGCGGCCTGGTGGTGGAGCAGTCGGCCCTGCCGCCAGCGATCTTCGACGAGGGCCTGATCCGCACCAACCAGCTGGACGTCGATGCCAGCGGCGACATCGGCAACCAGGCCGCCAGCGGAGGCCGCAGCGCGCTGATGGTGGAGCTCGTGCGCATCACGCACGCCATCGCCCGCGGCGAGACGCCGACGCTGAAGGAAGTGCATCTCTTCGCGGATGCCGGTCATGACGCGGTGCTGGACGTCTCCCTGCACGACCGCTCGCAGAGCCCGGCGCTGGGTAGCCTCGCGGTGACCATCGACCGCATCCGCGCGGGCGACGACGTCGACGTCGTCGTGAACGATTCGCGGGCCGGCGCCAACCTGTCCGATATCGAAGGCGTGACGGTGCGGACGATCGAGCCGCCGCTGCCGGGCTCGGTGACGCTGCCGCTGCCCGTCGACCTCACCGGCCTCGGTATCACCTTCAACTCGCCCAACCGCACCGGCGAATACTTCGACCACTTCAGCCCGGACGAGTTCGACGGCTCGCAGTACGACTTCATCCGCCGGACCTACGGAACGAGCTTCGCGGAGGTCGAATCCACCTACACCTTCTCCGAGGTGCGGGCCGGCGACGACATCGACATCGGCCACGTCTCGACGACGCCGTTCTACGGCGAGTCGCGCAGCTACGCCACGACTGGCATCGACGGCACCGTCACGCCCTATGGCAAGACCGTGCTGAACGAGTCCGCGCCGAACACCACGGTGAACTTCGTCGTCAACACCGACGTCGACTGGTCCGGCGGAACCTCCGAGCCTGACGGCATCGAGCAGATCTTCCTCACCACGAACGGCAACATCACGGCGACCGAGCTGGCCGGCGACATGCTCGTCGGCCACATCCACTCGACCGCCGGCGACGTGACGCTGTTCTCGCCGCAGCGCATCCTGGACGCCGACGACCAGCCGACCATCGACGTCACCGCCGACGACATCACCATGACCGTCGGCACCCTCGGCGGGCTCGGTGGCGTGGGCGAGACGAACGACTTCCTGGAAATCAACGTCGATCGCAACAACGCCACGGGCGTGCTGACGGTGACCGACACTGCGGGCAGTTCCACTCAGGGCGTGTTCCTGAGCGACCTGATCGGCAACATGCGCGTCGACCTGGTCGACACCGAAGGCGATGCATCGCTGCGGACGGTGAACGGCTCCATCCTGGAAGGCCGCAAGGACGGCGTCGCGAGCGACAAGGACTTCGCAGCCGACGTCGTCGCCAACTCGATCGACCTCGACGCCAACGGCAGCGGCTCCGACATCGGCGCCGCGGGCAACGACCTCGAGATCGACTCCTCGGCGTACGTCACGGGCGACGTCGGCCTGGAGGCCTCCGACAGCCTGTACGTCACCGAGACGAACGACACGCTGCGGCTCGTGCTGGCCCACACCTACACGGGCGCCATCCGCCTGACGGTGCGCGACTCGGCGAACCCGCTGCCGACGCCGGAGAACGACGACTTCGTGCTGCTCGCCTCCGGTTCCGCGCGCTTCGCCGAGAACAACGCCACGGCCGGCGGCAGCAACCAGGACGCGCTGCGCGGCGTGCCGCATGGCCAGGTGTTCGCGGAAGAGGGCAGCGTGACGCTGCTGGTCGGGGACGATGTCGAGCTGGACGACAACAGCCAGGTCGTCGCCAACTTGGGCATCTCCATCTCCGGCGATGCGAACTACTACGACGGCGCGAACCAGGTCGTCGATCCGGACGTGGGTTTCGGCACCGGCATGGTCCTGCGCGGCCGGCTGATCGCCAATGCGCACGTGATCACGCCCGGCAGCCAGACGCTCGCCGGCAACCCGGTCGGGACGGTCGAAGCCGAAGTGGCGACCGGTCCGGTCCACGAGACCAGCATCTGGGGCAACGGCGACGCCGACTCCTTCCAGTTCGGCGACCAGACCGGCGCGGCCGGCACGACCACCTGGGGCCAGGACGGCTACATCTACCTGGGGTCCAGGACCCGGGTGCATGGCGGCCAGACCACGGCCACCATCGGCACCGAGGCCGTGCCGGGCAACGACGGCGAGGACACCTTCGCGGTGTACTTCCTGCAGGACACGGCGACCATCACTTCGCCGGTGACGCGCTACCTGGATCCGGTGACCAACACGATGGTCACCATCTCGTTGGTCAACGGCGTGCCGACGCTCGACCCGCAGCACACGCTGACGCTCGACGGCCAGGCCGACAGCGACACCTACCACGTGTACACGCTGGGCAGCAACGGCGCCGACGAGCGCAACTACGTCGTCAACATCCTCGACACCGGACGCCAGAACGACGGCGGCGACGAAGGCTTCGTGCACGGGCTGGATCGCCAGGATGGGAACACCGAGACGGACGACATCTTCGTGATGCGCGCCGCCGCCTTCCTGCCGAACGAGACCGCCGACCGGCCGGGCTACGTCGCGCTGCTGCACGGCAACCTGGCCGAGTACCAGGACACGGTGCAGAACAACGAGGACAGCCGCGAAGTCCAGCGGATCAACTACGACACTGGCCTCAACGGCCGCATGACCGTCGAAGGCCGCGGCGGCAACGACGCCTTCTTCTCCGACGACACCACCGTCACCATGACGCTGGACGGCGGCGCGGGTGACGACCAGTTCCAGGTCGGCCAGATCTTCGGCGAGAAGCGCAACGTGCCGCAGGGCAACCTGCTGGCGCAGGACCAGTTCCCGAACCTGGTGGCCACCACGCGCGGCTGGCTGAGCGCCGGCAGCAACGCGCCGATGCTGGTGCATGGCGGCACCGGCAACGACGAGTTCCGCGTCTACTCCAACCAGGCCGAGCTGCGGCTGGAAGGCGACGACGACAACGACCTGTTCATCGTCCGTGCCTTCGCGCTCGCGGCCACCGTCGACTTCGACTGGAACAACGACGGCGTGCAGGACAAGAAGGATCTCGATGCCGGCGTCGCCGTGCTGAAGAAGCTCGACGAAATCCGCCTGGCCAATCCGGGCTTCACGCTGGCGCAGGTGGTGAACGCG
Source organism: Ramlibacter sp. (assembly GCF_036383835.1). GTDB lineage: Bacteria > Pseudomonadota > Gammaproteobacteria > Burkholderiales > Burkholderiaceae_C > Ramlibacter. The sequence continues at coordinate 16,203 of NZ_DASVNN010000069.1, forward strand.
CTGCCGGCCAGCCTGGTCGGGACGGCCTCGGCGACCTACCGGACGGACCTGGCCGCGAAGCTGGCCGCGGTGACGCCGGCGGCGGGCGCGAGCGGGCCGTTCGACGTCAATCGCGACGGCGGCATCAACTACCTCGACCTGATGCTGACGAAGTCCGTCCTGGACGACACCATCGTCCTCGATGCGCAGGGTGTCGCCACGCCGCAGATCGGCCTCGGCTTCTCGGTCGCGCAGGCGCCGGACATCCGTGCCGGCGGCGGCCAGGATGAAGTCCGCTACAACGTCAACGCGCCGGTCTCGGTGGACGGCGGCACCGGCTTCGACAAGCTGGTGATCCTGGGCACGGAGTTCGCCGACGACATCGCGATCACCAAGGACGGCATCTTCGGCGCCGGCCTCAACGTGCGCTACGACGCCGTCGAAGTGGTCGAGATCGACGGTCTCGAAGGCGACGACGAGTTCTTCGTGCAGTCGACGGCCTTCGGCGTAGCCTACCGCGTGATCGGCGGCCTCGGCTCCGACACGATCAACGTCACCGGCGACGTCACCGAAGACATCATCACCCGCGAACTGGAAGGCGCCTCGGGCGCGGTCAGCCACCTCGTGAGCTCGGGCGACCCGCTGTACGACGGCCTGCTGGTGGACGGCTTCGACTACAACGTGGCGAATCCCACCGAAGGCATCGTCGTCATCGACGAGGGCGCCGACGGCTTCACCGCGGTGCGCGAGGGCGGCCCGCGTCAGGTCGACAGCTACACCGTGCGGCTCGCCCGCGAACTGCAGGTCGGCGAGGTGGTGTACATCACGGTCTCCGCCGCGCGCACGACGCAGGAAGAGGACGAGGACACCTTCGACAACCCGGCGCCGCTGCCCAATGGCGAAGGCGATTCCATCTGGGTCTCCAGGGTGGCCCCGGCCAGCATGGGCGCGCCGCTGGACAGCGAGTTCCAGCGCACCGTGATCGTCAACGGCGTGCCGACGCAGGTGAACAGCCGGTCCATCGTGCTCACGTTCGACCACACCAACTGGGACGACGCGCAGACGGTCTACGTCTATGCGCCGGACGACACCCGGGCCGAGGGCGACCGCGTCGTGGTGGTCCAGCACACGGTCGTCTCGGAGTCCGCCGACTACGACGGCGCCGACGTGCGCAACGTGGAAGTGGAGGTCCGGGACAACGACACGCCGGGCGTCTACGTCACCCAGGTCGACGCCGCGGGCAACGAGGACGGCCGCACGCTGGTCATCGAGGGCGATGCGCTGACGCAGCTGCGCGACGAGATCCGCCTGCAGCTGGCCAAGGACCCGGCGCTCGGTGCGACCGTCGTCGTCGACATCGTGCTGAACGACTTCGCCGACGAGGCGATGGGCTTCTTCAATATCGCGGGCGACAGCCGCCTGACGCTGTTCGCCAGCCCGACCTACGATGCGGTGAACGACCGCGTGGTGGTGGGCCGCGTGACCTTCACCAACGATGGCTCCGCGACCTGGAACGATGCGGTCCGCGTCGGCGTGGAGGCGCGCGACGACATCACCCGCGAGGACGCGCAGCTGGCGATCGTGCGCTTCGAGCGCAATGCGGCGACCACGGATGCCAGCTACGTCTTCCCGAACCTGCGTTCCGGCCCGCAGATGCTGCCGGTGGAGGTGATCGACAACGAGACCTCCGGCGCGGTGGTGCTCGAAAGCGGCGGCAGCACGGTGCTGGTGCCGGACGTCCCGGCCGGCTCGGGCGTGACCGACGACTACTGGGTGCGACTCACGCGGCAGCCGACGGCCACCGTGACGGTGGGCGTGCTTACCGACGGCCTGGCCGACGTGATCTCGGTGGACGGCGTGGCCGTCACGCCGGACGACTACCAGGAAGTGGGCGGCTTCCGTCCGATCCAGGTCTTCTCGGGCCGCGTCGTCTTCGGCTCCGACGGCACGCACGCCACGCTGACGCGCGGCACGGGCTCCGACCTCGGCAGCTTCATCGACGAGGGCTTCCAGGTCGGGCAGTCGATCCGGGTGGGTGGCGCCGGCGCCAACGACGGCGACTTCACCATCCTGTCGGTCACCGACGGCACGATCACGCTGACGGCGGCACTGGCCGGACCGGCCGGCGAGACTGCGGGCGACGTGGCAATCAGCGACCTGGCGAGCATCGAGATCTTCGAAGGCACCGTCACGTACGGCGTCACCCCGGGCACCGACCAGTTCCCGGGCGAGTACCTGCTGCGCGACCTGGACGACGACGAGGCCGGCTGGCTGGCCGAGGGCTTCCTCGAAGGCATGTGGGTGCGCGTGATCAACCAGGCGAACCCGGCGCAGGAGATCGAGCTCAAGATCCAGCTGATCCGCGGCGACAACGACAGCAAGGACACCAAGCTGCAGTTCACCGGCGAGACGGCGCTGCCGGCCTGGCTGAAGAGCGGTGCGATCGACGTCAAGGTGGTGCGCATCGCCGCATCGGCGACCTTCACCTCGGGCGACTACCACGAGCAGCAGCGCGTCGTGCTGGAAGCCGACACGGATTACTTCGTGCCGCCGATGCGCGAGGGCGTCAAGATCTTCCCGGTCTCGACGCACATGCTGTCCAAGCTGCATGGCCCGCTGGCGGTGGAAGGCGGACCCACCGGCGCCGACCGCTCGCTCACCAACGGCGTGAAGCTGCCGGGCGAGAAGGACACCTTCCTGATCGCCATCGGCGCGCAGCCGCCCGAGAGCCAGCAGATCGACGTGCTGAACATCTTCAACGACTCGAGCCAGGCCGACGGCAGCGGCGTCATGGACGAAACCATCCTGCGTGGCTTCGGCATGGCCGACGACCTCGACTTCGGTCCGATCGCGGGCCCGACCTTCGGCGAGGGCAGCGTCTTCCCGGGCGGCATCAGCTTCGGCAAGGTCAACTTCGGGTCCGGCGGCTTCGGCACCGATGCCAGCGAAAGCACCATCGAAGTCGTGAACCTGCTGCTGGGCGAGGGCAACGACCACCTCGACATCGAGGGCACGATCAACCCGGCGGCCTTTGTGTCGGCCGACAACGTGTTCACCTTCGCGTCCACCTCCACCGGCGGCACGATCTCGCGCGACAACTTCGACTGGAAGGCGCAGGGCTTCCTGCCCGGCCAGCTGGTCACCATCGAGGGCCTCACGGGGTCGTGGACGGTCGTCGAGGTGCTCGACGCGGTCAAGCAGGTGTCCGACGGCATGGGCGGCTTCGTGAACGTCCAGGACCCGAACGACAACTCGATCCTGGTGCTCTCCGGCGCGCCGCTGGGCAATGGCACCTTCGAGCGCAAGATCACCGCGGTCGACAAGCTGGTGAACGTCACCACTGCGGTGAACGTCGCGCACACCGACACCGGCGGCACGATCACGCGCGTCGATGGCCACGACTGGGCGGCCGACGGCTTCCTGGCGGGGCACCTCGTGTCCATCGGCGCCCCGGGCAGCGCGGTGCAGTATCGCGTGCTGTCCATAACCGGCGCCACCATGGAGCTGCTGGGCGTGCCGCTCGCCACCCAGGCGAACGTCAGCAGGCAGGTGTGGGTCCAGGGCCCGCACGGCTCGCTGACCGTGGTGCACGGCGGCGGCAACCTGTACCTCGAAAGCGAGGGGAGCTTCAACGCCGCCACCGCGTCCGGCCAGAACGTGCTGACCCGCATGGATGGCCGCGACTGGCAGGCCGACGGCTACGAGATCGGCCAGTTCGTGCAGTTGCAGGGCGAGGCGCAGACGCGCCAGATCCTGGGCTTCGCGGATGCCAGCGCATCGCTCAAGCCCTCGGGGGCGTTCGCGACCTGGGGCGAGGGCTCGGCGCTGATCCTGTCCGGCACGGCGTTCGCCGGCGCGACGGTGGATCTCGAACTGCACGTCGCGGAAGCGAAGCGCGTCGAAGCCTCCGTGCCGCTGACCGTCACCGTCGACAAGCTCACGCGCGGCAGCGGCAGCTGGAGCGCCGATGGCTTCTACGTCGGCCAGGTGGTCTTCATCGAAGGCGTGGCCGGCGGTTTCACCGTCGCCCAGCTCAGTGGCGCGGACATGCTCCTGGCCGGCGCGGCGTTGAGCGCCTCGGTCGGATCCAGCGCATCGAACCCGGCGATCACCGTCTGGGGATTCGACCAGCGCTTCGACGGCGGCCGCCGCATCGGCGGCGACCACATCACCGTCTCCGGCGGGGCCGGGCCCAACAGCCCGCTCGTGGTCTACGGCGACACCAGCCAGGACGGCGTCTGGTATTCCGGCCACAGCTGGGACCACCTCGGCCTCGAGTTCGGCGAGAAGCCCTTCGACCCGTTCCCGCGCCTGCCGGACGCGGAGAACGAGGACAACGAGTGGGTGTTCCCGGTGGCCGACCCGTACACCTATGCGGGCAACGACGTCATCGACGCGCGGCAGCTGTTCGCGTCGACCGCGCCGGGCGCGCTGCCCACCGTGGGCTTCACGGCCTACGGCGGTGCCGGCGACGACCTGATCTACGGCAGCCAGGCCGGCGACCACCTCGCGGGCGGCTCGGGCAACGACACGATCCTCGGCCAGCGCGGCGTGGACCACATCTACGGGGACTCGGGCGTCAACGTGAACATCCTCACGCGCGCCCTCACCATCGACACCGTGGACGCGAGCCCGGCGCCGGGCGTGAACCCGAACCTGCAGGCGAGCGACCAGACCTTCCAGCCGGTGAAGTCGCCGGTGCGCGACAGCCTGGTGGCGGGCCGCGACACGCTCTGGGGCGAGGGCGCCGGCACCGTGGGCGGAGCGCACGAGAGCTTCTACGACGACATCATCTTCGGCGACCACGGCGTGATCGTGCAGAACGTGGTGGATCCCAACCTGCCGGATGCGCGGCTGCAGAAGATCCAGACCACCGACATCGGCTCGCTGATCGGCATCCACTCGGTGGAACTGCAGAACGGCGACGACGACGTGATCCACGGCAACCTGGGCCGCGACATCGTGATCGCCGGCGCCGGGCACGACATGGCCGACGGCGACGAGGCCGACGACCTGGTGTTCGGCGACAACGTCACCGAGCTCGAGCGGCGCCCCGGCAACGTCACCAGCACGCGCTTCCAGACGCTGGCCGGCACGCTGCTGTACAGCCGCACCGACCGCGCGGTCCCGGCGGGTTTCGCCACGCCGACCTCGGTCACCAGCGGCCTGCTGCTGGTGGATGGCGTCGCGCGCAACTACCGCGACCCGGACGTCGCCTTGCTGGGCATGGCCGGCGTGCCGTGGTGGGCCGAGTACACGATCGACTACAAGGCGCTGCACACGGTGGAGATGGACCGCGGCCTCGTCGGCAAGGGCAGCTTCGGCAACGATTACCTGGCCGGCGGCGAGAAGAACGACATGGTCTTCGGCCAGCTGGGCAACGACATCGTGCAGGGCGACGGCGGCATCGAGAACGCCGCGGCCGCGATCTCGCACGTGGGCGCCACCCGCACGCCGGGCGGCGTGTCCGACCCGATCGGGCCGCTGAGCGTCGTCGCCTCCTTCGAGGCGGCCACCGACGGCGAGGACTACGTCGAGGGCGGCGGCGGCAACGACATCGCCTTCGGCGGCCTCGGCCAGGACGACATCGTGGGTGGCAGCTCCGGCCACTTCGGGCTGGCGGCCAACGCCAACCCGCTGAAGCACGAGCGGCCGGACGGCAGCGACATCCTGTTCGGCGGTGCCGGCACCGACGCATCGCGCAACAACATCGGCGATTCCACGAGCAACGCCGGCAACGTGATCACGACCACGCCGACCGGCCATGCCCTCGACGCCGACACGATCGTCGGCGACAACGGCGACATCGTGCGGATCGTCGGCGTCAACCACGTCGACGTGAACCCGTCGAATGCCGCGGGCCAGCCGCTGTACGTCACGTTCAACTACGACAACTACGGTCCCACCAAGCTCGTGGTGCGCGGCGTGAGCCATCTCGACTACACGCCGGGCGGGCCCGACTTCCGTCCCGACCTGTTCGGCACGAACGCGGTGGGCTTCCACGGCGTCGACGGCCTGAACTCGAAGGTGGACATCGGCGGCGACGACGAGGTGCACGGTGAATCGGGCGACGACGCCATCTACCTCGGCGCCGGCAACGACGTCGCCTTCGGCGATGGCCAGGACGACGACATCATCGGCGGCTGGGGCAGCGACTGGATCTCCGGCGGCACGGGCCAGGACGGCATCCTGGGCGACGACGGCCGGATCTTCACCAGCCGCAACAGCGCAACTTACGGCGAGGGCCTGTTCGGCGTCGATGCGCTGCTGGCCATCGATCCGAACACGCGCACCACCCAGGGCAACGTGCTGAGTGAGTTCATCTACACCCCCGGACAGGTGCAGACCGAGACGATCAACGTCGCCAACGCGCTGAAGAAGTCGGTCGACCTCACGCCCACGAGCCTGTCGCCCGTGGCGGCGGGCCTCGGGGAGAACCCGCTGTTCGACCCGCGCTACGCCGACGACATCATCTACGGCGGCCTCGGCGACGACTTCCTGCATGGCGGCGCCGGCGACGACGCCGTGGGCGGCGGCGAGGCGCTGGGCGAGTCCTACAACGTGCGCTTCAATCCCGACGGCTCGATTGCCGGCCTGGTGCGCACCGATTTCAGCCGGCCCTGGAACGCGGGCAACATGCTGTACTTCGGGGACGACACCGACCCGTGGAACGCGCCGAAGCCGGTGCAGCCGCGCCTGGGCGAGTTCTTCCTGTACGACGAGTACGACCCGCGCCGCACCATCCTGTTCCTGTCCAGCGGCCAGGTGTGGGACGAAGCGCACCCGCTGCCGGCCGGTGCGACGCCGGCCGACCTGAAGCAGTTCTTCCTCAACTTCGCCGAGAACGAAGGGGTGAAGATCAGCGGCTACACCCAGTTCAACAACAACGGCACGCCGATCCTGACCTCGCTGCAGGACCGCGAGAGCGACGGCAGGGACGCCATGTTCGGCGACCTCGGCAACGACTGGATGGTGGGAGGCACGGGACGCGACCACATGTACGGCGGCTGGGGCAACGACCTGCTGAACGCCGACGACGTGCAGGGCGCCAAGCCGGTGACCTACGACGCCACCGGCGCGCTGAACGACGCGCCCGACACGCACGTCTCCTACGAGGACCGCGTGTTCGGCGGCGCCGGGCTCGACATCCTGATCGGCAACACCGGCGGCGACCGGCTGATCGATTGGGTCGGCGAGTTCAACAGCTACATCGTGCCGTTCGCGCCCTTCGGCATCGCCACGGTGAGCCGGCAGGTGCCGCCGCACCTGTTCGACTTCCTCTACGCGCAGGCCTTCAGCGACGGCGGCGACATCACGCGCACCAGCGACACCGGCAACCGCAACGGCGAGGACCGCTACAGCAACGTCAACCGCTGGATGGGCGGCATCGACAGCGAGATCGGCCTGATCACGCAGAAGGACCACGGCTACTGGCAGGAACAGACCGGCGGGCCGACCGATCCGCAGCCGGGCAACATCCCGGGCGGCGGGCGCGATGTGCTGCGCACGGCGGATTTCAACGCCGGCACGATGAGCGCGATGGCGGTCGACAGCGGCAACTTCGCCGTGGCGAGCGGCGCCCTGGCGGTTTCCGCCACCAGCGTGGCCGGCGACTCCGTGGCCGTGTGGTACCACGACAGCTACCTGCCGACGTACTACGAGGTCGTCGCGACGGTGCAGACCGACAAGCCCACCGGCGGCTGGAAGGCCAATGCCTACGTGGTGTTCGACTACCAGTCGCCCACCGATTTCAAGTTCGCCGGCATCAACGTGTCGACCAACAAGATCGAGATGGGCCATCGCACGGCGACGGGCTGGGTGGTCGATGCGCAGTCCACCGTCGCGCTGCAGATCAAGCCGAACCAGGCCTACCAGATGCTGCTGGCGGTGAACGGAACGAACGTGAGCGTGGTCGTGGACAACAAGTCCTACTTCACCTACACGTACGCACCGCGCGTGATCGACGGCGTGGGCTACGGCCTCAACAAGGGCCTGCTGGGGGTCGGCTCCGACTCCGGGCGCGGCACGTTCGACAACGTGTCGCTGCGCGTGCTGCCGCAGACGGTGACCTTCCAGCACAAGGAGGAATTCACCGGCGGCACCGGCCCGCTGTTCGGGGCCGCCACGCAGGGTGGCTGGACGGCCACGGGTGGCCGCTACCAGGCCGCGGCGACCGCCACGCCGGAGCCGGCGATCAGCCTCGCGACGCTAGCGGTGGACCAGCTGCAGCCTTCGTCGACGCTCGACCTGTCGACCATCGTCAACACGCAGGGCCGCGCGGGCCTGGTGTTCGACTACTACGGACCGAAGGACTTCAAGTTCGTCGCCGTGGACGCCGCGACGGACCAGGTCGTCATCGGCCACCGCACCTCGCGCGGCGGCTGGGCGGTCGACGCGGTGGTGGCGCGCGACATCGTGGCGGGGACGGACTACACGTTGTCCATGACCGTCCGCAACAGCGTCGTGACCGTGAGCCTCAACGGCTCGGTGGTCGCGAGCCACGCCTATAACGGCGTGCCGGTCGACGGCCGCTTCGGCCTGTTCAGCCGCGGCGCGGGCAGCGCGTTCGACGACTTCACGATCCGCACCAACGACCCGGCCTTCGCCTCGGCCCCGGCAGGCGGCGCCGCGCTGATGGCGCAGGGCACGCCGGACGCGAGCGGCGCGGACGTCACGGCGACGGTGTCGGCGATCCAGCCGCTGTTCGAGGAGGCACTGCGGCGCTGGGCCGCGACGGTGGACGAGGCTTCGCTCGATGCGATGCGCGACGTCGAGTTCCGCGTGGTCGATCTCGCCGGCGACCAGATCGGCGCCTACGACGAAGGCGTGGTGTACATCGACGTCGACGCCGCGGGCCACGGCTGGTACATCGACGGCACGCCCTCGGACGACGGCGAGTTCCTGGTGGCCGGCACAGGCCCCGCCACCGGGCAGATGGACCTGCTCAGTGCCGTCGCCCACGAACTGGGCCACGCCGCGGGACTGGAACACGCGGACGGCGGCGTGATGGACGACGTGCTGTTCGCCGGCACGCGGACGCTCGAACCGGTGTCCGCGCGGTCTTCGCACGAGGCGCGCGGGCAGGAGGACGATCCCCCGATGGTGGTATGGGAAAACACCATGTTCGCTGCCCCGGCGCTGGTGCACTCTGCACCTTCCGCGGCCCCGGTGTGGACGAACGATTTCCTGAACCACCTGGGCAAGTCGGAGGAGGAGCGCAATCCGAATGCATCCCTGCGGATCAGCGTCGCGGCGGCGACCGGCACGGTGGCCATGAAGCCGGCGGCCGCGTTGAAGCCCACGCTGGGCCCGCGCACTGGAGGTGCAGCGTGACCGCGGTGATGTTCCACGAGAACGCGGTTCCGGCGAGCCCGGGTCGCTGCGCCCCGCGGGTGACCCTGCACTGAGGAGACGACCCATGCATGCCGCGCCGTCGTCCCCGAAACGGTTCCTTGTCACCGGGCTGCACTTTTTCCAGCCCATTTCCGAGAGGAGTTCTCCCCAATGTCCACCCAGCTGCTGATTTACGAAACCGCCGTACCCGTCTCGAGCGCGCGGCACCGCAAGTGCGCGATCGAGCCCGGCAAGGGCTACGGTTTCGCGCGCAAGATCAACTCGGTGCCGCTGACGGCCGTCGAATTCCCGCTGGCCGCGGCCGAGTACGCGATCGTGTTCGCGCAGAACGGGGAAGACGTGGTTCCCGTCGCCATCCTCGGCGCGCGGGCGGGCGAGAACCTCTACGTGAAGGACGACGACAGCTGGAGCGCGCGCTACGTCCCCGCTTTCGTGCGCCGCTATCCCTTCGTGTTCTCCGCCAAGGACGACGGCAAGTCCTTCACGCTGTGCGTCGACGAAGCCTTCCAGGGCCTGAACTACCAGGGCCGCGGCCAGCCGCTGTTCGACGAGCAGGGCAAGCAGACCGCCTACGTGGACAACGTGGTGCGCTTCCTGCAGGAGTTCCGCTCGCAGTTCATGCGCACCCAGGCCTTTTGCAGGAAGCTGGCCGAACTCGAGCTGCTGGAGCCGATGCAGGCCCAGTTCACGCTGGGGGGCGGCCAGAAGATGTCGCTGACCGGCTTCCACGTGATCGATCGCAAGAAGCTCAAGGCGCTGCCGGCGGAAACGCTGTCGCAACTGGCCGGCACCGACGAACTGGAGCTGATCTACCTGCACCTGCAGTCGATGCGCAATTTCGTTTCGGTCAAGGACAAGCTGGTGCTGGCGCAGCCCGAAGCCGGGCCGGGCGACACGGCGCCTGCCGCGGAGGAGCGCGAGGCGGCGGCCGCCGTCGCGCATTGACGCAGGACCAGCCCCTGCGGGACGGGCTGTAGCGAGGGACGGGCGCCGCGGCGCCCGCAAGCAGGATGAGCGGAGCTTCGATCTATTCGCTGGCGGACACGCACGCCAAACAGGAGTCCGCCGCCTGGGCGAGGTTCTCCGCGCCGCACAGCATGGCGGAGTTCTGCTCCGCCTGGCTGGCGATCCTGTGCGGGCAGGTCGAGCGCGTCGCCGGCGCGCTCGTGCTGCTCGGCTCGGGAGAGGAGGGCCAGTACAGCCCGGTGGCCACCTGGCCCGATGCCTCGCACAACCTGCGGCATCTCGGTCCTACCGCGCAGAGCGCGCTGCAGCAGAGGCGCGGCGTCGTGGCCGAAGGCGTGTCGCCGCAGAACGCCGCGCCGGCCACGCTCATCGGCTACCCGGTGGAAGTCGACGGCGTGCTGTTCGGCGCCGTGGTGATGGAGATCCGGCCGCGGCCGGACGCCGACGTGCAGCGCGCGCTTCGGCTGCTGCACTGGGGCAGCGCCTGGCTGATCTCCGAGTTCCGCCAGCAGTCGCTCGCGCAGCAGCAGGCGCGGTCCGAGCGGCTGGGCGTGGCGCAGCAGGTGGTTGCCTCCGCCCTGCAGGAGCCCGCCTTGCGGGCATCGGCACTGGCGGTCGCCAACGACCTCGCCGCGCGCCTCGGTTGCGAGCGGGTGGGCATCGGCTTCGTCCGGCACGACGACTGCGAGGTCGAGGCCATCTCCCACACGGCGACCTTCGACCGCCGGAACGATTTCGTGCGGCTGCTGGCCGAGGCGATGGAGGAGGTGCCTGACCTCGGGCAGTCGCTCGTGCATCCGCCGCTCGCGCCCGATGCCGTCGGTGGCCTGGCCCATGCCACGCTGTCCGCATCGCGCGGCGACGTCGCCATCCTCTCGGTGCCGCTCGCCAACGACAACGACACCGTCGGCGTGCTCACGCTGGAGCGACGGCGGGAGCAGCCTTTCGGCGCCGGCGAGCTCGAACTGTGCGAAGCGATTGGACAGTTGCTCGGCCCCATCTTCACGATGAAGCAGCGGGAGGCCATGGGCCTGGCGCGGCGATCGATGCTGGCGGCGGCAGGCGGTGCACGCATGCTGTTCGGGCCGCGCCATCCCGGCCTGAAGCTGGTGGCGCTGGCGGCGGTGCTGGTGGCCGCCGTGCTGGCGGTCGCGACCACGAACTACCGCGTGACTTCGAAGGTCGCCATCGAGGGCGCGGTGCAGCGGGCGATCGTGGCTCCCTACCAGGGCTACGTGCGCGAGAGCGTCGTGCGCGCCGGCGAGACGGTCCGTGCCGGCCAGGTGCTCGCACGGCTCGACGATCGCGACTTGCGACTGGAGCAGGCGCGCTGGTCCGCGGAAGCGGAGCAGATGGCACGCCGCTATCGGCAGGCGTCCGCCCTGCAGGACCGCGCCGCGATGGCGATCGCCGCCGCCCAGCAGGAACAGGCGCTGGCGCAACTGGCGCTCGTCGAGGAGCGCCTGGCGCGCGCGACGCTGGCCGCGCCCTTCGACGGCATCGTCGTGGTGGGCGACCTGAGCCAGCTGCTCGGCTCGCCGGTGGAGCAGGGCAAGGTGCTGTTCGAGGTGGCGCCGCTCGACGCCTACCGCGTCGTCCTGAACGTGAACGAGCGCGACATCGCGGAGCTGTTCGCCGGGCAGCGCGGGGAGATCGCGCTTTCCGGCATGCCTTACGAGCGCCTGCCCTTCACCGTGCGCAACGTCACGCCGGTGTCCACCGCGCAGGACGGGCAGAACTACTTCCGCGTCGAGGCGCAGCTGGACGCCGCGCCGGCGCGCCTGCGTCCCGGCATGGAAGGCGTGGGCAAGGTCGAAGTCGGCGAACGCAAGCTGCTGTGGGTGTGGACCCATGCCTTCGTCGAGTGGCTGCAGCTGGCCACCTGGCGCTGGCTGTCCTGAGCGGGACGCGCGATGGCCGAGCAGTTGCTGTCGAATTCCTGGTACCGCGTTTGCGCGCTGCAGCCACGGCTGCGAACCCATGCCCGCCTGCACCGCATGCGCTATCGCGGCGAGCGCTGGTACCTGCTGCAGGACCCGGTGTCGGGCCGCGTGCATCGCTTCTCGCCGGCGGCGCGGTACCTGGTCGCCGCCATGAACGGCGAGCGCACCGTGCAGCAGCTCTGGGAGATGTGCAACCGGCAGCTCGGGGAGGACGCGCCGACGCAGGACGACGTCATCCGCCTGCTGGGCCAGCTGCACGGCGCCGACCTGCTGCAGACCGACGCCACGCCGGACGTGACCGAGCTCTTCGAGCGCGGCGTGCAGCAGGAGCGCGCGGCGCGGCGGCGCAGCTGGATGAACCCCATGGCCTGGCGGATCCACCTGCTCGATCCCGACCGCTTCCTCAACGCGATGCGGCCCCTGGTCGACCTGCTGTGGGGACGCTGGGGTGCGTTGCTCTGGCTCGCCGTGGTGCTGCCTGCGCTGGTGCTGCTGCTCTCGCAGTGGAACGCGCTGATCGGCAACTTCTCCGACCGCGTGCTCGCCACGCAGAACCTGCTGCTGCTGTGGCTCGTCTTTCCCCTGATCAAGGCGCTGCACGAATTCGGGCATGCGGCCGCCTGCAAGCGCGGGGGTGGCGAGGTGCACGACGTCGGCGTGGTCGTGCTGGTGCTGATGCCGGTGCCCTACGTGGAGGCCTCGGCGTCGACCGTGTTCCGGTCCCGGTGGCAGCGCGCCGTCGTCGGCGGCTCCGGCATGGCGGTGGAGGTGTTCATCGCGGCGATCGCGTTCTGCTTCTGGCTGCTGATCGAGCCGGGCCTGGTGCGCTCGGCCCTCTTCAACGTGATGCTGATCGCGGGCGTGTCGACGCTGCTGTTCAACGGCAACCCGCTGCTGCGCTACGACGCCTACTACATCCTCGCCGACGCGCTCGAGATGCCCAACCTGGCGAATCGCGCGACGCGCTACTGGGGCTACCTGATCGACCGCTACGCCTTCGGCCTGCGCGAAGCCGAGACGCCCGAAACCGGCCGGCGCGAGCGGGCCTGGCTGGCGGCCTACGGCGTGCTCTCGACCATCTACCGCATCCTGGTGACGGTCGCGATCGCGCTGTTCATCGCGCAGCAGTTCTTCTTCATCGGCGTGATGCTCGCGCTCTGGGGCCTGGTCACGATGGCCGTGCTGCCGCTGGTGAAGGGCGTCCAGCACGCGGCCAGCGGGCGCCTGCGGCCGCAGCGCCGGCGCGTGCTGGCGGTGAGCGGCGCCTTCGTCGCGGGCCTGCTGGTGCTGCTGTTCGTGGTCCCCGCGCCGTTTCGCACCGTGCTGGAAGGCGTGGCCTGGCTGCCGCAATCAGCCCTGGTGCGCACCGCCCAGGACGGCTTCGTGGAACGCGTCGTGGCGACGCCCGGTTCCCGCGTGCGCGCCGGCGACCTGCTGCTGCAGGCGCGCAACCCGGCGCTGGAAGCCAACCTGCGGCTGGCGGAGGCGAAGGTCGCGGAACTGGAGGCGACCTACTTCGCCCACCTGCATGCGGACCGCGCGCGCGCGGCCATGGCCCTGGAGCAACTCGAGAGCGAACGCGTCGCGCTCGCGCAGGCACGGGAGAAGATGGCGCAGATGCAGGTGCGTGCCGGCACCGCCGGCACCTTCGTGCTGGCGCGCGCCGAGGACCTTCCGGGCCGCTTCCAGCGCAAGGGCGACCTGGTGGGGTACGTGATCGACCGGCCCGACCCGATCGCGCGGGTGGTCGCCACGCAGGAAGCGGCCGACGTCGTGCGCAGCGCCGTCACCCGCGTCGACGTGCGCATGGCGCATGCACCGCAGCGCGTGCTGCCGGCGCGCGTGGAGCGCGAAGTTCCCGCGGGCGAGGAGTACCTGCCCAGCCGGGTGCTCGCCACCGAAGGCGGCGGCCAGCTCGCCACCGACATGCGCGACGCCCACGGCGCGAAGACGCTGGAGCGCACCTTCCAGTTCGACGTGGCCATCGCCACCGGGACCGGGGCGCCGCCGCCGCTGTTCTTCGGCGAGCGGGTCCACGTGCGTTTCGAGCATCCCGACGAGCCGCTCGGCCAGCAGTGGCTGCGCAGCCTGCGCCGCCTGTTCCTGTCGCACTTCCATGTCTAGCCGCTCGCTGCCCTTTCCCGACGCGCTGCTGGCGCTGGGCCGCCCTTACGCCGAACGGGCGGAGGAGAAGGACGCATGGCACGACCGGACGGCCCGCGCGCTCGACGCCACGCTGCTGGCCCCCTTGCGGCGTGGCCTGCAGGACATCGCGGGCGACGGCCGCCGCCTCGTGGAGCGCGTCGACGCGCTGGCGCCGGAATGGAAGCGCCTGCCGGACGCCGCGCTGCGAGAGCGGGCGCAATCGCTGCGGCCGCTGCTGCGCAAGCAAGGTTTCACGCGCGAGCTGGCCGCGGCGGCCTTCGCGCTGGTGCGCGAGGCGGCGGACCGCACCATCGGGCAGCGCCACTTCGAGACGCAGCTGCTGGGCGGCTACGGACTGCTGCGCGGCCGCCTGGTGGAGATGGCCACGGGCGAGGGCAAGACCTTCTGCGCCACGCTGCCGGCCTGCACCGTGGCGCTGTCGGGCTATCCGGTGCACGTGATCACCGTCAACGACTACCTGGCGCGCCGCGACGCCGAGAAGATGGGCCCGCTGTACGCATTCCTCGGCCTCGACGTCGGCGTGGTGGTGCAGGGCATGAAGCGGCCGGAACGCCGCCAGGCGTACGCGTGTGCGATCACCTACGCGACCAACAAGGAGCTGGCCTTCGACTACCTGCGCGACCGCGTCGCGCTGCGCGGCCAGGGCAGCCGGCTGCACCAGTCGGTGCGGCGTCTCGGCGGCCGCCTTGGCAGCGAGGATGGCGCGGTGCTGCGCGGCCTCTACTACGCGATCGTCGACGAGGCCGACAGCGTGTTCGTGGACGAGGCGCGGACGCCCCTGATCCTGTCCGCCACCGGCAACGACGCCGAGGAGGCGGAGCACGGCCGTCACGCCCTCGCGTTCGCGCAGTCCCTGTCGCAGCCGCGGGACTTCCGCTGCGACGAGTTCGAGCACGCGGTGCAGCTGGCGGACGCCGGCCGCCACAAGCTCGACGCCTTCTCGGAGGAGCTGGACGGACCCTGGACGTCGGTGCGCGCCCGCGAGGAGCTCCTGCGCCAGGCGCTCAGTGCCCTGCACCTGTTCCGGCGCGACCAGCACTACGTGGTGGTCGACGGCAAGGTGCAGATCGTCGACGAGTCCACCGGGCGCGTGATGCCCGACCGGTCCTGGGAGCGCGGCCTGCACCAGCTGATCGAGCTGAAGGAGGGCGTGGAGCTCACGCCGCGGCGCGACACGCTCGCCCGCCTGACCTACCAGCGCCTGTTCCGCCGCTACGTGCACCTGTCGGGAATGACGGGCACGGCGGCCGAATGCGCGCGGGAGATCAAGTCCGTGTACGGGCTCGACACGATGCGCGTGCCGCTGCACCGGCCCTCGCGCCGGGTGGATGGCGGCTTCGAGGTCTGCCGCACGATGCCGCAGAAGTGGGAGCGCGTGGCCGACGTCGCGCAGGAGCTGGCCGGGCGCCAGCGCCGACCGGTGCTGATCGGCACCCGTTCGGTGGAAGCTTCCGAGCAGATCAGCGCGGTGCTGCACGCCCGCGGCCTGGTGCACGCGCTGCTCAATGCGAAGCAGGACAGGGGCGAAGCCGACGTGGTGTCGCAGGCCGGCCAGCCCGGGCGCATCACGGTGGCGACCAACATGGCCGGCCGCGGCACGGACATCGAACTGGGTCCGGGCGTCCACGAGCGCGGCGGGCTGCACGTGATCCTCACCGAGTACCACGACTCCCGGCGCGTCGACCGCCAGCTGGTGGGCCGCTGCGCGCGGCAGGGAGACCCGGGCAGCTGCCAGGCGATCGTCTCGCTGGAGGACGACATCTACCAGGTCTGCGCGCCCACCCTGGCGGCGTGGCTGGACCGGCTGCTCGCCGCCGGCTTGCGGCTGCCGCGCGCGGCCTGGCGGCTGTTGCGGCGCAGTGCCCAGCATGCCGCCGAGGAGCGGCAATACGCGATCCGCATGTCCAACCTGAAGCACGACCGCCAGCTGCAGAACCTGCTGGCCTTCACCGGGAGAAGCGAATGAACACCACCCGTCCCGCCCTGTTCGCGCTGGGCCTTCTTGCGCCCATCGCCGCGGCCGCCAATCCGTTCGACTGCCTGATCGAGCCCTCGCAGACCGTGGAGGTGCGCAGCGCCACGGAAGGCATCATCGACAAGGTCCTCGTGCAGCGGGGCGACCGCGTCAAGGCCGGCCAGGTGCTGGTGCAACTCGATTCCGGCGTCGAGGCGGCCGGGGTGCAGGTCGCGCGGCATCGCGCCGAGGCCATGGGCCGGGTGAGCACGGCACAGAGCCGGCTCGCCTATGCGGACAAGAAGCTGAAGCGCTCGGAGACGCTGCAGTCCGAGAACTTCGTCTCGGCGCAGGCGCGCGACGAGGCGGAAGCGGAAAAGCGCATCCTCGAATCGGAACTGCGCGAGGCGCGAGAAGGCCGCGAACTGGCGGCACACGAGCACCGCCAGGCGCAGGAGCAGCTGAACCGGCGCACCCTGCGCAGTCCCTTCAACGGCATCGTGATGGACCGCATGCTCAATCCCGGCGACCTGGCCGAGGCGGGCACCGGCCGCAAGCCGATCCTGAAGCTGGTGCAGGTCGAGCCGCTGCGGGTGGAGGTCGTCATGCCGCTGTCGGCCTGGGGCAAAGTGAAGGCGGGGGCCAAGGCCAACGTGACGGCCGAAGGCCTCGGCCTGTCGCAGGCCGCGACGATCAAGGTGGTCGACACGGTGTTCGATTCGGCCAGCGGCACCTTCGGCGTGCGCCTGGAGCTGCCCAACGCCGAAGGCAAGGTGCCGGCCGGCATCCGCTGCAAGGTGGAGTTCCCCACGCTGCCGCCCACGCCCTCGCGGGCGGCCCAGTTGCGCAACGCGCAGTCGCAGTGAGGTCGTGGCAATGGGGTAGCGGATCCCCATTTCCCTTTCGCCACTCGACCGTGACGCAACTGTGGGTAACGATGTCTCTGCAAATGTCCGTTTTGATACATCGGCCGAGTTCCTTCCCCGCCACAAATCGCCCCCTCGTCGCTACCTGAGCCATTCCGCGAAGGAAGCCCTGTAAGTGCTTGTTGCCTATGGCTCCTACGTGTGTGTAGGTGATATTCGGCAGGGTGCAACGGCCACCACCTGCCGCTTCCGGGCGTTCCGCATCGGCCGAATGGCAGAGGGCGAAAAGTGCGTTTGTTCCGCTCCCCCATGTCGTTGTTCTGTCATGGACCGCGACTTATAAAACACGTTCTCGGTCCGTAGGGCCGAACAGTACGGGCGAAAAACGGGAGTCGTCCGCTTCAGAACAGGAATGCCGTGGGCACCCAGTGCGTGCCCGCCTGGGGACGTGTCATGTCGACACTTCGCAGCGCCCGTACCGCGTTCGCCCATCCGGGGCGCATGGACGCGATCAGCGCGGCCTTTGCCGGACGGCGTGCACCCCGATCCCATGACCCCATCTCGAGCGAGGCCGGCACCCCCACGGCCCCGCAGCGCGACGCGCGGACGATCGCGCCCGCCCGTGGCGGCGCGGCGCAGGAACTAGCAGGGCGGAGGCACCTACGGCGGCGGAGGCAGAGGAGCGGGCTCCAACGAGAGCAAGACCTCCGCCGCCGGATGGGTGTTCCCGCCCGGCCCCTCGGCCCGGCGGCAGGGACGCCAGCGCGTCCGCATCCCTTTCAGTCGATTTCCTGAACCGGGAGGCACCTTTTCCAGCCCATTTCCCCGAGGAGTCCTTCCATGTCGACCCAGCTGCTCATCTACGAAACCGCCGTACCCGTCTCCAGTGAGCGGCATCGCAAGCACGCGATCGAGCCCGACAAGGGTTACGGCTTCGCGCGCAGGATCCACACGGTGCCGCTGACGGCCGTCGAATTCCCGCTGGCCGCGGCCGAGTACGCGATCGTCTTTGCGCAGAACGGCGAAGAAGTGGTTCCCGCGGTCGTCCTCGGCGCGCGGGCGGGCGAGAACCTCTACGTGAAGGACGACGCCAGCTGGAACGCGCGCTACATCCCCGCCTTCGTGCGCCGCTATCCCTTCGTGTTCTCCACCCGGGACGACGGCCAGGCCTTCATGCTGTGCGTCGACGAAGCCTGCCAGGGGCTGAACGACGAGGGCCGCGGCCAGCGCCTGTTCGACGACGAGGGCAAGCAAACCGCCTACGTCGACAACGTAGTGCGCTTCCTGCAGGAATACCGCACCCAGTTCATCCGCACCCGGGCCTTCTGCAAGAAGCTGGCCGAACTCAAGCTGCTGCAACCGGTCCAGGCGGAGTTCACGCTGGCGGGCGGCCGGAAGATGTCGCTGAACGGCTTCCACGCGATCGACCGCAAGCAGCTGAAGGCGCTGCCGGCCGAAACGCTGTCGCAGCTGGCCGGCACCGACGAACTCGAATTGATCTACCTGCACCTGCAGTCGATGCGCAACTTCGCCTCGGTCAAGGACAGGCTGATGCTGGCGCAGCCCGAAGCCGGGGCGGCCGACACGGCGCCGGCCGCGGAGGAGCGGGAGCGGACGGCAGCCGTCGTCCACTGACGCGGCGAGAATGGGCAGCACGCGGCGATAATGGCGCCGGCTGCCCGTAGCTCAACTGGATAGAGCAGCTGCCTTCTAAGCAGCAGGTCGGGGGTTCGAGTCCCTCCGGGCAGGCCAGGTCGGTGGCTGCCGCAGCGCCCGCCGAAGACTACGCCTCGCCGATCACCCGGAACCCGTGCGTCCCATCGCGCCCCAGCTGCGCGACCAGCCCGTACTCCCAGTCCAGGTAAGCCTGCATCGCTTCGCGGCGCACCTCGGTCCCTTCGTACGGGCGCCGATAGCGGTCGATGCGCGGCGAAGCCAGGTGCCGTTCCCCGATGTCCAGCGGCAGTCCCGCGGCGATCCAGGCCGGGTTGCCGCCTTCGAGCACCCGCACGTCCGCATCGGGACGCAGTGCCGCGACTTCGGGCGCGACGTAGCGCGCCAGCGCTCCGGTGCCGCAAGTCAGCACGTAGCGCGAGGCGGCGGGAATCGCCTCCAGCGCCCGCGCCAGCTGCGAGCGCAGCACGAACCACGCGCCGGGGATGTGCCCGGCCACGTATCGGGCGCTGGCCGCGAAGTCCAGCACCGCCGTATCCCCTTCGCGCAGCCATGCCGCCAGCTGCTGCGGCGAAACCGCGGCGGTGGGGAGGGCGTCGGGGATGGGCGTGGGGGCCGCGCCCCGTTCGCCGAACGCGGGCGGATTCGCCACCACCCACGTCTCCCATCCCATCTGCGCGAGCCACGAGGCACTCATGTTGGCCCGCACGCCGTCGTCGTCGACGAGCACGATGCGGGCGCCGCGCACCGGCGCGCTGTGGTCCGTCTCCTGCACCAGTTGCCCGCCGGGCGCATTGCGGAAGCCCGGGAGGTGCCCCGCCGCGTATTCCTCCGGCGTGCGCACGTCGAAGCGGTAGGTGGTGCGACCGGCCTCGCCCGCGAAGCGCGCCAGGTCTTCCGCGCTCGCATGGCGCACGCCGGCCCGTGTTGCGACCGAGCGTGCCCGCGCCGCGGCCTCCTCGCGGACCGGCTCGTCCACGGCGCCGGCGCGACGGTTCGCGCCATGCTCCAGCGTCTGCCCGGCCAGCAGCCAGCCGATCGTGCCGTTGCGCAGCGCCGCCACGGGATTGGGGATGCCGGCATTCACCAGCGATTGCGTGCCGATGATGCTGCGCGTGCGGCCGGCGCAATTGACGACGATGCGCGTCGCGGGGTCCGGCGCGAGCGAGCGCGCGCGCAGCACCAGCTCGGCGCCCGGCACGCTGATGCCGCCGGGGATGTTCATGGTCTGGTACTCGTCGAAACGACGGGCGTCGAGCACCACCACGTCGGCGCCGCTTTGCAGCAGCTGCTGCACCTCCGGCGCGCCCAGCGAGGGCGTGTGCCGCTCGTGTTCGACCAGCTCGCCGAAGGACTTGCTGGGCACGTTGACGTCGATGAACAGTTCGCCGCCGGCCTCGCGCCAGCCTTGCAGTCCGCCGGCGAGCAGCGACACGTGCGAGTAGCCCAGCGCGACGAGCATGCGGGCGGCGGGTTCCGCCAGCCCCTCGCCGTCGTCGTACACCACGATCGCCGTGTCGCGGCGCGGGATGCGCGCCCAGGCATCGAGCTCGATGCGCGACAGCGGCAGGTTTGCCGCGAACAGCGGGTGGCCATGCGCGAAGGGCTCTTCCTCGCGGACGTCGAGGAAGGCGATCTCGCGCCGCGCCAGCAGGGCGGCGCGGACCTCGGAAGACGGGGTGAGGGGCAAGTTCATGGTGGGCAGGATTTCAGCACGACAGCCCCGGCCGCCCCACCGGCAATTCCCGAATGGCGGACACCGGGCAGGACGCTGCCCCGATCAGGCCGCGACCGCTTCTTCCGCCGCGGGCTGCGCGCCCGGCTGCATCTCCCCACCCAGCGCTTCCAGGAGATCCGGGATCAGCTGCGAGAGTTCGCCGGTGAGGATCGCCGCATTGGCGTCGAAGTTGTCGTCGTCCTTGGTCTTCGCGTCCTCGGCCTCCTTCAGCACCACGTCGAGCATCTTCAGGCGCCGCAGCTGGCCGGCTTCGGTCAGCATGAAGGACACGCGGTCGTTCCAGGTCAGCGCCAGCTGCGTCGGCACCTTGCCGGCGGCGATGTGCTGGGCGACCTCGTCGATGTCCAGGGTGTGGCGCGCATAGCGCACGGCGGACTTCTGTTCGTCGGCCGCTTTCAGTTCGCAGTCGCGGTCCACCGTGAAGCGCCACGGCGCCTCGCGCGTGGACAGCCAGTGCGACATCGAGGCGGCCGGCGAGGTCTGCGTGTGAATCAGCTGCAGGTCGAGCGAGGGCGCGGCGCCCGGCACTTCCAGCAGGGCGGCCAGCAGCGAGGACACGATGCGGTCGGCGGCGGCCAGGCTGCCGGCGTCGACCACCAGCATGCGCTGCTTCGCATCGAGCCAGAGCAGGGTGTGGCTGCGCTTGCTGAAGGCGCGCGGCAGGAGGTCCAGCAGCACTTCCTCCTTGAATTCCTTCTTCAGCTTGGCGGGCACGCGCTCGTTGCCGGTCTCCTGCTGGTAGCGCTCCACGCGTTCGTCCACCGCCGCCTTGATCGCGGAGGAGGGCACGGCGCGCTTCTCGGTGCACAGCTTCAGCAGCAGGTGGCCGCCGACGATCTCGGCAAGCACCTTGCTCTTCTTGCCGCGCGGCGCCACCCAGCCGCTGGATTCGGGTTCCGTGGGGCCGCAGGCGGCGAAGCGGGCCTTGTGCAGGACGCGCTCGAGCGCGTCGGGATCCGGCAGGACGAAATCCTCCGCGATCCGGAAAAAGCAGGCGCTCTTGAACATCGGCGCGGTCTTTCGTGCAAAAGCGATGGATTCTAGTCGGCGGGTAGACTCTCCCCGGTGCAACAGAAGGTAGAAGAGAGGACGGAAGCCGTCGCCGACGGCCTGCCGGTGCCGGAACGGTACTGGGCGATGGTGGCGATCCTCCTGGGCATCGCGCTCTCCGTCCTGGACAGCTCGATCCTGAACCTCGCGCTGCCCGACATCACGCGCCACTTCGGCGCCTCGCCGTCTTCGGCGGTATGGGTGGTCAATGCCTACCAGCTCGCCACGCTGGGCCTGCTGCTGCCCTGCGCCAGCCTCGGCGAACGTTTCGGGTATCGCCGCGTGTACCTGGCGGGCCTGGCCGTCTTCACCCTGGCTTCGCTCGGATGCGTGCTCGCGCCTTCGCTGGGCCTGCTCGCGGGTGCCCGCGCGCTGCAGGGCGTCGGCGCGGCGGGGATGATGGCGGTGAATGCGGCGCTGGTGCGGCTCACCTATCCGGTGTCGGTGCTGGGACGCGGCATCGCGCTGAATTCCGTGGTGGTCGCGACGGCCTCGGTCGCGGGCCCCACCATCGCGGCCGTCGTGCTGTCGGTGGCGTCCTGGCCCTGGCTGTTCATCATCCAGCTGCCCTTCGGGCTGGCGGTGTTCCTGCTCGGGCGGCGCGCCTTGCCCACGAACGTCGCGCGAATGCCGCAGGCGGTGCTGCGCCCGGCGGACGTGCTGATGAACGCCGCCATGTTCTCGCTGGTGTTCCTCGCGGCCGACGCGCTGGGCGCGCGCGGCGGCGGCGCGCCCGATGCGCGCGCGCTGGGGATGGCCGCGGCGCTGCTCGCGGCCGGCGTGCTGGTGGCCTGGCTCTACCTGCGCCGGCAATGGCACCTCAGCGCGCCGCTGTTCCCGGTGGACCTGCTGCGCATCCCGGTGTTCGCGCTGTCGATGTGCACCTCCGTCACCGCGTTCGCGGCGCAGACCATCGCCTTCATCGCCTTGCCCTTCCTGCTGCTGGAAGGGCAGGGCCGCGATCACTTCGGCGCCGGCCTGCTGATCACCGCCTGGCCCGCCGCCACCGTGCTGGCCGCGCCGCTGGCCGGTCGCCTCATCGCTCGGGTGCGTGGCGGGCTGCTGAGCGGTGTCGGGCTCCTGGCGCTCGCCGCCGGCCTGGCCCTGCTGGTGCTGCTGCCCGACGCGCCGGCGAACTGGCAGCTGGCGGCCGCGCTGTTCCTGTGCGGCACGGGATTCGGCCTGTTCCAGTCTCCCAACAACCACATCATCCTCACGAGCCCGCCGCTGGCACGCGCGGGCGCGGCCAGCGGGATGCTGGGGACGGCGCGGCTCACCGGCCAGTCGCTGGGGGCGGTGCTGCTGGGGCTGGTCTTCAGCGTCGCCGGGGTGCGGGACGGCGGCGCGGAGATCGCGCTGGGCCTCGCCGCCGGCCTGGCCGCCGCTTCGGCCGGCTTCAGCCTGCTGCGCCTGCGAAAGTAAAAGTCGGGCCGGGGCGGGACGGCGGGCTTAGACTGGCCGCATGGCCGTCCACCTCCCGGGGCCGCGCAGCTGGAGCATCCGCGCGCGGCTCCTTTTGCTGGTGCTCTCCGTCTGGTTGCCGGCGGTAGTGGCGTTCGCCCTGCTCGCGCGCACGACGTACGAGCGCGAGGAGGCCGCGGCCCGCGGGCAGATGAGGGAGGACGCGGAAAGCCTCAATGCGGCCGTCGAAGCGGAACTGGACAAGCGCGCCGTGCTCGCGCGCACGCTGGCCGCTTCGCTCGCGCTGCGCGATGGCGACGTGGAGCGCTTCCACCAGGAGGCCGCGCGAGCCTCGCAGGACAGCGCCTCCTGGGTGTTCCTGGTCGATCGCAGCCACCAGCTGGCCAATACGCTGCTGCCGCACGCCCAGCCGCTGCCGCGCGCGGAGCAGGAGCCCTTCGTGGAGTCGGGGGCGCCCGGCGTGTTCTTCTCGGCGCATGGCACCGTGATGCGGCAGCCGCAGCTCGCCGTGTACGCACCGGAGCTGCATGGGCTGCCACCGCGCTTCAACGTCGGTGTCTCGCTCGATCCCCGGGTGGTGCAGGACGTGCTCGCGCGCTACCAGCAGCTGCAGTCCACCGAAGCCGTGCTCTCGGTGGTCGACAAGCAGCACCTCGTGATCGCACGCAGCCGCGATCCCGGCAAGTGGCTGGGCGTGGAAGCCACGGGCGTGATGAAGGCGCGGCTGCTGCAGCCGCTGGCCGGGTTCGGCGCGTCGACCACGCTCGACGGCGTGTCGTCCCTCAGCTACATCAGCAGCCCGAACCGTTACGGCTGGCGCAGCGTGACCGCGCTGCCGCTGGCATCGCTGCAGCGCACGGCGCAGCAGCTCACGGCGCAGGCGACGCTCGCCGCCGGCGCGCTGCTCCTGATTGGCCTCGCCATCGCGCTGTACGCGGGCCGCCGCATCGCGCAGCCGCTCGGTGCGCTGAAGCATGCGGCGGCGGCACTGGGCCGCAACGAAGTGCCGCCGTGCGCGCGCAGCGGGCTGGAGGAGGTCGACGCGGTGAATGCCGCGATGCACGATGCGGGCGTGCGGCTGGAAGCCTCCGGCCGCGAGATGCAGCAGCGCGTGAGCGAGGCGGTGCAGGGCGCGGAGCAGGCCCGGACGCGCCTGCTGGAGTCGCAGAAGCACGAAGCGATCGGCCGGCTCACCGGCGGCATCGCCCACGACTTCAACAACCTGCTGCAGACCATCACCATGGGCCTGCACCTGGTGGAGCGCTCGGTGCCCACCGGGCGCCACAGCCGCGCGGTGACCAGCGCGCTCAATGCCAGCACCAAGGCGGCGGACCTCGTGCGGCAGATGCTCACCTTCGGGCGATCGCAGCCGCTGCGTCCCGAACCGGTGGACGTGCGCGACTTCCTGCTGAAGAACCAGGAGCTCACGCGCAAGGCGGTGGGCGAGCGGGTCCACCTAGTCGCGCATGTGGACATCGGCGTGCGGGCGGTGCACGTCGATGCGACCCAGCTCGAACTCGCCTTGCTGAACCTGATCTTCAATGCGCGCGACGCCATGCCGCACGGGGGCAGCATCCAGGTGCGCGCGCGGGCGGCCACCTCCGCGGAATCGGACCGGCTGCCCGCGGGCGACTACGCCTGCCTCGAAGTGCAGGACGACGGCCCGGGCATCCCGATCGAGCTGCAGGCCAAGGTGTTCGATCCCTACTTCACCACCAAGCCGGTCGGCGCGGGCAGCGGCCTGGGCCTGGCGCAGGTGCTCGGTTTCGCGCGCCAGTCGGGCGGCGACGTGCGCCTCGCGAGTTCGCCGGGGCAGGGCACCTGCATCACGCTGCTGTTGCCGGCGTGCGAGGCGGTCCCCGTCGCCGGTCGCATCCACGGCACGGTGGCGGCCCACCGCCAGTTGCGCATCCTGATGGTGGAAGACGACGTGCTGGTGTCCTCGGTCGTCGTGCCGGCCCTGGAGGCCGAGGGCCACGACGTGACGCTGTGCGCCTCGGGCGACGAGGCGCAGGAGTTCCTGCAGGACGGCTGGCGCTTCGACCTGCTGTTCACCGACGTCGTGATGCCGGGGGGACTCGGCGGCCTGGAGCTCGCGGCCTGGTGCCGCGCGCGCATGCCGGAACTGGGCGTGGTGGTCACCACCGGCTACACGGCCGAGCAGATCGAACCCAGCCTGGCCGTGTTGCGCAAACCCTACGCGATGGCCGAACTGCTGGCTGCATTGCAGGCGGCCGCGGTGGACGCGGCGCCCGCTGCGAACTGACTTCAGCGCCGCTGGTACTGCGTCGCGCCGAACAGGATCTCGCGCGCCTTGTCGTCGGTGATCGGCTTGCGCAGGTCGGCCAGCACCTTCACGCCGCGCTGCACCGCGGGCCGTTCGGCGATCGCGTCGAACCAGCGCTTCAGGTGCGGATACTCCTCCAGCACGACGCCCTGGTTCTGCCAGCTGCGCAGCCACGGGAAGGTGGCGATGTCGGCGATCGTGTACTCGTTGCCGCCCAGCCACTCGCTGTGCGACAGGCGCTTGTCGATCACGCCATAGAGGCGCCGCGCCTCGTTGGTGTAGCGGTCGATCGCGTACTGGATCTTCTCGGGCGCGTACATGCGGAAGTGGTGGGCCTGCCCGAGCATGGGACCGACGCCGCCCATCTGGAACATCAGCCACTGCAGCACCTCGAACTTCGCGCGGTCGCCCGAGGGCAGGAAGCGGCCCGTCTTCGAGGCGAGGTACACGAGGATCGCGCCGGATTCGAACAGCGAGACCGGCTTGCCGTCGGGACCCTGCGGGTCGACGATCGCCGGGATCTTGTTGTTCGGGCTGATCGAGAGGAACTCCGGCCGGAACTGCTCGCCGGCCCCGATGTTCACCGGGATCGCCTGGTAGGCGAGGCCGCATTCCTCCAGCATGATGTGCACCTTGTGCCCGTTGGGGGTGGGCCATGAGTAAACGTCGATCGTCGACACGCCGAAACCTCCTGTTTCACTTATGATCCGCAGACTTTAGGTCAAAGCCGTTGCGCATGTTCGACCGCATCAAGAAGGCCTTTCATCGCGATACCCGGGAGCGGGGGGATTCCCTGCCGTCGCAGTCGCAGCATGGGCCGGTGTCGGAATGGGCCGCCACTCGCGGCATGACCTTCTCCAGCGGCCTGGGCAGCACCGTCACCATGCAGGGCAAGGTCGGCGGCCGTTCCTGGCGCATGGAACTGGGGCGGCCCACCCGCGACTACATCACCGGCGAGGAACTTCGCGCCCGCGCCGAACTGGCGGTCAACGACGACATCGGGGCGATGATCATCAATCGCCCGCTGAAGGAAGCGCTGGAGCGGCGCGCCTACAGCATGATCACCGACACGCTGCAGACCACGGCCGACCCGCGCCTGCCCGAGGAGATGCGCTGGCTCGCCATGTACGACGAGATCGGCTGGGAAGGCCCTTCCGAGGGTTTCTGGCGGCGCTATGCCGTGCTGGCCGACCAGCGCGAAACCGCGATGGCCTGGGTCGACCAGCCCCTGATCGAGACGCTGATGTCCTGGCCCGAACCGGCGCCGGCGCCGCAGGTGCCTTTCATGATCGTGCTGCTGCGCGGCAAATGCTACCTGCGCATGCAGTACCAGCCGGCGGAGACTCTCACGCTCGAACATGCGACGGCGACGTTCACGGCGGCTTGCGTGAATGCGCTGGCGGCGTTCAGGAAGTAGCCGTCACCCCCGCGCAGGCGGGGGCCCAGGGCATTGAGAAGCGGCCGGGTGGCCGCTTTCTTCCCCGAAGCCCTGGATTCCCGCCTGCGCGGGAATGGCGGTCAAGCCCCGCGCGTCACCGCCGGCTCCGCATCCTTGCCGTAGGCCCCGTACTTGCCCAGCTCCCACTTCGCGATCGCATTGCGGTGGACTTCGTCCGGCCCGTCGGCGAAGCGCAGCGTGCGCGCATGCGCGTAGGCCGATGCCAGCGGGAAATCGTCGGACACCCCGCCGCCACCGTGGGCCTGCAGCGCCCAGTCGATCACCTGGCAGGCCATGTTGGGCGCGACGACCTTGATCATCGCGATCTCGGTCCTGGCGACCTTGTTGCCGGCGACGTCCATCATCCACGCGGCCTTGAGCGTCAGCAGGCGCGCCATGTCGATCCTGCAGCGCGCTTCGGCGATGCGCTCCTGCGTCACCGTCTGCTGCGCGACCGCCTTGCCGAAAGCCACGCGCGACAGCGAGCGGCGGCACATCAGCTCCAGCGCCCGTTCCGCGAGGCCCACGAGCCGCATGCAGTGGTGGATGCGGCCCGGGCCGAGGCGGCCCTGCGCGATCTCGAAGCCGCGGCCTTCGCCCAGCAGGATGTTGCCCGCCGGCACCTTCACGTTCTCGAAGTACATCTCGACGTGGCCGTGCGGGGCGTCGTCGTACCCGAACACGTTGAGCGGCCGCACGATGCGGATGCCGGGCGTGTCCCCGGGGATCACGATCATGCTCTGCTGCGAGTGGCGCGGCGCGTCCGGGTCGGTCTTGCCCATGGTGATGAAGACCTTGCAGCGCGGGTCGCCCGCGCCGGAGATCCACCACTTGTGGCCGTTGACCACGTAGTTGTCGCCCTGGCGCTCGATGCGCGTCGCGATGTTGGTCGCGTCCGACGAGGCGACTTCCGGCTCCGTCATCGCGAAGGCGGAGCGGATCTCGCCTTCCAGCAGCGGCTTGAGCCAGCGCGACTTGATCTCGTCGGATCCGTAGCGCGCGAGCGTCTCCATGTTGCCGGTGTCGGGCGCGGAGCAGTTGAACACCTCGCTCGACCAGGGCACGCGGCCCATGATCTCCGCCAGCGGCGCGTATTCCTGGTTGGTGAGGCCTGCGCCCGAATAGCCCGAGGCATGCGCGCTGTCCACCGGCAGGAACAGGTTCCACAGGCCCGCCTTGCGCGCCTTCACCTTGAGGTCTTCGATCACCGGCAGCGGGGTCCAGCGCTTGCCGGCCTTGGTATTCGACTCGAGCTGCTCCTTGTAGGTCTTCTCGTTCGGATAGATGTTGGCATCCATGAACTGCAGCAGGCGCGCCTGGAGTTCCCGGGTCTTGTCGGAGTATTCGAAATCCATCTCTTGCTGCTCCTTGCAAAAAATCGGTCAGGCCCGCTGCGCGAAGCCCCAGGCCAGTTCGGCCATCGGACGCGCGCCGGCGGCCGATGCGGCGGCCTGCGCGCTGGAGGCCGTGCCGGCTTCCACCCGCTTGGCGATGCCCTGCAGGATCGCGGCGATGCGGAACAGGTTGTAGGCCATGTAGAAATTCCAGTCGGCCTTCAATTCGGCGACGGTGGCGAGGCCGGTGCGCTCGCAGTAGCGGCGCATGTACTCTTCCTCGTTCGGGATGCCCAGCGCCGCGTGGTCCAGCCCGCCGATGCCGCGTCCCGGGTGCGGGATGTGCCAGGCCATGCAGTGGTAGCTGAAGTCGGCCAGCGGATGGCCCAGCGTGGACAGCTCCCAATCGAGCACGGCGACGATGCGCGGCTCGGTCGGGTGGAACATCACGTTGTCCAGGCGGTAGTCGCCGTGCACGATCGACACCTTGCCCTCGTCGCGCGCGGCGGGCGGGATGTGCGCCGGCAGCCATTCGACCAGCTTCTCCATCTCGGGGATCGGCTGGCTCATGGGACCGGCGCCGTCGGTCGAGGCCTTGTACTGCTTGCTCCAGCGGCCGATCTGGCGGTCGAAGTAGTTGCCGGGCTTGCCGTAGCCGGCGAGCCCGCGCTCGGCGAACTTCACCGTGTGCAGCGCGGCGATCACGCGATTCAGTTCGTCGTAGATCTCGCCCCGTTGCGCGGGCGTCATGCCGGGCAGGGCCTGGTCCCACAGCACGCGGCCCTGCATGAACTCCATGACGTAGAAGGCGCGGCCGATCACCGATTCGTCTTCGCACAGGCAGAACATGCGCGGCACCGGCACGCCGGTGCCGTGCAGGCCCGTCATCACCGCGAACTCGCGCTCGATCGCATGCGCCGAAGGCAGCAGCCTGGCGACCGGGCCGGGCTTGGAGCGCATGACGTAGCTGCGCTGCGGCGTCACCAGCTTGTACGTGGGGTTCGACTGGCCGCCCTTGAACATCTCCACGGTGAGCGGGCCGCGGAACCCTTCGAGGTTCTTCTCCAGCCAGGCGGTCAGCGCGGCAACGTCGAAGGCGTGCTTGTCGGAGACGGGACGCGTCCCGACGAAGTGCTCGTAGGCGTCTGTCATGTCAGTCGCCCGCCTCGACGATGTGCATCAGTGCGTCGCGGTTGCGCACCACGAGGCCGCCCGGCTCGATGCGGATCACTTCGTCTCGCTCCATGGCCTTGAGTTCCTGGTTGACGCGCTGGCGCGAGGCGCCCAGCAGCTGCGCGAGCTCTTCCTGCGCGAGCTGCAGTCCGATGCGCACCTCGCCGCCGTTGGCCAGCGAAGGCACGCCGTAGCTGCGCGCCAGGTGCGCCAGCTGCTTGGCGAGCCGCGCGCGCAGGGGCAGGGTGTTGAGGTCCTCCACCAGGCCGAACAGCTGGCGGATGCGGCGCGCCTGCAGGCGCAGCAGCGCCTCGTACAGCTCCACGTGCTGCGCGAGGATCTTCTGCAGGTCGGCGCGGGTGACCATCAGCATCGTGGTGTCCCCGTGCGCATAGGCATCGTGCGTGCGGCGCTCGCCGTCGAAGATCGCGACGTCACCGAACCAGATCCCCGGTTCCACGTAGGTGAAGGTGACCTGCTTGCCGGTGATCGAGGTCGAGCTCACGCGCACCGCGCCCTTGGCCACGGCGCTCCAGGCCTCGGCCGGGTCGCCGCGCGCGCAGATCAGCTCGCCGTCCTTGTAGCGTTTGACGAAGGCGCATCGCAGGATGTCGTGGCGCAGGGAGGGCGAAAGCGTGGAGAACCAGCGACCGTTGTTGATCGCCGCGCGTTCGTCGATGCTAAGAATGGGGTCGTCCATGGACTGTCCTGAAAGCGACTGGCAGCTCGCGGCATTGTCGCGTGCGGGACGGCGCGGCCCGCTCAGGGTTGTCACCTGAGCGTCTGTGCGGGCGTCAGTCGCCGTAGCGCGGCGGCTGCTTGGCGAGGAAGGCCTGGATGCCGATGCCGCCATTGGCATGGTGCAGGTTCCTCACGAAGTGCTCGCGCTCGCTCGCGAGCTGGGTCGTGAGAGAGTTGCCGGCGGCGTCCGACACCAGCTCCTTGATGCTCGCGAGCGCATTCGGCGCGCGCTCGTTGAGCTTCGCGGCTAGCGCCAGCGCCTCGGCCAGCGCGCCGCCCGCAGGCGTGACACGATTGACCACGCCGAGTTGCTGCAGGCGTTCGCTGCCGATGCGCTCGCCGCACATCAGCAGTTCACTGACCAGCTGGCGGGGGAGGGCGCGGGCCAAGCTCCAGCTGCCGCCGCCATCGGGCGACAGCGCCACGCTGCTGTACGCCATCACGAACACGGCGTTGTCCGCGGCGACGATGAAATCGCAGGCGAGCGCGAGCGAGAAGCCGGCGCCGGCCGCCGCGCCTTCGACGGCGGCGATCACCGGCTTGGGAAAGGTGCGGATCGCGTCGATCCAGCCGTGCAGGCCCTCGATGGACTGCGCCTGCACTTCCGGCGGCTGCTGCCGGTTTTCCAGCAGGCGCTGCAGGTTGCCGCCGGCGCAGAAGGTGCTGCCCTCGCCAGTGATCACCACGGTGCGCACTTCCGGGTTGCTGTCGGCGGCGTTGAGCGCCTCCACGCCCGCGGCATAGATCCCGGGGCCGAGCGCGTTGCGGTGCTCGGGGTTGCTCAGGGTCAGCACCATGGTGCGGCCCTCGCTGCGGCTCTTGAGTTCGGCGGCCATCTCAGGTCTCTTCCTGCAGGAGCGACAGGCCGATCGCGCCGCGGCGGCGCAGCCAGGGACTGGGGCGATAGCGCGGGTCGCCGTAGACCGTCTGCATGTTGAACAGCACTTCGAGGATGTTGGTCGGGCCCCAGCGGTTGCCCATGGCCAGCGGGCCGAGCGGATAGCCCAGGCCGAGCGTCACGGCAGTTTCCAGGTCCTGCGGCGTGCAGATGCGCTGCTGGCAGATGTCGGAAGCGATGTTGACGATGGTGGCCACCACGCGCTGCGTGACGAAGCCGGCCGAATCGCGGATCACCGTCACCGGCTTGCCGTCGCGCGCGAACAGCGCGTGCGCCGCATCGCGCATGTCGGCGCGGGTGGCGGGGTTGGTGGCCAGCACGCGGCGCCTGGTCGCGGCGTCCTCGATCAGCAGGTCGATGCCGACGGTGCGCGCCGGATCCAGCCGTTCGACCACGGCGACCGTGGTGACGTCGAAGCCGAGCGGCGCCACGATCGTCAGCGCCTGACCGGACGGCGACTGGCCCGTCTCGACCTTCGCGCCCAGGTCCTTCAGCAGCTGGTAGAGCTCGGCGCGCCGCGCGGCGCGCGTCGACACCCACACCGGCGGGATCTCGTCCACCTTCGGCGCGGGCGCTTCCGCGGCCACCTGCGCCTTGCCGTCGGCGTAGCGGTAGAAGCCTTCGCCGGTCTTGCGGCCCAGCACGTTGCCCGCGAGGCGCTGCGCCGTGATCACAGTGGGGCGGTAGCGCGGCTCGTCGTAGTACTGGCGGTACACCGACTCCATGACCGGATGCGAGACGTCCAGTCCGGTGAGGTCCATCAGCTCGAAGGGACCGAGCCTGAAGCCGACCTGGTCGCGCAGGATGCGGTCGATGGTGGCGAAGTCCGCCACGCCCTCGCCGGCGATGCGCAGCGCTTCGGTGTTGTAGCCGCGGCCGGCGTGGTTGATGACGAAGCCGGGCGTGTCCTGCGCCTGCACGGGCGTGTGGCCCATCTGCTTCGCGTAGGCGACGAGGCCTTCGCAGACGGAGGGATCGGTCTTCAGGCCGGCGATCACCTCCACCACCTTCATCAGCGGCACGGGGTTGAAGAAGTGGAAGCCGGCGACGCGCTGCGGCCGGTGCATGCCGGCGGCGATGGCGGTCACCGACAGCGAGGAAGTGTTGGTCGCCAGCACGGCGTCGGGGCCGACGATCTTCTCCAGTTCGGCGAACAGCGCCTGCTTGGCGTCCAGTCTTTCGATGATCGCTTCGACGACCAGGTCGCAGTCGGCCAACTGCTGCAGATTCTCGGCCGGCTGCAGGCGCTGCTTGGCGGCGGCCACGGCGGCCGCGTCCATGCGGCCTTTTTCCAGCAGGCGGTCCCACTGGGCGTGCAGTTCCTGGATGGCGCGCTGCACCGCGGCAGGCTGGGTGTCGTAAAGGCGCACCATGCTGCCGGCCTGGGCGGCGATCTGCGCGATGCCGCGCCCCATGGCGCCGGCCCCGGCCACGCCTGCGATCTTGTAACGGGTCTCCATCGGCGGATTATCGGCTGCGCAACGAAGGGACCCCGGCCGGCCGATTCTTTTTGGCGGGCTTCCAGCTCATGCCTAGAATGGCCCCCGATGTTGCGCCCAGTTACTTTCCGGCTTCTCGTGGTCGCGGCGTGTGGGGGCCTGCTGTCATTCGGCGCCCTGGCGCAGCCGCCGGTGGACGAACCCGCCGCGCCGGCGGCGCGCGACACCGCAACGGTCACTGCCCCTTCGGAGGCGGAAACCGCACGGCCCGTGGCACGCCCCGCACCGGCGCGGCGCGCCGGCAAGGAAGCCGCACCGCAGCCGGTGCGGCCCAGCCCCGCCGATGCGCTGGAGCCGCGGTTGCAGAACGCCGAACGCGAACTGAAGTCGCTGCGCGAGGCGTCGCAGCAGAACGCCGCCGCCCTCGCGCAGTTGCGCGCGCAGGTGGAGCAGGCCCAGAACAGCCGCCAGGCCGCCACCGCCATGATCGTGGCGCTGGCGGTGTTCCTCGCCGGCCTGCTGGGATGGCTCGCCTGGCGCTGGCGCAGCGAGGAGCGCATCGCCCGTGTCGGGCGCTGGTTCGCAGTGAACAGCGAGCTGGCGGAGCCGCTGCTGCCGATCGTCGACGCCGCCGCGGCGCGTCGCATGACGCCCATGCCGCCGGTGCCCGCGCCGCTCGCGTCCGCGCCGCCGGTCGCGAACACGGCGTACGTCTCGTCTCCGATGCCGGCAGCGAATGCCGACCCGACGCTGCCCCTGGGCTGGTCTTCCTCCGGGATCCAACCGAACCGCGGCATGCAGCGCATGGCGGGCGTGGAGGACCTGATCGACGTGCACGACAAGGCCGAATTCTTCCTGTCCATCGGCGAACACGAGCAGGCGATCGGCGTGCTGGCAGGGCACGTGCACGACCACGCCGAGACCAGCGCGCTGGCCTGGATGGACCTGCTGGAGCTGTACCACCGCTTCGGCAAGCGCGGGGAGTACGAGTTGCTGCGCTCCGACTTCCACCGGCACTTCAGCGTGCAGTTTCCCGATTTCGAGCACTTCGACCGGGCGACCCCTTCGCTGGAGCAGTACGAGCCCGCGCTCGGCCGCATCGTGGCGCTGTGGCCGTCGCGCAAGGTGCTGGAGGTGATCGAGGAATCCATCTTCCGCCAGCCGGGCCTGCCGGGTGCGGAGCCTTTCAGCCTCGGCGCCTATCGCGACCTCGTGCTGCTGTACCACATCGCGCAGGACATGGCGCCTCCGGAGCGGGCCGGCGCGCGGCCTTCCGGCCCGTCCAGGACCTTTCGCGAGACCTCGCATCCGCCGCTCGACGGGACGGAGCCGGGGCGCGCGCACCTCGATCGGCGGCTGATCCCGCCGTCCTCGCCGCGTCTCGGCGTCGACATCGATCTCGACGAGGCGCCGGCCGTCCCGCCGGAGCCGCTGGCGACGCTCGACTTCGACATCACCGGGTACGACCCCGACGAAGCGGCGAAGAGCTAGGCGCCTTGCCGCGCGAAGCGCGTCGCGAGCGCGCTGGTCGCGATCGCGGCGAGCAGGCCCGCGAAGCCGGCCCAGTGCAGCCAGTCCATGCCGCCCCGCGCGATCAGCCAGCCGCCGCTGGCGGCGCCGATGGCCTGGCCCGCGTACATCGCCGAGGAGTTGAGGGCCACCGAAGCCGCGGCCAGCGCGGGCGCGATGGTCACCAGCCGCGCCTGCTGCGCGGAGTTCGAGGAAAAGCAGCCGAGCGCCCAGGGAACGCTCACCGCGGCGGCCAGCCAGGGCGTCACGCCCAGCGGGAAGACCAGGAAGCTCGCCGCCATCAGCAGGATGCCGATCATCACCGCGCGCGACGCGCCCAGCCGGTCGATGTAGCGCGCCATCAGCATGTTGCCGAGGAGGCCGAAGGCGCCGAACCACATGAAGTACAGGCTCAGCTGGCCCGGCCCGAGATCCAGCTTCTGCCTGAAGTAGGGCGCCATGTACGAGAACAGCACGAACTGGCCGGCCGCGTAGCACACCGTGACCAGCACGCACGTCATGAGCGCGCGCGAGTGGAAGGTCTCGGCCCAGGCCGCGCGCGAGAGCGCGGGTGGCTTCACGCCGTCGGGCATGGCGCGCCAGACCCACGCCGCGCTCACGACGCTGAGCACGGCGACGAGCGCGAAGGCGCTGCGCCAGCCCAGGGTGCCGCCGACGTAGGCGCTGATCGGCATGCCGAGCACCGACGCGACCGACCAGCCGAGGAAGATGAAGGTGATCGCCTTTCCGCGCTGTTCCGGCGGCACCAGCAGGCCGACGCAGGCGGCGGCCTGCGGCGTGAAGATGGCGGGCGCGAACAGGGCCAGCACGCGCAGGGGCAGCAGCGCCGCGAAGTGGGGCGCCAGCGCGCAGGCCAGGTGCAGCAGCGCGTACCAGGCCATGGACAACGCGAGGAGCCGGCGGCGGTCCCAGCCCGCCACGAACGCGGCGCACAGCGGCGCGCCCACGCACATCAGAACGGCGCCGGCCGAGATCAGCTGGCCGGCGGTGGCGACCGAGACGGACAGGTTGCCGCTGATCTCGTTGAGCGTGCCGGGCACGGCCATCACGCCGGTGCCGATCACGAAGTTGCCGAACAGCAGGGACCACAGCACGGCGGGCTGCGCGCTGCGCGCCGGCTGGGCGATCATGGCGTTCTCAGCGCCGGACCTGGAGAGCGCCCGGGTTGACGATGTTCGTCGGCGTGCCCTTGATGTAGTTCACGACGTTGTCGAACGCGGCGCCGAAGTAGAGCTCGTAGCTTTCCTGCTCCACGTAGCCGATGTGCGGCGTGCAGATGCAGTTCTCCAGCCGCAGCAGGGCGTGGCCCTGCAGGATCGGCTCGCTCTCGAACACGTCGATCGCGGCCATGCCGGGGCGGCCGCGGTTGAGCGCCGCTATCAGCGCTTCCGGCTCGATCAGCTCGGCCCGCGAGGTGTTGACCATCAGCGAGGTGGGCTTCATGCGATTGAGGTCCTCCAGCTTGACGATGCCGAAGGTGTCCTCGTTCAGGCGCAGGTGCAGGCTGAGCACGTCGCTCTCGCCGAACAGCGCTTCGCGGCTGGGCGCGGCCAGCAGGCCGTCGGCCACCGCCTTGGCGCGCGACTCCGGGCTGCCCCAGACCTGCACGCGCATGCCGAAGGCCTTGCCGTACCCGGCCACCAGCTGGCCGATCTTGCCGTAGCCCCAGATGCCCAGCGTCTTGCCGCGCAGCACCGTGCCGATGCCGAAATTGGCCGGCATGGAGGCC
Organism: Ramlibacter sp.; assembly: GCF_036383835.1. GTDB lineage: Bacteria > Pseudomonadota > Gammaproteobacteria > Burkholderiales > Burkholderiaceae_C > Ramlibacter. The sequence goes on from NZ_DASVNN010000069.1 coordinate 51,884, forward strand.
GACTTCATGCCCGCCTGCTGCCAGGCGCCGTGCTTCAGGCTGCTGATGTACTGCGGCAGCCGGCGCATGGCCGTCATGATCAGCGCCCAGGTGAGTTCTGCCGGCGCGATGGGCGAACCCACGCCCTCGGCCACCGCGATGCCGCGTTCGGTACAGGCCTCGATGTCGACATGCGACCCGACCCGGCCGGTCTGCGAGATCAGCTTCAGCCGCGGCAGCTTCTCGACCAGCTGCCGGGTGATGGAGGTGCGCTCGCGGATCAGCACGATCACGTCGGCGTCGCGCAGCCTCACCGATAGCTGCCCGATGCCCTTGACGGTGTTGGTGAAGACCTTGGCCGGGTACGCCTCCAGCTTCGATGCGCATTGCAGCTTGCGCACCGCGTCCTGGTAGTCATCGAGAATGACGATGTTCATTCCCTCCATTGTGCCTCGGCGTCCGGCCCGCCGTCGGCACGGTTGTCGCTCCGGCGCTAGCATGCGCGCTTTCCAACAAGGAGACTTCCGATGGCGATCTCGATGTACGCGGCCAGCGTGCCGGTGTTCCAGCACATGCTGCGCAACCTGGCGCACATCCTGGAGAAGGGCGAGGCCAACGCGCAGGCCCGCAAGTTCGACCCGTCCGTGCTGGCGGGCTTCCGGCTGGCTCCCGACATGCTGCCCTTCACGCGGCAGGTGCTGATCGCCTGCGACGCGGCCAAGCTGTGCGCGGCGCGGATCTCGGGCGTGGAGGCGCCGAAGTTCGACGACACCGAGACCACGTTCGACGAGCTGAAGGTGCGCATCCGCAAGACGCTGGCCTACCTCGAGACGGTGCCGGCCAGCGCCCTGGACGGCACGGAGGACAAGGAGATCACCTTCCCGGTGGGCCGCGAGAACAAGCGCACCATGACGGCGCAGGCCTATCTCACGACCTGGGCGCTGCCCAACTTCTTCTTCCACGTGACCACCGCCTACGCCATCCTGAGGCACAACGGCGTGGACCTGGGCAAGACGGATTACCTGGTGGGCGGGCAGCGCTGAGGTTTCCTCCGCCTTTGCCCTTCACGTAGGGTGGGCAAGCTCGCTTGCCCACCATCCCGATCGGCGCAAACGGTGGGCAAGCGAAGCTTGCCCACCCTCGGCTTCAGGCCGCCCGGGACTCCAGCGCCGCCATCCGATCGAGCTCGGCGCACACATCCGCCATCCGCCCGGAGATCACCATGCGGCCGGCGACCGCGCGCGAGGCGCTCGGCTCCACCAAGCGCACGATGCGCAGGGCCCGGGCCGGCTGCGGACGCGCCGGCGGCTGGCGCACGGGGCCGTTCCACACCGGCCGCTGCACCGGGGTGCGCGGCGGGTGCGCCGGGGCCGCGCGCGGCGCGAGCCGGTCCAGCAGCGCGTGGAAGGCGTCGAACAGGTTGGGAAGCGGATGGAATGCGGTTGCCATGTGACTGCTCCTTTGCGGTGGCACAAGCAGGATTCACTCGGGAATGCGGCGGCCGCAGGGTGATGGCGATCCCTCGCCATACGCCTGCCACCTGCGGCGCCGCGCGGGGGTTACATGAGCATCGTGTTGCGGATCAGGCCGACGGCCACGCCTTCCACCTCGAAGGGTTCGCCGGGTTCCACCACGATGGTCGGGTAGTCGGGGTTTTCCGCGTGCAGCTCGATGAGGTGCTTGTTGCGGCGGAAGCGCTTGACCGTGACGTCTTCGCCGAGACGCGCCACGATGATCTGGCCGTTCTTGGCCTCGCGGGTGGCCTGCACGGCGAGCAGGTCGCCGTCCATGATGCCGGCGTCGCGCATCGACATGCCGCGCACCTTGAGCAGGTAGTCGGGCCGGCGCTGGAACAGGCCGCTCTCGACGTAATAGGTCTGGTCGACGTGCTCCTGCGCGAGGATCGGCGAGCCCGCCGCGACGCGGCCCACCAGCGGCAGCGCGAGCTGCGCGAGGCCCTGCAGGGGCAGCTGGAACTCCTTGGCGCGCGATTCGTGAATGGATCGCAACGCCTCGCCCTGCAGCCGGATGCCGCGCGAAGTGCCGCTCACGAGCTCGATGACACCCTTGCGCGCGAGCGCCTGCAGGTGTTCCTCGGCCGCGTTTGCCGACTTGAAGCCGAGCTCCGCCGCGATCTCCGCGCGGGTGGGCGGCGCGCCGGTGCGCGCGATGGCGCTCTGGATCAGGTCCAGAATCTGTTGCTGGCGGGCGGTCAGCTTGGGCGTCTCGGTCATCGCGGGCTCCACGGGCAGGGCGGCAAACGTGATTACTGTGTTGATATCCAGTATCTGTATTTTTGAACAGTTTCGGCGGGAATGCAAGTGAGCGAAAGAACAATCGTGGTATTGGGCACCGGCGGCACCATCGCCGGCCGCGCCGCATCGGCCCAGGACAACGTCGGTTATCGCGCCGCGGAGGTGGGCGTGGCCGACCTGTTGCAGGGCCTGCCGGTCCTGCAGGGATTCGGGCTGCACGCCGAGCAGGTGGCGCAGATCGACAGCAAGGACATGGATTTCGGGGTGTGGTGCGCGCTGGCCGCGCGCTGCGCCCACTGGCTGGCGCAAGGGGACGTGGCCGGCGTCGTCGTCACGCACGGCACCGACACGATGGAGGAGACGGCCTTTTTCCTGCAGTCGGTGCTGGCGCCGGTCAAGCCGGTGGTGCTGACCGGGGCCATGCGGCCGGCCACTTCCGCCGGCGCCGACGGCCCGCAGAACCTCGCCGACGCGCTGGCAGTCGCCGCCTCGCCGCTCGCGCAGGGCGTGTGCGTGGCGTTCGCCGGCGCGGTGCACGGGGCACGGGAAGTGCAGAAGGTCCACACGTACCGCGCCGCCGCCTTCTCCTCGGGGGATGCCGGCCCGGTCGCCTACGTGGAGGAAGGGCGCCTGCGCCTGCTGCGCGCCTGGCCGCAGGGCGGTGCGCTGCGCGACCTGCAGACGCTGCGCGCGCCCGCGGACTGGCCGCGGGTGGAAATCGTCATGAACCACGCGGGTGCCGGCGGCGCGATCGTGCAGGCGCTGGTGCGCGACGGCGTGGCGGGCCTCGTCGTCGCCGGCACCGGCAACGGCACGCTGCACCAGGCGCTGGAAGCCGCGCTGGTCGATGCGCAAGGGCAGGGGGTGGCCGTGCGCCGCAGCTCGCGCTGTCCGCAGGGACGCGTGATCGCGCAGGAAGGCGCGGCCCTGCCGGTGGCCGACGGCCTGTCGCCGGTGAAGGCGCGCATCGCGCTGATGCTGGAACTGATGGCCTGATGTCCGCAAGGCCTCCGGGCTGCGTCCCGGCGCGCGGGCCCGATCAGCAGCTGCAGTCGGCCAGTGCCTGCAGGGCGCGGGCGGTGATCTCGTCGACCGTGCCCAGGCCGTCGATCTTGCGCACCAGCGGCGCGTTGGCCGCATCGGCCCTGGCCCAGTTCGCGTAGTAGTCCACCAGCGGACGGGTCTGCGATTCGTAGACCTGCAGGCGCTTCAGCACGGTCTCTTCCTTGTCGTCGTCGCGCTGGATCAGCGGCTCGCCGGTGACGTCGTCCTTGCCTTCCGACTTGGGCGGGTTGAACTTGACGTGGTAGGTGCGGCCCGAGGCCGGGTGCGAGCGGCGGCCGCTCATGCGCTCGACGATCGCGTCGAAGGGCACGTCGATCTCCAGCACGCAGTCGATCTTCACGCCGGCGTTCTTCATCGCCTCGGCCTGCGGGATGGTGCGCGGGAAGCCGTCGAACAGGAAGCCCTTGGCGCAGTCCGGCTGCGCGATGCGTTCCTTCACCAAGCCGATGATGATGTCGTCGCTGACGAGCGCGCCCGAATCCATGACCTTCCTGGCAGCCAGGCCCAGCGGCGTGCCTGCCTTCACGGCCGCGCGCAGCATGTCTCCGGTGGAGATCTGCGGAATGCCGTATTTCTGGCAGAGAAACGTGGCCTGCGTGCCTTTGCCGGCGCCCGGTGCGCCCAACAAGATCAGTCTCATGGAATCCTCGGATGTACTGGAAATCGCCCGGCGCTGCGGGCGGGGCCGTCTGCCCGCCTTCGCGCCTGTTGCGCGGAGGATAGCACGCACCCCCCGCGGCGAACTTACGCGCCGGGCCTGCTGAAAACCCTGCGAACGCGCTCGAGATCCTCGGGCGTGTCCACTCCCGCGCCGGGTGCGTGCCCGGTCACGTGGACCGCGATGCGGTGGCCGTGCCAAAGCGCGCGCAGCTGCTCCAGCGCCTCGCAGGATTCGACCGGCGCCTGCGGCATGCGCGGGAAGGCGCGCAGGAAGCCGGCGCGGTAGCCGTAGATGCCGATGTGGCGCAGGGGCGCCGGATCCGGCAGAGCGTTCACGCCCTGGGCGAAGCCGTCGCGCCACCACGGGATCGGAGCCCGGCTGAAGTAGAGCGCCAGTCCGTCGGACTGCAGCACCACCTTCACCACGTTGGGATTGGTGAACTCGGCGACGCTGGCGATCGGATGGGCCGCCGTGCTCATGCTGGCTTGCGGGCGCTTGGCGAGCAGCGTGGCGACGGCGTCGATCAGCGACGGATCGATCAGCGGCTCGTCGCCCTGCACGTTGACCACCATGTCGTCGCCGTCGAGGCCGAGCTGTTCGCAGGCCTCGGCGAGGCGGTCGCTGCCGGAGGGATGGTCGGCGCGCGTGAGGACCGCACGCACGCCGTGGCGGCTGCAGGCGTCGGCGATCGACGCGCTGTCGGCGGCCACGACCACCTGCGCGGCGCCGGATTGTTCCGCGCGCTGCGCCACGCGCACCACCATGGGCAGGCCGGCGATGTCGGCCAGCGGCTTGTCGGGCAGGCGCGTGGAAGCCAGCCGCGCCGGGATCAGGACGGTGAAGGACACGATCGGTTCAGGCCAGCGGCGTGCGCGGGGGCAGCCGCTCGAGTTCCTCGTCGCTCAGCGTGCGCGCTTCCTCCTCGAGCAGCACGGGAATGCCGTCGCGGATGGGATAGGCCAGGCGGGCGCTGCGCGAAAGCAGCTCCTGGCGTTCGCGGTCGTAGTCCAGCGGCCCCTTGGTGACCGGGCATACGAGCAGCTCAAGCAGGCGGGGATCCATGCGGCGATGATAGCCGCGCCTCGAGCAGCCGGTCGAAGCGTTCCCAGAATGCAGGTGGGATCGCCACCTGCAGCGGCACGGCCCAGGCGTCGGGCCGCGCGCGCCACAGCTTCACGGCGTCCTTCTCGGTGCACACCAGCGTGGCGTCGGCGGGCAGTGCCGGCGCATCCGCGAAATCGTGGTGATCGGGCAGGGCGCGCGTTTCGGCGAGCGCGAGCCCCGCCTCGCGCAGCATGCGGAAGAAGACGTCTGGATTCGCGATGCCTGCCATCGCGATGAGGCGTGATCCGCGCAGCTGCGACAACGGACGGCGCGCCCCGTCGGCGCGGATCGCTTCCGGCGCGAGTCCGCGCTGCATCGCGTGTCCCTCGATGCCGGGCGTGGCGCCGTGCGTGAGCACGAGGTCCACGCTGCGTGGCCAGGCCTCGCGCAGCGGGCCGGCGGGAAGCAGCCAGCCGTTGCCGGCACCGCGGCCGTCGAAGACGCAGATCTCCAGGTCGCGGGCCAGCGCATGGTGCTGCAGCCCGTCGTCGCTGACGATCACCTGCGTATCCGGATAGGCGCGCAGCAGCGCGCGCCCTGCTTCCGCGCGCTGGCGTGCGACGAACACCGGCACGGCCGCCTTGCGCTTGATCAGGAGCGGTTCGTCGCCCACGCGGGCCGGCGCGTCCTGCGCCTGCACTTCGACGCACTCGTCGCCGCCGCTGCGACCGTAGCCGCGCGAGACGACGCCCGCGCGCAGTCCGCGCTCCCGCAGGTGCTGCAGCACCGCGATCACCACGGGGGTCGTGCCGGCGCCGCCGGCCACCACGTTGCCGACGACGACCACCGGCACGGGCAGCCGCTCCTGCGCGCGCAGGGCCGACCGGCGCTGCGCGGCGGCGAGCGCGCCGTAGAGCAGGGAAAGGGGGTAGAGCAGCCGCGCCAGCGGTCCGCGGCGCAGCCAGGCGCGCTGCAGCGCCTGCCGCACCGCTTACTTGGCCCCGGCCTGTGCCGAGGATTGGGTGGCGAAGGTGATCTGCGTCAGGCCCACGCGGCGGGCCGCTTCCATCACCGTGATCACGGACTGGTGGGTGGCGGCGGCGTCTGCGCTGATGATGATCACGGAGTCCTTGCCGGCCTTGGCGGCATCGACCAGCGATTCGGAGAGCGCTTCGGTGCCGCGGCCGGTGACCGGGTGCTTGTTCACCGAGTAGCGGCCGTCGGCCGAGACCGCGACGATGACTTCCTTCGGGTAGTCGCGCGCGGCCTCGGTGTCGGCCACCGGCAACTTCAGTTGCATCTCGGTGAACTTGCTGTAGGTGGTGGTGAGCATCAGGAAGATGAGCACCACCAGCAGCACGTCGATGAAGGGGATCAGGTTGATCTCCGGTTCATCCTTGGCGCGCGGTCGGAAGTTCATGTCGACCTCCGCCGGGCCGCCCCAAGGAGGTCGCGGCCCCCTCGGGGGGCAGCGCCGAAGCGAATGCGGCAAGCGTGGGGGCTCATGCTCTGCGGAGCGTATTCAGGTGGCGGGCGAAGCGGTCGGCGGCCAGTTCCAGCGTGAGCAGGTATTCGTCGACGCGGCCGCGGAAGTAGCGCCAGAAGATCAGGGTCGGGATCGCGACGATCAGGCCGAAGGCGGTGTTGTACAGCGCGACCGAGATGCCGTGCGCCAGCTGCGCCGGGTTGGTGCCGCTCGCGCCGCCGGTGGGCGCCTGCGAGCCGAAGATCTCGATCATGCCGATCACGGTGCCGAGCAGGCCCAGGAGCGGCGCGGCGGACGCGATGGTCGCCAGCGCGTTCAGGTAGCGCTCCAGGCGGTGGGCGACGGCCCGGCCGGAGCTTTCCATGTTGGCGCGCAGGTCGGCCTCGGTGCAGCGGGGATCGGAGTTGAGCGTGCGAAAGCCGCTGGCCAGCACCTCGCCGAGCGCCGAGTTCTGCTCGAGCTGCCGGACCACGTCGGGCGCGGGCACCGAGACGCGGGACACGGACAGGGCTTCATCCAGCAGGCGCGGCGGGGCGATCCTGGCGGATTTGAGGCTCAGGAAGCGTTCGATGACGAGCGCGAGGGCGACGATGGAGCAGGCAACCAGGGGCCAGATCGGCCAGCCTGCGGCTTGTATGATCGAAAGCAAAAGGGGGTACTCCGCAGGGGGGTCTCGGGACTGCATGCAGGGACGTTTCTCGCACCCTGCCTGCGACGAATTATCGCGGTGTTTGTCGCTGTAGGACGCAGCGCCGCAGTCGTAGGACGGTCAGTCCGTGGCCGTAGGACGACACTCACAATTCGTGTGGATAACTTTGTTGAGAAATCCCCCTACGCACCCCTCCAGCCCGCGCCAGTGCTTCGCCGTGACAGATCGATGACCCAATGAGCAGGAAAATCCCTTTTGAAATCAAGCACTTGCTCGGAGGAATCTGCGTTCGCACGCTGACGCCCGCGGTTTCGCCCGGCTTCTGCGCGCTGTGGATGAATTTCCATGGGGTTTTCCCTCGGGAAGGGTCTCCTTGCTGACGGACGGCGTTCCCCTTCCCGCCGCTTCGCGCCGCGTCTGGGCGGTGGGCGCGCTTTGCCGTGCCGTGGCGGACGCGCTGGAAGCACGCTTCAACCCGGTGGCCGTGCGCGGCGAGATCACCGGTTTCTCGCGCGCGGCCAGTGGGCACTGCTACTTCTCCCTGAAGGATGCGCAGGGGCAGATCCGCTGCGCGATGTTCCGCCGCTCCGCGAGCCTGCTCGACTTCGCGCCGCGCGACGGCGAGCTGGTGGAAGTCACCGGCCGCCTGGGCGTGTACGAACAGCGCGGCGACCTGCAGCTCGTGGTCGAGAGCATGCGCCGCGCGGGGCAGGGCGCGCTGTTCGAACAGTTCCTGCGGCTGAAGGCGAAGCTCGAAGCCGAGGGCCTGTTCGAGGCCGGGCGCAAGCGCGAGCTGCCGCTGCTGCCGCGCGGCATCGGCATCGCCACCTCGCTGGGCGCGGCCGCCCTGCACGACGTCGTCACCTGCCTGCGCCGGCGCGCGCCGCACGTGCCGGTGGTGCTCGCTCCGGCCGCGGTGCAGGGTGCCCAGGCGCCCGGCGAGCTGGTCGCTGCGCTGCAGTCGCTGTACCGCCTCGCGCAGGAAGGCACGATCGACGCCATCCTCCTGGTGCGCGGCGGCGGCTCCATCGAGGACCTCTGGGCCTTCAACGACGAACAGCTCGCGCGGACCATCGTGCGCAGCCCCGTGCCGCTGGTGAGCGGGGTGGGCCACGAGACCGACTTCACCATCGCGGACTTCTGCGCCGACGTGCGCGCGCCGACGCCGACCGCCGCCGCCGAACTCGCCGCGCAGCCGCAGGAGACGTGGCTGGCCGCGCTCGGCCTGATGCACGGCCGGCTGCAGGAAGCCGCGTTCCGCCGCCTCGACCGCGCCAGCCAGCGGCTGGACCAGGCCGCGGCGCACCTGGGACGTCCTTCGTCGCGCACGGCCCAGCAGCACCTGCGCATCGAGCGGCAGGCGCAGCGCCTGCGCTTCGCGCTGGCCACGCGCACGCGCCGCTCGCAGGACGAACTCGCTGTTGCGCGCGATCGCCTGCGCGGCAGCATCACCACGCGGCTGGAGCGCGCCGGGCGCCAGTGCGAGCGTCTCGACCTGCGCCTGGAACTGCTCGATCCGCGCCTCGTCCTGCAGCGTGGCTATGCGCTGCTCACCGATGCCGGATCGGGCCATGCGATCACCAGCGTGTCGCAGGCGCACGCGGGCCAGCCGGTGCGCGCCGCCCTTGCCGATGGCGAGGTTGATCTGCGCGTCGAGCCCGGCGGCACGCATCGTGCCTAGAATCGGGGCCGTTCGAAACCAAACCCCCACGAGGAAAGAAGAGCCATGGAACACGTCCTGCCCCCCCTGCCGTACCCGATCGACGCGCTGGCGCCGCACTATTCGCGCGAGACCCTGGAGTATCACCACGGCAAGCACCACAACGCCTATGTGGTGAACCTGAACAACCTGCAGAAGGGCACCGAGTTCGAGAACATGCCGCTCGAGGAGATCATCAAGAAATCCTCCGGCGCGATCTACAACAACTCGGCCCAGGTGTGGAACCACACCTTCTTCTGGAACTGCATGAAGCCCAGTGGCGGCGGCGAGCCCACCGGCGCGCTGGCCCAGGCGATCAACTCCAAGTGGGGCAGCTACCAGGCCTTCCGCGAATCCTTCGTGAAGTCCGCCGTCGGCAACTTCGGTTCCGGCTGGACCTGGCTGGTGAAGAAGGCGGACGGCAGCGTCGACATCGTCAACACCGGCGCCGCCGGCACGCCGCTCACCACCGCCGACAAGGCGCTGCTGACGGTGGACGTGTGGGAGCACGCGTACTACATCGACTACCGCAACCTGCGCCCCAAGTTCGTCGAGACCTTCCTCGACAAGCTGGTGAACTGGGACTTCGTGGCGAAGAACTTCGCCTGACCGACACCCCCGCGCAGGCGGGGGCCCGGGGCATTGAAGCAGAAAGGGCCGCATCGCGGCCCTTTCGTCATTGGAAGCGCTGGATTCCCGCCTTCGCGGGAATGGCGGTGTTCACTGCCGCGGCGTCAGCCCCGCGATCTTCTGTCCCGCCTTGATCCCCTTGCGTGCGAACCAGCCCTGGTTCATCTCCAGCACGTAGCGCACCGGCTTGGCGGAGCAGTGCGAATCGAGCGTCTGCGCCTTCATCTCGTCGATGTTGGCGATGGTGCCGTCCTCCTCGATGAAAGCCACCGACAGCGGCAGCAAGGTGTTCTTCATCCAGAAGCACTGCTGCGCCGGGTATTCGAAGACGAACAGCATGCCTTCCTGCTGCGGCATCTCGGTGCGGTGCATCAGGCCGGTCATGCGCTGGTCCGGCGAGGCGGCGACCTGGGCGTCGATCTGGTGCATGCCGGCGGACAGCCTCAGGCGCGGCAGGTTCATCTGGGGTTCCTGCGCGAACGCGGCGCAGGCGGCCATGGAGCAGGCCAGGGCGAGGGCAAGGGCGGACGACTTGTGCATGACGGCTATTGTGGCAAGGCCGGAATGAAAAATGCCCGCCGGCGGCGGGCATCTTCGTGAAGGAAAGGTCCGATCAGGACTTCTTCTCTTCCTTCTTGTCGGCCTTGGCGTCCTTCTTGGTGGACTTCTTGGCAGCCTTGGGGTCCTTCTTGTCGCCCTTGGCGGTGGCCTTCGCATCCTTCTTGTCGGCCTTGGCGTCCTTCTTCTCGGCCTTCGCTTCGGTCTTCGCAGCCGGCGTGGCGGGGGTCGCGGGGGCGGCCGGCGTGGCCTGGGCGAACACGGCGGCGGAGAACAGGCCGGCGACGAGGGCGGCGAGGAGCTTGCTCATGGGAGATCCTTTCGAGGTAGTTCCGGGTTGTTCCCCCCGGAACTCCCGGAGGGCACTCCCGTAACGGCAGCCCGACGGCGGCGGTTGACGGTCGAGCTAGGTCAAAGGGTTAACCCGGGCCGCCCGGCACCGGAACCGCCAAAGAAAAAGCCCGCCGAAGCGGGCCTTTCCTCGAAGGGAAGCGTCGAATTACGACTTCTTCTCTTCCTTCTTGGCTTCTTCCTTCTTCGGCTCGGCCTTCTTCGCGTCCTTCTTGGCCACGGCCTTCTTGTCGGCCTTCTTCTCGGCCTTGGCGGCGGTCTTCTCGGCCTTGTCGGCCTTGGCTTCAGCCTTGACGGCGGTCTTCTCGGCCTTCTCGGCCTTCACTTCAGCCTTGGCAGCCTTGGCTTCGGCCTTGGCGGCCGGCGCGGCGGGGGTCGCGGGGGCAGCCGGGGTGGCTTGGGCGAACACGGCGGCGGAGAACAGGCCGGCGATGAGGGCGGCGAGGAGCTTGGTCATTTGCTTTTTCCTTCAGATCGATTTGTGGAAATTGCCTAACGAGAATGTCAGACCTTCCGGCAACGCGGCAATGCGGAAGCCGGTTGACACGGCGGTTCCGCGCGCAAGGGGCCCGACAGGCTGGCCGCTAGAATCCGCGGGTTTGCCCGAGCCTCGCCCGGCGACGCACAATCGATTCCCTCCCGGAGACGCTCCCCTCCATGGCTTACCAGCACATCCAGGTGCCCGCCCAGGGCCAGAAGATCACCGTCAAGGCCGACATGTCGCTGGACGTGCCGGACCAGCCCATCGTCCCGTACATCGAGGGCGACGGCACCGGCGTGGACATCACGCCGGTGATGCTGAAGGTGGTGGACGCGGCCGTGCAGAAGGCCTACGGCGGCAGGAAGAAGATCCAGTGGATGGAGATGTACGCCGGCGAAAAGGCCACCAGGGTGTACGGCCCCGACGTCTGGCTGCCCGACGAAACGCTGCAGGCCGCCCGCGATTACGTCGTGTCCATCAAGGGACCGCTGACCACCCCCGTGGGCGGCGGCATCCGCTCGCTGAACGTGGCCCTGCGCCAGGAACTGGACCTGTACGTCTGCCTGCGCCCGGTGCAGTACTTCAAGGGCGTGCCTTCGCCGCTGAAGGAACCCGAGAAGACGAACATGGTGATCTTCCGCGAGAACTCGGAAGACATCTACGCCGGCATCGAGTACGAAGCCGGGAGCGACAAGTCGAAGAAGGTGATCGACTTCCTGGTCAAGGAGATGGGGGTCCGGAAGATCCGCTTCCCCGAGACCTCCGCCCTCGGCATCAAGCCGGTGTCGGTCGAGGGCACCGAGCGCCTGGTGCGCAAGGCCTACCAGTACGCGATCGACAACGACAAGCCCTCGGTGACGCTGGTGCACAAGGGCAACATCATGAAGTTCACCGAAGGCGGCTTCCGGGACTGGGGCTACGCCCTGGCCCAGCGGGAGTTCGGCGCGGTGGCGATCGACGGCGGTCCCTGGATGAAGTTCAGGAATCCGCGCACCGGCCGGGACATCGTGGTCAAGGACGCGATCGCCGACGCCTTCCTGCAGCAGATCCTGCTGCGCCCGGCGGAGTACAGCGTGGTGGCCACGCTGAACCTGAACGGCGACTACATCTCCGACGCGCTCGCAGCGCAGGTCGGCGGCATCGGCATCGCCCCCGGCGCGAACATGAGCGACACGGTCGCGATGTTCGAAGCCACCCACGGCACCGCGCCGAAGTACGCCGGCAAGGACTACGTGAACCCGGGTTCCGAAATCCTTTCGGCGGAGATGATGCTCCGCCACATGGGCTGGACCCAGGCCGCCGACCTGATCATCAGGTCGCTGGAGAAAGCGATCCTGTCGAAGAAGGTCACCTACGACTTCGCGCGCCTGATGGAGGGCGCGACCCAGGTGTCGTGTTCCGGCTTCGGCCAGGTGATGATCGAGCAGATGTAAGACCCGTCATCCCCGCGGAGGCGGGGACCCGGAGCTTCCAGAAGAGCCGCCTCCGGGCGGCTTTTTCCTTGCCGCGTTGCACACCGTAAAATAGGCCGTCGCATCGTGGCGATCGCCGACTCAACCCCTTTCCTGAGAGAACACCCCTTGGCTGCCGACCGTTCGAAGATCATCTACACGCTCACCGACGAAGCGCCGTACCTGGCGACGCATTCGTTCCTGCCCATCGTCCGCACCTTCGCCGCCGCCGCGGGGATCGACGTCGTCGAGAGCGACATCTCCGTGGCCAACCGCGTGCTGGGCGAGTTCTCCGAGTTCCTGAAGGACGACCAGAAGGTGCCCAACACCCTGGCCGAACTGGGCAAGAAGACGCTGCAGCCCGATGCCAACATCATCAAGCTGCCCAACATCAGCGCCTCGCAGAACCAGCTGGTGGCCGCGATCCGCGAGCTGCGCTCGCGCGGCTACATGGTTCCCGAGTATCCGGAGAGCCCGAAGAACGACGAGGAAAAGGCGATCCGCCAGCGCTACGCCAGGGTGCTCGGTTCCGCGGTGAACCCGGTCCTGCGCGAAGGCAACTCCGACCGCCGCGCCCCGAAGGCGGTCAAGGAATTCGCCCGCAAGAACCCGCACAGCATGGCCGAGTGGAGCCCCGCTTCGCGCACGCACGTGTCGCACATGGTCGGCGGCGACTTCTACGCCAGCGAGAAGTCGCTGACGCTGGACAAGGCGCGCGACGTCAAGATGGAGCTGATCACCAAGTCGGGCAAGACCGTGGTGCTCAAGGCCAAGGTCCCGCTGCTCGAAGGCGAGATCATCGACTCGATGTTCATGAGCAAGAAGGCGCTGCTCGCCTTCTACGAGAAGCAGATCCAGGACGCCAAGAACACCGGCGTGATGTTCTCGCTGCACGTGAAGGCCACCATGATGAAGGTGTCGCACCCGATCGTGTTCGGCCACTGCGTGCGCACCTTCTACAAGGACGCCTTCGCCAAGCACGGCAAGCTGTTCGACGAGATCGGCGTGAACGTGAACAACGGCATGGCGAACCTGTACGAGAAGATCGCCACGCTGCCCGAATCCAAGCAGGACGAGATCAAGCTGGACCTGCACAAGTGCCTGGAGAACCGCCCGGCGCTGGCGATGGTCGATTCCGCCCGCGGCATCACCAACTTCCATTCGCCGAACGACGTGATCGTGGACGCTTCGATGCCCGCCATGATCCGCCAGGGCGGCAAGATGTACGGCGCCGACGGCCGCCTGCAGGAAGCCAAGGCCGTGATCCCCGAGTCGACCTTCGCCCGCATCTACCAGGAGATCATCAACTTCTGCAAGTGGCACGGCGCCTTCGACCCCAAGACCATGGGCACGGTGCCCAACGTGGGCCTGATGGCGCAGCAGGCCGAGGAATACGGCTCGCACGACAAGACCTTCGAGATCGCCGAGGACGGCGTCGCCAACATCACCGACCTCGCCACCGGCGAAGTGCTGCTCACGCAGGACGTGGAGCAGGGCGACATCTGGCGCATGTGCCAGGTGAAGGACGCCGCGATCCGCGACTGGGTGAAGCTGGCCGTCACGCGGGCCCGCAACTCCGGCATGACCGCGGTGTTCTGGCTGGACAACTATCGCCCGCACGAGTCGGAGCTGCGCAAGAAGGTCGCGAAGTACCTCAAGGAGCACGACACCTCGGGCCTCGACATCCAGGTCATGAGCCAGACGCGCGCCATGCGCTTCACGCTGGAACGCGTGATGCGCGGCAAGGACACCATCAGCGTCACCGGCAACATCCTGCGCGACTATCTGACCGACCTGTTCCCGATCATGGAGCTGGGCACCAGCGCCAAGATGCTGTCGATCGTCCCGCTGATGGCGGGCGGCGGCATGTACGAGACCGGCGCGGGCGGCTCGGCGCCGAAGCACGTGCAGCAGCTGGTGGAGGAGAACCACCTGCGCTGGGATTCGCTGGGCGAGTTCCTCGCTCTGGCGGTCAGCCTCGAAGACGAGGGCCTCAAGACCGGCAACAAGAAGGCGAAGATCGTGGCCGACGCGCTCGACGCCGCCACCGGCAAGCTCCTGGACAACAACAAGAGCCCTTCGCCCAAGACCGGCCAGCTCGATAACCGCGGCAGCCAGTTCTACCTGACGCTGTACTGGGCGCAGGCGCTGGCGGAGCAGAAGGACGACGCCGAACTGGCGAAACGCTTCGCACCGCTGGCCAAGGCGCTCGCCGAGAACGAGAAGAAGATCGTCGACGAACTCAATGCGGTGCAGGGCAAGGCCGTGGACATCGGCGGCTACTACTTCCCGGACCGCAAGAAGGTCGCCTCGATCATGCGTCCGAGCGCCACGTTCAATGCGGCGCTGGAGTCCGCGCAGGCCTGACCGCCGCGAGACACTTCGGAAAACCGCCTTCGGGCGGTTTTCTTTTGCTCGCGTACAACGTGCGCACTGCCGCCTGTGCGTTCCTGCACGGCCGCCGGGCGTGCATTTGGTTGCAGCTGCGCGTCAATGCGGCCGGCGGAGCTACCGTTGCACTGAAATGACTTCAGAAAGTTGGGAACGCATGCGCAGCTTGATCCTCCTGGCCGCCGTCGCCGTGCTCGCCGGGCCGGCCTGGGCCGACCGCGACGACGACGATGACCACCATGGCCACGGCAAGCACAAGAACAAGCACAAGGAAGAGTACTGGGACGGCAACTGCAAGGTGGAACGCAAGTGGAAGCACGGCGAGTACGAGGAAAAGCGCAAGTGCAAGGCGCCCGAGCGCGTGGTGGTGGTGCAGCCGCAACCGCAGGTGGTGTACGTGTACCCGCCGTGGATGCACCGCCAGCAGAACGAGGTGGCATACGTGCCGCAGTACCAGCCGCCGCAGCGCGTGGTGAGCGGCGCGACCTACTGCCATAGCGAGACCGTGGGCCAGGTGCTCGGGGGCGTCGTCGGCGGCGCGCTGGGCAGCCAGATCGGCAAGGGCAACGGCCGCACCGTGGCCACCATCGGCGGCGCGATCGCCGGCGTGCTGGTGGGCGGCGACGTCGGCCGCAAGATGGACGCCGGCAACCAGGCCTGCGTGGGCCAGGTGCTGGAAGTGGCCCCCGTGAACCATCGCGTGCAATGGGTGGAAGGCCCCTCGACCTATGTCGTGGTGCCCGCCCGCGCCGTGATGCGCCAGGGCACCTACTGCCGCCCGTACACGGTGGAAGTGCGCGGGCCCTACGGTGTCCAGCGCAGCAACGCCACGGCGTGCCGGCGCGGAGACGGGGTCTGGGTGGCTGCGTAAGCCAGGTGCAAGAAAGCCGCCCGAGGGCGGCTTTTGCTTTCCTGGGTCCCCTGCGCGGGGATGACGGTCAAATCATTTCTGGATGTGGTCGTTGCCGTGGTTGCCGCTCGCGTGGAACTGCGGCGCGCGCACCTTGGGCTGGCGCGGGGGGCGTTCGGCCGCGGGAGCGGCGGGCTGCGTCTGGATCGGGCCGGGCTGCGCCTGGATGTTCTGGGCGAGCTGGCCCTTGGGCCCTTCCTGGATGTCGAAGCTGACGCGCGACCCCTGCTTCAGCGTCTTGAAGCCTTCCATCGTGATCGCCGAGAAATGGGCGAACACGTCCGAGCCGCCGCCGTCAGGCTCGATGAAACCGAAGCCCTTGGCGTCGTTGAACCACTTCACTGTGCCGGTCGCCATGATCGCGCGCCCCTATTTTTGTTCCGTCAGAGGCGTGCGAGTGTCCTTGAAGCGCGCTCAGCTGTCAATATTTTCACTTATTGCGCCGCAACTGCGCGCCGCCGCAGGCTTTCTGCTCGGCCGGACGGTGGAGGCCCCCCAAGAATGAACCGTCCTTGCCCCATGTCGCTTGAATGTGACGGGACCGTCACCAATTCACCTTGGGTCGGCGGGTGCGATTCCCGCCGCATAGAATGATTTTCATGGCCAGTCAGACACCTCTTCCTCCTCCGGCCGGTCCCGTCATCCGGCCGTCGGATGATGATGGCGGCTCGGTGGTGGCGGAGCGGAAAACCCAGAAGACCAAACCCCCGCAGATGTACCAGGTCGTCATGCTGAACGACGACTACACGCCCATGGAATTCGTAGTGGTGGTGATCCAGGAGTTTTTCGGCAAGGACAGAGAGACGGCAACACAGATCATGCTCAGGATCCATCTGGACGGAAAGGGGATCTGCGGCGTCTATTCCCGTGACGTCGCGGCGACCAAGGTCCAGCAGGTGCAGGAGGCGGCCCGCCAGGCGGGGCACCCCCTGCAGTGTTTGAGTGAACCGGTGGAGTGAGCCGGGACTCAGAGGAACAAGAACGTTTTGAACGACAGGCAGAAGGAATTTTCATGATTGCCCAGGAATTGGAAGTCAGCCTCCACATGGCCTTCGTGGAAGCGCGTCAGCAGCGCCACGAGTTCATCACCGTGGAGCACCTGTTGCTGGCCCTGCTGGACAATCCCAGCGCGGCCGAAGTGCTGCGCGCATGCAGCGCGAACATCGACGACCTGCGCAAGTCGCTGTCCAACTTCATCAAGGACAACACGCCCCAGGTTGCCGGCACCGACGACGTCGACACGCAGCCGACGCTCGGATTCCAGCGCGTGATCCAGCGCGCGATCATGCACGTGCAGTCCACGGGCAACGGCAAGAAGGAAGTGACCGGCGCCAACGTGCTGGTGGCGATCTTCGGCGAGAAGGACTCGCACGCCGTGTACTACCTGCACCAGCAGGGCGTGACGCGCCTGGACGTCGTGAACTACATCGCCCACGGCATCAAGAAGAGCGACCCGCCGGAACCCGCCAAGAGCGGCGAGAACAGCGGCGGCGAGGGCGAGGAAGGCGGCGAGAAGAACGAGAAGGCTTCGCCGCTCGAGCAGTTCACGCTCAACCTGAACCAGGCCGCCAAGGACGGCAAGATCGATCCGCTGATCGGCCGCGAGTACGAGGTCGAGCGCGTGATCCAGATCCTGTGCCGCCGCCGCAAGAACAACCCGCTGCTGGTGGGCGAGGCCGGCGTGGGCAAGACCGCCATCGCCGAAGGCCTCGCGTGGCGCATCGTGCAGAAGGAAGTGCCGGAGATCCTCGCGGAATCCAACGTGTACTCCCTCGACATGGGCGCGCTGCTGGCGGGCACCAAGTACCGCGGCGACTTCGAGCAGCGCCTCAAGGGCGTGCTGCGTTCGCTGAAGGACAAGCCCAACGCGATCCTCTTCATCGACGAGATCCACACCCTGATCGGCGCCGGCGCGGCGTCGGGCGGCACGCTGGACGCGTCCAACCTGCTGAAGCCGGCGCTCTCGAGCGGCGCGCTGAAGTGCATCGGCGCGACCACGTTCACCGAGTACCGCGGCATCTTCGAGAAGGACGCCGCGCTGTCCCGCCGCTTCCAGAAGGTCGACGTGGTCGAGCCGAGCGTGGAGCAGACGGTGGAGATCCTCAAGGGGCTCAAGAGCCGCTTCGAGGAGCACCACAGCGTGAAGTACGCCGCCGCCGCCCTGCAGGCCGCCGCGGAACTGAGCGCCAAGTACATCAACGACCGCCACCTCCCGGACAAGGCCATCGACGTGATCGACGAGGCCGGCGCCGCCCAGCGCATCCTGCCGGTGAACAAGCGCAAGAAGACCATCTCCAAGGCGGAAGTCGAGGAGATCGTGGCGAAGATCGCCCGCATTCCGCCTGCGTCCGTGTCGAACGACGACCGCGGCAAGCTGCAGACCCTGGAGCGCGACCTCAAGAGCGTCGTGTTCGGCCAGGACAAGGCCCTCGAGGTGCTGTCTGCCTCCGTGAAGATGGCGCGCTCGGGCCTGGGCAAGGCCGACAAGCCGATCGGCGCCTTCCTGTTCTCCGGCCCCACGGGCGTCGGCAAGACGGAAGCGGCGAAGCAGCTGGCCTACATCATGGGCATCGACCTGATCCGCTTCGACATGTCGGAGTACATGGAGCGTCACGCGGTGTCGCGCCTGATCGGCGCGCCTCCCGGCTACGTGGGCTTCGACCAGGGCGGCCTGCTGACCGAGGCCATCACGAAGAAGCCGCACGCCGTGCTGCTGCTCGACGAGATCGAGAAGGCGCACCCGGACATCTTCAACGTGCTGCTGCAGGTGATGGACCACGGCACGCTGACGGACAACAACGGGCGCAAGGCGGACTTCCGCAACGTGATCATCATCATGACCACGAACGCGGGCGCCGAGAGCCTGAACAAGTCCACGATCGGCTTCACGAACGCCCGCGAAGCGGGCGACGAGATGGCCGACATCAAGCGCCTGTTCACGCCGGAGTTCCGCAACCGCCTGGACGCCATCGTCAGCTTCAAGGCGCTCGACGAGCAGATCATCCTGCGCGTGGTCGACAAGTTCCTGCTCCAGCTGGAGCAGCAGCTGTCGGAAAAGCGCGTGGAGGTCACGTTCACCGACAGCCTGCGCAAGTACCTGGCGAAGAAGGGCTTCGACCCGCTGATGGGCGCCCGCCCGATGCAGCGCCTGATCCAGGACACGATCCGTCGTGCGCTGGCCGACGAACTGCTGTTCGGCCGTCTCACCGAAGGTGGCCGCCTCACGGTGGACATCGCGCTGACGAAGGACGACAAGGGCGAGGAAAAGGCCGACGTGCAACTGGACATCCAGCCGCTGCCCAAGAAGGAAGGCCGGTCCAAGGCGGAGCCGGAAGAGATCTCGACCGACGGGCAGTAAACGCCGCCCGCTGCGAAAAAGCCGCCTTCGGGCGGCTTTTTCTTTTGTCATCCCCGCGCAGGCGGGGATCCAGGGCGCCCTGGATTCCCGCCTGCGCGGGAATGACGATCTACGGGAAGAGGGAGTGAACCGCCGGCCCGACCAGGCCGACCCCCGTGATCACCAGCAGCACGCAAACGATCTTCAGCACCGCCTTGCGGTCCCACGCCGGTGGGTGCCTCTTCATCCACCACGTCACGCCGATCGCGAGCGGCACCGCGGCCACCGCCAGCCCCAGCGCGCGTACGCTGAACTGGCCGCTCGGCACGACCATCGCCAGCCGGATCAGCGACCCCGCCGCGAGCGTCGCCACCAGCGTGTCGCGCACCTGCTCGATCGACAGCGGCTGCCGGTAGAACTGGTACACGAGCGGCGGTCCCGACGCGGAGAACAGTCCCCCGAGCAAACCCGAAAGGAACCCGAAGCCGTGGAAGCTCGCATTCGACGAGCGCTGCGCAAGCGGCTTCGTCCGCACCAGCACGATCACCGCGCAGGCGACGATCACGATCCCCAGCAGCAGCCGCAGCACCATCAGCACGTTCGCGCTCAACCACGCCAGCAGGATCACGCCGGAACCGACCCCGAACACGCTGCCGCTCACCGTGGCCTGCACCATCTTCCTGTCCAGCGAACGCACCGCACCCGCCCGCAGCGCCACCGCGGCACTGGCCAGCGACAGCACGGTGGCGACGTTCGCCACGTCCGGCAGCGGCGCGAGTTCGAACAGGCCCGTGAGTCCCAGCAGGATCAGCGCCAGTGCGAAGCCCGTGATGCTCTGGGCCGCGGTGGCGATCGCCACGCACACCAGGAAGCCCGCGGCCTGCCAGGCCGTCAGGCCCTCAACCGGCATCGAGCAGCTTCAGGATCCGCTTCCAGTGCCTGGGCTCCACCGGCGTGATCGACAGCCGGTTGCCCTTGCGCAGCACGACGAGGTCCTCGAGCTCGGGATCGGCGCGCAGCTCGGGTAGCGTGAGGTTGCGCGTCTTCTTCTCCACCTGCACGTCCACCAGCAGCCAGCGCGGCGACTCGGGCTTCGACGCGGCGTCGTAGTAAGGCGACTTCTTTTCGAACTGCGTCGGATCCGGATAGGGCGTCGACGCCACGCGGGCCACGCCCACGATGCCCGGCTCGGCGCAGCTCGAGTGATAGAACAGCACGCCGTCGCCCACGCGCATCTGGTCGCGCATGAAGTTGCGCGCCTGGTAGTTGCGCACGCCGGTCCAGGGCACCGTCGATTTCGGCGCGGCCAGAGCGTCGTCCACCGACACCTCTTCGGGTTCGGACTTCATCAGCCAGTAGTTCATGGGTGGATGATCGCCGATCTCAACCCGAGCGGCGGGGTGAGAGCCGCATGCGCAGCGGCGTCGGCGTCATCGTGAAGGCCAGCCGTTCGGTGACGGGCTCGCCGTCCGCCGAGGCGACGTGCGCCAGGTCGAAGCCGCCGAGCAGGGTGGCGGCCGCCATCTTGATCTCCAGCAACGCGAGGTAGCGGCCGGGACACATGCGCGGGCCGGCGCCGAAGGGCATCGAGATGCGCTTGCCGGGCGCCGCGTCGTCGCGCAGCCAGCGGTCGGGATCGAAGGCTTCCGGCTGCGGGAAGTGGCGGGGGTCGGTGGCGCCGGTGCGCATCATGAAGATGCACAGCGTGCCCTGCGGGATCTGGACTCCGCCCACCACCGTGTCGCGCGCGGCCTGGTGCGGAAGGATCGGCGCGACCGGCTTCAGCCGCATCGTCTCGTGCGCGCAAGCCTCCAGGAAGGGCAGGGCATCGAGCTGGTCCAGGCGCGTGGGCACGCGGTCGTCGCCCAGCGCGCGGCGCACTTCCGCGGTGGCGCGCTCCAGCGCCCAGCGATGGCGCGACAGCAGGTACAGCATCCAGGCGATCGTGTTCGCCGTGGTGTCCTCGCCGGCCAGCAGCATGGTCGCGACGTTGGCCGCCACGTCCTGGTCGTTCAGCGCCTGGCCCGGCTGGTCGCGCGCGGCGATCATGGCTTCGATCAGGTTGGTGGGCGCGGTGCGCAGCGCGGGATCGCGCGCCATGCGCTCGCGCGCCGCCGCGATGAAGTCCCGCACCGCCGACCGGAACGCCTCCAGGTGCACGTCGAGCCGGCGATCCGCCGGCAGCTTGAACCAGCGCCAGTAGGGGAAGGGCGCCAGCGTGCGCCGGAACAGCATCGGCAGGATCTGGTCCATGTGCTTCTGGATCACGTCCTGGTCGCCCTGCAGCGTGTTGATGTCGGTGCCCAGGGCGAGCCCGGCGATCACGTCCACGGTGTAGCGCATCAGGTCGTGCTGCACCTCGATGTCCTGGCCGGACTCCGTCGTGTCCTGCCAGCGCTGCGACAGGCGCTGCGCCACCTGCACCAGCGCCGGGAAGTAGCGCTTGATGTGGCCGGGGTCGAAGGCGGCCATCACCATCGGACGCTGCTGCCGCCACTTCTCGCCGTTGGAAGCGAACAGGCCGCCGAAGCCCATCTCCGTGGCCGCGGTGGACACGCGCTCGGTGCGGTTGAAGGTGGCGGGCCGGTCGCGCAGCGCTTCGGCCGCCACCTGCGGGTCGGCGAAGACGATGAACTCGCGCGTCCACACGCGCACCCGGTAGATGTTGCCGAATTCCTGCTGCCACCGTTCCAGCTGCTCGTGGAAGTGCGGCAGCTGGATGCGGTGCGCGCTGCCGAGCACCGGCAGCCCTTGCGGGCCCGGCAGGTCGGAAATGCGCAGGGGCGCAGCTGTCGCGGCTTGCATGACGGCGCAGCATACGTTCGTGCCGCGCTGCGCGCCAGCACCGCTCGCCCGTCTCTCCCGAACGGTAGAGCTCAGCGGCCGCGGGCGAGGGCGGTGCGGCCCGCGAAACCCGAAGGCGCTTCCGGCCGGGTCTCCAGGCGGATGCCTTCGTTCCACTTGGCCATGCGCTCGGAGCGGGCAAAGGAGCCGACTTTCAGCTGACCGGCATTCCAGCCCGTGGCGAGGTGAACGATGGCCACGTCCTCCGTCTCGCCCGAACGCGCCGACACGATGGTGCCGTAGCCGAGCTCTTGGGCGGCACGCAAGGCGGCGAGTGTCTCGGTCACCGTGCCGGCCTGGTTGGGCTTGATGAGCACGCAGTTGCAGGCGCCCAGGCGCGCGGCTTCGCGCACTCGCGTCGCGTTCGTCACGAGGTAGTCGTCGCCCACGACCTGCAACCTGTGGCCCACCGCGCGCGTGAACGCCACGAGGCCCGCTTCGTCGTCTTCCGCCAGCGGGTCCTCGATCGACACGATGGGGTAGCGATCGACCCAGCGCAGCAGCCGTTCGGCGAAGGCGTTGGAGTCCATCTCCTGGTTCTCCAGCGCGAGCCGGTAGCGGCCGCCGTGGCCGAATTCGGAGGCGGCGATGTCGAGTGCGATCGCGACCTGCTCGCCCGGCACGTAGCCGGCTTTCTCGATGGCCGCGACCAGTGTGTCGAGCGCGTCCTCGTTGCGCGCGAAGTTGGGCCACCAGCCGCCTTCGTCGGCCACGCCGGACAGCGCGCCGCGTTCCTGCATCAGCGCGCCGGCCGCGCGATACACCTCGGCCGTCATCTCCATGGCTTCGGCGAAGGAGCGCGCGCCGGTGGCGATCACCATGAAGTCCTGGATGTCGACGCGGCGTCCGGCATGCGCGCCGCCGCCGAAGATCTGCACCTGCGGCAGCGGCAGTCGAACTGGCCGGCCCTGGGCCAGATGGCGCCACAGCGGCTGGTGGGCTTGCGCCGCCGCCGCATGCAGCACGGCCAGCGAAGTGGCGACCAGCGCGTTGCCGCCCAGGCGCGACTTGTTCGGGGTGCCGTCGAGTGCGATGAGAGTCGCATCGATGCCGGCCTGATCGGCAGCATCGCGACCCAGCAGCGCCGGCGCGATCTCGCGCTCGATGCCGCGCAGCGCCTGCTGCACGTCGAGCCCGCCGAAGCGCGCATCGCCGTCGCGCAGTTCCACGGCTTCACGTGTGCCGCGCGAGGCACCGGCGGGCGCGATGCCGATCCCGGAGCTGCCGTCCTCGTTCGTCACTTCCACTTCGACGGTCGGGCGGCCGCGCGAATCCCAGATGCGGCGGGCGGTGAGGCTGTGGATGGTCATGCGGCGAATTCCAGTGCCCAGCGGCGGGCGATGTCTTCCAGGGTGGCGGGCGGATCCTGCAGCAGCGGGATGGCGGCGCGGCGCACCGCGATGCGGCTGGCCTCCGACAGGTACTCCACCGGTGACTTGCCGTCGACGCGCGCCAGCGCCAGGCCGGGCAGCAGCGTGGCGACGCGCGCTTCCAGGGCCGCGCGGCTCTCCCAGTGCACGTGCGGCCAGTAAGCGTCGGCGAAGCCACGGTAAGCCGCGAGCAGGGCGTGAGCGTGCGGCGGCAGGTGCGCCGCCTTCAGCAGGAAGTGGTTGAGGCAGAAAGCGACGTCGAAGGCCGGATCGCCGAACCAGGCGCATTCCGCATCGAGCAGCACCGGGCCGGCCGGACCGGCCAGGATGTTCTTCGGGCTCACGTCGCCGTGCACCAGCACGCGGCGGGTGTGGGCCGTGCGGTCCACCAGGGCGTGCAGGCGGCCGGCGAGCTCCGGATGCTCGCGCGCCGTCTCCACCAGGTAGGGTTCGAGCCGCAGCGCATGGAAGTTCGCGTCGTTGGCGAAGCGCGCCGCGAGCGCGGTGTCGTCCGCGGTGCCGGCGTGGATGCGGCCGAGAATGTCGCCCACCGTCGATGCCAAGGTCGTGTCGACGCGGCCGGCGAGCAGGTCGGACTTCCAGTTTCGGTATTCCGCTCCCAGGAACGGCATGACGAAACTCCTGGTCGCGTCGTCCTCGCCGAGCACGCGGGGGACGTGACCCGGCACGATGGGCTCCACGGTGCGCAGGTAGCCGATCTCCGCGAACACGCGTTCCACCGGCACGAGCCATTCCTTGGCGACCTTCAGCCGCGGCAGGGCCTGCTTCACGCAGTAGCTGCCCGAGCGCAGGTCCACGCGGTAGATGCCGGAGGACACACCGCCCGTGAGCGGCTGCGCATGCACGTCCTCGGCGGGCTTTGCCAGGCCGAGCGCCAGGAAGATGCGGCGCAAGCCGGCGGGGTCCTGCGAGAGATCCACGTTGGGCATGGCCGGGCATTATGTCCCTCACCCGAATGGGAGGGACCTGCTGGCTCTGCAGCACCTTCGTTTAGCATGACGCGTTCCCGAGGAGACAGGCGATGGCGAAGCTGGACGGAACGGATGCGCGGTTGAAGGTGGCGGTGATGGGCGCCGGGGCGGTGGGTTGCTATTTCGGCGGCATGCTGGCGCGCGCCGGCCACGAAGTCACCTTCATCGCCCGGCCGCAGCACGTGGAGGCGATCACGCGCGAGGGCCTGCGCATGGAGACGAAGGCCTTCGACGAACAGGTGCGCGTGAAAGCCGTGACGGATGCATCGGGCGCCCGCGGTGCCGACCTCGTGCTGTTCTGCGTCAAGTCGATGGACACCGAGTCCGCCGGCCGCCAGCTCGAGCCCTACCTGCGATCCGATACGCTGCTCCTGTGCCTGCAGAACGGCGTCGACAACGCCGACCGCCTGCGTGCCGTCCTGCCCGATCACGAAGTCGCCGCCGCCGTCGTCTACGTCGCCACCGAGATGGCCGGCCCCGGCCACCTGAAGCACCACGGCCGCGGCGAACTGGTGATCGAGCCTTCCAAAGCCAGCGAGCGCGTGGCGCAGGCGCTGATCGCCGCCGGCGTGCCGACGGAGATCTCCTCGAACGTGAGCGGCGCGCTGTGGCTCAAGCTGATCCTCAACTGCGCGTACAACGCCGTCTCGGCGATCGCGCAGCGGCCGTACGGCGAGAACGTGGAAAGCGAAGGCATCTGGGACGTGATGCGCGACGTGGTGGACGAATGCCTCGCCGTCGCCAAGGCCGACGGCATCCACATGCCGGCCGACGCGCACGTCGCCAACCGCAAGCTGGTGGAAACGATGCCGTCCCAATACTCGTCGACCGCCCAGGATCTCGCGCGCGGCAAGCCCACCGAAATCGACTACCTGAACGGCTACGTCGTGCGCCGCGGCGAAGCGCTGGGCGTCCACACGCCGGCGAATCGTGTGCTGTGGGCGTTGGTGAAGCTGCTGGAATCAAAGCAGGTCCACTGAGGTTTTCCTCCCTCCCCCTCCGGGGGAGGGCCGGGGTGGGGGCGCTCCCGCACTCAGCTAAGCCTTCGGCTCCGGACTCGCCGTCTCCTTCAACTTGTCCTCCTGCGGATTCAACACCGCCAGCAGATCCGACGTCGTCCGCAAGATCATCCCCGCGCCCGCCGCAACCAGTTCGTTCTCCATCCCGAACCCGCACAGCACCCCCACCGTCTGCGCCCCCGCCGCCACGCCGGTGCGGATATCGATCGTCGTATCCCCGATCATCAAACACTCCGCCGGATCGACCCCCATCTTCTTCGCCGCATACAACAGCGGCTCGGGATGCGGCTTCATCCTGCGCGTGGTCTGCGCCCCCACCACCTCCGTGAACAGCTCCCGCACCCCGTACTGCTCCAGGAAGCGCTCCACGCGCGGCGCGCCGCCGGTGGAGATGGTGCACATCGGATAGAGCTTGGCGAGCTTCTTCAGCATCTCCTGCACGCCCGCCATCATCTCGTGCGGCACCTCGTCGATCGCCTCCGGGTTGCGCGTGTGCTCGGGATCGGCGCCTTGCTTCCTGACCTGCCTGATGCGCGAGCGCAGGCGGTCGATCGGCGTGTCCAGGCCGAAGCGGTCCAGCAGCGCGTAGGCGCCGTGCACCGGCGTCTCCATGCCCATCACGACCTGCCGCGCGAGTTTCTCGCTGCGCCGACCGCTCACGCCGGGCACCTTGTCGATCAGCGCGGCGAGTTGCGCGACCAGGTGGTCGTCGGTGTCGGCGATGGTGCCGTCGACGTCGAAGCAGAGGGCGCGGATGCGGGCGAGTTCCAGGGCCATGCGGCCGAGCATAGGAGCGCGGGAAGGCGCGGCGCGTCGGTCGGGGCCGCGTTTCGCGCGTGCAAGGTGTCCGTCGGGACCTCGACGCACCTCGGCCGTTGCGGTAACACCTCGCGGCATCTGCGCCGATTCGCCACCTTGTTTCGTGGCAGGCGCGACCTACCCTGAACCATACCTCCCCGGGCGACGGAGGAGGCGAGAGGACCGCCACGCGAGGGAGCGCACCGCCCTTCCGAATGGACCACAGGAGGTCCCATGGCACGCACGTTACCGTTTCTCTGCATCGCCGCCGCGCTCGCGGCTTCCACTTGCGCCCTCGCCGACGAGGCCGAGGGCAACAACCGGGCGAGCACCGTCGTGATCGGTTCCTCGTTCGTCCGCTCCATCCAGGACACCGGAAGTTACGGCAATGGCGCTTCCATAGCCACGGTGACCCGCCAGGCGAACCGCGACTGGAAGGGGCAGACCGTGGGCGCATGGCATTCGACCGTCGGGCCTACGGTGCTGATCCACCCGGTGCACGGCGCCTTCCATGCGTTCGTGAATGGCGACAAGCCGGTCGTCACCTTCGAGCCGGCGGCCAGCTGGCAGTGGCCGTTGAAGGTCGGAAAGAGCTGGACGCGCAACGTGACGATGACCGTGCACGCCACCGATCAGGTCATCCCCGTGGAAACGCAAATCACCGTGGAAGCCTACGAGGACGTGACCATGCCGGCCGGTACTTTCAAGGCGTGGCGGGTGCGGACCGTGGACAACCTCGGGAACGAGGATGTGCAGTGGTTCAGCTCGGACCTCACCGTCTTCATCAAGCAGAAGCTCACGCGGACCGACAAGCATGCGGCGGGGCCGGGGGTGAGGGAGACGGAGTTGGTGTCGCAGTCGATTCGTCACCAGTGAAGGCGCGGGCCACGCATCGTCCGGTCGGAGGCTTGTCACCAGTCGTGTGTTCGTCGATGATCCGCGCGGGGAGACAACGGACGAGAACAAGCAGTGGCAACTCTCATACCCGCGCTGGGCAGCTGCGTCGCGCGCATGACCTCCGGCGAACGCCGCCTGGTCGAGCGCCTGGAGCAGAAGCTCGATGACGATTACCTGCTCTGGTACGACGTGCCCGTCGGGCCGAAGCAGACGCATCCGGACTTCGTCATCCTCCATCCGCGCCGCGGCGCGCTGATCCTCGAGACCAAGGATTGGCGACTGGACACCGTTCGCAAGGCAACGCGCGAATACTGGGAAATCCTGGATAGGGATAAGACGAAGGTTGTCATGAGCCCGATCGCGCAGGCGAGGCACTGCGCGATCCAGGTGGTCGATGCCCTGCAGCGCGACCCGCAACTGGTGCAGGCCGACGGCCCGCACAAGGGCAAGCTGGCCTTCCCGTGGGGCCACGGCGTCGTCTTCACCAACATCACGCGCTTGCAGTTCGAGCAGGCCGGCCTGGGCGAGGCCATCGCGCCGCACCTCGTGATCTGCAAGGACGAAATGCTGGAAAGCGTGGACGCCGAGGCTTTCCAGCAGCGGCTGTGGGAGATGTTCCCGCATGCCTTCGGCAGCCAGGCGATGTCGCTGCCGCAGCTCGATCGCGTGCGCTGGATCCTGTTCCCCGAAGTGCGCGTGCCGGAGCAAAGCGGCCTGTTCGACGACGCCAGCGACGACCTGCCGGACCTCATGCGGGTGATGGACCTTCAGCAGGAGCAGCTGGCGCGCAGCCTGGGCGACGGCCATCGCGTGATCCACGGCGTGGCCGGCTCGGGCAAGACGATGATCCTCGGCTACCGCGCCGAACACCTGGCGAAGCTGCCGTCCGCCAAGCCGATCCTCGTGCTTTGCTACAACGAGCCGCTGGCGGTGAAGCTCGATGCGATGTTCCAGGCCAAGGGCATCGCCGACCGCGTGCATGCCCGCAACTTCCACAAGTGGTGCCGCCAGCAGCTCAAGGCCTTCGGCCAGCCGATTCCGCAGGGGCAGGGCGGCGACGTCTTCGAGCGCATGGTGGACAACGTGATCCGCGGCGTCGAGCGTCAGCAGATCCCCGCCGGCCAATACCAGTCCATCCTGATCGACGAGGGCCACGACTTCAAGCCGGAGTGGTTCAAGCTGGTCACGCAGATGGTGGACCCGGAGACCGACAGCCTGCTGGTGCTGTACGACAGCGCGCAGAACATCTACGGCAAGACCCGCGCCCGCAAGTTCAGCTTCAAGAGCGTGGGCATCCAGGCCGCGGGCCGCACGACCATCCTGAAGATCAACTACCGCAACACGCGCCAGATCCTGCAGACGGCGAACCTCGTGGCAGCGGAGTTCCTGCAGCCGGATGCGCAGGACGAGGACGGGACGCCGCTCGTGCAGCCGGTGAGCTGCGGGCGGGAAGGGCCGGCGCCGATGATCGTGCGGCTTCCGAGCCTGCGGGAGGAGGCTTTCAAGATCGCTGATCTGCTGGCTGCGGCGCACCAGGAAGGGCATGCGTGGGGCGACATGGCGATCATCTGCCGCCGCTACGCGGTGATGTTCGAGTGCGCCAAGGCGCTAGATGCGCGCGGGCTGCCGTACCAGGTGCGAGAGAAGTCGGGGGACTTCAAGCCGCTCGCGAACAGCGTCAAGGTGATGACGATGCATGCGAGCAAGGGGCTGGAGTTTCCCGTGGTGGCGGTGCCGGGGGTGGGGCAGAGGCCGGCGGTTTGGGCGGAGGTGGGGGATGAGGCGAGGTTGTTTTCTGTGGCGGCGACGAGGGCGACGCAGAGGTTGGTGGTGACGGTGAGTGGGGAGGGGGAATTTGGGAGCGCGCTTGCACCTGGAAAGTAGAGAGTTCCTAGTGAGCTTGGGCGGCTCAGGTCCTGCCATTTCAACGCAGTCAGCCGGGTAGATGAGTCCGGAGAGTCTCAGGAAGATTGCTAGCGGTCTGAGGAGACTTCACAGATCATCATGCCTTCGAGGTGAGATTTTGAAGCAATGGATATCGAAGATCTTGTAAAGGACTGGGGCGGATTCGAGAAATTGATCGCTGCTCTCCATGAAACTGGAGACGTGACGGTCGAGCGCAACGTGACGTTGGAAGGTCGCTCGGGAGCGACTCGACAAGTCGATGTTCTACTGAGACATCGCCAAGGACTTTACGAGCATCTGGTGATAGTCGAGTGCAAGTACTGGAAAAAGCCGGTGGAGAGGCTTCACGTCGATGCTCTCGCGACGACCGTTCGTGAACTCGGTGCAGCTAAAGGCGTCATCTTCACAACCAAGGGATTCCAAACAGGTGCGGTTTCCCAAGCAAGCCACGAGTCAATCGAACTGTTCAAGGTCCGAGAACTTTCAGATGAAGAATGGGGCATGCCTGGAAGAGTCGTTGATCTCACCCTCCAGATAGGAACAGTTGCTCTTTCAATGCCAACCCTACCCGGCGCTTTCAGTTTTCCTGGAATTCAGCCGGACAACATGAACCTTTCATTGAGGCTTGGAGATCCGAAAACCGACTCTCAGACACCGTTCGTGAAGGTAGGCGAACCCGAGCGAACGCTTGAAACTTACATCTCGCGAATTGCAGCTGAGTCCAGTAGGCGCGTCTTCTCTCCTCAAACGATTAGGTTCCCGGACGGGACGCTCGAAGGGGAGCTATTGATTCGAATGAAAGTCAACGTCTCACCCGAGCAGCCGATGGAACTCCACCTTCATGGAGGAGTACTGTTCTTGCCTCGCATCGAGTTTGACATTGGTGTTCTGATCACACAATCGAGGATTCACATAGATAGATCCAGCAATTTCACGTTCGCACTCGCGATCGAGAACTGTGTGACGAAGACAACGGTCGGAGCGTCGCGACGGATTGAACAGGGTCAGACGCTGCTCCATGAATTGAAGTTACCTACCCCTGTAGATGACGGCGAGATAGTGCGAAACGGAACGCTCATTTCAGTTTGGCTTGCCGGTTTTCAGCAGTTCGATAGGTTTGCAGAACTCCCATATGGAAAGCCAGTTGCAGTGACAAAAAACGGAACGACTCTGTCTTAACGAGACTCGCCGTCTCATCGACCGGACCGACTGCGTTGAGGGAGCCACCGAAGGCGCCAAGTTCTGGATGAAGGTGTTCAACGACCTGAAGACGCGCGGGGTGGGCGACATCCTGATTGCCGTCACCGATGGCCTCAAGGGCATGCCGGAAGCGTTGGGGGCGGTGTTCCCTGCCACGACGCTGCAGACGTGCATCGTGCACCTGATCCGCAACAGTCTGGACTTTGCCAGCTGGAAGGACCGCAAGGCCCTGGCAGCGGCCCTGCGGCCGATCTACACGGCAGCCACTACCGAAGCCGCGCAGGCCGAGCTCGATGCGTTCGAACAGGGCCCTTGGGGCCAGAAGTTCCCGACCGTCGCCGCAGCCTGGCGGCGCGCCTGGAGCCACGTCATTCCGTTCTTCGCCTTCCCGCCGTCGATCCGCCGCGTGATCTACACGACCAACGCCATCGAGAGCATCCATGCCAAGCTGCGCAAGATCATCAAGAGCCGCGGGCACTTCCCCAGCGACGATGCGGCCACCAAGCTGATCTGGCTGGCGCTGCAGAACATCACGGCCGACTGGGGCCGGGCGGCCAAGGAATGGAAGGAGGCGATGAACCAGTTTGCGATCCTGTACGAAGATCGCTTCATCAGGGCGGCCACTTAAGATGTGGCGCCGACTTGCCCACCGCGTCGTGCGTTCGTCGCAAGCGACGCCCGCCGCCGTGGACAAGTCTCAGTGGTCCTCACACAAAAATTCGGACATCCCCACCGTTGCGGATGGAAATCCAGCCGTTGCGACGAGCGCAACGTACGCTGATTGGCCGCGCGGCTAGATCAATCCCGAACGACGTAGCCGCAGGCCTTCAATTCCTTCGCCACTTCGGTCTTCCAGCCGCCGAAGCCATCGAGCGCAACGTACACGACGCCGCTGATGTCGTTCGGTGTTTCTATCTCGCCCTTTACAAGCGCGCACACGTTCTTGCGGCTGAGCTTCGCCATCAAATAGCCGTGTTCGAACACCACGTTCTGCCGCGCACGGTTCTTCGGGTGAACATTCCTCTCATGCGCGCCGCGCCCATGGTCGCATGCGGTGTAAAGGACGAGGGCGAAATCCGCATCGTTGGCGTAGCGCTCGATCTTCTCAATGATGGTCATGCCTGAACTGGCCTGCTCGTGCAGGATGATCGGCACAAGTCCAAGGTCCGAAACAAAGCGCGCCACTTCCTGCTTTGCTTCGTTGTCGCGTCCATGCACGATGAAGACTTTGCGTTTGTTTCGGATGACCGGAGGCGCGACGACCGGCGCGGACGCAGCAGCAGAAAGGGACATCGCGACGAATCTGGGCGGAGCGGCAACAGGAGCGCTCGGCGACTTCCCGAACTCCAAGAAGTCCAGCAGCCCCGTGAACTGCTCAGAGATGTAGGTGCGGCGTTCCTTGTACGTCTTGAATTTGGGCTGGATAAAGCTCCAGAAGGAATTCAAGTCGCGGCAGGTTCGGACGAATGAAGGCACAAGGTGCTCAATCTCAGGCATGGATAGAAGCTCCTTCCTGAGCAGGTCGTACTCCTTCGGGTCCGCCGCGCCGCCGCTCGCTTGAGAGCCAAGCAGCGTGGCCAAGTAGTTGGCTTTCTCAAAAGGGGTGCGAAGAAACTCTAGGCTCATAGTGCATTGCCGCTGAAAATCTAGTTCTTGATGGATTGGCCTAGGGTTTTGGGCCTGCCGGCTGCTCAAACAGAAATTTGCCTGTGAACCAGACGGCGCGCCCAAAGTTGTGAATTAGTTGCTCGCCTTGCTTCATGTATGAAAGGTTTTGGTCAATTCCAGCCAGCTTAATGGCGTCGGTAACTTTTGATCCAGTCGGATGAGCATCGCCGAGGCGCATATCGTAGGTGCCAGCAATTTCCGCAAACACGCGGCGAGCCTTCTCGGCCCCCACCTTTTGCGCTAAGACGTCCTGCAGCAGCTTATTCGACCCAAGCTTTTCTTTGTCGTCATGCACCGCCAGCTTGCGAAGCTCGCGAACATTGAGCCGGTCGGAGAACGCCCGGACAAGTTCTTTCGCCAGCCGTAGCAACGAAGCTTGATCCCTACTGACAAATCTTGTGACATGCTGCATGACGGCCTCATCATCGATATCGTGAGTGAACAGCGAGATTCCGTGCGTCTTCCTGAAGCCCGCTTCTAGCATCCGCATGGAATCGAACAGCTTAGATTCAACGGAATGGGTGGACGCCGGCTGGGCCTTGACTTGGGAAGCCAGCAACTCACTCGAAACGCCGCCTTCCGGTACAACATTGTGGGCTGCCCAAATGCGCTGTTCCCAGGGTTCGAGGCGGGCGATATCGGAGGCATAGACGGTAATCAAGTCGGATGAATTGATTCCGAAATGGGTCTTGAGACCCGATGTTGAGAGAATGCCGCCAGTCTGTGCTGAGTACCAATCGAGCGAAAAGCCTCGATTGCCTAGGAGTTCATTCACCACGCTTGAGCGGAACCACAGCCATCGCCCAATGTCCTCATCGGTCAAATCGGCGGATGCCATGCGCTTCCCGTCAGTCTCCACGATGAATTGGGGCAAGTTCGTGTCTGCATCTCCACGGACCCGGATGCTTTGCGACTGATGGTCAATCCACTCGTCTCGCCAAAATTCGCCCTCGACCCGAACACCTTCGTAGCCACTGCGATGGCCTTGCGAGCTTTCCAACTCGGTGTTGGCATCGGTTTCCGGGCCCATCACTGGAGCGTCTTGGTCTTCGTCAACGTCCGTCCGAGAGACTCGCATCATTGCCCAGCCTCCACCAAAAACATCGTTCAGACTTCGAACCAGGAGTTGATATCGCCCGCCATCGCGCTCCTCTTCATGCTCTTTCAGATTTCCGTACTCGCTACCTTCAAGTGAAGATACGTTCTCCACTCTTTGACGGTAAGAAGAGAGACGCAGCGAAAGATTCCTTGCGGCTAGGTAGTCAAGAAGAAATTCCCGTTTGATCTCGATCAGGCGGTGGCGACCTCTCGCATCAAGAATCTCGCGTGCCACCACAACGAAATTTTCTTCTGGTCTTACCCATTCCGTTCCTTCCTTTATCAGGCGGAGGGCAACAACCAAATCAGGATGCAATATCCATAGTCTTCCGCCAACAACCGGCTGAGGGTGCTCGAAAACGAGGTTGACGCCAATTGGTTGTTTATCGTTGTACTGATATTGATCGATGGTTGCGTAGTAGCCGTCCTTGTAAGCGTACGGCGCCACGTCATGGCCTGTTCCGATATCACTCCAGCCTAAGCGCTCCTCAACCAACTCCCGGTGCTCGGGTGGGAACGCGACCGATCCACAGGCAAAAACGTCGCCGACGAAGCCTACTTCTTCAACGTCACCCTTCTCGTCAGTGACGGATGCCCTCAACGGAACCCACGTTGCGGTAGAAAAGGGGCGGCGCGTTTCTTTCTTTTGAAGAATCCACTCTTCATTCATAGTCGGTCTTGGCCTTGTCGAGGCGTTGCAGAACGTGTCCGCATTCTGCCGTACGGCTGGGCGGGCGAAATCCACCTGTAGGAGGACGGTGCCGCCGCCGCTCCTTGGCGATATGCTCCACGTTGCTCCGGATCGCAGGTTGTGGTCCTGGCGGATTCTGTGCGGCTGGTCGTGTGCTGGGTGTACAAGCCACGGCCCTTACCCGAGGCTCCCGCCGTCCTCCGCGCGGCTCTGAGCACGTCGTAGGCCTGCCGCCGCAGGCTCCCTGCGCCCGCGAGCGCGGCGAGTTCGCGCCCGGAGCCGTGTCCAAATCGGCCATTGACGGAGGGGCGAGGAGAGGCACGAGAGGAATGCCCCTCAGAACGGCCTCCGTCAAGGGAAAGCTAGTTTTTGATCGAGAACTGCTGGGATACAGCCGCCGAAGAATCGTGCGGTTGCATCGCCGAGCCCAGTATTGGGCGAACGCCCGAAGGTCGCGACTAGATGAGTACTGGCCGCGCGTAGGTCACCGAATGGCCGAAGAGGGCGCAGTTGGCGACATTCGCATCTGCGTAACTGGAAGACCGCTTCCGCTGCAAAGCAGTCGCTCTTGCCGGCCGTTAGAAGCGGTAGCCAGGGGCGTTGCTGCCCCAGTTGCAACCGAGCGGAAGTCCGCTCCCCGGCCAAAGGCAGCCATGACTGAGCGCAGGCCGATGGTCAGCCCGATGGCTTCTCAGCAAATAGACCGGGCGAAACTTCTTGCGGCCGGTCATTGCCGAGCGCAAGCTTCGCCATCGCCTTAGGCGACTCTGCAAGTTGCCGCCCCTTCCGCCATACGCGCAACCTATTCGCCCTCAACCGAATCGCTTCCACCACATCCCGAGCCTGCAACAACACAAAACTCGCATCGCACCCCGGCTCGATTCCATAGCCCTCCAGGTGCATCACCTTCGCCGCATTCACCGTCACCGCATCGAAGCAGGCCCTGATCCCCTTCTGGCTGGTCATCTGCGCCACATGCAGTCCCATGTGCGCCACCTCCAGCATGTCCGCTGACCCCATCCCGTACCAGGGATCCATCACGCAGTCATGCCCGAAGGCGACGTTCACGCCCGCTGCCATCAGCTCCGGCACGCGCGTCATGCCGCGCCGCTTGGGATAGGTGTCGTGCCGTCCCTGCAGCGTGATGTTGATCAGCGGATTGGCCACCACGCTCACGCCGCTTTCCGCGATCAGCGGCAGCAGCTTGCTCACGTAGTAGTTGTCCATGCTGTGCATGGAGGTGCAGTGCGAGCCGTTCACGCGGCCCTGCAGGCCCAGGCGCTGCGTCTCGAAGGCGAGCGTCTCGATGTGGCGTGACAGCGGGTCGTCGGTTTCGTCGCAGTGCATGTCCACCAGCTTGCCGCGCTCGGCGGCGAGCTCGCACAGCAGCTTCACGCTGGCCGCGCCTTCGCCCATGGTGCGCTCGAAGTGCGGGATGCCGCCGACGATGTCGACGCCGAGGTCCAGCGCGCGTTTCAGGTTGTCCACGCCGCCCTGGGTGCGCAGCACGCCGTCCTGCGGGAAGGCGACCAGCTGCAGGTCGATGTACGACGCCACGCGCTTCTTCACCTCCAGCATCGCTTCCACCGGCAGCATGCTCGGGTCGCTGGTGTCCACGTGGCTGCGGATGGCGAGCAGGCCGCGCGCGACCGCCCAGTCGCAGTAGGTCAGGGCGCGCTCGATCATGTCCTCCGCGTTCAGCAGCGGCTTGAGCTCGCCCCACAGCGCGATGCCTTCCAGCAGCGTGCCGCTCTCGTTGACGCGCGGCAGGCCGTAGCTGAGCGTCGCGTCCATGTGGAAGTGCGGATCGCAGAAGGGCGGCGAGAGCAGGTAGCCGCCGGCGTCCACGGTTTCGCGCGCGGGCGCGACGAGACCGGGCGTGACTTCGGCGATGCGGCCGTCCTGCACGGCGACGGACATGCCGGTGCGGCCATCGGGCAGGCTGGCGTTGGTGACGAGGAGGTCGAGCATTTGCGGAGGATAGCGCTGTGGTGGCGCCATGACGTGCCACGTAATCGCCAGTGCGTGCGTCGCCGCGAAGAATGACTCCACCGACCCACGAAAGGAGCTAGCGATGAACGTCCCCGCCCTCGAAACCCTCGTCGACACCTGGCTGGCCGCCTACTGCGACGCCGATGCCGGCCGGCGCCTGGCCGCGATCCGGGAAGGATGGCACCCGGAAGGCCGCCTCGTCGATCCGCCGATGGAGGCCCGCGGCCACCAGGGCATCAGCGATCTGGCGGCGACGCTGCAGTCGCAGTTCCCGGGGCACCGCTTCGAGCGCAGCACGGCGATCGATGCGCACCACCAGTCGCTGCGTTACGGCTGGCGGTTGCTGGATGGGAAGGGAGCCGCGGTGCTGGAAGGGGTGGACCTGGTCGATCTCGACGTGGATGGGCGCATTGCGCGCGTCGTCGGATTCTTCGGCGCGCAGCCGGCGGCGCGGCCCTAGCCACGGGGCGTGGCGTCCCTCTTGTCGTCATCCCCGCGTAGGCGGAGATCCAGGGCGTCGCGAGTGCATTGGATGCCCTGGGTTCCCGCCTTCGCGGGAATGACGAGGTGGGACCTACTTCGTCCCGAACATCCGGTCGCCCGCGTCGCCGAGGCCGGGCAGGATGTACCCATGATCGTTCAGCTGCCGGTCGATCGCCGCCGTGTAGATCGGCACGTCCGGGTGGGCCTTCTGCATCGCGGCCACGCCTTCGGGGCAGGTGAGCAGGCACACGAACTTGATCGACTTGGGACTGAGCTCCTTCAGGCGCTCCACCGCGGCGATCGCGGAGTTGCCGGTGGCGAGCATGGGGTCGACGACGATGATGTCGCGCTCCTCCATGTTCTGCGGCATCTTGAAGTAGTACTCCACGGCCATCAGCGTCTTCGGGTCGCGGTACAGGCCGATGTGGCCCACGCGCGCGCCCGGCACCACGTTCAGCATGCCGTCCAGGATGCCGGTGCCCGCGCGCAGGATCGACACGAACACCAGCTTCTTGCCGTCGATGACCTTGGTCCTGGTGGTCTCCAGCGGCGTGTGCACCTCGACCTCGTGCATCGGCACGTCGCGCGTGACCTCGTAGGTCATGAGCATGGCGAGCTCGTTGAGCAGGCGGCGGAAGCTGTTGGTGCTGGCCTCCTTGTTCCGCATCAGCGACAGCTTGTGCTGCACTAGCGGATGGTCGATGACGTGGACGTTGTTGTTGCTTGCCATGAAAGGATTGTCCTAGAAGACGGTGCCGTCGCTGGCCACTTGCAGGGGGGGAAGACCCTTGCGGCGCTGCTGCGCCAGCTCGCGGCCGGCGGCCCAGGTGCCGCCTTCCAGCACGCAGGCGAGCGGCATGCGCTGCGCGTCGAGGTGCAGCAGGTGCCGCACCCGCTCGGCCACTTCGTCCATCAGCGCGACCGTCATCGCGCGCCACTCCACGATGATCTCGTCGCCCGGCTTCCAGGTCTGGCGCACGGACGATTCGTCGCGCAGGCGCAGCACGCCGCTGTCGATCAGCAGGCCGCCGTTGCGGTATTCGGGCAGGGCGGTCAGCGCATCGAGCCCGCGCACCTGCACGCCCGACCAGGCGAAGGGCTCCAGCAGCGAATAGGTGAGCCACTGCGAGAGCTTGTGGAAGGGCACCCAGCCGTCGGTGAGGCCTTCGCCGCGCACCGCTTCGTGGCGCCAGCAGTCGCCCAGCGGGATACCGCCGATGGCGTTGCCGGCCGGCCAGATGCCGGAGCAGGAGATCAGGATCTGCGACAGGATGTCGTGCGCCGACACGTCCGCGGTGGGCGGCACGTCCGGCGCCGGCGACATGATCTGCGCATAGATGCCCGACGGCCTCGGCACCTCGTAGCCGAACACCTCGGGCTGCTCCTGCATCGCTTCGCCCAGGCGCCGCAGCAGGATGGCGCGGCCTTCGATGCCCACCAGCGGATTGTTGTCGCGCACCTGGAAGGCCGAGGCAAGGTGGTCGGTGGCGAGGCCCCGCAGGCCGTCGGCGTCCACCTGGCAGGGATGGTTCTTGTTGCTCGAGAACAGGCCGGCGGTGAAGGCGTGGAAGCTCGCGACACCCAATCCTTCGGAACGCGTGAAGGTCTGGCCGGTCGCGGGTTCGACGTAGCTCCAGTCGGGGCCGGCACCCGCGTCGAGCAGCACGCTCACGAAGGTCAGGTCGAACAGCACTTCGCCGAGCACCGCCCTGGGCACCTTGCCGAGCAGGCGCTCGAGTTCGGCCTTGCGGTCGACGCCGCCGGCTTCCAGGTGGCGCCAGCGGCTGTGCAGCGGGATGTGGCCCTTGGGATAGCGTTTCTTCGTGACGTCGGCGACGGTGCGCGCCGCGGTGTCGAGTGCGCCGTCGTCGACTTCGAACCATTTCGAGTCGCCGGCGCGGGCGCGATCCAGCAGTTGCCGGCTGCGGTCGCGCACCGCGCGGGTGGAACGCAGGATGGCTGCCGCTTCCTCGGCCTCCACGTTGCCGAGGACGTTGTGCGCTTCGGTCATAGGCCTCTGCCCTTGGTTTGCTTGAGTGCCTGGGCGTCCGGCACCGCGTCCGGCGTGAAGTAGCCCGCGGCTTTCTTGGCTTCCATCTCGACTTGCGCATCCGCGGGAATCAGGCCCGCCGGGATGTCGACACGCTCGACGACCTCGATGCCCGAGCCGGTGATGGCGTCGTACTTCATGTTGCTCATGGAGACGAGGCGGTGGATCTTCCTGACGCCCAGCCAGTGCAGCACGTCGGGCATCAGTTCCTGGAAGCGCATGTCCTGCACGCCGGCCACGCATTCGGTGCGGGCGAAATATTGGTCGGCGGTGTCGCCGCCGA
Organism: Ramlibacter sp.; assembly: GCF_036383835.1. Lineage (GTDB taxonomy): Bacteria > Pseudomonadota > Gammaproteobacteria > Burkholderiales > Burkholderiaceae_C > Ramlibacter. The sequence continues at coordinate 90,121 of NZ_DASVNN010000069.1, forward strand.
TCTGGCGCTTGCGCGCGTTGTAGACCAGGAACTTGGTCACCTCGCCGAGCGCGCGGCCTTCCTTGCGCGAATAGGCGACGAGCCCGACGCCGCCGCGCTGCGCGCCCTGGATGCATTCCTCGATCGCGTGCGTGAGGTAAGGGCGGCAGGTGCAGATGTCGGAGCCGAACACGTCGGAGCCATTGCACTCGTCGTGCACGCGGGCGGTGAGTTCGACGTCTGGATTGGCGAGGTCGCGCGGGTTGCCGAAGATGTAGACCGTCTGCCCGCCGATCGGGGGCAGGAACACTTCGAGGTCGCTGCGCGTGACGAGTTCGGGGTACATGCCGCCGGTTTCCTCGAACAGCACGCGGCGCAGGTCCGATTCGGAACAGCCGAAGCGCTTCGCCACGCCGGGCAGCCACCACACCGGCTCGATCGCGGCCTTGGTAACGCAGGCAGCACCGCCTTCGAGCAGGAATTGGCCGTCCGGTTTCAGGCGGCCCTTTTGCAGGCCCTCGATCACCTCCGGCAGGATCACGTGCGCCTTGGTCACCGCGATGGTCGGACGGATGTCGTAGCCCTCGGCAAGCTCGTCGGCGAACACGGAGGCAACGGTGGCGCCCCACGGATCGAGGCTGACGATCTTCTCCGGGTCGCTCCACTGCGGATACGGCCCGATCTCGTCGGTGGGTGCGGTGTTGGTGAGGTCCGCCTTGTGGTCGCGGGCCAGCGCCCCGGCCGCGACGGCCAGCGCGCGGTAGACGCTATACGAGCCGCTGTGCGTGCCGATCACGTTGCGGTGGCCGCGCTGGAGGGTCGTGCCCACGATCGGCCCGCGTGCGTCGGGCGTCCGCGCGCCCCACTGGATCGGCAGCGCGCCCTGCCCGCCGGCATGGGAGGTCAGCCGGATGTGGCGGGGAGCGGAAGGATCAGCGGCCATCGTGTTTCGTCCAGCCCAAAGGGCCACTCTAGCAAAGCGTGGGCCGATCGGTGGTCGATCCTGGGCGGGCGCGCGTTCCGGTCCCCCGGGGTACGCGCAAACCTTATTCGTACTGAATCCGTAGGCCGAATGTAACAGTCCACTCCTAAGGTGATTGACACAACTGTTTCTGACTGTAAAAGTACAGCCGGCTAAAAGACAACAACGGAGTGGCAGTGCAAAGAACAACGACGTGGGCGGCCGCAATGGCCGCCCTGGGTTTCATCGTGTCTCCCGTTTTCGCGCAGTCCACCCGTCCCGATGCGGGCACGGTGCTCGAAACACCCCGCCAGATCCCCGCGCTGCCGCGAGCCGGTGGCGCACCGGCCGTCGTGGTGCCGGATCCGGCGGCGGCCGCGACCTTCGACCGCTCCGTCTCGCTGACGCCCGCCGCCTTCCGCGTGCAGGGCAACACGGTCTTCAGCGAGGCGCAGTTGCAGGCGGTGCTCGCGCCCTTCGTTGGCAACCGCGTAGACATGGGCGGATTGCTGCAGGCGGCAGCGGCCGTACGCCAGTACTACCGCGACCGTGGCTACGTCCTCACCGAGGCCTACCTGCCGCAGCAGCAGTTCGCGGCGAGCGGGGGCACGGTGACGATCCAGGTGCTCGAGGCGCGCGTGGGCAAGGCCAGCGTGCGTGTCGAAGGCGCGGGGCCCTCGCTGGCGCTGGCCGACGGCATCGTGCAGAACAGCCTGCCGGCCGGCGCGCTGATCAACGAGTACCTGCTGGAAAAGCCGATCCTGCTGCTGCGTGACCTGGCTGGGTTCGCCGCGGTGGCGGACGTGCAGCCTGGCGCGCACCCCGGTGAGGCGGACGTGGTGGTCGTGGTGAAGCCGACCGGCCCTCGCTTCGGCGCATTGCTGGGTGTCGACAACTACGGACCGCGCGCCGCGGGCGAGATCCGCGGCTACGTCGAAGCGGAGGCGCTGAACCTCGCGGGACACGGCGACGTGCTGTCGGCGCGTGCGCAGCTGGCGGATCGCTCGGACAGCAACCTGTTCCGGCTCGGGTACACCAGCGTCGTCGGTCCCTGGGCCACGCGCCTGGGCGCGCAGGTGGCGCGCACCGAGTACCGCCTGGGCAAGCAGTTCGCGCCGCTGGGCGCGACGGGCGAGGCCGAGGTCTACGCGCTCAACGCGACGCAACCCTTCATCCGCTCGCGTGCGTACAACCTGTTCGGCTCCATTGCGCTGGAGCGCAAGGACCTGACGGATCGCACCGCCACGCCCGTGAGCCGCACGGACCGGCAAGTCGATTCCGTTCGCCTGAGCACGCTGGGCAACTTCGTCGACGGCGTCGGCGGCAATTCCTTCAGCAGCTACGCGCTCTCGTTCACGCAAGGGCGGCTGAAGATGGACGCGGAAGACCTGGCGCTGGACCAGGGCGCGTCCGGCCTCAAGACGGCCGGCTCGTTCCGCAAGCTGAACCTGGAGTTCCAGCGCACCACTTACTTCAGCGCATCGGATCGCGTGCTGTTCAACGTGCAGGGGCAGGTGGCTTCGCGCAACCTCACCTCGGCCGAGCAGATGTCGCTCGGCGGCCCGGCCGGTGTGCGTGGCTATCCGGTGGGCGAGGGCGTCGGCGACACCGGCGGCCTCGTGCAACTGGAGTATCGCCACCAGTTCGCGCCGCTCGGCTCCGTGCCGCTGTCCGCGGGCGTGTTCTACGACTGGGGCCACGTGAAATTCCACGAGGACGGCGCGCCGTTCCCGGGCGCTTCGTCGCAGACGCTGGCTTCCGCCGGCTTCGGCGTGACGGCCGGCAGCTGGGGCAACTGGCTCGCGAACCTGCAGCTCGCCTGGCGCACCACGGGCGACAAGCCGGTGAGCGACCCGGACCGCCGCCCGCGCATCTGGTTGTCCGTGCAGAAGTGGCTGTAAGGCCGCGCTCCAGAAAAAAAGGAATCACAACATGAAGCCGCAAGCCACCCACCGTCTGCAGGTTCGCACCGTCATCGTCCGCATCTCGCGCAAGCTGAAGGCGACCTACCGCGTGCGCCGCGGGCGCCTGTTCTCCGACCTGCTGGTCGCGATGTTGACCGTGTTCTCGCCGCTGGCGCGCGCGCTGCCGGACACGGCGACGATGAACGTCGCCGCGGGACAGGTCACGGTCGACCCGAAGTCCACCTCGAACAGCCTCGTGCTGAACCAGGGGACGAACAAGGCGATCCTGGACTGGCGCAGCTTCAACATCGGCACCGGCGAGTCGGTGCGGTTCGTGCAGCCGGGGACGTCCTCGGTGGCGCTGAACCGCATCAGCGGCGGGGCGACGTCGATCTACGGCGCGCTCTCCGCGAACGGCCAGGTGTTCCTGGTGAACCCGGCCGGCGTGCTGTTCGCACCGGGCGCGCAGGTGAACGTGGGCGGCCTCGTGGCAACGACGCTGGACCTGAGCAACAACGACTTCCTCAACGGCAAGTACACCTTCAGCGGCAGCAGCACGGCCAGCGTGACGAACCAGGGCAGCCTCGCCGGCCGCTACGTGGTGCTCGCGGGCGCGTCCGTGAACAACGCCGGCACCATCGACGCCCAGCGCGGTTCCGTGGGCCTGCTGGCGGGCTCGCGCGTGACGGTGGATCCGTCCGGGGCAGGGCTGGTGAAGTTCTCGGTGGATACGGCGGCGGTGAACGCGGCGATCGTCAACAGCGGAACGATCACTGCCGATGGTGGCCAGGTGGCCCTGTTGGCGAGCGCGCTGTCGGACACGCTGCCGACGGTGATCAACCAGAGCGGCGTCATCCGCGCGAACAGCATCGCGGACCAGAACGGCACGATCGTGCTGAGTGGCGGCAGTACCGGCATCGTGCAGGTGTCGGGGACGCTGGAGGCCAAGGGCGCGAATGCGGGTGAAAGCGGCGGCACGGTGAGGGTGCTGGGCGATCGCGTGGGCCTGATGGCCGGCGCGAAGGTCGATGCCAGCGGTGACGCGGGTGGTGGCACGGTGCTCGTTGGCGGGAACTTCCAGGGCAAGGGCGCGGAGCAGAACGCCACCGTCACCGTCGTCCAGCAGGGCGCGTCCGTCGATGCGAGCGCCGGCACGAGCGGCCATGGCGGCAAGGTCATCGTGTGGGCGGATGACACCACGACCTACGCCGGCGACATCAAGGCCACCGGCGGCAGCGTGGGCGGCAACGGTGGCTTCGCGGAAGTCTCCGGCAAGAAGAGCCTGGGCTTTGCGGGCACGGCAAATCTGTCTGCGCCGAAGGGCACGGCTGGCACGCTGCTGCTCGACCCCGACAACATCATTGTTGCGAACGGCGGTGGTGCGGCCTTCCCCACGAACACGACGTTCGCGGCGAATGCCGGAACCACCCAGACGATCGATGCGCAAACGATCGAAGCCGTCGCCGGCTCCGTGACGCTGCAGGCCACCAACGACATCACGTTCAACGAAGCCATCAACAAGGGCAACGGTGGCCTGACGGCGATGGCCGGGAATGACATCAATGTCAACGCGAACATCGGCACCGGCGCCAACGCGCTCTTCCTGGACGCGAACTACAGCTCCCTGCCGTTCCCCTTGAGTCCGACAGGCACCGGGAAAGTCACCGTCGGCGCGGGCGTGACGCTGTCCGGCTCGGTCGTCAGCGTGTCGAGCGGATTCAGTGCGGGGACCAACGTCATCAACGGCACCATCGTTGCCACGAATGCCGTCAATTTCTTCGGCGGCAACGCCAGCATCAACGCGGGCAGTTTCGTCAGCGCTCCCACGCTGAATGTCAATGTTCAGTCCGGCAAGACGGTGACCCTGGGCGCGTCGAACCGCATCGGTGACTCGACCAACCTGACGGTGGCCAGCGGCACGCTCGCCATCGGCGTCTCCAGCGACACGGTCGGCGCGGTTTCGCTGACCGGTGGCTCCATCACAGGCACCGGCGGTTCGCTGACGGCCTCCAACTTCGACGTGCAGAGCGGCTCGATCAGCGCCAACCTGGCCGGCACCGGTGGACTGACCAAGTCGACGGCCGGGACCGTCACGCTTTCCGGCGCCAACACGTACACCGGCGGCACGACCGTTGGCGGCGGCAGGCTGGTCTCGAGCAACTCCGTCCTTCCCAGCGGCAACGTCTCCATCGCCAGCGGCGCGGTGCTCCAGTTCGACAACCAGACGGGTGGCCTTCTGGCCGTGAAGCCGGGTACCTACACCGGGACCGGCACCCTGCGCTTCTCCGGGAACGCCGGGTCCAACACGGCCCTCGGCGGAGGTGGCGGCAACGTCAACATTTCGTTGGGCAGCGGCGGCCTCGTCGACGTGGTGAGCGGGCGCGTGGCGGGCAGTTCCACCGACCAGGGCTTCTGGATCGGCAACCTGGCGAACCTGAACATTGCCTCGGGTGCCATCTTCGACGGCGTCGAAGGCACCATCCGCGTGAACGCCCTGAACGGCGCCGGCTCGCTGCAGGGCGGGTGGCCCGGCCGTGGCAGCGTGACCGTCGGAGTGGACAACGGCTCGGGCACGTTCACCGGCACGCTGTCGAACAACACCAGCGGCGGGGTGCTCTCGCTCGGCAAGACGGGCAGCGGAACGCAGATCCTGGCCGGCACCAGCACCTACACCGGAACCACCAACATCACGGGCGGGACGCTGCAGATCGGCAATGGCGGCACGACGGGCACGCTGGGCACGAACACGGTCACCGTCAACGGCGGCACCCTGGCCATCAACCGCAGCGATGCGGTCACGATCGCGAACACGATCACCGGCACCGGCGGGCTGACGCAGGCCGGCACCGGCACCACCACCCTGACGGGCAACAACAACTACAGCGGCGCGACCAGCGTCAACGGCGGAACGCTGGCCCTGGGCGGGACGGCCATCCTCGACACCGGCACCGTGAACCTCAACGGCGGAGACCTGGCCCTGACCGGCTCGGAAACCATCGGATCGGTCAATGGTGGCGGCAACATCTCGCTGGGCTCCCACACGCTCACCGTCGGCGGCGGCGACCTGCATTCCAACCCCACGGGCGTGATCAGCGGCACGGGCGGCCTCACCAAGATCGGCGCGGGCGTGCTGACCCTGGCGGCCGTCAATACCTACTCCGGCCCGACGACGGTGCTCGGCGGCGCCCTGCAGGCAAGCGGCGACCAGATCGCGGACGCGAGCGCGGTCACCGTGGGCGCCGGCGCGGAGTGGTGGGTCAACGGCAGCGGGACGGTGGGCTCCATCGCCGGTGCCGGCAGCATCAACCTGAACTGGAACACGCTGACCGTCGGCGGCACCAACAGCAGCACCACCTTCTCCGGCACGATCAGCGGGGGTGGCGGCCTGACCAAGGCGGGGACGGGCAGCCTGACGCTGTCCGGAGCGAACACCTACGGCGGGGCGACGACGGTGGCGGCCGGCACGCTGGCCCTGGGACACCCGAGCGCCACGCTGTCCGACAGCACGGCGGTGAGCGTCGCGACGGGCGCCTCGCTGGACCTCGGCGCCAACTCGGACACCGTCGGCAGCCTGACACTGAACGGCACGCTGGCCGGCACCGGCACGCTCGCGGCCGGCAGCTACACCCTGGACGGCGCCACCGTGGACGCCAACCTGGGGACCGGAACGCTCACGCAAGCCGGGGGCACCAGCACGTTGAACGGCACTGCGCTCGCGGGCACCGTGAACGTCGACGGCGGCACGCTCGTGCTGGGCCCGACGGACTACCGGCTCAACGCGGTCTCGACCCTGACCATCGCGGCTGGAGCGACCCTGAACACGGGAACGGCGTTGCAATCGTTCGGTACTGCGCCGATCGCCAACAGCGGAACCCTCGTGACCGGCGGCACCCTTTTCGCCGGCTCCATTTCCGGTCCCGGCAGCGCGAGCCTGGGCGGCAACGTCCACACTTCGGGCAGCCAGGCTTACGGCGGTCCTGTGGCACTCACAGCCGACGTGACGATCACCGGCGCCGGTGTCACCTTCGGCAGCACGGTGACCGGCGCGCAGGCGCTCATCGTGAGTACCACCGGCGGCACCGCGACGACATTCAACGGAGCGGTGAACGTCGCGGCCCTGACGACCGATGCGGACGGCAGCACGGTCGTCAACGGCGGGTCGGTCACCACCACGGGGCTGCAGAACTTCTACGACGCTGTCGTCCTGGGCGGCAACACCACCTTCGACGCCGGCGCCTCGGAGCTGGCCTTCAACGGAGGGGTCGATGGCGCGTTCGCGCTGACGGCCACGGGCTCGGGTATCACCCGGATCAACACCGCGGTGGGTTCCGTCACGCCGCTGACCTCGCTGACCACGAATGGCGGCGGCTTCACCTTCATCGAGGCCAACGTCACGACCTCCGGAACGCAGGCCTACAACGACGCCGTGGTGTTGTTGAGGGATGCCACGCTGACCGGCACCGACGTGACTTTCGCCAGGATCGACGGCTCCCAGGCGCTGACCCTGAACGCCAGCGGCCTGACCACCTTCGGTGGCATCGTCAACATCGGCTCGCTCGTCACGGACGCGGCCGGCAGCACGGTGGTCAACGGCGGCTCCGTCGCCACCTCCGGCGCGCAGACCTTCAACGAGGCGGTGGTCCTGGGCGCCAACACGAACTTCAGCGCCGGAACCGGGGCGATCGCCTTCAACGGCACGGTGGACGGCGCCTTCGCGATGACCGCCACGACCTCCGGCGCCACCAGCTTCAATGCCGCGGTGGGCTCCGGCACGGCGCTGGCCTCGCTGAGCGTGAACGGCGGAGGTACCACGAGCATCGCCGCCGACGTCACGACCACCGGCGGGCAGAACTACTCCGATGCGATCACGCTGGCCGCGCCTGCGATCACGGTCACCAGCACCGGCGGCGGCAACATCGGCTTCAGCACCACCGTGGACGGCAACACCGACCTGGCGATCAACACCGCCGGCATCACGCGCCTGTTCGGCACGGTGGGAGGCGGCACTGCGCTGGCCTCGCTGACCACGGACGCCGGCGGCAGCAGCCGCATCGGCACCAACGTCACCACCACCGGAGCGCAAACGTACAACGACGCGGTGGTCCTGACCGCGAACACGGCCCTCAACGCGGGGACCGGAACCATCGCCTTCGGCGGCACGGTGAACGGCGCCTTCGCGCTGAGCGCCACGGCCTCCGGCACGACCAGCTTCGCCGGCGCGGTCGGTGGCGGCACGGCGCTCGCCTCGCTGACCACGAACGGCGGCGGGACGACCCAGCTGTCCGGCTCCGTTCGGACGACGGGCGTCCAGTCCATGGAGGATGTGGTCCTGGGCGGCAACGTCGCCTTGACCAGCACGGGCAACCAGGCCATCACCGTCGGCAACGTGACCGGGGGCGGCAACGACCTGGGCTTCACTTCCACTGGCGGCGCCAGCGCGGGCACCATCGCCGGCGTCGGCGTGCTGACCCTGGGCAGCGGCACCAACCTCGCCGCCACCAGCGTGGCGGCCGCGGGCGGCAACCTCGCGGGGAACGTGACGACCACCGGCAGCCAGAGCTACACGGGTCCGCTGCAGACGGCGGCCGGCACGACGCTCACGGCCACCGGCAGCCTGGTGGCCACCGACGTCGGCAACGTGATCGGCTCCGGCACGCAGTTCGCCGTCACGCAGGACGGCGGCGGCACGGGCACGCTGGCCGTGGCGGGCGACTTCACCGGCGCGGTGCAAGTCAGCGGCAACGCGACCAGCGTCAGCCTGGACGACCGCAGTGCTGCCACGCAGCTGGTGGTCAGCGGCCTGTCCGCGGCGCCGACGGCCGACGTCACGCTGGTGGGCGCCGGTGCGATGCAGGTCGATGCCGCGGCGCTGTCGCCGGTGGCCAACCTCAGTGCCACGACGCAGAACGGCAACCTGGTGTTCCTGAACTCGGGCACGGCGCAGGCCGGCTCGCCCGGAGTGCTGGCCACCACGGCGCTGACCCTGAACGTCACGGGCGGCGCGCTGAATTCGGCGGCCGATCCGATGGTCATCAATGCCGGCACGCCAGTGGTGAACATCGCGGCAGCGCCGGCCTACACGCAGTGGCTGCGGCCGGTGCCTGCGCCTGCGCCGGCGCCTGCGGTCACGACGGCTTCGGACGCCCTGCTGCGCCAGGCGGAGGACGTGGCCGGGACTCTGGAAGCGCAAGTCGACGCGCTGATTGCCACCGACGTGCGCAATGCCGCGGGCCTCCTGCACACGGAACGGCTGGTGTTCTTCGGCCGGCTGACGCCGTCTGCGGTCGCGGCGCCGCTGTCGTTCCGCACGCTGTCAATCCGCCTGCCGCGTTGCTTCTCCGAGCAGCAGAAGGCGGAGCCGGGCTGCCGCTAGGGAGGCAATAGCGGCGAAGGACGCTTCACTCCCCGAAGTGTTCTTCGATCGCCGCGCTGATCCCCCAATCCGCCGGTAGCCGCTTCTCACGCACGTACCGGTGCAGGCTCGAGTACGGCCAGTCCCGCGCGCGCATCACCCAGCCATGCTTCACCGGGTTGAAGTGGATGTAGTCGACGTGGCGGGCGAAATCGTCGTCGTCGCGGATCTGGTGTTCCCAGAAGCGGTCTTGCCAGAGGGAGCGTTGGCCTTTGCGACGCTCTTCGGCCGCATCACGATCCAGGACGCCGCCAGCCTGCAGCCGCCGCGTGAAGGCTTGCTTGAGCAACATCCAGCGTCTGGAAAAGTCGCCGTCTTCAGTCGGAAGCGTCCACAGCGCATGGATGTGCTCCGGAAGCACCACCATTGCGTCGATCTCGAACGGATGCCGTTTCTTCACGTCGGCCATGCAAGCCCGGAGATCCGCCACGTGGTCTACCAGGTACCGCGCGCCGCGATCCCGAAGCGTGACGGTGAAAAAGTACGTCGCGCCGGCAGTGTGCGTGCGGATGTAGTTCGGCATGGTGCCGGTACAACGGCCGGCGGCCGTGCCCGCGTTCAGCCGAACGGGGTAGTTTGGCGCCGATCGTCGGGGTTCGGCTTCGCGCTCACCGCCGACCTACG
>NZ_DASVNN010000070.1:0-42803 GCF_036383835.1 Ramlibacter sp.
ACCTTCGTGCCCTGGTTCCGCTCGGTGGCGCCGTACATCCACATGCACCGGGGCAAGACCTTCGTGGTGGGCATGGCCGGCGAGGCGATCGCCGCGGGCAAGCTGCACCACATCGCGCAGGACCTCGCCCTGATCCAGAGCATGGGCGTGAAGGTGGTGCTGGTGCACGGCTTCCGGCCGCAGGTGAACGAGCAGCTCAAGGCCAAGGGCCATGCGGCGCGCTACTCGCACGGCATGCGCATCACCGACGAAGTGGCGCTCGATTCCGCGCAGGAAGCCGCCGGCCAGCTGCGCTACGAGATCGAGGCGGCCTTCAGCCAGGGACTCCCGAACACGCCCATGGCGGGTTCCACCGTGCGCGTGATCTCCGGCAACTTCGTCACCGCGCGGCCGGTCGGCGTCCTGGACGGCATCGACTTCCAGCACTCCGGGCTGGTGCGCAAGGTGGACGTCGCCGGCATCTCGCGCACGATCGACCTCGGCGCGATGATCCTGCTGTCGCCCTTCGGCTTCTCGCCCACCGGCGAGGCCTTCAACCTGACCATGGAGGAGGTCGCCACCAGCGTGGCGATCGCCCTGCAGGCCGACAAGCTGATCTTCCTCACCGAGGTCCCCGGCGTGCGCGTGAAGCCGCTGGATCCGGAGCACGAGGACAACCCGATCGACACCGAGCTGCCGCTGGCCGCCGCCAAGCAGCTGCTGGCCAGCCTGCCCCCGGCGCAGAACCCCAGCGACACCGCCTTCTACCTGCAGCACTGCGTGAAGGCCTGCGAGGCCGGCGTCGAGCGCAGCCACATCATCCCCTTCGCGGTGGACGGCTCGCTGCTGCTGGAGGTCTACGTGCACGACGGCATCGGCACGATGGTGGTGGACGAGAAGCTGGAGGAACTGCGCGAGGCGACCGCGGACGACGTGGGCGGCATCCTTCAGCTGATCGAACCCTTCGAGAAGGACGGCACGCTGGTCAAGCGCGACCGCACCGAGATCGAACGCGACATCGCCAACTACACGATCGTCGAACACGACGGGGTGATCTTCGCCTGCGCGGCGCTCTACCCCTATCCCGAGGCGCGCACAGGCGAGATGGCGGCGCTCACCGTCTCGCCGCAGAGCCAGGGCCAGGGCGACGGCGAGAAGATCCTGCGGCGCGTCGAGCAGCGCGCGCGGGCCATGGGCCTGGATAGCATCTTCGTGCTCACCACCCGCACCATGCACTGGTTCCTCAAGCGCGGCTTCGTGCAGGTGGACCCGGACTGGCTCCCCGAGGCGCGCAAGCGCAAGTACAACTGGGACCGGAAGAGCATGGTGTTCGTCAAGAAGCTCGCCTGAGCCTCCTGTCGCGCTGCGTCCCGGCGTGACAAGCACGCCGCGGCGGCCTATCGTCGTGTTTCGCGGCAGCGGGGTCCACGTCCTACAGCACCGGCGCCTGGCGCCGACGCGCGCCCATCCGCCGCTGCCTTAGCTTCGAAAGGAGTGACAGCGATGACGACGAGCACCCCCGCGTCCCTGCAGGAAGTCCGCATCCCCACCGGGCCGGCCTGGCTGTATGGCGACCTCGGCCTGCCGCGCGAACCGCGGGGGCTGGTGCTGTTCGCCCACGGCAGCGGCAGCGGCCGCCACAGCGCGCGCAACCGCCAGGTGGCCCGCCGGCTCGAAGAGGCCGGCCTCGCCACCCTGCTCTTCGACCTGCTGACGGTCGACGAGGAAAGGGTCGACGCCAGCACGCGCGAGCACCGCTTCGACATCGCGCTGCTGACGCGGCGCATGGAAACGGCGGTCGCCTGGACGCGCGCGCAGGAGCTCACGCGGCACCTGCCGCTGGGCCTGTTCGGCGCCAGCACCGGCAGTGCCGCGGCGTTGATCGCCGCGGCGCAGTTGCCGCAGCACGTGTCCGCGGTGGTGTCGCGCGGCGGCCGCCCGGACCTCGCGGGGTCCGCCGCGCTTGCGGCCGTGACGGCGCCCACCCTGCTGCTGGTGGGCGGCGCGGACCCGCAGGTGTTGTCGCTGAACGAAGAGGCGCTGCGCCACCTGGCCTGCCCCAGGGAGCTGATGGTGGTGCCCGGTGCGACGCACCTGTTCGAGGAGCCCGGCACGCTGGAACGTGTCTCGGAGCTCGCCTCGTCGTGGTTCGAGCGGCACCTGCAGCGCGTGGAGCACCCGGCCTAGGAACGCGACGAAGGAGTCCCGCGATGGCCTTGTTCCCGACCCGTGAAGACACCCTGCTGGAAGGCCTGCGCGGACATCTCCGCACGCTGAGGGGCGCCGCCGCGCAGGACGAACTGCTGGTCCGGCAGCTGTCCCGCGCCAGGCTGGCGCTGCTCGGCGAGGCCTCGCACGGCACCCACGAGTTCTACGCGGAACGGGCCGCGCTCAGCCAGCGGCTGATCCGGGACCATGGATTCAATGCGGTGGTCGTCGAAGCCGACTGGCCGGATGCCTGGCGGGTGAACCGCTACATCCGCGGCGTGTCCGATGACGCGGACGCGGCAGCCGCCCTCTCCGGGTTCGAGCGCTTCCCCACCTGGATGTGGCGCAACACCGCGGTCCGCGACTTCGTCGAATGGATGCGCGAGTGCAACCGCGACCGGGCGCCGTCGCAGCAGGTCGGCTTCTACGGCATGGACCTGTACAGCCTCTACAACTCCATCGGCGCCGTGCTCGGCTACCTCGATCGCGTGGATCCCGAAGCGGCGCTGCGCGCCCGCAGCCGCTACGCCTGCTTCGACCACTTCGGCGAAGACAGCCAGGCCTACGGCTATGCGGCGAGCTTCGGCCTGCAATCGAGCTGCGAGGACGAGGTGATCCAGCAGTTGCGCGAGATGAACCGGCGCGCGGCGGACCTCGTGGCGGGATCGGGCCAGGACCGCGCGGACATGTTCTTCGCGCAGCAGAACGCGCGCCTGGTGCGCAACGCCGAGGAGTACTACCGCACCATGTTCCACGGACGCGTGTCGTCGTGGAACCTGCGGGACAGCCACATGGTGGAGACGCTGCAGGCCCTGGAAAAGCACCTCTCGGCCCTGGGCAGTCCCACCCGCATGGTCGTCTGGGCCCACAACTCGCACGTCGGCGACGCGAGCGCCACCGAGATGGGCGACATGGGCGAATGGAACGTGGGCCAGCTGGCGCGCGACCGCTGGGACAGCGAGGCGATGCTGGTCGGCTTCAGCACCCACCGCGGCACCGTGACGGCCGCCTCCGAATGGGACGGCACCGCGGAACGCAAGAGGGTGCGCCCCGGCCTCGAGGGCAGCTACGAGGACCTCTTCCACCGCGCGGGCGAAGAGCGCTTCTGGCTGCCGCTACGGGACAACCCGGAACTGGGCGAGCTGCTGGAGGAGCGCCGGCTGCAGCGCGCGATCGGCGTGATCTACCAGCCGCGGACCGAGCGCATGAGCCACTACTTCCACACGCGGCTGCCCCTGCAGTTCGACGCGATGATCCACATCGACGAGACCCGGGCGGTGGAACCGCTGGTGCCCGAGCCGACGTGGCACGCCGGCGAGCCGGCGGAGACGTATCCGAGCGGTTTGTGAGCGTCCGAGCGCTCGATTTCGCGTAGGGTGGGCAAGCTTGCTTGCCCACCGTGGAGCCGTCGATGGCGGGCAAGCAAGCTTGCCCACCCTACACAGGCCCGAAGGACGTGGATCCTTACGCCGTGACCGGCGTGCCGCCCGCAGGCGGCGCGCGCCGCACCTGCCGCGCGATGAGCACGAGCGCCACCAGCGCGAAGAAAACGAAACAGAGGAACGACCAGTTCGCGATCGACAGGCCGAGGAAGGTCCAGTCGATCTTGGTGCAGTCGCCGCTGCCGCGGAAGATCATCGGCACCGCCCGGCGCAGCGGGAAGGTCTCGATCATCCCGTAGAAGTCGCGGCCGCAGGAGGCGAACTCCGGCGGATGCCACTGCAGCCAGCTCTGGCGGGCGGCCACGAAGGCGCCGAACCCGGACAGCAGGACGACGAGGCCCGCGCCCCCGACATGCGCGCCGCGCGAGCGCAGCAGCGCGCTCGCCGCGGCGACGATCGCCACCAGCGTCAACGCATAGCGCTGCACGATGCACATGGGACAGGGCTCCAGCCCCACGACGTGCTGCAGGTAGAGGCCGAAGGCCAGCAGCGCCACGCAGGCGGCGGCCACCAGGGCCAGGACGCGGCGCGGCGCGGTGTCGAACCAGTTCAGGATTGCGGACATCGTTCTCGTTTCCCCCAACGCGGCGATGATCTCAGATTCCCGCGCCCGTCTCCAGGAACACCCTCGCCTGCCTCGGCCTGACCACCAGCTTCTCGCCTTCGCGCAGGCCCATGTCGCGGAACTGCTGCGCCGGGATCTGCGCCTCGATCAGCGGGTCGGCGCCGTTGGCGGGCGAGCCACCCTCCACCGGCATCAGCTCCAGGCGGGCGATCGGCCCGACCACGATGGCGCGCTCCAGGTTCACCACGATGCCGCTCGCACCCGGCGCGTAGCGTTGCACGTCGAGATCGTGCGGACGCACGTAAGCCGAAGCCTTGGCGTTCTGCGCCGCCGCATGTTCGGGCGAGTCCAGCTGCACGCCGCCGAACTGCACCTCGCCCTCGTGGGCACGGCCGTGGAACAGGTTCACGTCGCCGAGGAAGCCGTAGACGAAGGGGCTGGCCGGATGGTCCCACACCTCCTGCGGCGAGCCGACCTGCTCGATGTTGCCGGCGTTCATCAACACCACGCGGTCGGCGACTTCCAGCGCCTCTTCCTGGTCGTGCGTGACGAAGATGGACGTGACGTGCAGGTCGTCGTGCAGGCGGCGCAGCCAGCGGCGCAGTTCCTTGCGCACCTTGGCGTCGAGCGCGCCGAAAGGCTCGTCCAGCAACAGCACCTTGGGCTCCACGGCGAGTGCCCGGGCCAGCGCGATGCGCTGGCGCTGGCCGCCGGAGAGCTGCGAGGGGAAGCGGTCGGCCAGCCAGTCCAGCTGCACCAGCTTCAGCAGCTCGTGCACCTTCTGCTTGATCTGCGCTTCCGGGGGACGCTGGCCGCGCGGCTTCACGCGCAGGCCGAAGGCGACGTTCTCGAACACGGTCATGTGGCGGAACAGCGCGTAGTGCTGGAACACGAAGCCCACCTGGCGCTCGCGCACGTGCACGTCGGTGGTGTCCTCGCCGGCGAACAGGATGCTCCCCGCGTCGGCCGTCTCCAGGCCGGCGATGATGCGCAGCAGCGTCGTCTTGCCGCACCCCGAAGGCCCGAGCAGCGCGACCAGCTCGCCGGACTGGATGTTGAGGGACACGTCGTTCAGGGCGCGGAAGTCCCCGAACCGCTTCGTCACATTGCGGATCTCGATGCTCATGCAGCTTTCTCCAGCGCCCCGACCGGGCGCTCCGGCGGCAGCTCGTTGGCCGCCTTCATTTCGCGTTCGTGCTGCCACTCGGCCACGGACTTGATCACCAGCGTGACCAGGGCGAGCAGCGCCAGCAGGGAAGCCACCGCGAAGGCGGCCACCGACTGGTATTCGTTGTAGAGGATCTCCACGTGCAGCGGCATGGTGTTGGTCTGGCCGCGGATGTGGCCGGACACCACCGACACCGCGCCGAACTCGCCCATGGCGCGCGCGTTGCACAGGATCACGCCGTAGATCAGGCCCCACTTGATGTTGGGCAGGGTCACGTGCCGGAAGGTCTGCCAGCCGGTGGCCCCCAGCACGATCGCGGCCTGCTCCTCTTCGCTGCCCTGCGCCTGCATCAGCGGGATCAGCTCGCGCGCGATGAAGGGGAAGGTGACGAAGACGGTCGCCAGCACGATGCCGGGCACGGCGAAGATGATCTTGATGTCGTGATCCGACAGCCAGGGGCCGAACCAGCCCTGCGCGCCGAACACCAGCACGTAGATCAGGCCCGCCACGACGGGCGACACCGAGAACGGCAGGTCCACCAGCGTGGTCAGGAAGGCCTTGCCGCGGAACTCGTACTTGGCGATGCACCAGGCGGCGGCGACGCCGAAGACCAGGTTCAACGGCACGGTGATCGCCGCCGTGATCAGCGTGAGCCGGATCGCGGACCAGGCGTCGGGCTCGCGCAGGCCTTCGAGGTAGGCGCCGAATCCCTTGCGCAGCGCCTCGGTGAACACGGCCGCGAGCGGCAGCAGCAGGAACAGCAGCAGGAACAGCAGCGCGATCGCGATCAGCGTGTGGCGCACCCAGGGCGCTTCGGTGGTCGACACGCGCTTCTTGCTCAGGTCCGTCGTCGCCATGTCACTTGCCTCCGGCACGGCGGCGTTGCCAGGCCTGCAGGCCGTTGATGACGAACAGCAGCAGGAAGGAGAACAGAAGCATCACCGTGGCGACCGCGGTGGCGCCGGCGTAGTCGTACTGCTCCAGCTTGCCGATGATGATCAGGGGCGTGATCTCGGAGACCATGGGCATGTTGCCGGCGATGAAGATCACCGAGCCGTATTCGCCGATCGCTCGGGCGAAGGCCATCGCGAAGCCGGTCAGCAGCGCCGGCGTGATCGAGGGCAGGATCACCTTGGTGAAGGTCTGCCAGCGCGTCGCGCCCAGGCACATGGCCGCCTCTTCCAGTTCCTTCTCGGACTCCTCCAGCACCGGCTGCACCGTGCGCACCACGAATGGCAGGCCGATGAAGATCAGCGCGATCACCACGCCGTTGGGGTTGAAGGCGAGCTGGATGCCCAGCGGCTCCAGGTATTGGCCGATCCAGCCGTTGCCGGCCAGCAGCGCGGTGAGCGAGATGCCCGCGACGGCGGTGGGCAGCGCGAACGGCAGGTCCACCAGCGCGTCGACGATGCGCTTGCCCGGAAAGGAATAGCGCACCAGCACCCACGCGACCAGCAGGCCGAAGAAGACGTTGACCAGCGCGGCGATGAACGACGCGCCGAAGGTGAGGCGATAGGAAGCCAGCACGCGGGGCGAGCTCACGGCCGCCCAGAACAGGTCCCACGACATCGTGAAAGTCTTGAGGACCAGCGCCGACAGCGGGATCAGCACGATCAGGCACAGCCAGAACAGCGTGTAGCCCAGGGTCAGGTTGAACCCCGGGAGCACCTTGCGGCTGCCGCCTGGACGTGAAGAAGACGCCGCCGCCGCACCGGGCAGCGGCGCCGTGATGGCGCCACTCATGGAAGCCTTACTTGACCGTGTAGATCTTGTCGAACTGGCCGCCGTCGTTGAAGTGCACCTTCTGCGCTTCGGCCAGCGAGCCGTACAGTTCCTGCACGGTGAACAGCTTGATCGGCTTGAATTTGCTGTGCTTCTTCAGCACCGCTTCGCTGGTCGGACGGATGTAGTGCTTGGCGGCGATCTCCTGCCCCTCGTCCGAGTACAGGAAGTTCAGGTAGGCCTTGGCCAGGTCCCCCGTGCCCTTCTTGGCGACGGTGCGCTCGACCACCGCCACCGGATTGGCGGCCACGATGCTGACGGACGGGTACACCACGTCCACCTTGTTGGCTCCGAATTCCTGGTTGACCGATTCCACCTCGGACTCGAACGTGATCAGCACGTCGCCGATGTTGCGTTGCAGGAAGGCGCTGGTGGCGTCGCGGCCGCCGCGGGCCAGCACCGGCACGTTCTTGTACAGCTTGGAGACGAACTCGGCGGCCTGGACGTCGGTGCCGCCCTTCTTCTTGATGTAGCCCCAGGCGGCGAGGTAGGCGTAGCGGCCGTTGCCGCCGGTCTTGGGGTTCACCACCACGACCTTGACGTCGGGCTTGAGGAGGTCGTCCCAGTCCTTGATGCCCTTGGGGTTGCCGTTGCGCACCAGGAACAGCATGGTGGACGTGGTCGGCGCCGCGTTGTGCGGGAAGCGCTTGGCCCAGTCCTTGGCCACGATGCCCTTGTCAGCCAGGAATTCGATGTCGGTGGTGGTGTTCATGGTCACCACGTCCGCGTCGAGGCCGTCGGCCACGGCGCGCGCCTGCGCGCTGGAGCCGGCATGCGACTGCTCGATCTTCACGTCCTTGCCGGTGGTCTTCTTGTACCAGGGCACGAAGGCGGCATTGACGTCCTTGTAGAACTCGCGCGCCACGTCGTACGAGACGTTCAGCAGGGACTGCTGCGCGGAGGCCAGGCCGCTGGTGGCCAGGGCCACGGAGGCCAGGAGGAGCTTGAACTTGGTCATGGATGAGAAGAGGAATCGGGGCGCAAGGCCCCGAATTTTTTCTGGTACCGGGATTGTGGGGACGCTGGCTTAAAGCTGCAACGAATATCTCGTTGTTAATTTATTGTATTCGCGGCATATGAACTTCACAGGAGGGGCCGCAGTTCGCGGGCGGCTTCCAGCAGCAGGGGCAGCAGGTCCTTCTGCAGGGCACGCCGTTCCAGCCGCTGGGGCGACGCCACCACGTTCAGGGCGGCCACCGTCCGGCCGTCCATGGTCCTCAGCGGAACCGCCAGGGCATGGACCCCAAGCTCGTGCTCCTCGCTGGCCACGCACCAGTCCTGCTGGCGGACCTCGTCGATCAGGGCTTTGAAAGCGCGCGGTTCGACGGTGGTGTGGGCGGTGAGGCGGGCCAGCTCCCGGCCTTTCATCCAGGCGTTGAACTCGCTGCGGCTCCTGGCCGCGAGCAGTACGCGGCCGGTGGAGGTGGCGTGCGCCGGCAGGCGCGCACCCAGGTGCAGGCCGTAGGCGAGCAGGCGGCCGGTGCCGCTGCGCGCCACGATCACCCCGTGCTCGCCATCCAGCACCACCACCGAAAAGGACTCGCCGGTCTGCGCCGCGAGCCGGTTGAGCGTGGGTTGCACCACCCGCGGCAGCCGGGCCGAGCCGAGGTAGCTGCCGGAGAAGCGCAGCACCTTGGGCGCCAGCCAGAACCAGCTGCCGTCGGTTTCCAGGTAACCGAGGTGCGCGAGGGTCAGCAGGTGCCGGCGGGCGGCGGCGCGCGTGAGCCCGGCGCGCTCGGCGGCCAGCGTGGCGTTGAGGCGCTGGCGCTCGGTGTCGAAGCTTTCCAGCACGGCCAGTCCCTTGGCCATGCCGGCGATGAAGTCGGCTTTCGCGATGGTCATGGAGATTGCGCGATCATCGCGCAGCGCGCGCAATGATCGCACAACGCCTGCGCCCTGCCCTGTTCATGCGTCCCGCGCCGTCCTAAGCTGGCGCCCAGGAGACGAACCCCATGACCACGCGCACCCAGGTCGCCATCGTCGGCGCCGGCCCCGCCGGGCTGCTTCTCGGCCAGCTGCTGTCCAGGGCCGGCATCGCCAACGTGATCCTCGAACGCCAGAGCGCCGACTACGTGCTCGGGCGCATCCGTGCCGGCGTGCTGGAACAGGTCACGGTCGACCTCATGGAGGAATGCGGCGTGGCCCAGCGCATGCACCGAGAAGGCCTGGTGCACGAGGGCATCGAGCTGCTGTTCAAGGGGCAGCGGCACCGCATCGACTTGCCCGGCCTCACCGGCGGCAAGACGGTGACGGTGTACGGCCAGACCGAGGTGACGCGCGACCTGATGGCGGCCCGCGCCGCGGCAGGCCTGCAGACCGTGTACGAGGTCGGGGACAGCGTCACGCTGCACGACTTCGACGGCGCGAGCCCGCGCGTGCGCTATCGCAAGGACGGCCAGGAGCACGAGATCGCCTGCGACTTCATCGCGGGCTGCGACGGCTTCCATGGCGTCAGCCGCGCCAGCGTGCCGAAGGGGGCGATCGCCGAATACGAGAAGGTCTATCCCTTCGGCTGGCTGGGCCTGCTGGCGGACGTGCCGCCGGTGTTCCACGAGCTGATCTACGCCAACACCGGCCGCGGCTTCGCGCTCTGCTCCATGCGCAGCCCGACGCGCAGCCGCTACTACCTGCAAGTGCCGCTGGAGGAGAAGGTGGACCAGTGGTCGGACGCGGCCTTCTGGGACGAGCTGCGGCGCCGGCTCGATCCCGAGGCGCGCGAGCGGCTGGTCACCGGCCCGGCGCTGGAAAAGAGCATCGCGCCGCTGCGCAGCTTCGTCGCCGAGCCGATGCGTTTCGGCCGCCTGTTCCTGGCCGGCGACGCGGCCCACATCGTGCCGCCCACCGGCGCGAAAGGCCTGAACCTCGCCACCTCCGACGTGAAGTACCTGTCCTCCGCACTCATCGAGTTCTACGGGGAACGCAGCAGCGCCGGCCTGGACCACTACTCGGACCGCGCGCTGCGCCGCATCTGGAAGGCCGAACGCTTCTCGTGGTGGTTCACCGGCCTCATGCACCAGTTCCCCGGCGAGGGCCCGATCGCGCAGAAGCTGCAGGAGGCGGAGCTGGACTACCTGGTGAACTCGAAGGCGGCGAGCACGGCGCTGGCGGAGAACTACGTGGGCCTGCCCTTGTAGTCGTCACCCCCGCGCAGGCGGGGGCCCAGGGCATTGAAAAAGGGCCGCAACCGCGGCCCTTCTCTTTGAAGCCCTGGTTCCCCGCCTGTACGGGGATGACGAAGCATCAATCCGCGAACTTGCCGCCCGCCCGGATCACCGGGCCCCACTTGTCGATCTCCGACTTCAGCAGGACGTGCAGCGCCTCGGGCGTGTTCTTCGCGTCCGGCACGATCTCGGCGCCGAGGTCGTCCATGCGCTTGACCACGTCGGGATCCCTCAGCGCCGCACGCACGGCCGCATTCATGCGGTCGACGACGGCCTTGGGCGTGCCCTTGGGCGCGTAGATGCCGTGCCACACCACCACCTCGAAGTCCTTCAGGCCCTGCTCCGCCAGCGTCGGCGCGTTGGGCAGCACCTTCACGCGGTCCTTGGTGGTCACGCCATAGAGCTTCACCGAGCCGGCCTTGATCTGCGGCACGGTCTGCGTCGTCTGGTCGCACATGACGTCGACCTGGCCGCCCAGCAGCGCGTTCATCGCCGGGCCGGTGCCCTGGAACGGCACTTCGGTCAGCGTCACGCCGATCGCGCGCTGGAACATCATGCCGCACAGCTGCGACACGGCACCCAGGCCCGCGGTGGCGAGGTTGATCTTCTCCTTGTTGGCCTTGACGTAGGTGACCAGCTCCTGGAAGTTGTTGGCCGGGAAGTCCTTGCGGGCCAGCAGCGTCATCGGCACTTCCACCGCCTGCGACACGTACTCGAAGTCCTTCAGCGCGTCGTAGCTCAGCTTGCGGTACAGCGCCGTCGAGGTCGCCATGCCGTTGTGGTGGATGAAGAAGGTGTAGCCGTCGGCCGGCGCCTTGGCCGCATAGGCCGCGGCGACGTTGCCGCCGGCACCCAGCTTGTTCTCCACGATGACGGTCTGGCCGAGGGCCTTGGTCATCGAGGCGCCGAGGGTGCGGGCCACGACGTCGGTGGGGCCGCCGGCCGCGAACGGCACGACGAGCGTGATCGGCTTGGTGGGCCAGTTGCCCTGCGCATGGGCGAGCGCTGCCGTTCCAACGGCCAGCAGCGTGACGAGGGTGCGCTTGAACTGCATCGCTGTTCTCCTGTGGGGACCGGCGGGGGGCCGGCCGGGGACCCGCAGGGTAGCGACACGGTGGCTTCGCGGCATCGGTAAGTACCCCAAAGGCAGAGCTGCGACGCCGGGGGGAGCCGTCTGCTAGCCTTGCGGCGCACCAACCCGAAGCACATGACCCGCACCCACGCCCCGCTCCACGGCCTGCGCATCCTGAGCCTCGCCCTCAACCTGCCGGGACCGGCGGCGCTGATGCGCTGCCGCCGCATGGGCGCCACCTGCGTGAAGATCGAGCCGCCCGGCGGCGATCCCATGGGGCACTACAACCCGGGCGCCTACGCGGAACTGCACGAAGGGGTGAAGGTGCTGCAGGCCGACCTCAAGACGGAGACCGGCCGCGATGCGGTGCATCGCGAACTCGCGAAGGCGGACGTGCTGCTCACGTCCTTCCGGCCCTCGGCCTTGCGCAAGCTCGGGCTGGCGTGGAAGGAACTGCACAGCCGCTATCCCGGCCTGAGCCAGGTGGCGATCGTCGGCGCCCCGGGCGCGCGCGCGGAAGAACCCGGGCACGACCTCACCTACCTCGCCGACAACGGCCTCGTTCCCGGCCTCGAACTCCCCGCCACGCTGTATGCCGACATGAGCGGCTCGCTGATGGCCTCGGAAGCGGTGTTGCAGGCAGCGCTGCGCAAGCACGAACGCTACGGCGGCAGCGGCGATCCGCACCCGGAAGGCCTGTACCTCGAAGTGGCGCTCTCGGATGCCGCGGGCTACCTCGCGCTGCCGCGGCGCTGGGGCCTCACGCAAGCGAGCGGCTCGGTCGGCGGTGCGCATGCCGGCTACCGTCTCTATCCCTGCCGGGACGGCCGCGTCGCGGTCGCGGCACTGGAGCCGCATTTCGCGGCGGCCCTGTGCGAGGCCGCCGGGGTGCCGGGCAGCGACGGCAGCACGATGTTCGCCAGCGGCACGCATGCGGCGGTGGCCGCGTTCTTCGCCGCGAAGACCCGCGCCGAGCTCGACGCGCTGGCGACCGAGAAGGACCTGCCGCTGCACACGATGGCGAACGCTCAGGAACGCGCGGCGGGGAAGTAGAGCTCCACGGTGGTGCCGCCACCGGGCTGGCTCTCGATCGCGACGTCGCCGCCCAGTTGCCGCAGCAGGCCGTACACCTGCGGCAGTCCCAGGCCGGTGCCCGCCTCGCCCTTGGTCGTGAAGAACGGTTCCAGCGCGCGGCGCCGCACTTCCTCCGTCATGCCGGGACCGTCGTCCTGCACGCGCACGCACACGAAGTGGCGCAGCTGCATGCGGCCAGCCGCGTCGGGCACCTCGCGCTGCGCGTTCGCCGTGGCGATCGCCACGTTGCCGGTGCCGCCCATGGCATCTCGCGCGTTCACGACGAGGTTGATCAGTGCGGCATCGAACTGGTTGCGGTCGAGGCGGCAAGGCCGCAGCCCATCGCCCGGCGTGAACGTGACGGGTGCGCCGCGGCCCGCGGCCTGCTGCAGCAGGGGCAGCACCGCCTGCAGCACCGCATTGAGGTCGGCATCCACCGGCGCCAGTTCGCGTTGGCGCGCGAAGGAAAGCAGCTGGCGCGTCATGCCCTTGCCGTTGTCGATCGCGTGCCGTGCACGGTCGATGGCGGCCGCCGCGCGCGGATCCTGCGCCCCGGTGCGCTGCAGCACCTCGAGGTTGGTGGACAGGATGGTCAGCAGGTTGCCGAAGTCGTGCGCGATGCTGCCCGTCAGCTGACCGAGCGCCTCCATCTTCTCGCCCTGCACGATGCGGTCGCGCAGTTGCTGGCGGTGCGCCTGGCTGCGCAGGAACTGCGCCGCCGCCGCCGCGAGCAACAGCAGGAGCATCAGGAGCAGGATGACCGCGGCGCCGGCGGTCTTGCGCCAGGCCGCGAGCACATCGCGCATGTCGTGGGCGAGCGCGACCACCAGCGGCTGCGACTCCAGTGCGTTGTAGCTGAAGACACGCGCGTACGGCACGGGTGGTCCGCCCGAAAGGTAGACGCCCCGCGGCCCGTGCGGCAGGTGGGTGCGGAACAGCGGGTAATCCGCATAGGTCCTGCCGACGACGCCGTACTCCTGCGGGAACTGGGCGATGAGGCGGCCGTCGCGGTGGAACAGCACGATGCGATGGCCGGCCGCCAGTCCGATGCGTTCGTACAGGTCGGAAAAGTAGCGCAGCTGGATCGCCGCCACGGCGATGCCGCGGAACTCGGGCCCCTGCCCGATGCGCCGCGTGACCGCCACGAACCAGCCCAGGCCGGAGCGCGATTGCAGCGGACCGGAAATCGAGCGCACGAGCGAACGATCCTGCACGTGCGCCTGGAAGTAGTCGCGGTCGGCGAGCGTGACGTCGGGCGTCCCGGGGAAATCGGTATCGTGCTGGATGAAGCCGTCGGGGCCGATCACGTACAGCGCGCGCACGTAAGGCATGCCGTCCAGCCGCTCGGTCATCAGCGAGCGCACGCCGGCGTCGTGGCGTTTCCACGAGGACTGGCCCTCGATGCGGTGCGCGACTTCCTGCAGCGCGAGGTCCACCACCTGGAAGGTGTTGGCGGTGTGCGCTTCCATGAGGGCGGTGGTCGCGGCGGCCGAAAACCTGGCACGCGAGATCTCGCGGCCGCGCTCCTGCCAGACGGCGACGGCCAGCACCACCGCCACCAGCAGCCAGACCCCGGATGCGAGTGCGATCACCGCGCCGCCATGGGCTGGCAGGCGGATGCGCCAGTGCCGGTTCGACATGTGCCCTCCACAGCTCGACAGCTGTGTGCGCATTGTAGGAAGGACTTTGTTGCGCGAGCGCGTCAGCGCGGTTTGCGTGGCGGCTTCGCGGCGCCGGTGTCGCGCGGCGGCAGGCCGGTATGCTGCGTGAGCATGCGGCCCTTCTTTGCCGCGACCGGCGTCGAGTTCTTGCGCCGCGGGCTCGCGTAGCTGCCGTCGGTGACCGGCTGGTACGTCGGGACGAGGTGGTGCTTGCCGTTGCCGATCAGGTCGGCGCGGCCCATGGCCTTGAGCGCTTCCCGCAGCATCGGCCAGTTGTTCGGGTCGTGGTAGCGCAGGAAAGCCTTGTGCAGGCGCCGCCGGCGCTCGCCGCGGACGATGTCGACCCCCTCGCTGTCGCGCGTGACCTTGCGCAGCGTGTTCTTGCCCGAGTGGTACATCGCGGTGGCCGTGGCCATCGGGCTGGGGTAGAAGGCCTGCACCTGGTCGGCGCGGAAGCCGTTGCGCTTGAGCCAGATGGCGAGGTTCATCATGTCCTCGTCGCTGGTGCCCGGATGCGCCGCGATGAAGTACGGGATCAGGTATTGCTCCTTGCCCGCCTCCTTCGAGAACTTGTCGAACATCTGCTTGAAGCGCTCGTAGCTGCCCACGCCCGGCTTCATCATCTTCGACAGCGGGCCCTGCTCGGTGTGCTCGGGGGCGATCTTCAGGTAGCCGCCCACGTGGTGCTGCACCAGCTCCTTCACGTACTCGGGCGACTGCACCGCGAGGTCGTAGCGCAGGCCGGAGCCGATCAGGATCTTCTTGATGCCCTTGAGCGCGCGGGCGCGGCGGTAGATCTGGACCAGCGGACCGTGGTCCGTCTTCAGGTTCTGGCAGATGCCGGGATACACGCAGCTGGGCTTGCGGCAGGCCGCCTCGATCTCGGGCGACTTGCAGCCGATGCGGTACATGTTGGCCGTCGGGCCGCCGAGGTCGGAGATGACGCCGGTGAAGCCTTCCACCTTGTCGCGGATCTCCTCCACCTCGCGGATGATCGAGTCCTCGCTGCGGCTCTGGATGATGCGGCCCTCGTGCTCGGTGATCGAGCAGAAGGTGCAGCCGCCGAAGCAGCCGCGCATGATGTTCACGCTGAAGCGGATCATCTCCCAGGCCGGGATCTTCGCGTCGCCGTACGCCGGATGCGGCGCGCGCGCATAGGGCAGCCCGAACACTTCGTCCATTTCCGCCGTGGTGAGCGGGATCGGCGGCGGCGTCAGCCAGACGTCGCGCTCGGCGTGGGCCTGCACCAGTGCCCGCGCGTTGCCGGGATTGGTCTCCAGGTGCAGCACGCGGCTGGCGTGGGCGTACAGCACCGGGTCCGACTTGACGGCTTCGTAGGAAGGCAGGCGGATGACGGTGCGGTCGCGGTTCAGCTTGACGCGCGGGTTGGGCATGAACTGCAGCGGCTTCGCCCCTGCGCCCCCACCCCAGCCCTCCCCCTGAGGGGGAGGGAGTGAAGAGTCTTCCTTCGCGCAGCTCTCGCCCTTGGCCTTCGCCTGGTCCGCGATGGTCATGTAGGGGCTGACGTGCTCCTCCACGCGGCCCGGCGCGTCGACGCTGGTGGAGTCGATCTCCATCCAGCCCTCGGGCGTGGAACGGCGCATGAAGGCCGTGCCGCGCACGTCGGCGATCTCGTCCACCCGCTCCTTCGCCGCGAGGCGGTGGGCGATCTCGACGATCGCGCGTTCGGCGTTGCCGTACAGGAGGAGGTCGCACTTGGCGTCCAGCACGATGCTGTGGCGCACCTTCTCCGACCAGTAGTCGTAGTGCGCGATGCGGCGCAGGCTGCCCTCGATGCCGCCCAGGACGATCGGGACGTCCTTGAACGCCTCGCGGCAGCGCTGGCTGTACACGATCGCAGCGCGGTCGGGCCGCCTGCCGCCCACGTCGCCTGGCGTGTACGCATCGTCGCTGCGCAGCTTCCGGTCCGCCGTGTAGCGGTTGATCATCGAGTCCATGTTCCCGGCGGTCACGCCCCAGAACAGGTTGGGCTTGCCCAGCGCCTTGAAGGCCTCGGCACTCTGCCAGTCCGGCTGCGAAATGATGCCGACCCGGAAGCCCTGCGCTTCCAGCACGCGGCCGATCACCGCCATGCCGAAGCTCGGGTGGTCCACGTAGGCGTCGCCGGTGACGAGGACGATGTCGCAGCTGTCCCAGCCGAGCGCGTCCATCTCCTTCCGGCTCATCGGCAGGAAGGGAGCCGGGCCGAAGCGATGCGCCCAGTACTTGCGGTAGCTGGTGATCGGCTTGGCGGCGCGCGCGAAAAAGGAAACGTCGACGGGGGCGTTCATGGAGCTTTCGGGGGAACCCGCGATTCTAGGCCGTGGACCCCGTCCGGACGGCCGAATGGTTATTACCAAAGGCCCAGCTTTGCTGCGGCGTGCGGCGCAAATGCGCCACACCTTGCTTGCCACCCCCTGGAGCGGCTGGCATCCTGACCAGCTCTTCCACAGGAGCTCCAGGGATGGGCAATCTCAAGTTGGGGGTCCGGTTGGCGATCGCCTTCGGCCTCGTGCTGGCGCTCCTGCTCGTCGCGGTCAGCCTCGCCGTGCTCGCCATGCGCGGCGCGCAGCAACAGGCCGCGCAACTCGAGCAGGAGAACGCGATCCTCCGCACGGCCAACGCCATGCGCGCGGCGCAGCTCAATGCGGCCGTCGCGATCCGCGACTTCGTCGGCCAGACCAACGTGGAACGCCAGCGCATCGCCTTCGACGCGCTCGGCGCCAGCGAGAAGGCCTACGCCGAGGCCGCGAATACCCTCGAATCGCTGGTCGGATTCGGCGGCCAGCACGCGCAGCTGCGGCCCCTGGTCACGAAGCTCGAGGGCGCCAACGCACCGATCACCCGCAAGCTGCACGAGGCCATGGAGCTGTCGGGCCAGGCCGAATATGCCGAGGCGCAAGCCATCGTGTACGACCAGGTGCGGCCGCTGCAGGCGGCGATTGCCGGTGACCTGCAGGCGCTGGTCACCGCTTCGAACGCCGCGGCCAGCGAGCGGCTCGCCGCCGCCCGTGCCGAGGCGCAACGCACCCAGCAGCGCCTCGTCACCATGGCCGTGGTGGCGCTGGCGATCGGCATCCTCGCCACGCTGGCCATCACGCGCAGCATCGTGCGGCCGCTGCGTTCCGCGGTGCACGTCGCCGAGCGCGTGGCGGACGGCGACCTCACGGTGGTCAAGGCCACCCGCCGCACCAACGAGATGGGACGCCTGATCACCGCGCTGCAGGCGATGCGCAGCGGCCTCAACGGCCTGGTGCACGCGATCCGGCGCAGCGCCGACTCGGTGGGCCGCAGCGCGCAAAGGATCGCCGCGGGCAATACCGACCTCGCGGCGCGCACCGAGGAGCAGGCCGCCGCCCTGGAAGAGACCGCGGCCAGCGTGGAGCAGCTCACCGCGATCGTGAAGCAGAACAGCGAGAGCGCCGGACAAGCCAGCGACCTGGCCCGCGAAGCCGCCCGGCTGGCGGAAGGCAGCGGCGAGGCCGTCGCCGGCGTGGTCCGCACCATGGGCGGCATCCAGAAGGCCTCGCGCGACGTGTCCGAGATCGTCGGCGTGATGGACGCGATCGCCTTCCAGACCAACCTGCTGGCGCTCAACGCCGCCGTCGAGGCGGCGCGCGCCGGCGAACAGGGACGCGGCTTCGCGGTGGTGGCCGCCGAAGTCCGCGGGCTGGCGCAGCGCAGCGCCGAGGCGGCGCGCGACATCAAGAAGCTGGTCGCCAGTGCCGTGGGCGAAGCGGACCACGGTGCGCGCGCCGCCGAGAGCGCCGGCGAGTCGATGGCGGGCGTCGTGCAGGTGGCCCGGCAGCTGGCCCAGCTGGTGTCGGACATCGCGCGGGGCAGCGCCGAGCAGCGCTCCGGCATCGAGCAGGTGAACTCCACCATCGCGCAGATGGACACCGCCACGCAGAGCAACGCCGCGCTGGTGCAGGAGATCAACGACTTCATCGAAGGCCTGCTGGATCAGGCGCGCGACCTCTCCGACGCGACCAGCCGCTTCCGCCTGGAAGGCGACACGAGCGAGGCCGTCGAAGCCGACATCGTGGAAACGCAGCCGCTGATGCTGCAACCCGCACCGAACTAGGCCCGGGCGTTCTCCAGCACGCGATCGAGCAGCGCCGCCAGCTGCGCCTGCTCGGTGCGCGTGAGGCAGCCGAACACCTCCTCGTTGCGGCGCGCGATCAGCCGCATCACGCGGTTCCACAGGCGCCTTCCCTCCGGCGTCGGCAGCAGCAGCACGCCCCGCGCATCCTCGGGGTGGGCTTCCTTCACCACCAGCCCGCGCTCGACGAGGCCCTGCGTGGCGCGGCTCGCCTGCGCCTTGTCGAGGTTGGCCCTCGCGGCCAGCTGGTTCACCGAGAGCGGCGCGAAGGTGCCGATCGCGGCGAGGCAGCGCGCCTCGCCGACCGGCAGCCCGAACTCCGCCGCATACGCCGCACTGCTCGCACGGTCGGTGATCTTGTGGAGCTGGTGCAGGCGGTAGCTCAGGAAGCGGTCCAGCGGCGGCGTGGTGCGGCGCGCCATCGCGCTCATTCCTGCAGGCAGCGCTCGCGCGAGCGTTCCAGCAGCGCGAGGACGTCGCCGGCGCTGTCCTGGCGGGCGATCAGCGCCAGCGCCACCATGGCGAGCAGCATCTCGCTGCGTTGCGGCCCCACGTCGCCGAGCGCGCGGCACAGGGCGGTGTAGCTGCGATCGAGGTCGGCCTCGGTCATGGCTGGATCCCTTTCTCCTGGAGGCAGGCGCGGACCGCCTGCGCGTCGAGACCGCGCCAGCGGCCCATCACGTAGCCGTCGGGGCGCACCAGCACGAGGGCGCCGACGCCCTGCCCGCCCGGCAGCCCGTAGCGCAGGCGCGCCTGCCCCAGCGCGTCGGCCTGCGACGCGATGTCCAGCACCGCGACGCCCTGCGCGGCGAGATCCGCCAGCGCGTGCGGCAACGGGCCGTCGCCGAACACGAGGCAGGTGAACTCGGTGCCGAAGCACTGCGTCAGGTGGAACTCGCCCTGCGCGCCGCGCAGCAGCGCCTCGGGCGCGGGCTGCCCCGGCACGGCCAGGTCGCTGGTCCACTCGCCGGACTGCGGCCCGTTCAGCGCGGAGCCGGCGTACGCGACCGGGGCGGACTGCCGCGGGTTGATCAGCGATCGCACGGCGGGCTCGTCGACCGCCAGGCGCAGGGCCGCCTCGCGCATCAGCCGGAACGCGAAGTCCGGCGGCGCCATGAACTCGGTGCTCTTCGCGCCGTAGGCGATGTTCTCCCGCGTGGCGTGCACGCGCTCGGTCGAATAGGTGTCGAGCAGGCCGTCGGGCGCCGCGCCCTCCAGCACCAGCGCGAGTTTCCACGCGAGATTCGCCGCGTCGTCCAGGCCCGAGTTGAGCCCGCGCACGCCGAAGATCGGAACCAGGTGCGCCGCGTCGCCCGCGAAGAGAACGCGTCCCGCGCGATAGGAAGGCAGCGTGAGGCACTTGGCGTTGTACATCGACGCCCATTGCAGCTGCCACGGGGCAGCCTCGCCGATCATGGCCAGGTGGCTCTGCACGCGCGGCAGGATGTTTTCCGGCTTCAGCGCCTCCTGGCCGTCTTCGTCGTCACGCAGCTGGTAGTCGATCCGCCAGACGGAGTCCGGCTGGCGGTGCATCAGCAGCGTGGAGCCCGGATTCGACGGCGGGTCGAACCAGGCCAGGCGTTCCACCGGGCGCTTCGTTTCCTGCACGATGTCGACAATCACGTAGCGGCCTTCGTACTGCGTGCCCTCCAGCTGCAGGCCCAGCCGCTCGCGCACGGTGCTGCGGCCGCCGTCGCACGCCACCGCGTAGTCGGCGCGGACCTGCCGGCGTCCTTCGGCCGTTTCCACTTCCACCGTCACACCTTCGCCGGACGCCTGCAGGTCGACGACACGCGCGGACCACGCCACCTGCACGAGCTGCGGCACCTGCTGCAGCGCCTGGTGCACGAAAGCCTCGACGTGGTACTGCTGGATGTTCGCCATCGGCGCGAAGCGCTGCGTCGGCTCGCTGGGCATCTCGAAATGCAGCACCTCGCGGTTGCGCCAGTAGCTGCGGCCGCCGGTCCAGGGCAAGGCCTTCTCGGCGAGCGCGGGCCCCGCGCCGGCAGTCCACAGGATCTCCTGCGAGCGGCGCGAGATGCAGATGGCGCGGCTGCCGCTGCAGTAGCCGGCGTCGGCCTCGACCACCAGCGATGCGATGCCGTGGCGCGCGAGCAGCGCCGCCAGCGTCAGGCCGACCGGACCGCCGCCGGCGATGAGCACCGGCACGGCGTCCGGCAGCGTTGGTGCGGAGTCCACGCGGCGACTTTAAGACCGGATGGTTGCGGGCGCAACCATGGTGCCGCCTCACCGGCGGGGACGAAGCTGTCCGCGGATTTCGCCGTTGGGATGGCCCGCGGTATGCAGGTTGACGTACCACTGGCCCGAGTTGAGCTGGCCGAGTTGCTCGGGCGTGATGCGCGCCTCGCCGCGGAGGGGATTGGCGCCCAGGCTCCCGAAGGGGATCACGACCGGCGCGTTCTGCCCCGGCCCGGCCGGCCCATGGATATGCGCGCCGGTCACGGGACCGCTCAGTCCAGCATGCGAGATGCGCCAGCGCACCATCGCGGTGGAGGGAACGAACTCCACTTCCACCTGGCCGCTGGCGGCGCTCGCCACCGCCGGTACTTCCTGCGCGCCGGTGAGCTGGGCTTCGAAGCTCTCGGGCGGCTCGCCACGGGTCTGCGCGCAACCGGCCAGCACGGCAAGCAGGCCGGCGACGGCCATGCGCGGAAGAAGGCGAGGAGGAAGATGCATGACGAGCGCGCGCGACTCAGCGGTCCTTCGTCAGCTTGCCGCGCGCCGCGTCCCCTGCCGGCGCCTGCGCGCCCGCTTCGTCCAGCACCGTGTCCGCGCCCGCCGGCGGCTGCTGCGTCGAATGCTCGCCGAGCGTCTTGTTGCCCCGGCCGTCCGCGTTGCCGTGGTCCTCGTTGCCGCCCTCCATGCCTTCGGGGCCGATGCTCGTGTCCGTGTTCATGGGCGCAATCTAGGCTGCGCGGGCGCGCGCGCCTGCAAGCGCTGCCGCCGGGCCGTTGTAGGACGGTACTGCTGCGCCACGCACGGCCGAGGCATCACCCCTGCGCAGGCCAACTCCTACCGCCAGGAAGCCGCCGTCCGACATGCACGGCGCACGCCCCTTCTTACATTGGACTTCGGGGCGCGGCCAAGGGCCGTTTCCCAGCAACTTCAAGGAGTGTTCCATGGCTCAAGGGCAAGACCAGAATCGTCAGCAGGACCAGCAGAAGGGCGGACAGAACCAGAGCAGCAGCCAGGGCGGCGGCGGCATGCAGCAGGATCGGCAGCAGGACCAGCAGCAGGATCGCGGCCAGGCTTCGCGCCAGCAGGAGCAGCAGCGCCAGGACCCGCAGCGCCAGCAGAGCGGCACGAGCCAGGACCAGCAGAAGCAGGACCAGCAGCGCCAGGACCAGTCGCGCAAGAGCTGACCCCTTTCGATCCAAGGCAAGAAGCGGGGCCTCGCCCCGCTTTTTCATGGGGCGCTTAGGCTTGCGGCATGGACACCGCCCCGCCCCTCCCCACCGCGGCCGACGTCGTGCATTTCTGGCGCGATGCCGGCCCCAGGCGCTGGTTCCGGCGCGACGACGATTTCGATGCGCGTTTCCGCGAGGGTTTTCTCGCGGCGCATGAAGCCGCGGCCGCCGGCCGGCTGCAGGCCTGGGGCGCCACGCCCGAAGGAGCGCTCGGGCTCGTGCTCCTGCTGGACCAGTTTCCGCGCAACGTCTTTCGCGGCACGCCGCGCGTGTATGCGACCGACCCGCACGCGCGCCAGATCGCCGACGGCGCGATCCGCGCCGGCTTCGACCGCATGGTCGATCCCGGGCTGCGCCCCTTCTTCTACCTGCCCTTCGCGCATTCCGAAGTGCTGGGCGACCTGGAACGCTGCGTCACGCTCAACGAAGCGCAAGGCGGCGAGTCGCTGCGCTGGGCCAGGCACCATCGCGACATCGTGGCGCGCTTCGGGCGCTTTCCGCACCGCAATGCGATCCTGAGCCGGGCGAGCACGGCCGAAGAGGAGCGCTTTCTCGCGGAGGGCGGCTTCTCAGGCTAGGACGATGTCGACGCCGTCGATGGCGGCGTCGATCGCCAGC
This sequence comes from Ramlibacter sp., assembly GCF_036383835.1. Classification (GTDB taxonomy): domain Bacteria; phylum Pseudomonadota; class Gammaproteobacteria; order Burkholderiales; family Burkholderiaceae_C; genus Ramlibacter. The sequence continues at coordinate 22,261 of NZ_DASVNN010000070.1, forward strand.
GTCGACAGGTCGATCTCCGAGTCGTGGAAGTCGAGCGACGCGTGCGTGTCCGCGCGCAGCCGCACGCTGAAGTCCGTGGGATCGCAGGTCTCGGGCGAGATCACGATGCCGCCGACGTCGGCACTGGCGGCGACGTCGGCCGCGCGCGCGGGCTGCGTGCCCAGCGGGGTGCACCACAGCCGGCCCTGCACGCGGAAAAAGGCCAGCGTGCAGACGCCGCTCGCCACGCCGATGCGCAGCGCGACGCCTTGCGCGGCGCGCTGCAGTTCGAGCGCGAAACGCACCGCTGCGCCGGGATCGTCGAAGGTCGCCAGCGCGGTGGCGTTCACGTAAGGATCGAGGCGGCCGCCATGCCGGCCGTTGAGCCGCTGCAGGTCCTGGTAGAAGCTCTCGGTGAGGCTGCCGGGCTCGCCGGGCAGGACGCCCGCCTCGGCATGCACGAGGGTGAGACGGCGTCGTTCGAAGCGGATGCTGTCGCGCTCGGCGCCGACGAACAGGTCCTTCCAGACCGCGGGCGGCAACTGGTGCAGCACCTTGTCCGAGAGTGCCTCCAGCAGGAGTGCCGTGTCCTGGTTCGCGTCCATGCTTCCTTCCGGTTTCGACGTAACCGAATGAAACCACGGCCGGGCAAACCGACGCGATAGGGAAAACGGCGGAGCAGCTAGGTGAATTGCCTAAACAGCGGCAGGGTCATCGGCGGGCCGCCTTCTTCGCTGCAGGTTTCAGCTCCAGCTCCACCCAGGTCGGCGCATGGTCGCTCGCCTTCTCCTCCCCGCGCACCCAGGCGTCCACGCCCGCGGCGCGCAACGCGGGCGCGAGGGTGCGATTCAGCAGCAGGTGGTCGATGCGCAGGCCGGCATTGCGTTGCCAGTGCTGGCGGAAGTAGTCCCAGAAGGTGTAGACCGGCTCGTCCGGATGGAGCTGCCGGATCGCGTCGGTCCAGCCCTGCGCGAGCAGGCGCTGGTAGCACTCGCGGGTCTCCGGCTGCAGCAGCGCGTCCTTGCGCCAGGACTTCGGGTTGTAGATGTCCGCATCGGTGGGCACCACGTTGTAGTCGCCGCAGAGGACCACCGGATGGTCGGAGCCGACCAGCGTCTGCGCATGGGCATTCAGCTTCTCGAACCACGCGAGCTTGTAGTCGAACTTCGGGCCGGGTTGCGGATTGCCGTTGGGGAGATAGAGGCAACCGACGACGACGCCGTCGACGGCGGCTTCGAGGTAGCGGCTCTGGTCGTCGGCCTCCATGCCCGGCAGCGCGCGCCGCACTTCCACCGGCGTGGCGCCGCGCGCGAGGATGGCCACGCCGTTCCAGGAACGCTGTCCCTTCCACAAGGCGCCGTAGCCGGCGTCGCGGATCGCATCGGCGGGGAAGCCTTCGTCGATCGACTTGAGCTCCTGCAGGCAGGCGACGTCCGGCTGCTCGCGCTCGAGCCAGCGCAGCAGGTGCGCGAGGCGCGTCTTGATGCCGTTGACGTTGAAGGTGGCGATCTTCATCGATGGCTTCCGCTGCGGCCCGATCCTACAGAGGGACGATCGGTCGCGGGGTAGATTGGGCCGCGACATCAGCAGGAGAACAGTCCATGCCCGTTCCCAAGGACAGGTCGAAGCACAGCGGCGACGTCCATCCGCCCGAAGTCGAGGACACCGGCCCGGCCGGTGCCGAGGACACCGAGATCGAAAGCACGCCCGGCAAGGGCGAGAACCAGGCCGGATTCCTCAAGGACCGCGACGGCATGGGCACGACACGCGACAAGGACAGCGACAGCGACAGCGACAAGGGCTAGCGCTTGAGGCGGTCGTCGAGGCGGCGCCGGCTGAAGGCCTCGGCGCCGCCGCTGCCGCCGCCGTCGGGAAAGTCGTGCGGGTCCAGCGGCCCTTTTCCCTTCTTCTTCGCGCCCTGGGGCGCCTCGACGATCGTGCTCGCCGAGTTCTCGCCGTGGCCGGAACCCGCGGGCACGGAAGACGTCGGCCGTTCGCCGAGCTTGGCGTGGCTGGAACGTGTATCGTGGGACTTCATGGCGGAAAATTAGCCAAGGGCCTTGCACGCGACTGTCGGACAAGCCCGCGTACCGGACCATGAAGATCGCCCTTGCCCTCGCCCTCACCCTGGCGGCGCTCGCGCCGGCCGGCGCGCAGCAGGACGACCCGCTCAAGTCCGAAGCGTGCGCCGCCGCGCTCGCGCGGTTGAAGGCGGCCCACGATGCCCCCGCCGCGCCGGCCTCGGTGCAGGACCTGCGCACGGCCGCGGCCGGCGCCTGTCTCGGCAACGCCTCTGCGCCAACGCGGCCCTCGCGCGTGCTGCAGGCGCCGACGGTGGTGCCCCCGACGCAGATCGAACTGCCGCAGCCGGTCGCCCCCTTGCCCGCCCCGGTCCTGCCGCCGCCGCCGGTGGCGATCCAGCGCCCCGCGGTACCGGCCACCTGCGATGCGGGCGGATGCTGGACCAACGACGGCAGCCAGCTGCGCCAGTTGCCGCCCGGAGGGGCCGGGCCCAGGGGCCTCTGCTTCCCGCAGGGCGGCATGGTGTATTGTCCGTAGCCCTGCAATCCACTATCCACAAGGAAACCACAAAGATGGGCACCAAGCTCGTGACCGAAGCCGACCGCAAGCGCACCCTGACGCCGAACACCGCCGAAGGCCTGCGCCTCTCGAAGGAAAGCACCGGCCAGAAGATCAGCCGCGCACGCGGCACCGCGACGCGCAGCAAGAAGAACCCGGGCAAGCGCTCCCACAAGGGCGGCTGAGCCACCCGGTGCCGGGCGCCTCGCGCGCCCTGCACCCGGTCCCTGTGCCGTCCTACAGCGCGCGCCCGGGGCCTCACCTACGGTGGATGGGCTGCAAAGGAAGACGCATGCCCGCACCCACCAGTTCCCGCACCCTCTGGAAAGGCGCCATCAGCTTCGGGCTGGTGCACATCCCCGTGACGCTGCATTCGGCCACGGCCGAAAGCCGCATGAAATTCAACCTGCTGAACAAGTCCACCATGACGCGCGTGGGCAACCAGCAGGTGGACAAGGCCACCGGCGAAGCGGCGGCCAGGGAAGAGATCGTCAAGGGCTTCGAGGTCGAGAAGGACCAGTACGTCGTCCTGTCGCCCGAGGAGATCAAGGCGGCCCTGCCCCGCTCCACCCAGACGATCGACATCGAAGCCTTCGTCGACCGCGAGCAGATCCCCAGCGTCTTCTTCCACAAGCCGTACTTCGTGAGCCCGGCCGGCAAGGGCGGGCAGAAGCCCTTCGCGCTGCTGCGCGAAACGCTGGAGCGCACAGGCAAGGTCGGCATCGCGAAGGTGGTGATCTCCACCAAGCAGCACCTGGCGATGCTGCTGCCGCAAGGACAAGGCCTGGTGCTCAACCTGCTGCGCTGGTCGGACGAAGTGCGCGACACCGCGGGCCTCGCCTGGCCCGGCGAGGACGTCAAGGTCAGCGCCGCCGAACTCAAGATGGCCGAACAACTGGTGGACGCGATGGCCGGCGACTGGCAGCCGGACCTGTTCCACGACGAATTCCGCGAGAAGCTGATGGCGCTGGTGGAACGGAAGTCGAAGGAAGGCGGCCTGCGCGCCGTCGCCCCGCTGCCGGGCGAGGACGTCGCCGAGAGCGCCGAAGTCATCGACCTCACCGAGCTGCTGCGCCGCAGCCTCAAGGGCAACGCGCCCGCCGCCGCGACCGCGAAGAAGACGGCCGCACGGCGGGAGGAAGCAGCGAACGACGAAGCCGCCCCGCTGAAGAAGGCGGCGGCGCGCAAGACCGCGACCACCGCGCGCGCCTCCACCAAGCCATCGGCGCGGCGCAAGAGCGGCTGATCCCGGAGCGTCCCATGAGGTTTCCGGCCTTGCTGCTGGCGGTGGCGGCCGCGCTCGCCGCGTGCGATCGCGGCGCGCCTGCCCACGACACTTCGGTGCTCGGAGCCCGGGGCCCGGCCCAGGCGCCCGGCGGCGTCGCATCTCCCCTCACCGATGCGCGGGGCCGCGCCATTCCTGCGCCGCCCGCACCGGCGACGGCGCGGGTGCAAGCCGTGCGATCGGGCGAAGAAGCCGCCCTCGCGCTCTGGCTGCAGGACGGCCGCGTGATGGCGTCGTCGTGGACGCGCGACGGCGGCTGGACCCCGGCGCGTGCACTGGAGGAGATCTACGGCCAGGCCAGCGACCCGCAGCTGGCGAGCAACGGCCAGGGCCAGGCGATGGCCGTGTGGCGCCACACCGTCGGCAAGATCGAGAGCCTGCGCTTCAGCCACCACGGCCAGGACGGCTGGACCGCGCCCGACGTGATGCCGGGCGCGCTGCCGCGGCCGGACGACCGCACCGGCACGCGCGACGCGCCGCGCCTGCGGATGGATGCGCAAGGCGATGTCGTGGCCGAATGGGCCAGCGGCTTTCAAGCAAACGAATCGCAGACGGCGCGCTGGACCGGCAGCGAGGGCTGGAGCCGCGCGGCTAGCGAGCCGGCGGCGCCAGCGCCGTCCGCATCGCCTGCGCTCCCTGCTCCATCATCTGCCCGATAGCCGGCGCCAGCGCGTCGGGCAGCAGGTCGGTGATCCACACGAAGCGGCTGCGCCCCGGGCCGGTCTCGAGCACCTGCGCCGAGGCATTGTGGTGCGTCGCGCGGCCACCGACGGCGGTGTAGGCGATGCGTCTTTGCGCATCGTCCAGGCCGACGAGCCGTTCGCGCACCTGCATGCCGTTGAAGAAGGTGACGAGCCGCACCGCGCCCTCCTCCTCGGCCACGCTTTGCGTGACGAAGCCGGCCGCGAGGCGGTCCACGGCGCCGAAATCCCGCAGCGCCTTCCAGACGGTGTCCGCATCGAGCGGCACCTCGAATTCCTTGCGGATGGTGGCCATCAGGCCCTCCTTTCAGCGGGAACCGATTCGGCCCGGGCCTCGGCCACGAGCCAGTCGGCGAACGCCAGCGCATGCGCGTTGTGCGCGCCATGCGCCGACAGGGTGACGAAGTAGCCGCGCCGCGAAGCGGCGGGCGTGCGGAAGGGCGCGACCAGTTGGCGGCTGCGCAGCAGGCCGGACAGCAGCGGCAGCCGCCCGATGACGACGCCCTGCCCCGCCACCGCGGCGGCGACCGCCTCGCCATAGCGCGTGAAGCGCAGCGTGTGCGCCATGCGCACGGAGGCGAGTCCCATCAGGCGCAGCCACGGCTCCCAGTCGACGGTGAGCGGCGCGTCGTGCATCTCCACGGTCAGCAGCGTGTGGCGTTCGAGATCCGCCGGCGTCTTCAGCGGCCGCGCCGGGTCGCGCAGCAGCTTCGGAGAGCACATCGGCTGCACTTCCTCCTCGAACAGCAGCGGCCCCGCGCCTTGCGCGCTCGGCACGAAGCGCACCGCCAGGTCGACGTTGCTGCGCTCCAGGTCGACCAGTTCGAGCGTCGCCGAGATGCGCACTTCCACCTCCGGGTGCGCCGCGGTGAAGCGCGTGAGCCGCGGAATCAGCCAGAAGGAAGCGAAGCCCGGCGTGCAGGTGATGGTGAGTTCCTGGCGCGCCGCGGTGCTGCGCACGCGCGCGGCGGCGTCGCGCAGGCGCTCCAGGCTGTCCTCCACCGCGCGATGCAGCACGCGGCCGGCCTCGGTCAGCGCCAGCGCACGGTGCCGCCGCTCGAACAGGGCGGCGCCGACGCTGTCTTCCAGCTGCCGGATCTGCCGGCTCACCGCCGACTGCGACAGCGCGAGCTCGCCGCCGGCACGGGTGAAGCTCAGGTGGCGCGCCGCCGCCTCGAAGGTGTGCAGCAGGTCCAGGCGCAGTTGCCGGGACCGCGGCTCCATCGCTTTCGCATTCGCTGGATGCATGCGAACCATGCAAAACCACCGTTTCTCACGGGGAGGAGCGGCCAGTATATTGATTCGCACCATGCATGCCAAGGAGCCCGCGATGCTTCCAGGACCGACCATCTCCCTGCCGGCGCGCCAGCTGTTCGCGCTGCCCGACGCCAGCGCCGCCCGCATCCTTTGCACGGCCGGCTGCCTGTGGATCACGGTCGACCACGACCTGCGCGACGTGATCCTGCGGCCCGGCGACAGCTTCGAAGGCGAAGATGCGCGCCGCGCCCTGCTCTACGCGACGGAGCCGTCCACCTTCACGCTGCTGGCGCAGCCTCAGCGCAGCGAGCGCCGCAGGCTCTCGAAGAACAGCTCCGACTGGAGCCGCTCGCCCATCGTCTGGGCGGCGACGCGCGCGGCGAGCTCCGACTGAACCGGCTGCAGCGGCCGGCCGGTCGACAGCGCCAGCACCTGCGCCTGGCAGGCCCGCTCCAGGTAGTAGAGGTCGTCGAAGGCGTACGACACCTTCTCGCCGCAGACGATCACCCCGTGGTTGCCGAGGAACGCCACGTCCGCCCCCTGCATGGCGCGGGCGATGCGCTCGCCCTCGCCGGCGTCGAGGGCGAGCCCGTTGTACGCGGCGTCGACCGCCACCCGCCCGTAAAAGCGCATCGCGTTCTGGGACAGCGCCGGGTCCAGCCCGCGCAGGTCCGTGAGGGTGAGCGCGGTCGCGTACGGCATGTGGGTGTGCATCACGCAGGCCTTGCCCGCGATGCGGTGCACGGCGGCGTGGATGAACAGCGCCGTCGGTTCGATCTCGTGGCTGCCCGCCAGCCGCCGGCCCTGCGCGTCGACCAGCACGATGTCGTGCCCCTGCACCTCGCCCCAGTGCAGGCCGCGCGGATTGAGCAGGAACCAGTCGGGCCGCTGCGGCAAGGCGACGCTGAAATGGTTGCACACGCCTTCGCCCAGCCCGTGGTGGGCGGCAGCGCGCAATGCCAGCGCCAGGTCGTTGCGCAGCGCGCGCAGGTCGGACCGATGGAACAGGGCCTGGGCTTCGTCGGGCGCGGCGTCTTGCATGGGGGTCACCTCCTGGCCGGCATCGTAACGGTCGCGCGTTCCGCTGGATGAGGTCTTGTCCTACCCTGCCCATGCTGGGGGACTGACAGGCTGAGCTGGCGCAAGGTCCAGACTGCCGGACAACCACAGCCTGGAGACACCAGCCGTGAAACGCTCGCAGCGCACCGGGTCAGGCAAGCCTCCCGGCAAGCAGGAGGACAAGCCCCTGTGGCCCCTGGAGCGCCATAGCGGCGAGGGCTCCGCGAGCGCGCTGGAGGTGTTGCAGAAGATCGAGAAGCGGCGCGTGAGCAGCAAGCCCGCCGATCCGCACGAAGACCCGAAGCGCTGATCTCCCGGGCGCATCCCGCATGTGTTGGCATGCACACATGGATGCACATGTCATTGCCATGCCTCGGCACGTGGCGGGACGTCGTCCTACACACGCGTCGGCCGCGAGATGACAGGATCGCCGCATCCCCCTTCGCGTCACGACCCGGTTCCATTCCTTGCTTGCCCTGCCCCGATCCCATCCCGACTTGCAAGGTCCCCTGCCGCAATTGCGTACGGCGACGCGCGAGCACCATGCCCGCATCGATCGCCTGATGGACCTGCGCCGCATGCGCGATCGCCGGCACTACGCCGAGGTCCTGCGCGTATTCGATGCCTTCCTGGCGGCCTGGGAGCCCGCGGTGATCGCGGCGCTGCCGGCTCGCTGGCATGGCTGGCTGCAGGCGCGTTCGCGCCGGCCCTTCCTGCGCGCCGACCTGCAGGCACTGGGCGTCCCGCCCGGCCCGCGCGATGCCGGGGTCCCCGCCCTGGCCGGCGCCGCGGCGGCCTGGGGTTCCCTGTACGTGATGGAAGGCTCCGCCCTCGGCGGCCAGGCGATCGCGCGCAGCCTCGCCGACGCGGGCCTGCGGCCCGGGCTCGGAAGCGCCTATTTCCATGGCTGGGGCGAAGCGACGGGGGCGATGTGGCGCGAATTCCGCGCCCTGCTGGATGCGCAGCTCGCCGGGCCCGGCGCCGTCGGCGATGCCTGCGACGCCGCCTGCCGCACCTTCGATACCTTGTCCAACCTCCTCGAAATCTCGTTGCATGAGCGCACTCCCGCTGCCTGACCTCGCGCAGTGCGCGGACGAACCGATCCGCGTGCCCGGCGCGATCCAGCCGCACGGCCGCCTGATCGCGCTCGCGGCGGATTCGGGCAAGGTGCTCGCCTACAGCGCCAACTGGCCGTCCGAAAAAGCGGCGCGCGACGCCATCGCGGGCCTGCCCGTCGACAGCGGCCGGCTGCAACCGGGGCGCGGTCCATCCTGGATCGGCACGCTGCCGGTGGACGGCCGGAGTTACGACGTCGCCGCGCACCGCGAGGGCGACGTCGTGCTGGTCGAATACGAGCCGGGTGGCGGGGTCGCCAACCTGCACGCGCCGATCTACACCGTGGCGCGCGACCTGCTGCCCCTGCTGCAGGAGGCGGTTTCCATTTCCGGCCTGTGCCAGTCGGTGGCGCGCGAGATGAAGCGGCTGACCGGCTTCGGCCGCTGCCTGATCTACCGCTTCGACGCCGACGGCCACGGCGAAGTGCTCGCCGAGCGCCGCGACGAAGGCTACGACTCGTATGCGGGACACCGCTTCCCGGCGAGCGACGTGCCGGCGCAGGCGCGCGAGTTGTACCGCGCCAACCACATCCGGCTGATCCCCGATGCCTCGTACACGCCGGTGCCCTTGCTGGCGGCGGCCGGCGCCGCCGATCCCGCGCCGCTGGACCTGAGCTTCGCGGCGCTGCGCAGCGTCTCGCCGGTGCACCTCGAATACATGCGCAACATGGGCACGGCCGCATCGATGTCGGTGTCCATCGTCGTCGGCGGCCGGCTGTGGGGGCTGATCTCCTGCCACGACCGGGACCCGAAGCACCTGTCGTTCCAGACGCGCGTGGCTTGCGAGCACCTCGGGCGCTTGCTGTCGCTGCAGATCCAGGCCCAGGAAGACAACGCCGAGGTGGCGCAGCGGCTCGCCCTGCACCAGCGCGTGCTCACCGTGGTGGCCCTGATGGCCGAAACCGACGGCACGCTGCAGCGGCTCACCGATCCCGAACTGGCAATCCACGACCTGGCCGGCGCGGCCGGCGCCGCCGTGGTCCTCAACGACACCTGCTGGAGCATCGGCACGACGCCGCCGGTGGACGCGATGCGGCAGCTCGCCCACTGGATCGTCGACCGCGGCGAGGACCTGTTCGTGACCGACCGGCTGCCGCAGGTCTACGCCGGGGGCGACGCCCTCCTGCCGCAATGCGCGGGCGTGCTCGCCGTCTCGATCTCGCAGGTCCACCGCCACGTGGCGATGTGGTTCCGGCCCGAGCTCGTGCAGACCATCCGGTGGGCCGGCGATCCGCGCAAGACCCTGCCGGCCGCCGGCCGCATCCATCCGCGCCAGAGCTTCGAGAGCTGGCAGGAGCGCGTGCGTGGCCGCAGCGCGCCCTGGCTGCTCGCGCAACAGGCCGCGGTGAGCGAGCTGCGGCAGGCGCTGCTCTCCCTGGTGCTGCGCCGCGCCGAGGAGATGGCGGGGCACGCCATCGAGCTGGGGCGCGTCAACAAGGAACTGGAAGCCTTCAGCTACACGGTGTCGCACGACCTGCGCGCGCCGATGCGCCACATCGCCGGCTACGTGGACCTGGTGATGGAGGACAACGCGCACAAGCTCGACGAGCGCGCGCACCGCTACCTGCGCCACGTGAAGGACGCCGCCTCCTATGCCGGCCAGCTGGTCGACGCGCTGCTGGACTTCTCGCGCCTGGGCCGCTCCGGGCTGAAGCCCTCGCAGGTGGACAGCCGGCTGGTGGTGGAAGACCTCATCGAGGAACTGCGGCAGCAGGAAGGGGGCCGGCGCATCGAATGGGAAGTGCAGCCGCAGCTGCCGCGCCTGTGGGCCGACCCGCTGCTGCTCCAGGTGGCCGTCCGCAACCTGCTGGCCAACGCGGTCAAGTACACGCGGGGCCGCGACCCGGCGCGCATCCGGGTCGCCGCGGTGGCGCTGCCTGGCGGCCAGGGCCTGGAGATCACCGACAACGGAGTGGGCTTCCCGATGAAGTACGTCGGCAAGCTGTTCGGCGTCTTCCAGCGGCTGCACCGGACCGAGGACTTCGACGGCACCGGCATCGGGCTGGCCAACGTCAAGCGGATCGTCGAACGCCATGGCGGCCTCGTCTGGGCGCGCGGCGAACCGGACCGCGGCGCCACCTTCGGCTTCGTGCTGCCGCCCCATCCCCCCAAGAACAACGATGCGCCCGGCGCGCGCAACGAGGAGCCTGCCTGATGCTCAAGCCCATCCTGCTGGTCGAGGACGACCCGCGCGACCTCGAACTGACCCTCGTGGCGCTGGAACGCAGCCAGCTCGCGAACGAGGTGATCATCGTGCGCGACGGCGAAGCCGCCCTGGAATACCTCACCCGCGGCGGCGAGTACGCCTCGCGCTCCGAGGGCAACCCCGCCGTGATCCTGCTGGACCTCAAGCTGCCCAAGGTCAACGGGCTGGAGGTGCTGCAGACCGTGCGCAACACGGAGCCGCTGCGCAGCGTCCCGGTGGTGATGCTCACCTCCTCGCACGAGGAGTCGGACGTCCTGCGCAGCTACCAGCTGGGCGTCAACGCCTACGTGGTCAAGCCGGTGGAGTTCAAGCAGTTCGTCGAGGCCATCGCGGATCTCGGCATCTTCTGGGCGGTGCTCAACGAGCCGCCGCCGGGTTCCCTGCGCACGAGGCGCCGGCATGAGTGACGCGGCGGCGGCCGAGGGGCGCCCCCTGCGCGCACTGCTCGTCGAGGACTCGCGCCTCGACGTGGAGCTGCTGCGCGTGCAGCTGGAGCGCGCCTGGCCGGGCGTCGACCTGACGGTCCTGCGCGACGAGGCCGCCTTCGTCGACGCGCTGGGCGCTGGCGACTGGGACGCGATCCTGTCCGATTACGAGCTGCCCGGCTTCACCGGTTCCGACCTCCTGGACCACCGCAACCGGATCGCCGCGGCCACGCCCTTCATCTTCGTCTCGGGCGTGATCGGCGAGGACAACGCGGTGGAGCTCCTCAAGCGCGGCGCGACGGACTACGTCAGCAAGGCGCGGCTCGCCCGCCTCGGGCCGGTGCTCAAACGCGCGATGCGCGAGGTGCGCGAGCGGCGCGCTCGCGAGGAGGCCGAGCGCCAGCTGCAGCAGGCGGACGTCACCTTCGCCAAGGTGGTCGACGGGCTGCGCGACTACGGGGTGATCCTGCTGGCCGAGGACGGCAGCATCCAGTCCTGGAACCGCGCGGCGCGCGAGGTGTTCGGCTGGGACGCCCGCGAGGTGATCGGCCGGTCCGCCGCCCTGCTGTTCCCGCCCGAGGCGCAGCCCGAATGCGCGTTGCAGCAGGAATTGCGGCAGGCCCGCGCCAGCGGCAAGGCCAGCGACAACCGCTGGCTGGTGGCGAAGGACGGCCGCCGGCTGTGGGCCGAAGGCGTGGTCACCGCACTCGACGACCGGCACGGCGGCCCGGGCGGCTTCTGCAAGCTGGTGCACGACCGCACCGAAGGCTACCTCGCGGCGGAGAAGCTGCGCGCCGCCAAGGAAGAAGCCGACCGCGCCAACCAGGCGAAGGACCGTTTCCTCGCCGTGCTGTCGCACGAGCTGCGCACGCCGCTCGCCCCGATCACCACCGCGGTGCACGTGCTGGAGAAGGCGGCGCAACTCGACGCGCGCCACCGCGACCTGCTGCCCATGATCCGGCGCAACGTGGCGCTGGAAGCCCGCCTGATCGACGACCTGCTGGATCTCACGGCGATCGGCGCCGGCAAGGTGAACCTGCGCCGCGAGCACGTCGACATGCACCACCTCGCCCGCGCCGTCGTCACGATGGTCGCGGAGACGCTGGAGCAGAAGTCCATCCGGCTCGAGCTGGAGCTCGATGCACGCTCTCCCCATGTCGACGCGGACCAGGCCCGCATGCAGCAGGTGCTGTGGAACATCATCCGCAACGCCGCCAAGTTCACCCCCGAGGGCGGTCGCATCCTGATCCGCACCGAAGACCGCGGCGGCGACTTCGTGCTGGCCTGCACCGACTCCGGCATCGGCATCGCGCCCGAGGCGCTGCCGCGCATCTTCAGACCCTTCGAGCAGGCGGATGCCGAGGTCTCGCGCAGCTACGGCGGCCTCGGTCTCGGCCTCGCGATCGCGCACGGCCTGATGGCGCAGCACGGCGGAGAGATCCACGCGAACAGCGAGGGCCGCGGCCACGGCGCGACCTTCACGATCACCCTGCCCTGCGCGGCGGCGCCGCAGTCGCCGTCGGCCCATCGGGTACCGGTCGACACCCCCGCGAGCGACCGCAAGCGCGTGCTGCTGGTGGAGGACAACGAGGATGCGGCCGTGGCGCTCGCGATGTGCCTGGAGGAGTACGGCTACGTCGTGCAGCACGTGGCGACCTGCGCCGCGGCGCTGAGCACCGCGCGTGCGGGCCGGTTCGACGCGGTGCTGACGGACCTGGGCCTGCCCGACGGCAGCGGCATCGACGTCGGCCGCGCGCTGTCCAGGGACCTGCCGGTGCTCGCGCTGAGCGGTTACGGCCGCGAGCAGGACCGCGCCCGCTCCGCCGAGGCCGGCTTCGTGGCCCACCTGGTCAAGCCTGCGGATCCCGCCGAAGTCCATGCCAAGCTCAGCGAGGTGCTGTCGGGCCAGTCCCTCGACGCGTAGGTCCGCGCCAAGCACATCGGGTTGTCCGCGTCGGACGGCCGATGCCGTCCGGGTCTTACAGCCGGGCTTTCGGAGGCTGCCCATACTTCCGGGCATACAAACCCAAGGGAGTCTAGCCATGCGTAAAACCGTTTTCGTGATTGCCGGCCTGGTGTCCGCCGCCTCGTTCGCCCTGGTGGGCTGCGACGTGCAGAAGACGCAGGAAGGCAACGTCGATGCCCCGAAGTACGAAGTGTCCAAGACCCAGGACGGCGACGTGACGCTGCCGAAGTACGACGTCACCGCCCCGAGCGTGGACGTCACGACCGAGAAGAAGGACGTCAACGTTCCGAAGGTGGGCGTGTACACGGAGAAGGAAACGCTGACGGTGCCGAAGGTGGAAGTCACTCCGGCCGACGAGAAGGCCGCCAAGAAGTAAGCCGGGTGCTGCCTGGTTCCGGGGGCCGGCCTTGCCGGCCCTTTTTCATGCGCGCGCCGTTCACACGGCGACGACGCTCACCTCCATGTCCGTGATCTCCAGCGGCCCGTAGTTGGAGAGGAAGGCCACGTCGGCCGCGTCGCGCCCGTGGGCGACGACGATGCGGCCCCCGCGCGGACGGGCCTGGGTCGCGTCGAAGGCATACCAGCGGCCGCCCAGGAAGACCTCGTACCAGGCGTGCATGTCCATCGGGTCGAGCTTGTGCAGGTAGCCGACCACCACCCGCGCCGGCAGCAGCAGGCTGCGGCACAGGGCCACGCCGACATGCGCGAAGTCGCGGCAGACGCCGGCGCGCTGGTCCAGCGTGTCGAGCGCGCAGGTGCTTTCCTCGCTCACGCCATAGCTGTATTCGATGTTGTCGCGGATCCACTCGGCGATCCGCTGGGCCTGCGGGTAGCCGGGGGCGCAGCCCTGCACGATGGCCTTGGCGCGCTCTTCCATCTTGTCGCTCGGGCAGTAGCGGCTTTGCAGCAGGTAGACGAGCGTTTCGTCGGGCAGCTGCGCGGGCGGGACGCGCGGTGCGCGGCGGTCCACGGCGATCTGCTCGGCGACCTCGACCTCGTGTTCCACCGTGAGCACGCTGTCCCCCTGCGGCAACGTGAAGCGCTGGCACAGGTTGCCGAAGCCATCCACGTACTCGCTGGCGGGCACGGTGGGCGAGATCTCGTAACGCTCCGCGACGACCCACTGGTCGGGGCCGCTGCGCGGCCGGAGGATGGCGGCGAGGGGACAGTCTTCCTCGCAGTGGATGGCGATGCGGTTGCGGGTGCGGAGTCTCATGGGCGTGCGCGCGGATGATGAGCCATTGGCGATGGCTCTGCCGTAGGAGCGGCCCCTGCGCGCCGGCGAGGTGTTTTCCGGCACGCGTGCAGGACAACTCCGCTACCTGAACCGCCCGGCCCAACCGTGGTCCGGGCAAGCCTTAGACTCCGGCCTGCCGGTGCGCTGTCCGGCCCATTCACGCCGTGCCACATTCCGCCATCCCCGCCCAGATCCTCCTCGTCGACGACCAGCCCGCGAACCTGCTCGCGATGGAGGCCGCGCTGGATACCCTGGGCGTGGACATGGTGCGCGCCCAGTCCGGTCCCGAGGCGCTGGCCGCGCTCGACAGGCAGGACTTCGCCGCCGTGCTGCTGGACGTGCGCATGCCCGGCATGGACGGCTTCGAGGTGGCGCGCGAGATCCGTTCGCGGCCCCGCTCCCGTTTCACCCCGATCCTGTTCGTCACGGCCGGTGACGATCCGGACGACGCGATGCGCTCGGCCTACGCGCTCGGCGCCGTCGACTTCCTGGCCAAGCCGCTGCGCACCGAGATGCTCAAGGCCAAGGTCGGCGTCTTCGTCGAGCTGTACCGCAGCAAGGAAGAACTGCGGGCCCGCGAACGGCGCGACTTCGAGCAGAAGCTAGAAGCGAAGGAAGAGCGCTACCGGGCGCTGTTCGAGTCGATCGACGAAGGCTTCTGCGTGATCAAGCTGCTGCGCGACGCCCCCGGCAGCGTGCGCGACTACCGCTTCGAGGAAGCGAACGAGGCCTTCGCAAGCCACACCGGGCTCGCCGATGCGGTCGGCAAGACGGTGCGCGACATGGTGCCGGGCCACGACGCGCACTGGTTCGAGATCTACGACCGCGTGGCGCGGTCCGGCGAGGCCACCCGCTTCGTGCAGGAGGCCAAGGCGATGAACCGCTGGTTCGACGTCTATGCCACGCGGCTGGGCGGCCCCGGCAGCGACCTGGTCGCGGTGCTGTTCTCCGACATCACGCAGCGGCTCGTCGCCGAACAGGACATGCGGCGGCTCAACGAGGAGCTCGCCCACGCCAACCGGCGCAAGACGGAGTTCCTGGCGACGCTGGCGCACGAGCTGCGCAATCCCCTCGCGCCGCTGTCCAACGGCCTGCACCTGATGCGCATGGCCGGCAGCAAGCCGGAGCTGATGGAAAAGACGCGCCTGATGATGGAGCGGCAGATCCAGCACATGGTCCACCTGGTCGACGACCTGCTGGACGTGGCGCGCATCAGCACTGGCAAGGTCGAACTGCGCCGCCAGCGCATCGACTTGAAGGACATCATCGCGACCGCGGTGGAGACCAGCGCCTCGCTGGTCGACTCCAGCGGCCACAAGCTCACGGTGGAGGTCCCGCCGCAGCCGCTGCCCATCGACGCCGATCCCACGCGCATCGCGCAGGTGGTCAGCAATCTCCTGAACAATGCCGCCAAGTACACGCCGCAGGGGGGCCGCATCGCCCTCAGGGTCGGGGTGGAAAACGGCGAGGCGGTCCTGTCCGTGACGGACAATGGCATCGGGCTCGAACCCGAGGCCCTGACCAAGGTGTTCGAGATGTTCGCCCAGGTGCCCGGCGCGGGCAAGCCGCAGGGCGGACTCGGCATCGGATTGTCGCTGGTGCAGAGCCTGGTGGCGCTGCATGGCGGCAGCGTGTCGGCCGCCAGCCCCGGCGCCGGCGAAGGCAGCACATTCAGCGTGCGCCTGCCGCTTTCGGAGGGAAAAGACATGAACCCAGAGTCCAGCTCCGCTTCCGCAACCACCAAACCCGGCCAGCTCCAGGTGCTGGTCGTCGACGACAACACCGACGCCGCCGAAAGCCTCGGCGTGCTGCTGGACATCGAGGGCCACGCCGCGCACATCGCGCACAACGGCGCCGAGGCCCTGCAGCTCGCGCAGTCCCAGCCGCTCGACGTGGTGTTCCTCGACATCGGCCTGCCCGACATGACCGGCTACGACGTCGCCCGGCGCATGCGCCTGCTGCCCAACATGCAGAAGACGCTGCTGGTGGCGCTCACCGGCTGGGGCACGCAGGACGACCGCCAGCGCACGCGCGAAGCCGGCTTCGACCGGCACCTCACGAAACCGGCGGAACTGCCGGCGGTGGAGGAGCTGCTGCGCGCGGCAGCCGCGGCGAAGAACGCCGGCTAGGCAGGCGCCGCCCTAGACGCGGGCGAGCAATCCCCGCGCGATCTCTTCCAGTTCGAACGCGAGCGGCGAGACGGCGGTCGCCGGATCGCCCGCGATGCGCGCCTGCTGCCAGCGCGCGGCGAGCTCCATGCGGCGCGCCTCCACCGCGGCGATCACCTCGCTGCGCCAGGCCGCGGGCGCTGCTTCCTCGCCTTCGCGCACGGTTCGGTGCGCCACCACCAGGTAGGCGAGCAGCAGGCCCTCGGTGAAGTTCTGCAGCAGCTCGTCGCCCAGCTGCACCTGCGGCTGGCCGCTGACGCTGGAGCGATTGCGCCAGGCCGCGGCGGCGAAGGCGGTGCCGCCGCCGATCAGCGCGCCCAGCGCCGTCGCCGCCCCCAGCGTCAGGCCGCCAGTGAGCAGGTCCAGCCCGGCCCCCATCGCCGCGCCCGTGGCGGCGCCGGCCATGCCGGCCTGCGGCGTGTCGACGGGCTGGTGCTCGGTGAAGCCGCCGTCCACGCGCGCCGCGGGCACGGGCGCCAGGGGCGTGCCGCTGCGATGCAACTGCACCAGTTCCGCGAAGAAGGCCGCCTCGCCGGCGCGCAACCTTTGCAGCAGCGCGGCCCGGGCGCCCTCGCGGGCACGCTGCGCCACGTCGCGCTCGGCGGCGCTCACCAGCTGGCGCAGGCTCACCGGCGCGCTGCCCACCTCCTCGCTGTCGCGCGCCGCGCGCACGAGTTCCGAGGCCAGCATGCGCATCGCCTCGGCGAAGCGCGCCGCCTGGCGGTCCTTCCAGGCCGCCGCGATCCGCTCGAAGCCGGCGCGCTTGCCCGAAGGGATGCGTGCCAGCACGGCGTCCAGCAGCAGCGCATCGCGCCCCCAATGGCCCACGGCCTCTTCCAGCGGCAGGACGTCGGCGGCGAGACCCAGCCGATGCACCGCGGAGCGGTAATCCGGCGCGTCCTGCGGCGCCAGCACGATCGCGGGCTGCGCGACCCAATGCAGCAGGCGCATCAGCTCCTGCAGGTCCGCCGGGCGGCCGGGCACCACCAGCATCACGTCGGTCTCGGACAACGCGGAATGCACGGCGTCGCGCTCCTGCGCCCGTGCCGGCGCGCGGAAACGACCGAGCAGGTCCTGCAGCCAGGCCTGCGCCGCGGCCGGGCCGCCCGCATGCGCGGCGAGCGCCGGCGCCGGCGGCCGGAACCCGGGGGGCACGTCGAGCACGCGCAGCACGTCGCCCCGCGCGGTGCCCAGCACGTTCCAGTCTTCGGGGTCGCGCGTTGGCGAGCGGTCGGCGACTTCCCGCAGCATCCGCATCACGGCTTCGCGCCCGCGTCCTTGCGCCGCGACCATCGCGAAGGTCACGCGCGCCGGACTCACGCGCGCCAGCACCTGCACGTAGTAGGGATCGCGCAGGTCGATCGCGATCGCGCGGCTGCGGCGCCGGCGCTGCCAGGCGGCCCAGGCCGCGAGCAGCAGGCGCGGCACGATCACCGCCACGAACAGCAGCGCGACGTACATCCACACCCAGCGGCGCGCCTCGTCGACGCCGATGTCGGCGCCGGAGCGGAAGGCCATGCGCTGCAGGTCGCCCACGCTGAAGGGCTCGAACGGAAGCAGCGCCACCACGGGCGCGAACAGCGCGCTGAGGAAGGCGTGCACCTGCTGCACGCCCAGCAGCGTGCTTTCCCAGCCGACGCGGTATTCGCGCACCACGCCGCCGAGGACGATCGAGAAGGCGAGCCCCAGCGCCCAGCCGGCGGCGGAGAGGTGCAGCAGCTGCTTCCACCAGAGCCATTGCTGCGCGCCGGCGGCCCGCAGCCACTGCTCGTGGAACCGCGCCAGGACGTCCGCGCGCAGGCGCCCGGTGCGGCGCCGGCCCGCGGGCACGCCCGACAGCCAGCGCTGCACGGCCGCCACCGGCGTGCGCTGCCACCAGCGCGCCGGCAGCACCGCCGACACCAGCAGCAGCAGGTACATCGCGAGATTCCAGGCCAGCACGCCGAGCAGCGGCGGCGACAGCATGTTGACCTGGTGCGGGTTGTCGATGCGGTCGAGGACCGTTCCCAGGACGACGGCGGCGAGCGGCAGGCCCACGGTCAGCCAGGGCCTCCAGGACTCGCGGTCCTGCAGCGCCGCCACCCGCGGATTGCGGTTCTCCACGGCCTGCAGCACGCGGCGCGCGCGCTGCTGCAGGTATTCGCCGAAGTCGATCGCGCCGGCCGTGCGCCGGCTGGATTCAGCCGCTTCCTGCTCGAGCCGGTCGCGTTCGGGCTCGCTCAGCAGCTTGCCCTGCGTATCCACATCGTCGATCGCGCGCACCAGCACCAGCTGGCGCGCACGGGCCTCGTCGAGATGCAGGATTCCGTCTTCCACCGTGGCCAGAGTCTAGGGCGCGGCCGGGCACGCATGACGCGTGGACACAAGCGGTAACCGTTCTACATGGATTTTCCGGGCGGCCCCGCCCGGAGCTTCAGCGCGCCTGGCGCAGGAAGCGGCGCACGTTGTCGGGGTCGTGGCCCACATAGGTCACGGCGTGCTCCAGTTCGTCCTCGCTGCATCCCAGCCAGTTGCACCAGTTGCGGCGTTCCCATTCGGGCTCCAGGTGGATCAGGAGCTGCTCGGTACCCATCTTGTTGGCGTCTTCGGACATGGTCTTTATCCCCCTTTTCCGATGCGTTCAGATTAGTGGAGGCGCCGGGATGGCGCGGCAGGACACTCCAGCGCGCTGCCGTGCGACCACGTGTTGGCGGGGCGTAGGACGCTCGGCCGGGCTTGCGCCTGCCGGGGGCGCATGCGGCTGTCCCCGCGTAGCGGGCGTCCTGCCCCCGCCTGGGCGCTGCGACTACAGGCCCGCCGCGCGCCGGCGGCGAGGATGCGGCGAACAGGGAGATTCACCATGCTGCTGCGCAAGCTGTTCGTCTTCGCCGTCACTTCCGGCATCGCGAAGAAGGCCTGGGACCATTACCGCGGGCCGAAGCAGACGCTGCCCGTCGACATCACCGAGGTGGTCGCCCGGCCCGTGGCGACGGCCGACCCCGCCGAGCGCCGCGGCATGCGCAGGATCGGCGCGCGCCGCCGCCGCGAAGGACCGGCCGCGTAGCGGGGGGCCGTAACGAGGGCGTTACGTCGGGGCATTACACTGCCGCGATGTTCCAGAAATCCCTGCTGATCCTCGCGATCGCCGCCGCAGCCAGCGCACCCGCGCTGGCCCAATCCACCCCGGGCAAGAAGGAAGCCGTCGCGCGCATCCTGAAAGTGCAGCAGCCCGGCATCGAGAACATGGCCCGTGCCCTGGTGCAGGATTCGGTCGTCCCGCTGATGGACGCCGCCGGTGGGGCACTGCAGCAGCGCGTGGCCGCCGACAAGCGCGAAGCCCTGGGCAAGGAGATGCAGGCCGAGGCCCGCAAGTACGTGGACGACACCTCCACGATGGTGCGCGACCGCGCCGTCAAGCTCGCGCCGACCACCGTCGGCCCGCTGCTGGAGGAAAAGTTCAGCGAGGAGGAACTCAAGCAGCTCGCGACGCTGCTGGAGTCGCCGGTGCTGGCCAAGTTCAACGCCCTCGGCAACGACATCCAGCGCACCATGGTGGAAAAGCTGGTGGCCGAGACCCGCCCGCAGGTGGAGCCCAAGCTGCGCGCGCTGGAAGACAGCTTCGCCAAGAAGCTGGGCGTGCCGCCGCCGAACGCCGCCGCCGCCCCGGCCAAGCCGGCCGCGCCCAAGAAGTAAAGCCTCCCGTTATCCCCGCGGAGGCGGGAATGACGAAGAAAAAAAGCGGCCCTGCGGGGCCGCTTTTCACTTGCCGTTCGATCGGCTCAGGCCGCCTCGTCGGACGCCGGCAGCGCGTTGTTCGTCGCGCCGTTCAGGCCCACCTTGCTGTTGAAGGTGAAGCAGGCCGCCTCGAAGGCGCGGATCTCGTGCAGCGCATCCTTCAGGCTCATCTCGCTTTGCTCCATCAGCTTGCCCGCGAGGTGCTCGGTGAGCGGCTTCAGGCGCGCCAGCGTGGCCTTGGTCTCGCCGTAGAGACGCTCGCTCTGCATCTCCATGATCGAGCGGGTCTCTTCGTCCACCGTGCGGCTGCTGCCCTCGTTGAGCGCGCCGAAGTTCAGGCGCGTCTTGCGGTACATGCCCATCTCGGCCACCGCGTGGTGCAGCAGCTTGGTGACGCGCGTGATGTCGTTGTGGGCGCCGTTGGTGGTGCCCTCCTCGCCGAAGAACAGTTCCTCGTTGGCCATGCCGCCCAGCAGCACGCGCACGTCGTGCTCGATGTCGGACTTGGTCTTCAGCAGGTTGTTGCCCTGCTTGTGGAAGACGAAGCCCAGCGCGTTGTTGCGCGGGTTGGCCTTCAGCGAGATCTTGATGGTCTTCATCTCGCCGAGGATCTTTTCCCAGTCGCCGCCGGCCTTCTTGCGCTCCAGCTCGAAGTCGACGAGGAAGTGGCCCCACTCGTGGATCGCGATGATGCGGCGGTCGCGCTCGCGCTCCTTGGTGGTGTTGCCGTTGACGTTGCCCACCAGCACGCGCTCGCCGGCCTGCATCAGCGTGTCGGCGTCGATCAGGTCGCCCGCCTGCACCGCGGTGATGCCGGCCTGGTTGACGATCGTCTCCAGGTCCGCCGGGCT
>NZ_DASVNN010000071.1:0-10374 GCF_036383835.1 Ramlibacter sp.
CGCGGTGGTGCGCGCGCCGGAGCGCGTGGCGACCAAGGTGGAAGCGCCGGTCGCCGCCGTGGTGACGACCCCTGCACCTGTGCCTGTGCCCGCCGCTGCACCGGCACCGGTGGCTGTCCCTGCGGCGCCACCTGCAGCCGAACGCATCCTGGCCGTCGCGGAACTGCCGGCCGATATCCAGCGCGAACTTCCGAAGCTCTCGATCTCCGGCGGCGTGCATTCGGAGAATGCCGCGCAGCGCCTGCTGATCGTGGGCGGCCAGGTCGTCAACGAAGGCGCGGAAGTCGCGCCTGGGTTGGTGCTGGAACAGATCCGCGCGCGCACCGCGGTGCTGCGTTTCCGCGGCTACCGCTACAGCGTGCCGTACTGACTCAGGCGACCAGCCAGCGCGTCGCGAGGCCGAACGCCAGCGACAGCAGCGGCACGATGGCCAGGGCGATGCGGCGCCGGGCGGGCATCGCCACCGCGAGCAGCGTCCCGAGCGTCGCCAGCGCGGTCGGGTCCGGCAGGAAGCCGAACACCTCCGCCTCCGGCCAGCTGCGTCCCTGGGCGAAGGACAGCAGCGGGAAGAGCAGCGCGATCGCGGTCAACGACATGCCGGCTTGGCGCGCACGCGGTGCCGGCGCGACGCCGGCCGCGAACATCGCAGCGACCAACAGCGCTGCCTCCACGCCGCAGGCCGCCGCTGCCCAGGGCGCACCGAGGAAGATCTCCGCGTAGCGTTCCCGATGGAACGCCCAGCCGGTGAACCCCCAGGCGATCGCGACGATCGCCAGCGCAACGCGCGCGGACCCGCCGCGCAGCGCGATCCACAGCAGGGCGAGGCAGGCGGCCGCGCCCGCGAGCTGCGCCGGCCACCAGGCGGCGTTGTGGCGCGCCACCAGGCGCCAATAGGCCTGCGGCGAGAACATCAGGAAATCCGAAAGACCGTAGCTCCACCACTCGGTCATAGGCCAGCCACGTGCTGCGCCATGCGCTGGCGCATCGCCTCGTCGGGCAGGCGGCCGCGGCCGGCGGCGAGGTTCTCACGCACGTGGTCGACGCGGCGCGTCGCCGGGATCGCGCAGGTCACGGCAGGATGGCTGACGATGAACTTGAGCGCGAACTGGGCCCAGCCGGTGCACTCGATCTCGGCGGCCCAGGCCGGCAGCCGATGCCTTTGCAGGCGCCGCAGCAGCTCGCCTTCCTGGAAGGGACGGTTCGCCAGCACCGCGATGCCGCGGTCCGCCGCGAGCGGCAGCAGGTCCCGCTCCACTTCGCGATCGACCAGGTTGTAGGTGAACTGGACGAAGTCGAGCTGGTGCGTGCGCATCACCTGCGCGAACTCGCGGTGGCGCCGTCCTTCCGAGGTGGTGATGCCGACGTAGCGGACCTGGCCGCGCTCCTTCATCCGCTGCAGCAGCGCGAGCTGCTTCTCCCAGGCGAGCAGGTTGTGGACCTGCAGCAGGTCGAAGCGCGGCACCTGCCACAGCGCGCGCGACGCTTCCACCTGCGCGGCGCCGTCGGAGCCGGTCCAGACCTTGTCGGCGGAGAACACCCGCTGCCGCGCACCCGGCAGGCGCATGCCGTCGCCGACGACACCCTGCGACGATCCGTACATGGGCGAGGAGTCGACGAGGCGTCCGCCGGCCTCGAAGAACGCCCGCATGACGTCCACGCACTGCAGGCGCGCGGGCGGGTCCTGTCCCACGTTGAAGGTGATCCAGGTGCCCAGGCCGACGCTCGGGATCTGCTCGCCCGTGGCAGGGATCGCGCGCATGTGCAGCGGCGCCTGCGCCAGCGCGGGCGTGGCGGCCAGCAGCAGGGACGAGCGCAGCAGCGTGCGGCGTTGCATGGCCGCAGACTAGCACCCGGGGGCTGGAATCGCTGCGGCGGGCGCAGCGGTGCTTCAGTCCGCCGCCGGCTGCGGCGGCTGGAAGACGGTCCAGCGGCCGTCCTTGAACAGGTACAGCCCGGAGGAGATCCGCGTGTCCGAGTTGCTCGCGAACTGGGCCGCCACGCTGAATCGCAGCATGGCCACGGCCGATTCGTCGTCGGCCCGTGCGAACACCAGGCCGCCGCGTCCCGGCACCGCGGCCACCACGCCGGCCGGATAGCGGCGCAGCTGCTCGGTCCAGAAATCGCGGTCGAGGAAATAGCTGCTGTCCAACTCGGGGGCGTTGCCGTGCACCTGCATCAGTCCGCCGCTGTATGGCTCGGCCACCGGCCTGCCGTAGCGATTCCGCAGGTTGTGCACGGCGCGCGCCAGGGCTTCCTCGGGCGTGAGGTGCAGCTTCTGCAGGTCCTCGGGGACGGCGCTCTGCACGCGGCGTTCGCCGTCGAAGACGAGGCGCAGGTGCATGTCGCCGAGGTACTGGAACCAGCTGGCCTCGAACTCCACTTCGCGGCCGTCGGGCGTGCGGGCGCTGATCTTGCCGAAGGGCCGCAGCGTCTCGTCCTGCTTGTTGGCGCCCGGCGATTCGCGCAGCACCACCAGCAGGTTGCCCGCGCTGACCTCGAACGCTTCCATGTCGCGCGCCGTCGCCGGCGCGGCCGTCATCGCGGCCAGCAGTGCCGCCGCACACCACCACGCACGCAGCCCATTCCTCATTCGCCTGCCCTCCGTCCTCCATGCATCGTGCGTGGTCGCGGCTTCTTGCGCAAGGAAGCCCTGCACGCGATAGGGCGGAAGCGCATGGAACGTCGGCGCGCTGCAACGCCATTCGTTACCTCTCTTGCTCTGCGCGGCCAACTTGTAATGGGACCCTTGCGTAGCATCTGCGCCTGTTCGCTTCCCATTCACTCAGAGGAAACCGCTTCATGGCCCTGCAACCGTTTTTCAACAGCAACAATCCCAAGCGCGAGGACTCCTATCCCCGTCCGGGCGTGAGCCCGAACGCCGCTGCCGCCGCGGGCCAGGCGCCGGTCGCCGCCCCCGCCGCCACGCAGCAGACCGCTCCCGTCACGTCCACCACCAAGGAAGGCGAGAGCAAGCTGACCGTCGGCCCGAACATCAAGCTGAAGGGCGTGGAGATCACCGACTGCGACACGCTGGTGGTCGAAGGTTCGGTGGAAGCGACGATGGATTCGCGCGTGATCCAGATTTCCGAGCGCGGTTCCTTCAAGGGTTCCGCCGAGATCGACGTGGCCGAGATCCGCGGCCTGTTCGACGGCAACCTGACGGTGCGCCAGAAGCTCGTGATTTTTTCCACTGGCAAGGTCACCGGCAAGGTGCGCTACGGCAAGGTGGTGATCGAAGAGGGCGGCCAGCTGTCCGGCGAGATCGAAGCGGCGACCGGCCCGAGCAGCCGTCCCGCGCAGGGCACCGGCGCGCGTCCGGGCCTGCAGCCTGTGCAGTAATCACGGTTTGAAAGCGGCGCGCCCGCGCCGCTCCGGATGCCTGGGTCCCCGCCTCCGCGGGGATGACGAGACCTAGACAGCCGACTTGTGCCGCGCGATGCAGGTCTCCAGTACCTGCTCGTGCGGCTTCTTCCACCAGCTCCCGGTGGAAAAGATCTCGACCTCGCTGTAGCCGGCGAAGCCCTGCGCCTCGATCCAGCCGCGGATGCGGGGGATGTCGATCACGCCGTCACCCATCATGCCGCGGTCGTTCAGCAGGTCGGTCGTGGGCGTGAGCCAGTCGCAGACGTGGAAAGCGAGCAGGCGGTCCTGGCCTGCGCGTTCGATCTGCTGCTGCAGCTTGGGGTCCCACCAGACATGGTACACGTCGACGGCCAGGCCGAGGGCGCCGCTGCGCTTCGGGTCGAGCTCGTCGCAGAGGTCCAGCGCCTGTTCCATCGTATTCACGCACGCCCGGTCGGCCGCGTACATGGGGTGCAGCGGCTCGATCGCCAGCGGCATGCGGGCCTGCTTCGCGTAATCCAGCAACTCGGCGATGCCGTCGCGCACCTGCGAGCGGGACAGCGCGATGTCCTTGTGCGCTGCCTTGCCTTGCAGCGCGCCCGGCAGCCCGCCGGCCACCAGCACCAGGCAGGCGGCCCGCAGTTCCGCCGCCTCGTCGACGGCGCGGCGGTTGTCGTCGCGCGCGGCCTTCAGGCCCGCCGCGCCGGCCGCGGGGAACATGCCACCGCGGCAGTAGCCCGAGAGTTCCAGGCCGAGCGAGCGCACCTGCTTCGAAACGTTGGACAGGCCCGCCGCCGAAACCTGGTCGCGCCAGGGCGACACGGCGCGGATGCCGAGCCGCGCGCAGGCGTCGAGGATCTCCGGCAGCGGCAGGTCCTCGCCGCGGCTCTTGCGCAGCGTGGCGGTGTTGATCGACAGCCAGCGGTGGTCCTGCGAGAAGTCGCGCATCACTCGACCCCGTGCAGCGCCAGCAGCGTCTTCATGCGCCTGGCGGCGAGCTCCGGCTGCTCCAGCAGGTTGGCGGCATCGGCGAGGCGGAACAGTTCCGCCAGGTGCGGCAGGCTGCGCGTGCTGTGCTGGCCGCCCACCATGGTGAAGTGCGACTGGTGGCCATTGAGCCAGGCCATGAACACCACGCCGGTCTTGTAGAAGCGGGTGGGCGCCGTGAAGATGTGACGCGAGAGCGGCACCGTCGGCCCCAGGATCGCGTGGAACCTTTCGATGTTGCCCCGGGCGAGCTCGCCCAGCGCGGCGCTCGCGGCGGGCGCGATGGCGTCGAAGATCCCCAGCAGCGCATCGCTCTTGCCATGCACCGCCTCGCGGCCGAAGCCGTCGCCGGCGATCAGCTCGGCGTAGTTGAAGTCATCCCCCGTGTACATGCGCACGCCCGCGGGCAGGCGCCGGCGCATCGCGATCTCCTTGTCCTTGTCCAGGAGGGAGATCTTGATGCCGTCGACCTTGGAAGCATGCGCGGCGATGATGCCGACCGCCGTGTCCATCGCGGCGTCGGCGTCTTGCGTGCCCCAGTAGCCCGCCAGCGCCGGATCGAACATGTCGCCGAGCCAGTGCAGGATCACAGGCTGTTTCGCTTGCGACAGGATGCGGCCGTAGACCTTCTCGTAATCGGCCGGCGACCGGGCCACGCGGGCCAGCGCGCGGCTGGCCATCACGATCAGCTTGCCACCGAGCTTCTCGATGGCCGCCATCTGTTCCTCGTAGGCGCGGATCACGTCGTCGACGCTCTTCGCGTCCTCGGGTGCCAAGTGGTCGGTGCCGCAGCCCGACGCGACCAGCGCGCCCGGGACGTCGCGCGCCGCATCGAGCGAGCGGCGGATCAGTTCCAGCGAGGTGGGCCAGTCCAGGCCCATGCCGCGCTGCGCGGTGTCCATCGCTTCGGCCACGCCCAGGCCCAGCGACCACAGCCGCTGCCGGTAGGCGATGGTGGCGTCCCAGTCGACCGCGCTTTGCAGCCACGGGTCGATGGCCGCCAGCGGATCGGCCACCACGTGCGCGGCGGAATAGGCGATGCGGTTGAACTTCACGCCTGCGGCGGGCTTCACCGGCGCCGTGCCGCGCAGCGTGTACGTCTCCAGCTTGCCGCCGGCGGAGGGCAGCTTCAGGGTCAGGGCCATGGCGTCGTCCTCAGAACTGCAGGGCCGGAACGTCGACGAAGCGGCGTTCCTTCCAGCTTTGCAGCGCGGCTTCCACCAGCTGCACGCCCTTGGCGCCTTCCGGCAGGGTCCACTTGTACGGCTCGTTCTCCACCACGTGGCGGATGAAGGCCTCCCACTGGATCTTGAAGCCGTTGTCGTAGACCTGCGTGTCGGGCACGTCCTGCCACTGCTCGGTGAACTGCATGGTCTGCTTCACGTCCGGATTCCAGACGGGGCGCGGCGTGTTGACGCGGCTTTGCGCCTTGCACCCCGTGAGCGTGGCGACGGCGGAGCCGTGCGTGCCGTCGACGTGGAAGGTGACCAGGTCCTCGCGGTTGACGCGGGTGGCCCAGGACATGTTCAGCTGCGCCACGATGGGTTCGCCGTCGAAGCCCTTGAGTTCGGCGATCGCGTAGGCGGCGTCATCGGCCGTGCACTGGTAAGGCTGGCCGTTCTCGTCCCAGCGCTGCGGGATGTGGGTGGCGCCCAGGCAGGTGATGGACTGGACTTCGCCGAACAGGTTGTCCAGCACGTAGCGCCAGTGGCACATCATGTCCAGGATCATGCCGCCGCCGTCTTCGGCGCGGTAGTTCCAGCTGGGGCGCTGGATCGGCTGCAGGTCGCCCTCGAACACCCAGTAACCGAACTCCAGGCGCAGCGACAGCATGCGGCCGAAGAAGCCGGCGCGCCGCAGCATGTCCAGCTTGCGCAGCCCGGGCAGGAACAGCTTGTCCTGGACCGCGCCATGCTTCAGGCCGGACTTCTGCGCCACCTTGGCGATCTCCACCGCCTCGCCCAGCGTGGTGGCGATCGGCTTTTCGCAGTACACGTGCTTTTTCGCGCGCAGCGCCCGGGCCAGCAGCTTGGGGCGCATCTGCGTCGTGCCGGCGTCGAAGAACACGGTGTCGTCCGGGTTGGCCAGCGCGGCATCGAGGTCGGTGCCCCAGCGCGCGATGCCGTGCGCCTTCGCGAGCGCCTCGATCTTCTCGGCGTTGCGGCCGATCAGGATCGGGTCGGGCATGACCTTGTCGCCGTTGGAGAGCGTCACGCCGCCCTGGTTGCGGATCGCCACGATGGAGCGGATCAGGTGCTGGTTCATGCCCATGCGTCCGGTGACGCCGTGCATGATGATTCCGAGTCTTTGGGTCGGCATGAAGGGTTCCTTGGCTTACTTGTGCACTTCGAGGCCGGCGGCCTTGACCAGCCCGGCGTTGTTCCTGATCTCGTCACGCACGTAGGCGTCGAACTCGGCCGGCTTCAGCGTCCAGGCGTCGGCGCCGAGCGCGACGAATCGCTCCTTCACTTCCGGCGTGGCGAGGGCCTTCACCACCTCGGCGTTCAGGCGGTCGACGATCTCCCTGGGCGTCTTCCCGGGGGCGAACATGCCGATCCAGAAATTGAACTCGGAGCCGGGCACGCCGGCTTCGGCGGTGGTCGGCACTTCGGGCAGGGCGCTCGCACGCTTGGCGGAACCGACCGCGAGCGGCACCAGCTGGCCATTGCGGATCTGGCCGATCACCGGGGCGATCGGGGAGAAGTAGTAGTCGACGCGGCCGGCGACCACCTCGGTCACGGCTTCGGCGGAACCCTTGAAGGGGATGTTCTGCGCTTCGATCTTGGCGGCCAGCTTGAACTTCTCGGCATTCAGGTGGGTGGCGCTGCCCTGGCCCGCGGAGGCGAAGTTCATGCTGCCCGGCTTGGCGCGCGCGGCGGCCAGCAGGTCCTTCAGCGACTTGATGTTCTTCGCCGGGGAGATCACCAGCACGTTGGGCGTGGCGGAGATCGGCGTGACGGGCGCGAAGTCGGCCACCGTATCGAACGGCAGCTTCGCGAAGGTGTGCGGGCTGACCGTGTGCGACGACGAGTGGACCATGAGCGTGTAGCCGTCGGGCGCGGCCTGTGCCACCACGGCCTGGCCGATGGTGCCGCTGGCGCCGGCGCGGTTCTCCACCACCAGCTGCTGGCCCATGCTCTGGCTCATCTTGTCGGTGATGGCGCGGGCAATGATGTCCGTGGTGCTGCCGGCGGCGAAGGGCACCACCACCCGGATCGGCTTGTTCGGGTAGCCGGACTGCGCCGGGGCGGCGAGGGGCAGGGCGAGGGCGACGGCGGCGAGCGCCAGGGCGCGGCGGGTGGACTTCACGGGCTTGTCTCCTGTGGTGGATGGAACGTTTAATTCACTAGTTGGTGAATTATGGGTCGCACGAAGGCCGCTGGCAAGCCCCGCCGGGCCGCGGGGTTTCAGTCGTGCAGGAGATAGCCCAGGATCACGTCCGTCATGTGGGACAGGCGTTCGCTGCGGGCCTTGGGCGCGAGCAGCTCGCGGCCGAAGATGGCCGAGAGCGTGTAGCTGTTGGACAGGTAGAAGTACGCCATGCCGGCGATCGACACGTACAACTGCACGGGGTCGACCCCGCCGCGGAAGGTGCCCTCGCGGCGTCCCCGTTCGAGCACGGCGGCGAGCGTCTCGATCAAGGGCGAGTTCAGCTCGCGGGCGCGCCTGGACTCGGCGAGGTGCCGCGCCTTGTGGAGGTTGGCGCTGTTCAGGAGGGTCAGGAACTCGGGATGCGCGAGGTAGTAGTTCCAGGTGAACTCCACCAGCCTGCGCACCGCCGTGGGCGGATCGAGGTCCAGGAGGCGCAGTTGCGCCTCCTCGGCGCGGATGTCGCGATAGGCGTGCTCCAGCACTTCCTGGAACAGCCGTTCCTTGTCGTCGAAGTAGTAGTAGATCAGGCGCTTGTTGAGGCCGGCGCGTTCGGCGATGCGGTCCACGCGGGCGCCGCCCAGGCCGTATTCCGCGAACTCGTCGCGGGCGGCGGCTAAGATGGTGCTCTGCGAGCGATCGGCGTCGCGCACGCGTTCTTCGTTGGCAGGGCTGGGGTCTCGGGCCATGGCCGATAATTCACCAATCAGTTAATCAAGTCAAGAAGCACCATGACCCAGGAACCCCAGCTCGCCGGCCACCTGATCGTCGAATGCCTCGTGGCGCAGGGCGTGACGCACGCTTTCGGCGTGCCCGGCGAGAGCTACCTCGCCGTGCTCGATGGCTTCCACAAATACCGCGAGCGTATCGAATTCGTGATCAACCGGCAGGAGGGCGGCGCCGCCTTCATGGCCGAGGCCGCGGGCAAGATGACCAACCGCCCGGGCGTGTGCTTCGTGACGCGCGGTCCCGGCGCCACCAACGCCACCATCGGCGTGCACACGGCCTTCCAGGATTCGACGCCCATGGTGCTGTTCGTCGGCGACGTGGCGAGCGACCAGCGCGACCGGGAGGCCTTCCAGGAAGTCGAATACAACAACTTCTTCGGGCCGAGCACCAAGGGCATGGCCAAGCGGGTGGAGCGGATCGACGATCCCGACCGCATCCCCGAGTACGTGGCGCGCGCCTTCGCCACCGCCATGAACGGCCGGCCCGGCCCGGTGGTTCTGGTGCTGCCGGAGGACATGCTGACGAAGTCCACGGCGTCGCGTCCCCTGCCGCGCGTGGAAGCGGTGGAGTCCTGGAGCGACCCGGGCGCGCTGCGCACGCTGCGCGAGATGCTGCTCGCCTCGAAGAAGCCCTTCGTGATCGCGGGCGGCGGCGGCTGGACGCCGCAGTCGGCGCAGGCGCTGCAGCGCTTCGCCGAGAACTGGAAGCTGCCGGTGGGCAATGCCTTCCGTTTCCAGGACACCTTCGACAACCACCATCCGCTGTACGCCGGCGACGTCGGCATCGGCATCAACCCGAAACTCGCGGCGCGCATCAAGGACTGCGACCTGATCGTGGCGATCGGCCCGCGCCTGGGCGAGATGACCACCGGTGGCTACACGCTGCTGACGCCGCCCAAGGCGAAGCAGAAGCTGGTGCACATCCACGCGAGCGCCGAGGAGCTGAACCGGGTGTACCAGGCCGATCTCGCGATCAACGCCACCATGAACGCCGCGGCGCGATCGCTCGAGGTTCTGACGGCGCCGCCGGACGTGCCGTGGGGCAGCGAGTGGGCCGCGTCGGCCAACGCCGATTACCTCGAGAACCTCAAGCCGCAGAAACTGCCGGGCGACATCGACATGCCGGCGATCGTGTCCGTGCTGCAGAAGCGCCTGCCCGAGGACGCGCTGATCACCAACGGCGCCGGCAACTTCGCGTCGTGGACGCACCGGTTCTTCCGCCACCATGGCCTCGTCAAGGGCCACAAGACGCAGCTCGCGCCGACCTCGGGCGCGATGGGCTACGGCGTGCCGGCGGGCATCGCGGCCAACATCGTCTCGGGCCGCGTCGCGCTGACGATGGCCGGTGACGGCGACTTCCTGATGAACGGCCAGGAACTGGCGACGGCCTCGCAGTGCGGCGCGCGTTCGATCATCGTGCTGCTGAACAACGGCATGTACGGCACCATTCGCATGCACCAGGAGCGCGAGTACCCCAAGCGCACCGAAGGCGCCGGCACCCGCCTGGCGAACCCCGACTTCGTCGGGCTCGCCAAGGCCTACGGCTACGAGGGCGTGCGCATCACGCGCACCGCGGAGTTCGAGCCGGCGCTGCTCGCCGCGCTGGAGCGCAAGCAGGGCACGCTGATCGAGGTGATGCTGGACCCGGAAGTGATCACGACGCGCGGCACGCTGAGCGGGATCACGGAGGCGGCGCTGAAGAAGCAGTAGCCCGTCATCCTGCGTCCTGCGTCATCCCCGCGTAGGCGGGGACCCAGAGCTTTCTGTCTTTGAAGCGGCGCTTTCGCGCCGCTTCCCGCTTTTTCGCATCGCGCCGGCTGCCAGCCCCCGCACGGGCGGGGCCGGAGTCGCGCTGGCATGGCGTCCTTCGCGCCTGCGGCGCTCGGCAAACCTGCGAGGCCCGGGCAGGCGGCCCCCGCGACCGAACTCGCTGCGTGTTTGCCCGCGC